>NZ_CP049780.1:4057709-4692335 GCF_011193355.1 Streptomyces sp. JB150
CTCGCAGCAGCACCGGGCCGGTACCAGGCCGCTACGATGGCCAGGCTGGGCAGTGTCCACGCGGTGGGGGAGGGGCCATGAGGACCAAGGATCCGGAGTACCCGGCAGCGGTCGAAGCGGCCGTAGAAATCCTGCGGGAGCGGGCCCGACAGGGACAGACCATGACGTACGGCGAGCTGAGCGCCGAGTTGGCGGAACGGGGCTTCGACTCCATCCCGCCTCACCGCGGAGTCATGACCTATCTGCTCAAGGACGTCTGCCTCTACCGCAACGAGGACGGACGAGCACCGATGCTCTCGGCGATCGTGGTGAACAAGGCGAGCCGGGAACCGTCCGAGCAGTTCTCCACCCTCGCTCGAAGCCTGCCCTTCTCCCGGCCGGCCACCTGGACCTGGCGGGACGAGCAGCAGCAGGTCTTCGCCCAGCACCGAGAGGCATGACGTCGCCCTCGACACCCGCGTGAGCAATCCGAGCGCTCATCAGCTCGGCCTGGAGGGCCGGTCAGGAGCCTTTGACCCCCGAGCACGACAAAGGGCCTGGCGTCACTTGCACACCAGACCCTCTGACCAGCGTCGGGGTGGCGGGATTTGAACCCACGACCTCTTCGTCCCGAATGAGGTTCGGTTGGGGAGACTGCCAGCCTCGATGGCGTTTCCGCAGGTCGGAGGGGTGGGCTCGGTTGGTGTCGCATGGCCTGGAAGGGGTTCGGGGAGCGGGTTGGCTCCCAGATGGCTCCCAGGGAGTGCCACCCGGGAGCGCATCCGTGGCCGTACCAACGGGAACGCGTGGCGGTAGCGGAGCAGGGGTATACGGCCAAGAGTGATGCAGCCCTCACCTGACAGAGGGCTGCGACGCTGACAGGGCATGCCCGTCGCACGACGGGTATGCCCTGCCTCCAAAGCGAGTGTCATCAAGGCCCATTGTCGCGATAAACTTGCGCTCTCCTGCGTGCTCCTGTACTGTCAGCCAGGTTCAGACGTCTGGACGTCTTTCGCGGGGAGGTAGCGTGAATCAGGAACGCAGGCGGCCGGGTCTCGTAAGAGACGCAATCGTGGATTACTTGCGGCGCATTTACCCCGCTTCGAGCAACGTTCAGGCCATCCATGCGGCAGTTTGCGAAACGTTGCAAAGCGATGTGCCAGCATCCTCGGTCCGCTCCTATCTGCGGCTAAACACGCCGGAGACCTTCCATCGTACCGACCGGGGAACCTATAAGTTGAGTTCGAAGTGAGTAAGAAAGTAACAAAGGGGCAGGGTGCGATCTTTTCGTCCCCTGTGTTCGTTTTTGGGCAGACGAAGCTTTACAACGCCGACTGCCTTGATTGGTTGGCGGAACAGCCCGAGAATAGTATTCACGGGTGCGTTACTGATCCGCCGTATGGGTTGGTGGAGTACACCGCGCATGAGCAGAGCAAGCTCCGGGCGCGGAAAGGTGGCGTCTGGCGCATTCCGCCCTCTTACGATGGCCACAAGCGTTCGCCGCTGCCGCGGTTTACTACGCTTACCAGCGCTGACTTGGAACACTTGCAGAAGTTCTTCCAGGAGTGGGGCGAGGCCCTGAAAAGGGTACTGGTTCCGGGGGCGCACGTGATGGTCGCGGCCAATCCGCTCGTCTCACACCTTGTGAGTGTGGCGCTCTACAAAGCGGGACTCGAACGTCGCGGCGAGGTGGTCCGACTCGTCCAGACCATGCGTGGTGGCGACCGGCCCAAGAATGCTCACGAAGAGTTTCCTGATGTGAGCGTTATGCCTCGCTCGCAATGGGAGCCGTGGCTGCTCTTCAGGAAGATTCCCGAAGGTACCATCGCCGATAACCTACGCAAGTGGAAAACTGGCGGCCTGCGTCGACTGAGCGACGAACAGCCCTTTGGTGATGTGATCCGTTCGTCGCCCACGAATCGTCGAGAGCGCGCAATCGCAGCGCACCCTAGCCTCAAGCCGCAAGAATTCCTGCGTCAAGCCGTTCGGGCCATACTCCCGCTTGGTGAAGGTGTAGTGCTTGACCCCTTCGCCGGATCTGGCTCTACGTTGGCGGCTGCGCACGCGGTAGGCTACGAAGCTATCGGTGTAGAGTTGGACCCAAATTACGTCGAGATTGCTCGTCAGGCCGTACCTAAGCTAGCTGAGTTTTCTCCTGCTGCGCGAAAATCGGTCAGCGATCGAGGTAAACCCAGTTCCGACGAAGCTTCTCCAGGCCCTCGCGATTAAGCGTGGCCGTACGGGTGCCCAACTCCCCTCGGTTGTTTCGCCGGAAATCTTCGGCATCGACCTGGCCGAGATAGACCTCAGTGAATCGCATGGGATCCCTATCCCATGCGGGTTCCGTTTTGTTGTCGACGCTGTATACGAATACACAGAGCCACTGAGAACGTGCTCCGTGCATGTCCACCGCTCCGCCGGGCTTGCGCGTGCTCTTGACTTCAACGCCCTTCTCGCCAGCGGCTACCGAGTCATTGCTATAGATGCCTTGCACGATTAGGTCGGGGTGCCCGTTGAAGTAGTTGTTTTCGCAGAGCGTTCGCGAATGCTTGGCAAGGCTGGCAGTCAGCATGTCGGAAATCAATCCCGAGCATGCTGCTGGCCGGAGCATATCTTCGAACCGGCGAAGGCCCTTCTCGTGCAGGCTCAGGTTAACGTCATAGAAGAAGTCGTAGACGTCCTGCATCGCCGACTCGAAGTCGATTACGCGGAGTTGATAGGGCAGCGAGGGTGCGGGATTAAATGCCGACTGCTTCACCTGGCTCTTGATGAGGGACATAGCCCCTGATCTTACGGCACCACCCACTCGCCTTCACCGTGACGCTGTGCGTGACCCAAAGGCCAGTAAGGGTTAATTCATCCTATTTTGTCGTAGAGTCAGAATCGCCTGAATGCTTGGGCCGCACACAGCGGTTGCGGGCAACTACGGAGGACTTGACCGGCCTCGGCCGTGCGTGAGTAGCCCAGAAGCGTCAACCGCGGTGACGGCAGGGCCTGCCGGAACGACTACCAGTGCAGACGAGTGGCCGGCTGAAAATTGTGGGTAGGCGGGTAGGTCGAGTGACCAGAGGTGGAGTTCTCACGTCGGTATCCTGGAGCGCATGTCTACTGCCCCGGTTCGCGTTCGTTTCGCCCCGTCCCCGACCGGCATGTTCCATGTCGGTGGTGCACGGTCCGCTCTCTACAACTGGGCGGTGGCGCGACAGTCCGGCGGCAGGTTCGTGCTGCGGATCGAGGACACCGACGCAGCCCGGAACAAGCCGGAGTGGACCGAGGGCATCATCAGCGCGCTCGCGGCGATCGGCATTCATGGCGAGGATGCGGCTTTCGAGGGGCCGTACTTCCAGTCGCACAATGCCGAGCGGCACCGGGAAGCGGCTCAGCAGCTCTTCGCGGCCGGCCGGGCGTACTACTGCGACTGCACCCGGGAGCAGCTGAAGGAGCGCACGGGCTCGGAGCACCTCGGGTATGACGGGTTCTGCCGGGACCGGGGGCTGGCCTTCGAGGAGGGGGGGGCGCTGCGGTTCCGGACGCCGGACGAGGGGGAGACCGTCGTGGTCGACCTGGTCCGCGGGGAGCCGGCGTTCCCGAACAGCGCGATCGAGGACTTCGTGATCGCCCGTGGTGACGGGTCCCCGGTCTTTCTGATCGCCAACGTCGTGGACGACCTGGACGAGGGAATCACGCAGGTCATCCGAGGCGAGGAGCACCTGTCGAACACGCCGAAGCAGCAGCTGCTGTGGGAGGCGCTCGGTGCCAAGCCGCCTGTGTGGGCGCACCTGCCGGTGATCGTGAACGAGAAGCGGCAGAAGCTGTCAAAGCGCCGGGACAAGGTGGCGCTGGAGGACTACCTCGCCGAGGGGTTCCTGCCCGAGGCGATGGTGAACTACCTCATGTTGCTCGGCTGGGGCCCGGGTGACGACCGGGAGATCAGGCCGTACGAGGAGCTGGAGCAGCTCTTCCGGATCGAGGACGTCAACACCGCGCCGGCCTTCTTCGACGTGAAGAAGCTGACGGCGTTCAACGGCGAGTACATCCGCGCCCTGTCGCCGGAGCAGTTCGCCGCCGCCTGCGCGCCGTGGCTCGTCGCCCCGTACGCGCCGTGGCGGCCGGAGGCGTTCGACAAGGACGTCTTCGAGGCAGCGGCTTCCCTGGCCCAGACCCGGCTGGCACTGCTTTCCGAGATCACCAGCTATGTGGACTTCCTGTTCCTCGACGAGCCGGTCGAGGACGAGGCGTCGTGGAACAAGGCGATGAAGGCAGGCGCCGGCGACATCCTGTCGGACGCCCGCGCCGAGCTGGCCGACGTCGCGGACTGGAAGGCGGACGACCTGAAGGCCGTCCTGCTCGCCGTCGGGGAGAAGCACGGGCTGAAGCTGGGCAAGGCCCAGGCGCCCATCCGGGTCGCGGTCACCGGCCGGACGATCGGACTGCCGCTGTTCGAGTCCATGGAGCTGCTCGGCCGGGACCGCGTGCTGGCCCGTCTGGAAGCTGCCAGCAGGAAGCTGGTCGCGCAGGCTTAGCCGCTGGTCAGGCGACCTGCGTCAGGAGGTTGCCCCAGGCGTCGCCGAAGTAGTTCAGGTCGTACCGGGCCAGGGCCTCGTACCCCGCCTTGGCCTCGGTGTGCCGTGTCGCCGCACGCTGCCGGACCTGTGCAGGGAGGCGGCGGAGGTCCGGGGCAGGCTGGCCAGCCAGTGCGGCGAGGTCGCCCAGGCCGGCCACCGGGCGGATGAGGCAGGGCAGGCCGAGGAGTAAAGCCTCGGCTGCGCAACGGCTCCAGCCCTCTCGCATCCGTGGGAGGAAGACACCGACGTCACAGGCGCGCAGCAGACGCAGGTACCGCTCGCGTTCGACGTCGTAGTGCGCGCTGTCGAGGCCGATGGTGTTGCTGCCGCTGGTGATCACCCGCAGTCCGGGAACGCGGGCCAGTGCTGCGGAGACCTCCTCGGTCCCCTTCCAGTGCACGGCCTTGCCCGCGTAGACGCCGATCACGTCGGGTTGTAGGCCGAACTCGGCGCGGCACTCGGCCCGGTCGTAACCGCGTGCCTGCTCTACTTCGGCCATGTCGAAGGCGTTGTAGATCACCCGTACGTTGCGGACGCCTCGGGCGCGAAGCTGGTCGGCCCAGTACGGGGCGACGCACACGACGGCGGCGCACTGCGGCAGAACGCGGAACAGCCGCTCCCAGAGCATGGCCTCGATGGGGGCGGAGTCATGTTGGAGCGGCTCGTAGTGGTGCAGGAGGAACACCGTGCGGGCGCGCATCTCGGGCGTGAACAGCAGCAGGCTGAGGTCGTCCCACACGAAGGTGCCGGTGGTGCCGTGCAGCGCCCGTATGGAAGGTGCCAGGCGGGCGAGGTGGCGGAGCTTGCGCCAGCGGCGGACCCGGTAGGTCCGCTTGTGGTCCGGGACCGTGCGCCATTCCACGTCGTCGGCCGTCACCTCGTGGAGCATCCGTAGGTAGACCCGGCCGCCGGTCCGGCCGACCGGCTCCATCGAGTAGACGACCCGTTTCACGGACGTACCTCCTGTATGTGGTGGACGTACTCGGCGTGCAGGCGCGCGTGCATGGTCTCCAGATGGGGGCCGAGGTCGCGGGCGGCGTCGGCGAGGGGGAGGTGGAAATCGCCCAGGGTCTGGAGGAACCGTCGGCGCCGGTCGAGGTTCGGGGACGCGGCGAGGTCGCGCAGGTTGTGCAGGCGGTCGGCGAGCCGGACGAGGAGGTCCTCGGGCGGGAGTGCGGCCTGTTTCGCGCGCCAGCGGGTCTCGTCGCCGACGGACTTGGGGCGCTGTTCGAGGCGGTGGTCGGCCGTCATGGCACGCAGGCGGGCGGTGAACGGGCCGCCGAGGTGATGGACGAGTAGTGCCTCCGACTCAGGGGCCACCTCCAAGGCGTCATGGAGGAGGGCGAGGAGGAGGGTCTCGGGGTGACGGACGCCGATCTCCGTTCGCAGGAGCCTGACGACGGCCAGCGGGTGCTCCAGGTATGGGGTGCCCTGGTCGCGGGTGTGGCCGTCGTAGACCGTGAGCGCGAGGCCGGCGGCCACGCGGGCGCGGGACTGCTCGTTCAGGCTCCACGCCGCGGCACCGAGCACGGTCAGGACGTGGTCGAGATCGATGGGATCCATCCGCCTCACCTAGTACGAAGGGACGCGGCACGGGGATCGGGGACGTGGTCGGCGAGCAGCAGGGTGTCCCCGACGGCGAGGGCGTCAAGGCGCAGCTCCACCGTCGCCGCCACGGCTTGCTCAGCGGTCCGCAGGATCGGGGTGCCTTTGCGGTTGAAGGATGTGTTCAGCAGCAGCGGCAGTCCGGTGAGGTCGCGGAATTGCTCAAGGAGATCGCGCAGGCCCTGGTGGTTGGCGGCGACGGACTGGACGCGGGCGGTGCCGTCGTGGTGGGTGACGGCGGCGATGCGGTCGGCTCGGCACCGTCGGACGGTGGCGACACGGTTCATGAACGGGTCGCCCGCCGACATGAACCATTCCGTGGCGTGCTCGGCGAGGACGGCCGGCGCGAACGGGCGGTACGCGGCTCGCTTCTTGATCGCGTTGAGTCGGTCCCTCGTGGCGGCGTGACCGGGGTGGGCGAGGATCGAGCGATGGCCGAGGGCACGCGGCCCGAATTCAAGCTGCCCCTGCACCCAGCCGACGATGCGGTGCTCGGCGAGCAGTGCCGCCACTGTGGCCGGCAGTCCGAGCCCGAGGTGGGGCAAGGCGTGATAGCCGGGCGGCACCGTTGTCGTTGGCAGCGCGCCCGGGTTCGGGCCCCAGGCCGCGTCGGTCGGCACCGGCAGGCGCTCCTGCCCGAGCTGGTAGTGCCAGCCGTAGAGCGCGGCGCCAACGGCTGTGCCGGCGTCGTGCGGGGCGGGTGCGACGAAGAGGGTGTCGAAGCCGCTGTCGGCGGCCAGCTGGCCGTTGAGGTGGGAGTTCAGGGCGCATCCGCCGGAGAACACCAAGGTTGAGGCCCTGGTGAGTCGTTGCAGGTGGCGGGCGATGTGGACGACCGATTCGGCGAAGATCTCCTGGACGGCGGCGGCCAGGTCGGCACGCTTGTGTTCCGGCTGTTCCGCGACGTTGTCGGCGGTCCAGGCCCGGCCATCGAGCAGCAGCGGTGTGCTGCTGTCCGCCGAACCCCACGGATGATCGATGCGGACCTCGCCCTCGTCTCCGAGCCGGACCAGTTCGCGGACGTGTGCGCCGTAGCGCTGGGGATCGCCGAAAGCGGCGAGCGCCATCATGCTGCCCTCAGGCTCGTCGCCGGGTGGGATCACCCTCTGGGCGAGGTTCCGGTAGAAGTGCCCGAGGGAGGAGTGGACGCGCCGAGGCCCGACCGGGCCCGGCACGACGGCCGGCATGCCCTGGTGGAGGCGGTCGATGCGATCAGGCCACAGGTCGTACCCCGTGATGCGCTCCCGGCCAGGGCCGAAGTCGGATCCCAGGGAGGAGCCGCCGGCGTCGATGACGAGGCCCGCGGCGTGCTCGTGCCCGGAGAGCAGGTAGCCGGAGAGCACGTGGGCCGTGTGGTGGGAGAGGAGGCGGAGGTGTTCGCCGAGCGGCGCGGGCAGGAGGGCGGCGAGTTCCTCCCGCTCCTCGGCCAGCCACCAGCCGGCCGCAGGGTTGGGACGCATGGAGGCGGCCCAGACGGCGTCCACGTCCTTCGGTTCGAGGCCGGCGGCCTCCAGGCACCACTGGAGCGCGCGGGTCGGGGCGGTGAGCGTGCCCTTGCGGGTGGGGTGGTTGTGCTTGACGCCGCTCCAGCGCTCCTCTTCGGCTGCGTAGAGGCGGCCGTCTACGACTAACGCGGCGGCCGTGTCGTGGTGGAAGTTCAGTCCGAGGACTGCGGGCATGGTGGTGTACCTCCCGGTCAGACGGTGAGGGCGGGGACGAGTGCGGCGCCGGAGTCGGTGTACTCGTGGCAGCGCAGGCAGAACCGGAAGTGGTGCGCGCGCGGCGCGAACACCTTGGCCGCGAAGTCCTCGTCCCATATGCTGAACTCGCTGTCGTCCTTCGCCATGGCGTTGAAGCAGCGGTAGCAGGACCCGTCCATCTCGATCATCAGGTGCTGGTCGAGGTAGCGGTCGCAGAGGCCGCGCAGCTCGTTCGCCGGCTGGCCCACGTCGACGTGGTGCACGTGGTTGGTGACATGAATGGCGCCGTACTTCTCACACAGCGCCCCGAGCTGCGTGAGCCGGGTGGAACTGATGCCTTCCAGGACGCTGTTGACGACCACGGTCTTGCCGGCTTCGCGGAGGCGGGGCACGACGGCGTGCACCTCGTCGTAGTTCCCGTGTTCGTCGTCGCAGCCGATGAGTATCTGGTCGTAGGAGCGGAGGGTCGCCTCCATGATCGGCTGGTTGCGGGCCAGGGTGATGGCGTTCGTGCCCAGGACCATGACCTTGTCCGGCAACCGCGTGCGGGCGGCGTCGCTGAGCGCCGGGAAGTCCCGATGCACGGTGGGTTCGCCGCCGTTGATGTGCAGCTGCTGGAAGGGGATGGTCTCCAGCCGGGTCAGGATGGTGGAGAACAGGTCCAGGGACATGTTCTCGCCCTGGGCGCCGTCGGCGAAGATGCAGAAGTCGCAGTGCCGGTTGCACTTCGTGGTGATCTTGACCTTGGCCGTTTTGAGGGTGCGGGGCACCGGCGCACGCGGGGTCATTGGCGAGTCTCCTTGGGTCAGAGGTGGACGTCGTCGGGCGGGAAGCTGAGGAAGTCCTGGACGGTGGTCTTCTGCTGGTGCCAGCGCGCGAGGGCCGCGTGCAGGATGTCGGCGGTGGTGGGTCCAGTGGGGATCAGCGCCGCCATCCGGGCGGCCAGCCGCTGGGCGGCAGTCGCCTCGTCTGCCGCGAGCACGGTCAGCGTTTGCGCGGCGGAGCGGAGTTCCTTCGCCTCCCGCCGGATCAGGTACTCGGTCGCCACGCCAGGCGGCGGATCGAGGTAGTACAGCCAGCGGGCGACGCGTACACGGAGCATGCTGGCCGTCATCACCCAGTCAGTACGAGCGTGCTCATGCCCTTGGCCGTCTGGGCGGCTCCCGTCAGGAACGCGGCGCATGGCCGCCTCCAGAGCTACATGCGCCGCGCGGAGCAGGTGGCGCGGACTCCGTGGTCGGAGATCGGCGCGGTTCTCTGAGTGCCGGAGGAACAGCTCGGCGTATCCGTCCAGTCCCTCCGGCCGCCACTGGGTGAGGGCCGCCGTCTTTCCGGGGCAGCGGGTCCGTGTCGCGAGTGCGGCGGCAGCGAACCAGCACGGGGCGAGGTAGTGCCACGCCACGCAGTGGCGCCGGTACGCGGCGATGTCCTCGACCACGTTGTCCGTGCTGTCGGCGGCCAGCTGGTATCGGCCGCCCATCCGGGCCTGGAGGATCCCCCGGTAGAACCGCTCATCGACCTCGCACCACGGCGCCATCTGAGCCCTGGACTTCCAGCGCTGGAAGTCACGCGCGCTGCCGCTGATCAGTGACCAGGTCGCGAGTTCGGGCGCGGAGACGAGTCGCCCGTCCGCCTCGGACACGGTGAACGCGAAGCCGGGCGGGTGCTCCAGGAGACGTCGATGGACGACTTCCCGGTCGACTGCGGCGGCGTGTGCGGCGGCCAGGCGGTGGTTCCACTCTTCCCAGTCCGCAGGCGCCTGGGGAAGGAGAACGCGTACGTCGAGGTCGGAGTGCGGAGCCAGCAGGTCGGCCGGCTGCCACTTGTGGGTGAGCATCACGGCCCCGACGCCGTGAGCGTCCAGCTCGCCTTCGTACAGAGCGCCGAGCTCCTGGTAGAGAGGCGGCGCGTCGACCACGATCATCACCGCTCCCCGGTGGAGGCGCGGGCGCAGGAGGGGCCGGCCGCTCCCGTGGGGAGGACGGGGAGCAGGGGTAGGACCGGTGTGCCTTCGGGGCGCTCCATTCGGTCCCAGCGCAGGTCGTAGTCGACGTAGTGGAACCCCTGCCAGGCGTCGTTGGTGTTGCGGTCGAGCATGGCCTGGAAGAGGTGGGCGAAGGCGTCGGCGAGGGTGCCGTCGGCGAGGTGGGGCTTCAGGGGGATGTCGCGGTTGTGCAGGATGCAGGGCCGCGCCACTCCGGTGGGCGTGATTTTGATCCGGTTGGCGTCGGAGCAGGTGGCGCAGCTGGAGTTGGAGATGAAGCCGATCGACCCCGCCCAGCCGTCGGGACGGAGGTACTGCCCGGGGCTGCGGACGCCCAGCTGGTCCCGGGGGACTTCGCCCGCGTTCGCGAACCACTCGTGGAGACGGTCGCGGACCTCTGCCTCGGTGATGAACTCGGTGTCGAAGAGCGCCTGGGCGGGACCGATGTTCTGGAGTTCGATCAGGCGGATGGCGATGGGCAGGTCGCGGGCGAGTTCGGCCACGGCGAAGGCGTCGTCCAGGTAGGTGCGCTGAAGAACGCAGTTGATCTTCACTCGCAGGCCGAGGGAGAGGGCGGCGTCGAGGGTGTTCCGGGTGGCGCGCGGGTCGCCGCCGCCCATGATCGCGGCGGACCGCGCCGGGTCGAGGCTGTGGAGGCTGAGGTTGAGGTAGGTCAGGCCGGCGTCGTGGAGCTGTTCGACGCTCAGTCCCCGGCGCAGGTTGCCGTGGCTGGTCATGCCGATCGCGGCGGCGGGCCCGAGGCCGTCGGCGAGGCCCGCGATGACGTCGAGGATGTCGGCTCGGAGGGTCGGTTCACCGCCGGAGCAGTGTGCCTTCCTGATCTTCCAGGTCCCGGCCTCGGTGGCGATGGCCGCGTAGTCGGAGGCGGTCAGGGGCCGGTCCTTGTGCCCGTAGTCCGGCATGCACCGGGGCTTGCAGAACACGCAGTCCAGGTTGCACAGCGAGTTCAGGGTGAAGGCCAGGTAGGGGTGGTTGCGGCCTGCGGCGGCGAAGGCGGCGGCCAGGGCGTCGTGGTCTGCGGTGGGCATTGGTCAGCCTCCTACGAGCGGAGAGCGGGTGGCGGGCGCCTCGGCCAGGCCGTTGAGGGGCTGGCCCGAGAGGTAGCGGTGCAGGTTGTCGGTGAAGAACGCCACCGCCTCGTCCATGTACGCGCGGTAGAAGACCGAGCTTTTCGGGGTGAGTACGACCCGGGGGTGGAGCCGTAGCGGATGACGTGCAGGCAGTGGTTTCGGATCGAAAACGTCCAGGGCCGCGCCGCGCAGGTGGCCGGTGTCGAGGGAGGCCAGGAGGGCCGACTGGTCGACGGTTGCCGCGCGGCCGAGGTTGAGGAAGAGAGAGCGGGGCTTGCACGCCGAGAAGAGGTCGTGGTCGAAGTAGCGGTCCGTCGCCGGGGTCGCGGGCAGCAGATTGACCACTACGTCGGCGACGGAGACCGCCTGGCGCACCGCCGTCGTGCGCACCCACGTGATCCCGCCCTCGGAAGCCGCAGGTGGTGTCCGGCGTACCCCGATGACGTTCATGCCGAAGGCCCGAGCGGCCTGGGCGAGGTGGCGTCCGACGCTGCCGCAGCCGACGATGGTCATCGTCGCCCCCGCCAGGTCGAAGAACTCCTCGGCCAGGTCGTCCTTCCACCAGGCACGGTTCCGCTGGACGCGCTGGCTGATGAACAGCCCGCGGGAGAAGCCCAGGACCAGGCTCATTGCGTGCTCGGCCATGGGCCTGCCGTGGAAGCCGTACGAGCGGGTCAGGGCCACCCCGACGGATTGCGCCTTGGCGACGGGCAGATGGTCGGTGCCGGCGGCCGGGGAAGCGATCCACTTCAGATGTGGCGCGGCGAACAGCCACGAGGGCGCGAATCGCCACCCGAAGTAGACGTGTGCGTCGGCCAGCTGGTGCGGCACGGCCTCCTCGGTCGCCCTGCGGAACGCGATGCCGGGGAAGGCGGCGGACAGCGCACGCTCGTGCTCGGAGGACAGCCGCCAGAAGGAGTGCGGGGACTCCAGGCTGATCAGCACCACCGGCTGGTTCATCGCGCGTGGCCCTCCGCGGTGGCTGACTGCGCCAGCGCCCAAGGGGCGATGCGGTCCATGACGGAACCGACGCTGGCCTCGTAGTCGTGGCGGGAGCGCACCAGGGCCGCGCCGGCGCTCCGGAGCCGATCGCGTTTTCGGGGCAGGACGGTCAGGGCTCGGTGCAGGGCTGAGGCCAGGGACCTGGGGTCCTGCGGTGCGGCCGTGAAGCCGGTCTCGCCGTCGATGACGGTCTGAGCCAGGCCGCCGGCCGTGGTCGCGACCACCGGGCCCGCACCGGCTGCGAACGCCTCCAGGGGTATCCGGCCGAAGGGCTCCTCACGCGAGGGAACGATGACCGCGCGCAGGGCCGGGCTGTGCAGCCAGGCACGGATCGCGGGGGTGAAGCGAGTGATCAGAGTCGCGTCCAGATCGTGCGCGCGGATGTCTGCCGCCAGGTTCTGCTGGTACGAGGAGGGGTGCTTATGTTCCTCCGAGGTCACGGCAGCCAGCAGCAGGTGAGGAACGGGGACACCGCGTTCCTTCAGCAGACGCAACGCCTCCAGGAGGTCTTCGAAGCCTTTCGTCGGGACTGCGCGGCCCATGGCGAGAAGGAATCCGGCGCGGGCCTTGAAAGGCAGCGGCAGAGCCGTGGCCGGCCTGACCATCTCTTCACGGATCAGCCCGTTCGGGATGCTCACGATGCTCGACCGAGGGACGGCGTAGTTGACGACGAGGTGGCCTCGCATGTGGGAGGAGATGGCCCCCACGCGCGCACCTCGGAGTGTCGCCGCTCGCAGGGCGTCCCGTTCCCAGCGGATGCGGGATACATCCTTGGGCCGCGTCAACGCGGTCGTGGAGCGGGGCACGAGCAGCAGGTCCGTGGTCGGCGACGTGTAGGGCGCGAGCCCGAGGAACGGGATGTCGAGGCCGACGAGGAGGCACCGGCTCGCCCGCGCGGCGATGCGTATGGCCGCCTCGCCCGCCAGGTCGCACAGCTGAACCGAGCCGCGGACCGAGTCCGGCGGCGCGTTGACCTTGGGAATCGTGATGACCTCGGCTGCGGCCTGTCGCAGCATCTGCCGCACCTCGGCGGCCCACCGCTGATCGTGCGCTCCCGCGGTCTCGGGCACGTGCGGGGTGATCACTGAGAGGCGGCCTGTCGGCAGGAGCCGGGCCAGTGCCGTGAGGAAGGCGCGGTTGCTGAAGCCCGTGCCCGACTCCGCGCCGAAGAAGCCCTCGTGGAGAGCGACGACGACCCTGGGCTGGGGAGCGGCTTCCGGCACAGCCGTGAGTGAGGGTGGGGAAGTCGCATGGTCGATGCGCACTGTGTGGTGCCTCCTTGGAGGACGGGTTTGGGCGGGCGTGAACATCAGGCGCCGGCGGATGAAGAGCACGGCCTATGGGTGAGTCGGCACTAGGCACGAGAGCCGTTGGTGCCAGTCGTCAGCGACCAGGCATCGGCCAAGGCATCGACGATGGCCAGTCCACGTCCTGATTCGGCCTGCTCGTCGGGAGCGGTAGGAGAGGCGGGTGCGGGGCGGGAGCAGCCGCCGTCGGTGACGGTGATCTCGATTTCCAGGCCGCCGCTGGCCAGACTCCTGCGGTCGACGCACAGCACCAACGGCGGATTGCCCGAGACGAAGGCGTTCGTCGCGAGCTCCGACCCGATCAGGCGGGCATCAGCAAGCACTTCCGTCTCAGTGCCACGCAGCGCCAGCGTCACGGCGCCCCGGGCGACCTCGGCCGCTTCCGGTCCGTACGGCAGATCCGTGATCAGGGTGGTCGTGCCGTCGCCAGCGACGAGTCCGCGTCCGGGGGCGGAAGTTGGTCGTCCGGCGTCACGGTCCAGCACGCCGCCCGGTCGGCCTGGGGAGGTGCTCGTGTGCTGTCTCAAGGCCCACCTCTTTCTCCGTCGGCTCGGAAGACGGGCGCCTCCGCCGGGATCCAAGAACACAGGAGGAGGACGGTCAGGCAGGACCCGATCAGTGGGTCAACTCGGTCAACTTCCATGCGGGGGTGGTGAATCGTCCGCCCAGGGGCACCACCATGGGGCCCGTGAAGTGATGCACGAACCACTGGAGCGAAAGGCGTTCGCACGTGGCACCGCAGACAGGCGAGCCCAACGTCGTACTGGCGGGGTGCCTCGACGAACTCGGATGGCGCCCGAAGGCGCTCGCTCGCAAGCTCAACCGAGTTTTCGGCGCGGGGACGGTGGCCGAGTCGGCGCCGTACCACTGGCGGGACGCCGGCGCCCTGCCGCGCTCGCCGTTGCCGATGATGGCTGCCTACGTGCTCTCCCAGGAGCTGGGTAGGAATGTCTCGGTGGCCGAACTGTGGCAGGGACGTGTGGGCGACTCGTCAGCGCTGGTCCCCGCGGACACGGATCTCGCGCGGCCTTGGACCACGCAGGGCATGGAGGCGATCGTGGAGGACTGGGTGATGGGAGGGCTCGTCGACCGTCGCCGGTTCCTCGCGATCTCGGGCGCGGGACTCCTCGCGATCGTCGCCCAGTACCTCGACGGCACCGCGGGACGCGGCCAGTACACGCCTCGAATGACGTCGTCGTTCGGCACCGATCCGCTCGTGGACCAGGTCGAGCAGCATCTTCCCACGCTCCAGTTGCTCGACGACGAGCACGGAGGGGCACGCCATCTGCCCTACGTCGGAGCGCAGTTCCGGGCTGTCGGACTGCTGATTCGCGAAGGCGGCCACCCTCCGGCTGTCGCGAGCCGTCTGATCCGCGCGCTCGCGGAGATCGGCCAGCTGGCCGGCTGGATGGCCTTCGACGCGGCCGACCACGGACTGGCGCAGCGCTACTTCGTCACGGCGCTTCGGGCCGCGCATCAGGTCAATGATCTCCCCCTGTGTGCCCACATCCTGGGCGACCTGTCCTTCCAGGCGGCGAGTCGAGGACACCCCGCGGACGCCATCGCCCTCGGTGAGGCCGCCCGCCGTGCGAGCGACGCCGCCCCGCTGGCCGTCCGGGCGTCCGTCCTGTCCCGGCTCGCCTACGCGTACGCCGCCGCCGGCCGTGACAACGACTTCGCCCACACTCGTGGCGCTGCCCGTGAACTGATCGCAAGCCGGGACGGCCGCCAAGAAGAGCCCCGCTGGATGTACTTCCTCACCGACAACCACCTGGACTGCCAGGCTGGTTACGGCCTCATCCAGATGGGTCGTGCACAGCAGAAGGCGGAGAGCGGAAAGAAGAGCCGTCGCTTCCTCGCCCAGGGGACCGAGATGCTCAGGTCCGGGGCGTACGACGTGCCGCGCGGCGACCCAAGCCAGCGCCGAGCCATGTTCGAGGGAGCCTGGCTGGCCCTGGGACACAGCGCGCACGGGGACCTGGAGGCAGCCTGCGAGATCGGCCAGATCGCCGCCGACCGCCTCGATGCCGTCCGCTCGCCTCGCAGCGCGGCGCTGCTCCACCAACTTGCCGCCGACCTCCGTCGCCGACAGCGCAACCCTCACGTGCGCGGCTTCCTGCCAGCCCTGGAGAACGCCCTCGCCCAACACGCCCCATCGACGCAACCCGGCCGTTAGGGTCGGGTTCATGACCGCAGGGGAGCGCGCTGTCGTTGTCGGGGCTGGGGTGGCTGGACTCACCACGGCCGTCGTTCTCGCCGAGGCCGGGGCTTCGGTGCACGTGATCGCCGAGCAGGTGCCGGGGGTCACGTCGCTGGCGGCCGGGGCGATGTGGGGGCCTTACCTGGTCGAGCCGAAGGACAAGGTCGACCAGTGGGGACGACGGTCCCTGGAGATCTTCCGGGAGCTGGCCCAGGACCCGGCGACGGGCGTCCGGCTCACCAGTGGCATCGAGGCGTCCCGCACGGCCGAAGCCGCGCCGGACTGGGCCACCACTTTGCCGGGTTTCCGACCGTGCGAGCGGGCCGAACTTCCGGCCGGCTTCACGGCGGGCTACCGGTTCACCGTGCCACTGATCGACATGCCCACCTACCTCGACTACCTCCTGCGCCGACTCCGCGATGCCGACGGTGTGGTCGAGCAGCGACGGCTGACTTCGCTCTCGGACGCCGGTCCGGCTTCGGCGATCGTCAACTGCGCGGGCATCGGGGCGCGCGACCTGGTTCCGGACCCCGACCTCCGGCCCATCCGCGGTCAGCACGTCGTCGTCACCAACCCCGGGCTGACCGAGTTCTTCTCCGAGGACACCGGCCTCTCCCCGGACCTCCTGTGCTTCTACCCCCACGGCGACACCGTGGTCCTGGGCGGCACAGCGATCGACGGCGAAGGCGATCTGGCCCCCGACGACAAGGCGGCTGCCGGCATCCTCGCCCGCTGTGCCGAGGTCGAGCCCCGCCTCGCCGAGGCCCGTGTCCTGGAGCACCGGGTCGGCGCTCGACCGACCCGCGCCACGGTCCGTGTGGAGAGCGACCGGTGGGAGGACGGCACCGTGGTCGTGCACAACTACGGGCACGGGGGTGCCGGCGTCACGCTGTCGTGGGGTTGTGCCGAGGAGGCTCGGACGTTGCTGGCCACCAAGTGATCCGACCCCGGCGAGCAACATGGCACCGGTCTTGAGCACGGCGCACGACGTGCATAGCTACAGCAGCTCCTCTTCCAGCTCGCCGTCCCCTGCGTCGCCGTCACCCGGATCGTGGCTGCCGAAGTCGGGGTGGTCCCTGTCGGAGTGGTGGGCGAGGTGGAGCGGGGCGGAGCGCAGGGTGCGGTGGTCCCACGCGACGGCCTGGTCGCACTGGCGGGCGATGAAAGCCACGAGGTCGCCGGACTCCCAGCCACCTGGGCTGGGGATAGCGATCTCGATGCGGCTGGTGGCGTGGAGGTCCTTGTTCATGGGATTGAAGGGAAGGGTGTGGAAGTCCTCCCGGGTTCGCCGGTTGCCCTCGCGCAGCATGGGTGAGTTGCCGGCCTGCTGACGCGACTGCTGCGTGAGCATCCAGACCGTTTCGTGGGGGTGCCTCTTCGCGAAGATCAGGGTTCGCCGGTAGCTGGGGCTCATAGTGGCGAGGTCGTCGGCGCCGTCGCGGTAGACCGTGGCAGGCCGTGCTGCGTGGTGGCCGAAGGCGATCCGGACGACGGCCACGTCAACGCCGTCCTGGGCGAGGCCGCGACCGGGGAGCAGGCCACCGGTGAACGGGTTGTCGCCCATGCCGGAGTAGATGCTCCGGCTGCCCTCTTTGTCGAGCACGAGGACAACACGGTTGTGACCCTCTGGGAGGATGAGGCTGTCCAAGGCGGTCTCGATGTGGTCGCGGACCGCGCGGGCCCCGTTGCCGTTCCGGCCCCAGTTCTCGTTGCCGATCTCGCTGGCATGGTAGGCAGCCCGTCCCTCGGCGAAGCGCAGCCACTGGCCATTGTGGTACATCTCGGTGTACGGCGGGGTCTCGGCGTCGGGTGTGAAGTGCATCGCGACCAGGCAAGCGACGAGCTTGGGTCGCCGGGGTGCCTGGCCGTGTACACGCCGGTAGTTGTGGCGGCGCAGGTGGATACCGACCACGGTGACGGGTTCGGTGAGGGGCGCTTCCATGCGGACGTCCGGCGCGGCGCACGTCGCGCGCGCGAGCCGGTCATCGATGATGCCGGCGTTCTGGAAGATGTGGCGCAAGGCCGCGCTGGCGCGGAAGTCCGTCTCCTCGTCTTTCGCCGGGACGTCGGCCGCGGTGAGGAACTGGCTGACGACCCCGGCTGCGGCGAGCGCCTTGCGGGTGGGGGGCTTGCCGTCGTTGGGGATGGGCTTGCCGTCCCAGGTGGTTTCGCAGATGGCGGCGACGAGCCGGTCGGGGTCGTCAGAGTGGAAGAAGCCACTCGAGCGGACGATGCTCGTGCGGTCGTGGGAGCCGTGCATGGTCAGTTCGGGGATCTTGCGGAACTCCACTGTGATGGCTGGCGCGATGTCTACGATCTTCGCGTCGAACCTGGCGTCCGATCCGACGAGAGCTTCGGGGATCGGCACTCCGTAGTCTTGGCGGAGTTGGCGCATGACGCGGCGGGGGGTGGTGTCCGCGGCGTGGACGACGACCAGGCGCATGGACTTCCAGCCGGCGGCCTCCAGTGCCTGGGGCAGTTTCTTGGCTGGGATGGGTCCGCGGGTGATGGTGGCACCTGGGATTGTGTAGCGGGACTTGTCGTATGTGATCGGCTGGACGCCGAGGACATCGGCGATGTGGGTGGTCATGCGCAGGGTGAAGTACGCACCCACGCCCTTGCCGACGAGGTGACTGCCCTTGTTGCGAAAGACGGCGCGGACGCGTTCGAGGTCCCCGTCAGCCTTGTCGGGCAATGTCACTGGGGTGAGTCCGCATGCCTGGACGATGGCGGCGGTGTGGCCGCGGAACTCCGTCTTCCAGATGAGGCGGCCGTTGTTGTCTCGGAGCTTTTCGCCGTCAGGGCCGCGCTGGGGCACGTGGCGTACCGGGACGCGCAGGAGGGTGTCGAACTGCGGGTGGTTGAGGGTGACCGTCTTGACGTTGCTCCAGTGGTCGGCAACCCGCGTGACGTGGCAGTCGAAGCGGAGAACCGGATCGGGCAGGCCGCGCTGGGTTTCTCCGGTGACGGAGACATAGGCCATCGCCCATCCCGTCCGTTCGTTCGACCTTCCCTGGTAGATGGTGCGGTAGTAGGGATAGTCCCAGGCCACCAGCCTTTTGGCGTCGTGTGCCAGCCCGACGCGGAAGTTCGTGGCGCGCTGGGCGGGATGGGCTTTGTCGATCATGGGATGTGCGGCGAGGCGTTGGATGACGGCCCAGCCGGCGGCGTCTTTCCACCACCAGGGCCCGGTGATGTACCCGGCTTCGTCCCGCTTGAGGACATCGGACAGGGGGCGGCACACGGCGCGCTCGAAGTCGATGTGGTGGCTGAGGAGCTGCCCGTCCCTGACGCCGCGGAAGTGCAGCTTCTGCCAGACGTCGAAGCACCTCGTGGTGAGCCTGGGGTCCAGAGGACCATCGGCGACGATCAGGCTCCGTTCCTCGCCGGACCGGACGTCGCGCCTGCGGGCGACGGTGAAAACGATCATTCGGCCGGTGACCGTGCCGAGTGCGACGCGCAGGGCGCCGTGTGGGGTCCGGAACCCCTCCTCGGGATCCCACTGCCGTTCGCAGATCTCCCAGAGGTCCTCGAACTCCGGGGTGAGAGGGTAGAGCCACACCTGCCCCATCAGGTCCGGGTTGAGCGGGAAGTCGGCGGTGTAGAGGCGCGTGGGGGCGGCGGCCATCAGTTGCTGGTCCTTTCGTCGGCGAAGTCGAAGATCGCCCGGAGGGTGCTGCCGTAGATGTTCTGAAGGAGCTCCAGCTCACCGCTCCGGCTCCATCCCTCCCGCAGTTCGCGGATCAGGCGTGGCAGGTCGCTGCCGCTGGAGGGGTTGTGGAAGGCGTAGTCAGCCAGGTAGAGGACGCCTCGGTCGCCGCCCCGGCGTACTCGGCCACCGAGTTGGATGATGCCGATGAGCATCTCAGCGACGATCGACAACCGAACCTTGTTCGGCAGGGACTGGAAGAAGTGGTGGCTGCGGAAAAGCTCCTCGTGAACGGAGCTGGAGGTGATGGCCAGGTCCCGGAGCGTCTCCGCGGGGTCGGCCAAGCGGGTGACGCTGCTGTAGGCGCGGCTTGAGATCAGGGCGAGGAGCTGGGCGGGTTCGTCCATAAGCGGGATCGGGCGGACGGCGAGAATGACCTCGCCCACCAAGGACCGGCCGCTGTGATCGACCATGTTCAATCCACGCTCGGCGATGGTGAGCGGCGCGATGAGGACCTTGGCGGTCGGGTGGTGGGGAAAGCGCTCGAGCGCGTCCGAGGGGATCTCGTACCAGGCGGGGCGGCGTCGGTAGTGGGCCGGCACCGTGTTCTCGTCGCTCGCACGGGTGGCGACCGCGATCATTTCCGGGTCCGCGCCGGCGGAGATCATTCCTTCGGCGAGTTGAGCGGCGCCGACATAGGAGGTGCAGGCGACGAGGATGCGGGCGCGGTGTGCGGTTGCAGGGCGGCTGGCGAGCTTCTTCAAGTGCTGGACGATGTGCTGGGACCACAGGGCGCGGCCCATCTGTTGATGGGCCTGGTCCCGGTGGATGTCGGAGGTTCCCGAGATCCGGATGGGGTTGTTCCGCTCGTCCCGCAAGGTGAGCGACCGCAGTACGAGGGAGCCGGTGATGTCGTCGGGGACGTACCAGGTGGGGGGCGTGATCAGGTGGTGCATGGTCCCGCCGGGCATGTAGGCGGTTGCGGACAGCCCGAGCACGATGCGGCGCTGACCGCACAGCGCCAGCGCGGTGGTGTCACCGAGTTGTGCGGTATACGCGTGCGGGTCGCCCGCGAACGAGGTCAGGGCCAGTTCCGTGCGGTGCTTGTCCTCGATGTCGTGGATGGCCGTGAAACCGAATACCGGCGCCCCCAGGGGACCGTAGGGGGCGGCATGCCATTGGTTGTTGTCCTCCAGCATCTCGGTCAGCTCGTTGGCCGCCGTGATACCGGAGGCTTTCAATGAGGTGCCGGACCTGGTCACGTACTCGATCTGGGCGCGGATCTGTTCCAGGTACGCCCTGCGCACGAGGAGATCGACGAGAAGTTCGCGGCCGTCATCGGCAAGGTGTTCGTCCAAGAGAGGGCGCGCGGCGGCAGCGATCCGCGCGTGCACGTTGTCGAAGACGGGATCGGTGCCTTCGCGCAGCGCGGTGGCGTCGAGCAACTCGGTGCGCAACTGAGTCAGGTGTTCGCGAGTGCTCTCGCCGACCCCCGGCACGACCGGGACCTTCGCGCCCGCGAGCTGTGCTTCCTCCTTAGGGTTGAACAGCTTGCGGAAGGTATCGATCTGCTCGCGCGTGGGTGACTCGCCGTCAGGTGCCCGCCACAGGCGTGCGGTGCACCAGGCGTCCCAGCGGCGCGGGATGATCAGGCGACGGCGGGCCAGCTGCTGGCGGTTGCGTTCGTTGGGTCCTCTCTGGGCGATACGCCCGTGCGCGGCGTTGCTGACGTAGCTCTCGGCGAGGAAGCGCGCTTGGGTGATCTTGGGGTGGACGTAGCGCTCCAGCTCGTACATCAGGGCACCGGCGCGGACACTGAACTGGTCGTGGAGCTCTTGCAGAGCGCTGGGTTGCCGGCTGCCGTAGCGGGCCAGCGTGACGTGGTGGGCGCTCTTGGCGAACCCAGTGGCCTGGAAGGCGTCCGCCTCATCGATGAGCAGAACGTGGGTGAGCCGAAGTAGCGCTTCCTCGACGGTCATATGGTTGCGCACGTCGCCTTCGGCGAGGACTGGGATATGCAGGCGGCCGGACATCAGGTTGATGTGATTGGTGATGATGACGTCGGCCTTGTCGAGGTTTAGCTGATGACGATGCTTGCCGCAGTGCGCGAACCACGGGCAGCGGTGACGCCGGGTCTCACCGCTCTCGGGATCGGTGCCCTCGAAGTCGGAGCACCGCTCGTGGCCGGGCTGCCACAGGTCGACGTCCTGCGTGTTGGTGGACTTCGCCTGCATGGCGCATCCATAGGCGAACTCGCCGTACGCCTCATCCGCCTCCTGGGCTCGCCCTTCCTCAATGAGGCTGCGGGCGGCCTTCTCGGCCGCCTCCTGCATGCTGTTCGGGGAGATCAGCGGCACCACGACCGCGTCCTGGAGACCGAGTGCGTGCAGCTCTTCGCGGATCGCGCGGGTGAAGGAGAGCACGCTGTCGTTGCGCGGCACGACGATCCCCGTCACCAGGTTGTTCTTCACGCCCCACGCGGCAAGCAGCTTGGCCAGGACGCTCTTGCCCGAACCCGTGCAGGCGCTCAGTACGCGGATCAAGCCGGCGTCCAGAATGAGGAAGCCGTCGGCAAGCAGGGAGCCGTCGGCTCGACGGATGTGCTTGAACAGCCGTTCCAGGCTCTTGCGCCGGTGGCTCTGCCCAAAGGCGCGGTCCTGCGCGTCCGCGATCGCGCGCAGCGCGTCGATCGGCACCTGCAGCCTGAGGCATTCCTTGGGCTTACCGAGGTCCGGCAGCGGCGCTTGAATCTGGGGCAAGTCGACTACGTAGTGGGCCTGGATTACGCCGTTGCCGGGGCGGCTCGGGTCGGGGATCTGGGTGCCAATGCGGAAGTGACCTTGGAGGGCCAGCTCCCGGCTTCGTCCCTCGTCGGCCGCTGCCCGGCGACCATCGAGCTCCTCCAACACCTGGTCCACCAGCGATGCAAGACGTTGCTGGACGGTCACCAAGTAGTGCTCGTCGTCAAGAGCCGCGAATCCCTCGGGCAGATCGGGCGAGTCGAAGAGGTCTTCGACTGCCCGGCGGAAGGCCGCGAGGATCGCCAGGCGAGCGGGGCGGTGCCACAGGAGTCGGGTGACTCGCCGCGTGTCCTCGCACGACAGCTCCCCGTAGCGGTTCCACAGGTGGGTATGCCCGGACAGGAGGAAATGCGCGTCGCGGACCGCCGAAGCGTGACGGAAGGGCTCCTCCGAGCGGTTCGGGAACAGTCGTGCCGCCAGAGCCAACGCGGCCAGCGTGCTCAGACGCTGCACATTCATAGTGGCCAGGGAGCGACCGCTCACCGCGCCTCCTTCAGGGCGTTCCGGATCGCGGTTTTGAACGCGCGCACCGTACGAACTTCGTAGCCCGCGGGCAGTGAGCGTCGCAGCTGGGCGACCTGCCAGGCCCGGTAGTCGGGCACCACGACGTGCCGGGCCCGGGGTGGCCTGGCGGTGATCTTCGACGGGGATCTGGTGTCCTTGAGGTCGACCTCGAAGACGGTGGCGCCAGCCCGCACGGTAATGTCCCACCTGTCTTTGTGCGGCCACTTCGTCACCGCGTCCTCGCCGATTCCAGGCTGATCCGCCAGCCACGTCATCAAGGCGACCTCGGTGACGCCGGGGACAGTGATGTAGCGCCAGACCGCCTCGTGCACGCACACCACGTCGGCGACGCTGAGCGCGGACGCCGCCACGGGACCGCGGACTCGCGGCGCGCCGCTGCCGTCACGCTCGTCCGTCACCTGAAACCGGCCGAAGTGTGGAGGATAACGACAGGCCAGCGACGCGCCTTGGACGTGCATGGGCCACTTGCACGTCGGACACGGCACGTACCAGGACTCGGACTTCACTACAAACTGCCGGTCCGGTGGCAGCGGCTCATATGCCTCGGTGTGCAGCGCGCCGCGCGCGTGTAGTTCGTCGCTGACGCGGTCCGCCGTGCCCGCCGGTACCTCGATCAGCATCTCCCTTGTGGCGACGTACTCCTCCTGCCCAGCTGACGACAGCACCGTGTAGATGGCGCGCTCGACTCTTTCGAACGTCTGCCTGGCCCACCGAGGTACCCAATCGATGCCGGCCTCGTGGTCCTCGAAGAGGGCCTCGCTGTAGTCGGACCCGTACTCGACGGCATCACCGGTCAGCAAGTCGTCCGCCCCAAGGATCTTGAAGGAGCCGACCTCGTCGGGTAGCGAGTCCCAGGTGAGCGGCACCCACTCCCTCATGGGGCGGTGGAGAAACTTGATCAGGTCGCGCGGCGTCGCCGGCCCGCAGCCGGGAGACAGCAGGCTGAGGAACACCCCGTGCATGCGCGAGACCTCTCGCCATGCCTCTGGCTGCTCCCGGCGAACCGCCCATGCCTGCGCGGCACGCAGCCCGGCCGTCGTCAGGTCACCAACCAGCTTCACCGTGGCCGTTCGTGCGCCGACCGCGTCGGTCAGCGCCACATCCTTCTGTTCGCGCGCCATGGCTGATCAGGGTGACCCACGGCGCCGCAAGCGACCGCCAGGGTGCACGCTTTTCAGCCGATTAGGTACGGCACGAGCACGCTCTTGGTTCGGCTAGCACCTCGTCAAATGGGGCGCGCCGTAGAACACGCAATCGTCAAGGCACGTGATGAAGAGCCCGAAGGTGGCTTGAACTGATCGCAGTCACGGGAGCGATGTCAGTGCCCCTCGGTATAAGCGGCCCCGCCCGAAGATCGGCATGGTGTGGAACTGCCCCCACCGCGCGCACGCCGCTTTCCGCGGTTGAACCGCGAGGTCTGGCGCTCTGTGTCTCAGTTCGCCGGGGGCAGACAGCAAAGATCCATGAATGACTGGCCAACGCCGCAAGGGCATGTGAACCTGGACGACCTTCTCGTAAAAGCTCCAGGTCAAAGAGGTGATTGCCCGTGACTGCCGCACCCCAGGCCCCGGATTCTCCACCACGGTCGAGGCCCTGCGGCTGCGTGAGTGGCTGCTCGGCCCGGGTCAGGCCACGCTCGTGATGGATCAGTTCTCCGCCGACGACTTCCACCTGGTCGTGGACGACCGCGCGGACGTGCACGTCAACTCGAAGGATGGTCGCTTCTACCTTGGATGGTTTCCGCTCGGGCGTCCTGGTACCGACGGCGAGGGATGGAAGATCGCTGTCACCGGTACGGCCAAGGTGCGCGGCTACCAGATGTCCTTCTACACCGAGACGCCGGCGGATGTCGTCGCCGCCGCAGTCGCTCGTGTGCTGGAGACCTCCCAGCGGGTGTGACAGCCACAGGCTCGAGTCGGCGCCCTGGGGAAACCTGTCATCTTCCTTATGAGGGCGAGACGGGGTAGCCCGGCCATCTGCCACCCGAGGCCGCCGCGAAGTCGGCCCGGCACCCCCATCCAGCTTTACGCACCGCTGGCGGCATCCAGCCCTCCAGCCCCCAACCCCTTGGAGACGCACCTGCATCCCGACGTACCGATCGATCCACCCGCTCCGGCCTGCGTCCCGTCCACGTACTGGGTCGGACCTCGGCACCTGGCCGGTGACGACGGCCGCCTCTACGACGCCGTCGCTGACACACTCGCCGGCCTGGGGTGGACGAGCCTGACGATTGTCCGCGGGCGCCAGGAGCCGGATGAGGCGCCAGAAGACCGTCCGGTCCTGCGCAACACCGTCCTGCACATCAGCCGCGACTCCCTGCGGTGGGCGCAGTGGGTTCTGCCGGACGAGCCGTTCCACCTGGGGAACCTGCCGATCGCCTGGCAAGTGTCCGCCCGTACGGACCTGCGCAGCCCGCTCGCCCAGTGGTCGGCCTACTTCACCCCCGACGTCCCAGGAGAGATCCTCGCCGGCTTCCTTACCGCGCTCGACGCCCGCGATGAGCCCGCCCTGCCGTGCGGTGGCCCCGAGCTGGTCCTCGACGCGGTAACGGCACACGGGTGGCTGCGCGACGTCGACCAGCCCGGCACAGGCGCGGTGGATCCGACGTTCGCCTCCCACATCCACCTGGGTGAGGTGCCGTCCCTCATCTAGGATGGCGACCCGCTCGCGCTGGTGGCCGAGGCTGGCGAGGCGGCCCTGGCGGGGTGGCAGGCGTGGGCCGAGCCGGTGTTCGGCGCGGGTTACCTGTGGGCCGCGTCGTTCAGCGCCAGCGTGCCGCACGACCTCGTCGCCGCGTTCGCCGGCTCCCTCAGTTCCAGCGCCCCGGTGCTGCGCCGGGTGTTGCCGGAGAGCACACGCGAGCGACTCCTGCGCGCTCCAGCCAGCTGAGGGACCGTCCAACGCATGGAAGCCGGGCCTCCCCGAGGGGGAGGCCCGGCTTCGTGCTGCTGTGTCTCGGCCGGCGTCTGCGTGGCGTCACGGTCCGCGGTTACAGGGAGCGGTCCGTGCTTCATTCGCGACGGCGCGTTGTACCGGCTACCGCCTGAACGCCCATGGCTCTGTGTCAGAGGCTGGCTTCGTCCTGGGAGCGGGACACACCGCCACGCTGGTCATCCCGGTTAGAAGGTGTACGGGGCGAAGGGACGGACTGGTTCGACGATGAGGCCGAGGAGGTGATCAAGCTCGGCTCGCTCGTCCTCGTTCATGAGCTCGACGGCGTTGCCGAGCTTCTTCTCGGCGAGCCGCTCCATGAATGGGGCCAGGAACTGCTCCAGGGCATCCGGAGCTTCGTCTACTGTGCGCCGGTACTGCCGGTATCGCTTGAACTGCTCCTGTATCTCTTCGAACTCGACGCGGGTGGCGCTGAGGGCGAGGGCCCGTTCCTCCTTGCTGAACGGGCGCCCGTCGAGGTGGTTCCACGTGTTGGTTTCACGCTTGTGCTTGATGTCCGCGTCGCAGAGCAGGACGACGATCTCGGGCCGGGCTTGGGTTTTGGGCGTACGGGTGCTCCTCACAGGAGTGGGGTGGGTGGAGGCATCAATGATCCGGAGAATCGGCGGTTTGCCCAACCGCCGATCGTCGGCTATGTTCCGCTGGCTTTTCGCTGGTCAGCGCCGTCGGCTGGGGTCATTCAGGCCGCCCTGCTTCGGCAGCGCGCGGGGTGCCGAGGCCCCTTGGCGCCGACTGCCTCGCGCGGGTGTGTCGTGGGGGCGCTCGGGTAGGGCGGGCAGGTGGGCGCTGCGCCGCAGGCGCCATACCAGGACGTCGCTGATGGAGGTGGCGTTGTCGAGCTCGCGCCGTCCGGCGGCTTCGGTCAGCAGGGCGGCCGGGTCATGGCCGGCTTTCCGGGCATCGTCGAGGGTGGCGGCCAGGGCGGGCCAGCCGGGTTCGGCCTGGACACGTGTGGCCAGTTCCGGCAGCACCTCGTGCAGGAGGTCGGCTTGCCGCTGCCGAGCACGCGGGGCCAGGCGTTGGCCTCGCTGGCGGAGGACGGCCATGGACTCGGCCGCGGCGGCTTGGTAGGCGGCGCGGAGGTGTTCGGCGGCCTTCTGGGCTGCGGCGGCCTGCTGGCCGTTGCGCTTCTTCGCGTGCCAGTTCGCCGTGGCGATGACGAGGAAGAAGGCCATGTCGATGAGCATGGCGGTGGTGGCGCCGTCTTCTCCTCGGCCCAGGGCGGGGCCGCTGTGGACGAGGTCGCGGGCGGCCTGGCGCAGGGCGCGGTCGTGCCCGCGTACGGCCTTCACGTGGGAGCGGCTGGCCCGCTCGAACACGAACGCCGCCTCGCGCAGCTCGGCGCGGGTATGGGCGGCGGAGGTCTTGGCCAGCGCGTCCAGCACCTCACCCGCGGCAGCGATCTGTGCCGCTGCCGCGCCGTCGTCACCGTGATCGATGACGAGGAGGGCCTGCCAGGTGGCTGCGGTGGCCCGGCGCCGCGCGAACGCGGGACCTGTCACGTCCGGCCGGACCGGCTGTTCCCGCCCGGAGCCGTCCGCCGAGGCCACAGCCTCCACGGGCAGGGCCCAGCGTTCGCGGATGCGGGGCAGGGACAGATCGGGTGCGAGCGTCGAGCCCGCGTAGAACACCGGCTCCTTCTCACCGTTGTGGTCGTCGGGCAGGGCTACCTTGTAGCCGAGCAGGTCACCTGAGGGCGCGACGCGCTTACGGATCAGCAGACCGGCGGCGGCCAGCCGGTTGAAGAACTCCTCCTCGCTGCCGGCGCCGGCGACAGCGCGCCGTACGGTCTCCCGCAGCTCCTCCCGTGCCGGACGCTGCCTGCCCGTGCGTTCGGCCTTGTGCCGCTCCGCGCTGGTGGCCCGCTTGGCGGCGGTGCCGTCCCCGGGCGCGACCTGGTGCAGGCCGAGTTCCTTTTCGATCAGTCGGCACTCGGCCTGGGCGCGTTTGCCGGAGCGGTGGTGGTCGGGGCGGCGGCCGTCTTCGCGGATGAGTGTGGCGATGATGTGGATGTGGTCGTCGGCGTGCCGGACGGCTGCCCAGCGGCAGCCGGCGCCGTCGCCAGGGTCGATGCCGGTGGCGGCGACCATGCGGCGGGCGATGTCGCCCCACTGCTCGTCGGACAGGATCGGGTCGTCGGGCGCGGCGCGCACCGAGCAGTGCCAGACGTGCTTGTCGGGACGCCGGTCCGCGTCGAGCAGGGACAGGGGCTGGTCGAGGAGGTGCTGGAGGTCCTTCTTCGTCGCCGAGGGGTCGCGGCCGGGGTCGGCGGCCATGCCGTCGAAGGAAGCGACCAGGTGTGGGTCGATGTGCTCCTCGTGGGTGCCCTTGCCGTACAGGTAGTGCAGGAGCCCGAGGGTGTTGCTGCCCTGCTGGTGGATCCGGGGGATCAAGCCGCCTGTTCCTCCTGCCCGTTGGCGACCCTGTCGGCTGCCCGTTGGACGGCCTGTGCGGCGCGTTGCAGGTCGGCGAGGGCGGCGGCGAAGTGCGGCGCGTCGGCATCAGAGTTGAGTGCCTTGGCGATCTGGTTGACGTTGCTGCCCGCCCAGCCGAGCTGACGGCGCACACCGAACAGGGCCGTCAGGATGTCCCGCTCGGTGGCGATGGCCGCTGCGGTGCGGGACTGGTCGCGGGCAGCGGCCAGGGCGGAGTGGGCGAGGAACCCGGCCACGCTCATGCCGACGTGATCGGCGCCGGACCGGATGACGGCGAGTTCCTGGTCGTTGAGGCGGACGCTGTGCGCGGGGCGCTGCTTCTTGTCACGCGGACGCGACTTCCCCTTCCTGGCCCTGCCCTTGCGGCTGGCCTTGCCTGGCTGCGGTCCGCCCTCGGTCGCACCCTTCCCGTCCGGTGCCCCCTGGTGCCGGACGGGACCCGCCACCCCCGGGGCGGGATCGGGTTCGGGCGCTCCCCCCGCGGGGGAGTGTCCGGACCTCCAACTTGCTCCGCCTGGGGCAGGGGTGATCAGCAGAGAGCGCTTGTGAGGCACGGGGTCTTCGTGGTGCGGGGCGTGCATGGGGCCCTTCGGGTCGGGGTCTGGTCGGAAGTGCTGGTGCTGCGGGGATCAGCGGAGCGGATCGCCGGTTGCTGCCTTGAGCTGAGCCTTGAACTCGCGGACGACTCGTCCGACGCCGTCGCTGGAGACGGTGTAGCCGGCGGCACGCAGGGCGTCCTCAACCCGGTCGCGTCCGACGCTGCCGGTCTCCTCGTGGATGCGGCGAGCGTGCTTGAGGATGACCTCGTCGGAGGCACGGGCTTTGCCCGCGTCGCGCTTCTTCCGGGCAGCCGCCTTCCGCTCGCGCCTGCCCGACACGCTGCCCGGGCTGTTGCCCGTCGGTGCCGGGCTGTCTTCGGCTTCTGCCCGTGCGGGCAGCCCGGGCACCTGGCGGGCAGGCTGCGGGCGGGCAGCCGTAGGCACCTCGTCGTCACTCGGGTCTGATGGGTGAGGACGGGCAGCGTCCTCTGCCCGCGGCAGTGCTTCCAGGCGGTCGGAGCGCGGGTGGCTACACCCGGGCTCTCGGGTGGAGGACGAGGCCGGAATCTGCCAGCGTTGCGGCAGTGTGATGGCCGCGAGGTCAAGGGCCTGCTTGCGGGTGGCGAGCTTGCGCAGCAGCAGCTCGTCCTGGAGCGGGTCGCCGTCGACGTCGGCCCGCTCCAGCGCCTCGTGCAGGCGTTCCGTCAGGCGTCGTTGCCGCCGCTTGCCGCGCTGCTTGTCGGTCATCGACTCGGCGCGCAGGATCAGGGCGACGGCTTCGCTCAGCGCGCGCTGGCGGATGAGGAGGGCGGCATCGGCGTCCTGGTCGGCGATGCCGAGGCGAGCCAGGAGGCGTTCGCGTGCCTGGCGGACGAGGACGGCGGCCAGGCCGCGTGAGGTGGCGTCGGGGGCGCGGTGGCGCAGCTCGATGCCCATGGCCAGGTGCCACAGCATCGCGGCCATGACGGGGCCGACGAAGGCTCGCACGGTGCCACCGACCAGCCCGGACTCGGCGTAGGCGGGCAGAACCTGGACTGCGGTGATGAGCCAGGTGAGGGTGCCGGGCAGGCCGGGTGCCTGCTTCGGGCCGTTGAGGTTCTCCCGGGCCATTAGGGCGGTGGCGAACAGGGCCAGCTCGGCGGCTGCGAACATCGTGACGCGCTCGGCGGTGCCGACCATGTCGAGGTAGTCGGCGGCGAACCGCCAGCTGGTGTCCGCGCTGTATGCGGTGCAGCCGAGCGCGGCCACGGCCGCGACCGGCACTGCGACGGCTCCGTGCCGGCGCTTGGTGTGATGCGGTCGGCGGCGCTGCTGGCGGACAAGCCACCCGGCGAGCAGGCCAAGCAGCACGGGCGGGATGAGGAGCGCCACGGTCATCACCGGGGAGGTGGCCCAGTCAGGGAGGAGCGGCGTGCCGCTGATCCGCATGGCGAGGGGGACGGGACTGAGAGGAGGCAGGAGGGGGGCTCCAAGGCGTCGAGGAATGAGGGCGAAGGGTGAATCGACGGAACGCTGAGCAACCGCCTAGGCGAGTGGCTGGCGCGGGCAGGGCTGGTGCGAGCGCGGGTGATGCGGCGGGGCCGACCAGGAGGGCGGGCGCTGAGGCGGCCACTCAGGCGGCGGGCGCTGTGCGGCGTCGCCGGTCGGGGCCGTCGAGGATGACGCGCTCCGTCATCTCGGCGAGGCGCGAGGCGACGCGGTCACCGAGGGTGACGCGCAGCTGCTCCATCGGAAGGTTGGTGGTGATGAGTGTCGGGAGCATGTTCTCGTACCGGTGATTGATGAGCCGGTAGGTCAGCTCCTCGGTCCATTCGCTGGTCTTGGCCGCGCCGAGGTCGTCCAGGAACAGCAGCGGGCAGCGCGCCAGGGTGTGCAGCTCCCGTTCGGCGTCGTGGCCGGCGCGGGGGCGCAGGCGCGCATGGAAGTCGGCGATGGTGGTCGCTTCCCAGCGCAGACGGACCCCTCGGCCGAGCAGGGTGCGGATGGCGCCGTACGCCTGGTACGTCTTGCCCGTGCCCGTGGGGCCGGCGATCAGCAGCGATGGGCCTTCGGCGATGCCCGGCCCGCCGGGGCCGGGGCGTCCGGCGCGGGCGATCTCGTCGGCCCAGGCGGTGACCTTCGGGTGGTCGGCCATGGCTCGACGGTAGCGGGCGGGGATCCTGGCGTCGGCGAGTTCCAGCGCGGTGACGGGCTCGACGTGCCCTTCCTCGACGGCGGCGGTGGCGAGGTCGATGCCGCGACTGGCAAGGATGCCGTTGAGCCGGTCGGCGAGCGGGCCGACCCGGTGGGGCTCGCGGGTGAGGGTGGCGGTCAGAGGTCACCTCCGTAGGCGGCTTCGACATCGGCGGGGTTTGTCCACGCCCTGTGGACAACCGGCGCGGCGGAGGCCGCGTTCATGGCCTCGTGCACGAGGCTCGGCAGAGTGCTGGGATGCAGGCCCTTGGCACGGTGCCGTTCTAGGCCGGCCCGGATGTGGGCGGGGTCGATGCCCTCGCCGAGCAGCTTGCGCACTTCGCGAGCGAGATGGCCCAGGACGTCCTTGGGCGGACGGTGTGTGCAAGCGGCGGCGTACTCGGCGATGAGCTGGTTGGCCGAGACGGCGTGGGGTGCGGGGGCGCTCGCGCCCCCCGAAGGGGTATTTCCTAGATCCATGATCCTAGGTCCTAGATCCGGACCGTGAGGCGTCACCGCTCCCTCACTGAGCCCTCCCCGCTGTCTCAGGGAGGGCGCACAGAAATCGCCCTGACCTGCTGTTTCATCATCGGTGACCGGATTCACCGCAGGCTCGCGTATTCGCCCGGAGTCCTCACGGAGGGCTCCATGAGGCTGCGGTGCGGGCTCCGTGATGCCGGCCCCCGCAGCCGGCGCGCCAACGCCGGGCGCGGTGCGAGTCTGCATGTCGTGGTGCGGGCAGGCGGGAAGACGGCTCGCGCTGGGGCGGTTGATCTTCTGATGCTGCCGCCAGGTGACGATGTGCAGGTAGCGCTTGTCGCCCGGGCCCTTGTAGCGGCATATCAGCCCGGCGTCGGCGAGCTGGGCGAGGTCCTGCTCGACATCGCCAGGCGTGTGTTCCGGGCGCAGGACCCACAGCTGCCCGGCGATGATCGCGGCGTGGTCGCGGTGACGCCCCTGGTCGTCGGCCTGGGTGAGCAGGCCGAAGAAGGTGCGCTCGGCGGTCAGGGAGACGGCTGCCAGGGACTCGGAGACGAAGGCTTCCGGCTTGATGGTGCGGATTCGTGCCAAGAGGGGCGGTCCTCACTCGGTGACCGGTGGGCTGGGTGCCACGGTTCACCGTCGGTCGGGGGCGGAGACGGGCGTGAAGGGCGGGGGATGTCCGGCCGTTGACGCGAACGCGTTGATGGCCGCTCGCGCTTTCCGGGCGTCGTCAACATAGCCACACCCGCGGCGCGCAAGTCCAGCCCTATCCGGCGCAATCTCTCACGGCAGAAATGCCGCTGGAAATCGAGACGGAGAGGGCGGTGCGAAAACGGTAGGGCACGATCGCCGGTTGACCAAATAGTTGCCCCGCGTCCCGAGCCAGAAGGATCACATCGGCAAGCCGTTGACGTCCTGCGAGCGACGAAGCTACAACACAACACCCCACGTCAGAGAAGGTCTCTGGTGTCGGGTCCCGTTCGGGGATCCGGCCCTTCGTGGCACCCCGACCGCCTCGCTCACCGATTGAGCGCGGCGCAACATAGCCGACGATCGCCGGTTAACCAAACCGGTGAATGCACGCTACAACTGGAGCCATGGCAGCGCGATCTCTGGAAATAGGACCCGCAGGAATGCTGGCGGCTCGCACCATTGAAATCCTCCGCACCGAACGCGGCCTTGGGCAGCGTCAACTCGCAGCACGCTGTACCGCTTTGGGGCGCCCTATGTCCAACACGATGCTGTCCCGCATCGAACTCGCCAAGCGACGATGCGATATCGACGACCTCGTCGCCATCGCCGCAGCCCTGCAGGTATCACCCCTCGCCCTCCTCCAGGGCCCGGACGCCACATGAGCCGCCGACGCATCACTCCCGCCCTCGCGACCAGGAGCCGCCCCCTTGCACCGATCCACGCCCGCGCCCGTCCCCCACAGGCCGTCCGACGCCCCTCCGCCCCGCCTCTACCGCCCCGAGGAGATCGCCGACACCCTCGGCTGCTCGGCCTGGTGGGTCAAGGACCGCGCGCGACGGCGAGTGATACCGCACACCCGGGTTGGCCGCGCCTACCGCTTCACCGCCGAGCATCTCGCCGAGATCATCCGCCTCTACGAGGAGCGGCCGGCACAGCCTGCGCACACAGCCGCGCGGGCGGCCGAGCCGCTCTCCGAGCCCGGTACGCAGACCGGCTCCGCGCAACGTCGCCGCCCTGTCGTTGCGCCGGCGACTCGCCTGCGGGCCCGCCCGCCGCGTCGACAGCAGCAGTACAGCACTGTCGCGTAACCCGATCGAATCTGCCGTAGCCGAGGACAACCAAGAGGGGAACAGCGGGACTTGGGTTTCGCGGAGAAGCGCGGAAACTACTGGCGCGGCCGGTACAAGGTCGCGCCCGGCAAGCACAACACGGTCGTCGACGAGAACGGCAAGGCGATCAGGTTCGCCACCAAGGGCGAGGCCCAACGGGCAGCGGCCGAGGCCGAGAACAAGTACCGTCGCGGCGACTGGCGCGACCCGGCCCTCGGCCAGGAGACCTTCGGCGAGTACGCGAACCGCTGGTACGAGGCCCAGGACCTGGCGGCCTCGACCATGCAGAACTACAAGCGCCACATCGAGGAGCACCTGCTCCCCGAGTTCGAGGACAAGGCGCTCGCGGGCATCCTGCGCACGGACGTCGACCTGTGGGAGAAGAAGGAGAAGGCCCTCTACGCGGCCTCCAGCGTCAAGACCTGGCGCTCGACGCTCCACCTGATCCTCGAGGACGCGATTGACGAGGGCCTGATCACGTCCAACCCGGCCGCTCGCCGGCGCGGACGGGGTAAGCGCGCCGGCCGTTCCCGAGACCGTGGCCCGGAGAAGGTGGTCACCGACGCGCTCGGCATCCTGTTGACCGCCGAGCGTGCCGCCCTGCTCTCCGGCCGCGACGACGAGTTCGTCGCCGTGGTCCTCAAAGGGTACACCGGCATGCGCTGGGGCGAGATCGTCGGCCTGGAGACCGCGTTCGTCCGCCCTGGAGCCGTCCGGGTCGAGTGGCAGCTGTACGAGCTCGACACGGGGGAGCTGGTGCGCTGCCCGCCGAAGGACGACAGCTACCGCACCATCGACTCGATGGACTGGCTGTCCGCGCTGGTCGCCAACCACATCGCCCGCACGAAGCCCAAGCCGTGCCCCTGCCACGGCAAGACCTACGTCTTCCGAGGACAGGGCGCGGCCCGCACAGGGGGCCACCAGGGCGCGAAGCTCGTCGACGTCGCCCGTCGTGCCGGCGTCTCGACGGGCACGGCGTCCAACGTCCTCAACCATCCCGAACGCGTCACCGAGGCCACGCGAGAGAAGGTCGCGCAGGCCATCGCGGACCTCCGGTTCGTGCGGGGCGGCGTCGTACCGGAGCATGCCGCCCACTGGCGCAGGAACGGTTTCGCCACCTGGCTGTTCACGCCGGCGGTCTCCGGCTGGTACCCGAAGAAGGCACCACAGGAGCCCCGGCCGGTGCCCCTGCTCGGCGAGCCTTGGCCCGGCGTCCCGGCCCGGGGGCGGGGTGCCAGCGAACGAGCCGACGCCTGCTGGCTCCCGATAGCAAAGGGACTCACGCCCCACGGCCTTCGCCACACCCACCGGACGATCATGGAGGACCTGGGAACCGAGAAGGTGCTCATGGACGAACGCATGGGCCACATCGACGGCTCTGTCTCGGCACGCTACGCCCACGTCACCCCGGGCATGCGCAAGCGCCTCATGCTGGGGCTGACCGAGCAGTGGGAGGCAGCACTCGACGCACGTTTGACCATGAGCGCCACGTCACCAGTGCGGGTACTGAGTGATCTCCTGCGGGCACGCGAGGTGTCACGTGTGCCCGCCAAGTCGTAGTAGGCAAAGTGCTGTGCCCTCCGGCGACCACTGCTGGAGGGCACAGCCATGTCCACGATGCCTCCGCGAGGCCGCGTCAACTCGGCGTGGTCGCCATACCCCAGCAGTTGCGACGATTGCCCAGTAACGGGGCCAACGGACCTGGCTCAATAGGGACATGGAGATTGGCGAGCACTGGGCATACCGCGCGAGGCCGAAGGAGCTGGGTGGCCCTGTCAGGCAGGTGGAGATCGTTCGGGTGGGTGGCCGTGGGAGGTCTGACTGGATCCACGTCCGGTTCCTGGAAGGCGATGACGCCGGACTGCAGGAATGGGTCAGTCCCGGCTGCCTGGTAGCGCCATGGCCAGACGTCGACGCGTTCCGCGCGGATGACGAGGCAGAGCTCAGACTGACCGAGGCGTCACGCCACGTACGCGGCAGCACGGATTTCGAGGCCGCGCGCCTGATCCTCGGGTTCGTCCGGCCGAAGAACAGGCTGCGCCTCCGCCGAGGGGTGGCAGACGCGGGAGTTCTGGAACTGAGCCGACTCGACGAGACAGCGCCGCTCATCGGCATGGACGCCACCGCGCTCTGCAGTGACCCGATGGTGCACGAGAACCGTGCCGGCATGTGCCTGGCCGGCTGGCCGGTCACCGAACGCGTCGCCCGTCAGGTAGCGGGCCGCCTCGCCGACGAGATCCTCCCGGAGGTGGACCGCAAGCAGCAGGACATCGAGCAGGAGCGCGCACAGCCCTCCTGGTACTCGTACCGTCGTCGGGACGACCGCAAGTTGGATGCGGAGGCGGCCGTCCTGCGGACCGTCCGGGCGTGGTGCGGCGAGGACAAGGCTGAGCGCTACGACGAGCTGGTCGCACTGCGCGAAGAGGTCATCCGGCTCGGCCAGCTGGTGGAGAAGGCGGTCAAGGCCCTACGTGACCGTGGGCACGGCGTCATCGCCTCCACCATTGAGCGCGACCTTGGCGTCCATATCGCCAGCCTTGATCCTGACGTGCGTCGATAGAGCCGCGCCACGGCTCCGGGGTCGGCTTCGGCGGCTCGGGCCGTGCCGCAGGCTGTTCCCTCTCCGGCCGGTGCGGGTGCCAGCCGCCGAGAAAGGGCCGTAGCTGATCTCCCGTCGGCTCCGCGTGGAAGTCGAGAACGGCCAGGCCCCTGCCGCTCATGGTGGGGTCCAGCCGGTCGGCCTCCGCCTTCCCCCAAGCCGACCACTGTCGCAGCCTCTCGGCTTCGACGGCGTCGTCCGATGTGGCGGCGGCTTCGTCCAGAGCGACGCAGAACACCCGGATCTCCCCAGCCACCTTCCACTGCTCCAGGGCTGTGCCGAAGTGCTCCGCTCGTAGGGCGTGAACCGCCTTGATCGAGGCGGCACTGACGGCGGACTCCCACTCCCGCCTCTCGCGCTCCTCCCGCTCCGCCTCCAGACGCCGACGCTCCGCCTCCTGCCGCTCCCGCTCCTCTCGCAGGCGTCGCTGCTCCGCCTCCCGTTCCAGCCGAGCCCGCTCCTGCTCCTCCGCGCGCGCCTTCAGCGCCCGGAACACCGAACCGACCTGCTCCTCCAACGGCTTCTTGGCGGTGTCGGCCCATTCCTTCTTCCAGCCGTAGCTGTGGCCGTAGCCGTAGCCCGAGTGCTGGCTGATCAGCAGTTCCAGCTCGCCGGATGGCTCGAACCTGTGCGCCGGCGTCACCCGCTGCCAGTCGTACGTACGTCGGCCCGGCTGCTTGGGCACGTACCGGACCTGCTTCTGCCGTTCGCGGAAGCCGACCTCGTACGTCCTGCCGTGAACGGTGAGCAGGGGCCTGGGCTGCTTGCGCTTCTTGGACACCGTGATCTCGCCGTGGCGGGCGAGTGCCTGCTCGGCGAGGAGCCGGAGAAGCGAGAGGACTCGCGGCAGGACCTCCTCCGAGATCTCGAAGGCGCTGTGGTCCGCAGCGACAGCGGCGATCACGTCCTCGACATCGCTGATCACCCGGCTGCGCGCCAGCCGGATCCGGTTCCACTCGGTGTCGTCCTCACCCGACACCCTGAGTAGACCGAGGAAGAAGTCCCCTTTCGCCCGGCCGCTGTACTTCAGGTGGTACCCCTCGGGCGCACACTGCCGGGCTGCGTCGAAGGCCCTGCGGTAGCGGGCTCGCTCCTGGTCGCTGGGGTTCGGGATCCGGAGGAACCGCCCAGCCTGCTGTACTTCCGCGATCAAGGCGGCTCCGATTTCCGCCGGCGACGCCTGTGGGGACTTGGCGGCGCGCTGTGGCGCCGGCTTCGTCGTGGACGGAGCTGTGTCTTGCTTCTGCGGAGGAGGGGCAGGCCGTGTCCGTTGCTCGGAACCCGCCGACCGCTGTTTGCGCGGCGTCGGTTCCGGCCGGTCCGGGTGATGGCCGTGTTCCAGGTAGAAGCGCCCCGCGTCAGTGATCTCCGCCTGCCACTTCCCATCCTGCTTGGGCATGGTGATCAGACGCCGCTCTTTGAGCGCGCGGGCGGTGAGGGCGAACTCTGGGCTGTCCGACGTGACGGGGTCGGCTCCGTCCCCGATGCGGGTGAGGAGCGCGAGCTGCCGGTCGTTTAACGGAGACCATCGGTGCATGGCGATCGTCGTACCGTCTGTGCTCACCTCACCACAACCCGTATGAGAAGAGTTCATTCCCGGTGTGTGACGAGCTGACGCTGACCAGCCTGGCAGATGTGACGCGCACGGAATGGCATTTCATGATTTTACGTGCGCACAGTCTGGAAACGGGCGAAAACTGGGTGCTCCAAGCCGAGTAGAGGAAAGGAGCAACCATGCAAAACCGAGCGCTGGGGCTCGTGCCCGAGCAAAGTCGTCACCAGGACTCGGCGCCCGGAAGGATGCGCGCACACGACGCCTGGGCGCTGGAGCTGTCCGTTCTGATGGACACGATGAACGCACGGGCCGTCGCGATCGACCTGGGGCAGCAAGGCATGCAGGCTGCACTGACCGTCGTCTCGGGGCGGCTCTGCGTGCTGTTGCGGGCCGGCCTGAGCGAGCAGGAGACGGCGGTCGCTATCAGGTCGCTGCTCGGCCGTTACATTCACCGGCCTGCCTCCCTCCTGACTCTTTGGCCGGAGACAGGTGGGCAAGGCGTGGTGGTGAAGGAACCAGATGACGCCTCGGACTGGGGGCGGGGGAACCCGCCAGAGGTGCCAGCTGACGTTCTGCCTCTGTACGAGGCCGGAAACTGGGCACCGAAGGACGGATGGCGGAGTGACGACGAGGTGTGGGAGAACCTGAAGCAGTTCACCGCCGACCACCTCAAGGGCGTCGTGGAGTACATTCCCGAGGACATGTATCCACTGCCCGATGGGCTGGGCGCAGTCGTCGCCGCCGGGTACGACAGTGAGGGGATGGCTCATCCGCTGGTGTTCCTCCGCGGCGATCTGCCCGCGGGTCTGCGCGTCGACCTCCTCGGCTTCTCCATCGCGCTGGCCGTCGGTGCCGATCGCGGCGGTCGGGAACCCGATGAGAACGGCATCTTCTACGTCGGTACGGACGTGGGGCCGGTTGGCGGCCCTGGGGCCGCACTTCTCGGAGCTCTGATGGTCCAGCGCTTGGGGCGTCGTCCGGGCGACTGCGACTTCAGGCTTCTCGATCCACCGGAGGAAGTCGGCCGGGGGCAGGAGTCGGCCGCTTGAACCTGAGTCGACTGCGCTCGGAGGTGTCGGGCCTCTGAGGAGCGTCACTAGCGCTCCCTTGGGAGCCGGATTCCGGGGTTGGCTCCCAAACGGCTCCCAAAAGATGCCCAGAAACCACTCAGGGGCCTGACCCGCACTGCGGATCAGGCCCCTGACCTGGTACTACGGCGTCGGGGTGGCGGGATTTGAACCCACGACCTCTTCGTCCCGAACGAAGCGCGCTGCCAAGCTGCGCTACACCCCGATGTCGCTGCTTGTCGCGGCGACGTCGTTTACTTTAGCCCACTGGCGGCTGGAGACGAAATCCGGTTTTCGAACGGTGCCGGAGCGGGTTGGGGCGGGCGTGGTCGAGGGCCACGAGGAGGACGGCGAGGCCGTAGAAGGACAGGCCGAGCAGGAGGGCGTTGCCGAGGACGCCCTTGTAGCCGTGGGCCTCGACGTCGAGGAAGGGGTAGAGGTAGCGGGCCGGGGTGCCGGCGAGGAGCAGCTCGCCGCGGAGGAAGGAGAAGACCAGGTAGGCGAGGGGGTAGAGGAGCCAGCTGGGGGCCTGGCGCAGGCGCAGGGTGCCGGGGGCGGTCATCAGGAGCCAGTCGATCACCGCCGCGGCCGGTACGGCGGTGTGCAGGAGGTGGTTGGCCGCCGAGTGCCAGAGGGTGGTGGCCGCCGGGGCGTCCGCCATCGTGAACGGGGTCGTCGTGTGCACCAGGAGCAGGTGGTACACGAGCGCCGCGATGAGCGTGTAGAGGAGCACCGAGCCGGTCAGCGCCGACGGCAGCGGGCGGCGGGCCGTCCAGGCCTTGCGGGCCGAGAGGAGCATGACCGGCGCCAGCAGGATGCTGCTCTGGATGGTGAAGTAGCCGAGCACGCGCAGCGGGCTGCCGAGCAGCAGGTAGATCGTCACGCCCGTGATCGCCGCCAGGGCGGTCAGGAGCCGGAAGACGGCGATCAGGGGGCGGCGTACGGGCTCCACCACCGCCGTGGCCGGGACGGGGGAGGGCAGCAGCGCGGGCATGCCCGGGATCGCGGGGAGATCCGGGATGTCCCTGGGTATCGGGGCGGTCATGCCCCTCACGGTAAGGAAATCGGGCGAAAGGGGCGATTCGGGTGGGCTGGGCGGGTGAGCGCACCCCCCGGTTCCTGTCCCCGCTCAGCCCCCTCCCCGCTGCTCCCGCCGCTCCCTTACTCCCGCCCCACCAGCGTCAGCAGCGTCGCCTCCGGCGGGCACGCGAACCGTACCGGCGTGTAGCGGTTCGTGCCGCAGCCCGCCGAGACGTGCAGATACGCCGTACGGCCCTCCGCGGTGTGCGTGGAGAGGCCCTTCACGCGGTCGGTGTCGAGGTCGCAGTTGGTGACCAGCGCGCCGTAGAAGGGGATGCAGAGCTGGCCGCCGTGGGTGTGGCCGGCCAGGATTAGGGGGTAGTCGTCGGCGGTGAAGGCGTCCAGGGTGCGCAGGTACGGGGCGTGCACCACGCCCATCGCGAAGTCGGCCGTGCCGGAGGGGCCGCCCGCGACCTCGGCGTAGCGGTCGCGCTTGATGTGCGGGTCGTCCAGGCCCGTCAGCTCCACCGAGACCCCGTCGATCTTCAGCGTGCCCCGGGTGTTGGTCAGGTTGAGCCAGCCCGCGGCGTCGAAGCCGTCGCGCAGGTTCTCCCACGGGTTGTGGACCACCCCCGTGGCGGGCGGGTTGCCGTTCAGACCGTGGCGGCCCTGGACCTTCTCGATCAGGTAGCGGGCGGGGTTGCGCAGCTTGGGGCCGTAGTAGTCGTTGGAGCCGAAGACGTACGCCCCCGGGAACTCCATCAGGGGGCCGAGGGCGTCCAGGACCTCGGGGACGCCTTCCGGGTCGGACAGGTTGTCGCCCGTGTTGATCACGAAGTCGGGGCGCAGGCCCGCCAGCGAGCGCAGCCAGCGCTGCTTCTTGCGCTGACCGCTCACCATGTGGATGTCGGAGACCTGGAGCACGCGCAGGGGGCGCATCCCGGCGGGGAGGACGGGGACCGTGACCCGTCGCAGACGGAAGGAGCGGGCTTCGAAACCCGCCGAGTAGAGCAGTCCGGCGGCGCCAACCGCCGCGATTCCCAGGGGAACTCCGTATCGCGCGCGCATACGCCCATCGTGTCAGACCTGATGGGCCGTCCGTGCGCGGGGACGGTCGCGGGGACGTGCGCGGGGACGGTCGCGGGGAGGAGGCGGGGACGGGGGCGGGTGCGCGCCCGGGTACGGCCGCCGGAAATGCGCGGGCGCCCCGGTGCCGGGACCTGCGACAATCGAGCCCATGACCACGCTCAAGTCGAAGCTGCAGGAAGACCTCAACGCCGCGATCAAGGAGCGCGACGAGCTGCGCTCCTCGACGCTCCGGCTGACGCTCGCCGCGATCACCAAGGAGGAGGTCGCGGGCAAGGAGAAGCGCGACCTCTCCGACGACGAGGTGCTGAAGGTGATCACCCGCGAGGCCAAGAAGCGGCGGGAGGCGGCCGACGCGTTCGCGCAGGGTGGTCGGGCCGAGCAGGCCGAGCGGGAGAAGGCGGAGGGCGAGGTGCTCGCCGCCTACCTGCCCAAGCAGCTCAGCGACGAGGAGCTGCACCAGATCGTCGCCCAGGCCGTGGAGGAGGCGAAGGCCGCCGGGGCCGAGGGGCCGCGGGCCATGGGCGCGGTCATGAAGATCGTCAACCCGAAGGTGGCCGGCCAGGCCGAGGGCGGGCGCGTCGCCGCCGCCGTGAAGAAGGCCCTCGCGGGCTGAACCGCCGAGGCGGACGACGAGGCTCACGACGACGGGGGCGCCCTCCAGCGAGGAGGGCGCCCCCGTCGTCGTACCGCACACGTGCACAGATGCGGAGTGCACACCTGCTCTACGGCCAGGTGCCGCCGTTCCCGTTGCCGTTGTTCCCGCCGTTGCCGTTGCCCTCGAACCAGCCCTCGGGGAGGGAGAAGGACGGCTGCGGCTCGGCGCCCCCGGTCGTACCGCCGGTGGTGGTGCCGCCCGTGGTGAGGCCGCCGGTGGTGAGGCCGGCGATCAGGCCGCCGCCGGGGCCGTTCCCGTTGCCCTGGCCGTCCCCGTTGCCGTTGTCGTCGTCACCGCGGTCGCGGTCGCGGTCCCGCTCCCGGCCGCGGTCGCCGCCGTCGGGGATGTCGACCAGGCTGAAGGACGGGGCCTCCTTGTTCGCCAGCGCGCCGGTCATGGCGTCGCGCCAGATCGGGCCCGGCACCTCACCGCCGTAGACCTTGGGGTGCCACCGGCCGCCGATGGTGATGTCGACCATCTTGACCTGCTGGGTGGCGCTGCCGACCCAGACCGCGCCGGCCAGGTTCGGGGTGTAGCCGACGAACCAGGCGTTGCGGCGCTCGTCCGTCGTACCCGTCTTGCCCGCGCTCTCGCGGCTGGTCAGGCCGGCCTGCTGGCCCGTACCGGAGTCGACGACGCCGCGCAGCAGGGTGTTGACGGTGTCCGCGGTCTTCTCGGACATGGCGCGCGAGCAGGTCGACTTCGGCACCTCCAGGGACTTCTGCTGGTCGCCGATCTTCTTGGTGATCGACTCGATCGCGATCGGCGTGCAGTACATGCCGCGCGCGGCGAACGCGGCGTACGCGGTCGCCATCGTCAGCGGGGAGATGCCCTTGGAGCCGAGCGAGATCGCGGGGACCTCCGGCAGCTTCTCGCCGTTGCCCTGCACCACGTCCAGCGCGTCGAGCGTCTTCATGACCGGGCACATGCCGATGTCGGAGATCATCTGGACGAAGTAGGTGTTGACCGACTTCGCCATCGCCTCCTTCAGCCGGTACGGGCCGACCTCGGACTCGTCCTCGTTCTCGACCCGCTCGCCCTTCGGGTTCAGCCAGGGCTTGCCGGCGCACGTCTGGACGGGTTCCGGGTACTCCATGTCGTACGGCGACGAGTACTCCTGGGTCGGCGGGCGGCCCTCCTCCAGCGCCGCCGCGGCGACGAACGGCTTGAAGGTCGAGCCGGTCGGGAAGCCGTAGTTCGAGCCGCCCATGTCGCTGCCGACCGAGTAGTTGATCTCGGTCTCGTTGTCGCCGTAGCCGAACGGCTTCGACTGGCCCATGCCGAGGATCTTGCCCGTGCCGGGCTCGACCAGGGTGACGGCGGCGGCGACGGAGTCCGACTGGTTCACGTGGTCCGCGAGCGAGTCCTGCACCGACTCCTGGGCCTGCGGGTCGAGGGTGGTGCGGATGGTCAGGCCGCCCTGGAACCAGAGCTTGGCCCGCTCCTCCTTCGTCTCGCCGAAGACCGGGTCGTTGAGGAAGACCTTCTCGACGTACTTGCAGAAGAAGCTGGCGCCCTTGACCGCGGTGATGCAGCCGTTCTTCGGGCGGCTGACGTCCAGGCCGAGCGGCTTCTTCTTGGCCCGGTCGGCGTCCGCCTGGGAGATGTCGCCGACGTCGGCCATGCGCTGCAGCACGACGTTACGGCGCTTGGTGGCCTCCGCCTCGTCGTTCACCGGGTCGTACCGGCTCGGCGACTGGACGATGCCGGCGAGGAGGGCGGCCTCCTCCAGCTTCAGGTCCTTGGCGTGCTTGGAGAAGTACCGCTGGGAGGCGGCCTCGACGCCGTAGGCCTGCTGGCCGAAGAACGTGATGTTCAGGTAGTTCTCGAGGATCTTCTTCTTGCCCAGCTCCTCCTCGACCTGGATCGCGTACTTCAGCTCCTTGATCTTGCGGCCGAGGGTCTGCTGGGTGGCCTGCGCGACCTTCGTCGGGTCGTCGCCGGCCTCCTCCACGAAGACGTTCTTCACATACTGCTGGGTCAGCGTGGAGGCGCCCTCCGCGACCCCGCCGCTCTGCGCGTTCTTGTTCAGGGCGCGCAGGACGCCCTTCAGGTCGATCGCGCCGTGCTGGTAGAAGCGGGCGTCCTCGATCGCGATGATCGCCTTCTGCATGTACGGCGAGATGTCCTGCAGCTCGACCACCGTGCGGTCGCGCGAGTACACCGTGGCGAGGGTGTCGCCCTGGGCGTCGAGGATCGTGGTGCGCTGGCTGAGTGGCGGAGTCTTCATGTTGGCGGGGATCTCGTCGAATCCCTCGACCGTGCCCTTCGCCGCGAGCCCCAGCGCGCCGACGGCGGGCAGCGCGATGCCGGCCATGACGGCTCCCGCGAGCACACTGACACCGAGGAACTTGGCGGCCTGCTGCGTTGGCGACAGACCCCCGCCCGAGCGCTTCTTTGCCATGAGGGCAGCCTACGTTCTCATTCGCCGGACACGCGTATATGCCTTGGCCTAAGCTGCTTTCGACTGTCACAGCGGTGGGCCACGTATGCATACGTCCGGCGGCGGCGAAACGTTCCCGGACCGGTCCGGCGACTTCTCGGAGTGTGCCCGACGGTGTGTTGGGGGCGTGTCCGAATCCGCCTCGTGTGTCACCCGCCGTCCGTTGTGGCGCACCTGAAGCATCCGGGATTGCCGGGATTGCCGCGCATGTCGCAGGCTCACTCCCCCGGGTGATCTGCCGCTTGCGCATAGTCCGTTCGGGCCATTCAAGATTGGGCCCGAAGGGGGTGTTGCGCTGTGCCCACCTTCCGTAACGTCCTCAACTGGCGGCGGTGAATATGCCGCTGCCGCCGTGGGGGAGCCTCGATTCGGGAGAGGACGGCGCCGGTATGGGCTGGGTAACCGACTGGAGTGCGCAGGCGGCCTGCCGCACTACCGATCCGGATGAACTGTTCGTTCAGGGAGCAGCGCAGAACAGGGCCAAGGCGGTGTGCACCGGATGTCCGGTGCGGACCGAGTGCCTGGCCGACGCGCTCGACAACCGCGTCGAGTTCGGCGTGTGGGGAGGGATGACGGAACGGGAGCGCCGCGCACTGCTGCGCAGGCGGCCCACCGTGACCTCCTGGCGCCGGCTGCTGGAGACGGCTCGTACGGAGTACGAGCGGGGCGCCGGGCTGGTGCCTCTCGACGACGACCAGGTGTACGAGAACTACGCGGCGGTGAGCTGAGCGGGGCCCTGCGGGGCTTCGGCCGGTGCCGTCGCGTACGGCTCGTCGTTCACCTGCGCTGAGCGCTGAGCGCTCAGCGGTGAGTCGCGAGTGGTGGGTCGTGCGGGGTGTGCCGTCGGCGCGGTGTGCTGTCGATGGGCGGAGCCGCGGGCGAGTCCACTCGTACGGCTCCCGTATCACGTGCTCGGTCCACGCGCTTGGTCCACGCGCTCGGTTCAGGTGCTGGGTCTCACGTGCTCGGTCTCACGCGTCGTCCTCCGGTGTGTCCTCCGTCGGCTCCGGGGGCCGGTAGGTGGCCAGCCGGTCGCCGATGGCTCGCAGTCCCGCGAGATCGTGTACGTCGCCGGGCAGCGCGGCCACTTCGGCCACCGCCACCTCGGGGTGGCGCGCGACGAAGCGGTCACGGGTGCGCTGCTCGCGGGCGATCAGGTGCATGCGCTCGGCGTGCAGCCGCAGCAGACGTGCGGTGAGGCGGTCGACGGACTGCTGCTCGTCGCCGCCTTCCTCGGGAGCACGTTCGGGGTCCTCGGTGTCCAGGGCGGCGGGGGAGCCGTCGTCGGGGGCCGAACTGCCGTATGTGTCAGGAGAGTTACGAAGTCCAGCCTTCCCGCCCCCCTGATCCACAATGCGGGACTCCTCAAGATTTTCCGCGGCGGCGAGCGCCCGCTCGGCCGACAGCCGGCCGGCGCCGCTGCCGTGCACCCGGTTGAGCACCAGCCCGGCGAGCGGCATGTCCTCCGCGGCCAGCCGCTCCACGAAGTACGCGGCCTCGCGCAGCGCGTCCCGCTCCGGCGCCGCGACCACCAGGAACGCCGTCCCGGGTGCCTGGAGCAGCCGGTAGGTGGCGTCCGCGCGGGTGCGGAAACCGCCGAACGTGGTGTCCATGGCGGCGACGAACGTCTGGACGTCCTTCAGCAGCTGCCCGCCGAGCACCTTGCCCAGCGCGCCCGTCATCATCGACATGCCGACGTTCAGGAACTTCATCCCCGCGCGGCCGCCCATCTTCGCCGGCGCCAGCAGGACGCGGATGAGTCTGCCGTCCAGAAAGGAGCCGAGCCGCTTGGGCGCGTCGAGGAAGTCCAGCGCGGAGCGCGAGGGCGGCGTGTCGACGACGATCAGGTCCCACTCGTCCCGCGAGCGCAGCTGCCCGAGCTTCTCCATCGCCATGTACTCCTGCGTGCCCGCGAAGCCCGCCGAGAGTGACTGGTAGAAGGGGTTGGCCAGGATCGCGGCGGCCCGCTCGGGATCCGCGTGCGCCTCGACGATCTCGTCGAAGGTGCGCTTCATGTCGAGCATCATCGCGTGCAGCTCGCCGTCGCCCTCGACGCCCTTGACCCGGCGCGGGGTGTTGTCGAGGGAGTCGATGCCCATGGACTGGGCGAGCCGGCGCGCCGGGTCGATGGTGAGCACGACGACCTTCCGGCCGCGCTCGGCCGCGCGCAGGCCCAGCGCCGCCGCCGTGGTCGTCTTGCCGACGCCGCCGGAGCCGCAGCAGACCACGATCCGGGTCTTCGGGTCGTCGAGCAGCGGGTCGACCTCGAGCACGCGCGCGGGGGCGAGGCGCGCGTGGGGCGGGGTGGGCTCCGGGCTCATGTCATCCCCTGCTTCCGCAGCTCGGTGGCGAGTTCGTACAGGCCGGCCAGGTCCATGCCCTCGGCGAGCAGCGGCAGTTCGTGCAGCGGCAGGCCCAGCTCGGTGAGGACGGCGCGCTGCTCGCGCTCCAGCGTGTACCGCTCGGCGTACTCGTCGGCCTGGGCGAGCAGCGGGTCGACCAGCCGCTCGGCGTGCCCGCCGCGGCGGTCGCCGCCGAGCCCGGCGGCCGACAGCGCGCGGGCGACCTCGGGGTGCGCGACGGTGCGTACGCGCTCCAGGTCGGCCGCGTCGAGCAGGTGCGGGCGGACCATGTTGACGACGACGCGGCCCACCGGCAGCCCGGCCGCGCGCAGTTCGGCGATGCCGTCGGCGGTCTCCTGGACCGGCATCTCCTCCAGCAGCGTCACCAGGTGCACGGCGGTCTCGGCGGACTTCAGCACCCGCATCACGGCCTGCGCCTGATTGTGTATCGGGCCGATCCGGGCGAGCCCGGCCACCTCGTCGTTGACGTTGAGGAAGCGGGTGACGCGGCCGGTGGGCGGCGCGTCCATGACGACGTGGTCGTACACGAACCGGCCCGACCTGTCCTTGCGCCGGACCGCCTCGCAGGCCTTGCCGGTGAGGAGGACGTCCCGCAGGCCGGGCGCGATGGTGGTGGCGAAGTCGATGGCGCCGAGTTTCTTCAGGGCCCGTCCGGCGCTCCCGAGTTTGTAGAACATCTGGAGGTAGTCCAGAAGGGCCAGTTCGGGATCGATGGCGAGGGCGAACACCTCCCCGCCCCCGGGCGCGACGGCGATCTTCCGCTCCTCATAGGGCAGCGCCTCCGTCTCGAATAGCTGTGCGATTCCCTGGCGACCCTCGACCTCGATGAGGAGCGTCCGCTTCCCCTCCGTGGCCAGGGCCAGCGCGAGGGCTGCGGCGACCGTCGTCTTTCCGGTCCCGCCCTTGCCGCTGACGACCTGGAGCCTGCTCACGCCTTCGAGCGTAACCAGTCCGCGCCCGGCCCGAGCGGGAGGCTGTGGACAACGTCCTCCGCGGCCCCCGCCGGCCCCCTCCGCGACAGCGGCTACAGTCGCCCCATGACCAAGTGGGAATACGCAACCGTGCCGCTGCTCGTCCATGCCACGAAGCAGATCCTGGACACCTGGGGCGAGGACGGCTGGGAGCTCGTCCAGGTCGTGCCCGGGCCGAACAACCCCGAGCAGCTGGTGGCCTACCTGAAGCGGCCGAAGCCGGGGACGCAGGCGTGAGCGCGGTCGAGGCGAAGCTCGCGGAGCTGGGGCTGTCGCTGCCGGACGTCGTCCCGCCGCTGGCCGCGTACCAGCCGGCCGTGCAGTCCGGGCCGTACGTGTACACCGCCGGCCAGCTGCCGATGGTGGACGGCAAGCTGCCGGTCACCGGCAAGGTCGGCGCCGAGGTCACGCCGGAGGAGGCCAAGGAGCTGGCCCGCACCTGCGCCCTCAACGCCCTGGCCGCCGTGAAGTCGGTCGCGGGCGACCTGGACCGCATCGCGCGCGTCGTGAAGGTCGTCGGCTTCGTGGCCTCGGCCGCGGACTTCACCGGCCAGCCGGGTGTCCTCAACGGTGCCAGCGAGCTGCTCGGCGAGGTGCTGGGCGACAAGGGCGTCCACGCGCGCAGCGCGGTCGGCGTGGCGGTGCTGCCGCTGGACGCGCCGGTGGAGGTCGAGATCCAGGTCGAGCTGACCCAGCCGTAGCCTTCCGGCGGCAGCCGTGATCGTCCGGCTCTCGAACACGCGCGCGTTACGGGATAGCCTCCGGCCATGGCGAACGGTCAGTGGTACCCCCCTGAGTGGCCGGAGCTCATCCGCGCGCTGACGGCAGGCACCCTCACCCCGGTGCGGCCGAAGCGGGCGGCGACGGTGATGCTCCTGAAGGACACCGACGGCGGCCCCGCCGTGCACATGCTGCGCAGACGCGCCTCCATGGCCTTCGCCGGAGGCGCGTACGCCTATCCGGGCGGCGGCGTCGACCCGCGGGACGGGGACACCGCCCTGCCCGAGCGGGGCCCGGAGCACGGGGGAGAGCGCGCCGTCCGCTGGGCGGGCCCCACGCGCGCGTGGTGGGCGGACCGGCTCGGGGTCGACGAGACGGGCGCCCAGGCGATCGTCTGCGCCGCCGTCCGGGAGACCTTCGAGGAGGCGGGCGTCCTGCTCGCCGGGCCCACCGCGGACACCGTCGTCGGCGACACCACCGGCGACGACTGGGAGGCGGACCGCGCGGCGCTCGTCGCCCGCGACCTGTCGTTCGCCGAGTTCCTGGACCGCCGCGGGCTGGTGCTGCGCTCCGACCTGCTGGGCGCGTGGACCCGCTGGATCACCCCCGAGTTCGAGCCCCGCCGCTACGACACCTGGTTCTTCGTCGCCGCCCTCCCCGAGGGCCAGCGCACCCGCAACGCCTCCTCGGAGGCCGACCGCGCGGTGTGGATCCGGCCCGCGGACGCGGCGGCGGCCTACGACAAGGGCGAGCTGCTGATGATGCCGCCCACCATCGCCACCCTGCGCCAGCTCACGCCGTACGGCACGGCCGCCGAGGTGCTGGCCGCCGCGCCGGCCCGGGACCTCGCTCCCGTCCTCGCCGAGGCCCGTCTGGAGGGCGGGGAGATCGTGCTGTCCTGGCCGGGGCACGACGAGTTCACCAAGCACATCCCGACCGGGGGAGGACCGGCATGACCGACCCGAGCGTGCTTCCCGGCCGGCCGCGCGGAGGGGTCCTCTCCGGGCCGGCCACCGCGCGGGCGGTCAACGTCCTCGCGCCCAACCCGTCCGCGATGACCCTGGACGGCACCAACACCTGGATCCTGTCGGAGCCCGGCTCCGGCCTCGCCGTCGTGGTCGACCCGGGGCCGCTGGACGAGGGGCACCTCCAGCGCGTCGTCGACACCGCCGAGCAGGCCGGCAAGCGCGTCGCGCTGACCCTGCTGACCCACGGCCACCCCGACCACGCCGAGGGCGCCGCCCGCTTCGCCGAACTGACCGGCACGCGCGTGCGTGCCCTCGATCCGGCGCTGCGGCTCGGCGACGAGGGGCTGAGCGCCGGTGACGTGATCAGCGTCGGCGGCCTGGAGCTGCGGGTCGTGCCGACGCCCGGCCACACCTCGGACTCGCTGAGCTTCCACCTCCCGGCCGACCGGGCGGTCCTGACGGGCGACACCGTCCTCGGCCGCGGCACGACGCTCGTGGCCCACCCCGACGGCCGCCTGGGCGACTATCTGGACTCCCTGCGCCGCCTGCGGTCCCTCACGGTCGACGACGGCGTCCACACCGTCCTGCCGGGCCACGGCCCGGTCCTCGACGACGCCCAGGGCGCCGTCGAGTTCTACCTCGCCCACCGCGCCCACCGCCTCGCCCAGGTGGAGACGGCCGTCGAGGACGGCTACCGCACGGCTGAAGAGGTCGTGGCCCACGTCTACGCCGACGTGGACCGCTCCCTGTGGCCGGCGGCGGAGCTGTCGGTGCGGGCGCAGCTGGAGTACCTGGAGGAGCACGGGCTCATCTAGGGGATGCCCCACCCCTGGGGCGCCTTGGCCGGGCTCCGCGCGGTGGGTGCGCGTACGGCGACGGGGTCCCGCCTCGTTTCCGAGGCGGGACCCCGTCGCCGTGGAGGCACGTGACCGGCGTCAGCGCGAGCGCTTCGCCAGGCGCTCGACGTCCAGGAGGATCACCGCGCGGGCCTCCAGGCGGAGCCAGCCGCGCTGGGCGAAGTCCGCGAGCGCCTTGTTGACCGTCTCGCGGGAGGCGCCGACGAGCTGGGCCAGCTCCTCCTGGGTGAGGTCGTGGACGACGTGGATGCCCTCCTCGGACTGCACGCCGAAGCGGCGCGAGAGGTCCAGCAGGGCGCGCGCCACACGGCCCGGGACGTCCGAGAAGACCAGGTCGGACATGGCGTCGTTGGTTTTGCGCAGCCGGCGGGCGACGGCGCGCAGCAGGGCGGCGGCCACCTCCGGGCGGGCGTTCAGCCAGGGCTGGAGGTCGCCGTGGCCGAGGCCGAGCAGCTTCACCTCGGTGAGCGCGGTGGCGGTCGCGGTGCGCGGGCCCGGGTCGAACAGCGACAGCTCGCCGATCAGCTCGCCGGGGCCGACCACCGCGAGCATGTTCTCGCGGCCGTCGGGCGAGGTGCGGTGGAGCTTCACCTTGCCCTCGGTGACGACGTAGAGCCGGTCGCCCGGGTCGCCCTCGTGGAACAGGGAGTCACCCCGCGCGAGGGTCACCTCACTCATGGAGGCACGCAGCTCCGCGGCCTGCTCGTCGTCGAGCGCCGCGAAGAGCGGATTGCGCCGCAGAACGTCGTCCACGAGTTCTCTCCTTGTCGACCTGCTCAGGGGATCTTGTTCCCCCTCGTACCAGGGGACCGTGGTGCCCATTTTGCCGGACGGTCCAAACAGTGTGATCTGTCACAAGGATGCCGCACTGGTGTACCGGGGTAAGCGTCAGGGGTCCAATTGGGCGCCGATCTTCCGGGTCCCCGGCGGATGTCAGTGGCGGGCCGTAGGCTGGCCGGGTGTCCAAATCGCCGGTGAGAGCACAGGCCGAGGGGGCTGCGCGGGTGGTTGTACGTGGCGATTCCGCTGTGGGCGAACAGGCCTCCGGCGGTGAAGAAAAAACGGCAAAGACGGCAAGGGTGACAAAGAAGGCGGCTGCGAAGAAGTCGGCCCCGGCGAGGAAGACGGCTTCCGCCGCAGAGGCGACCGCCGCCGGGAACGCGGGCGCGGCCGGGAACGCGGGTGCCGCGAAGAAGGCGGCCACCGTGAAGAAGGCTGCGGCGAAGAAGGCGGCCACCGCCAAGAAGGCCACCCCCGCGAAGAAGGCCACCCCCGCGAAGAAGGCGGCGGCCAAGAAGGCGCCCCCCGCCCGGAAGGCCCCCGCCGACAAAGCCCCCGCGGCCGGCGGTCCCGTGCGGAGAGCCGCGGTGAAGAAGGCCGGCATCGCGCCGAAGAAGGCCGCCGCGGCCGTGCGCGAGGCGCCGCCCGCGAAGACCATCACCCCGCACCCGCCGAGCGGCGAGTCCCGTACCGCCCTGGTCCGCCGCGCCCGCCGGATCAACCGCGAACTCGCCGAGGTCTTCCCGTACGCCCATCCGGAACTGGACTTCGAGAACCCCTTCCAGCTGCTGGTCGCCACGGTGCTCTCCGCCCAGACCACCGACCTGCGCGTCAACCAGACCACGCCCGCGCTGTTCGCCAGGTACCCCACCCCCGAGGACCTTTCCGCGGCCGACCCGCAGGAGGTCGAGGAGATCCTGCGGCCCTGCGGGTTCTTCCGGGCCAAGACCAGGTCGGTGATAGGGCTGTCCAAGGCGCTGACGGAGGAGTTCGGCGGCGAGGTCCCCGGCCGCCTGGAGGACCTCGTGAAGCTGCCCGGCGTCGGCCGCAAGACCGCCTTCGTCGTCCTCGGCAACGCCTTCGGCCACCCCGGCATCACCGTCGACACGCACTTCCAGCGGCTCGTCCGGCGCTGGAAGTGGACCGACGAGACCGACCCCGACAAGATCGAGGCCGCCGTCGGCGCGCTGTTCCCGAGGAGCGACTGGACGGACCTCTCGCACCACGTCATCTGGCACGGCCGCCGCATCTGCCACGCCCGCAAGCCCGCCTGCGGCGCCTGCCCCATCGCCCCACTGTGCCCGGCGTACGGCGAGGGCGAGACGGACCCGGAGAAGGCGAGGAAGCTGCTGAAGTACGAGAAGGGCGGCTTCCCCGGACAGCGCCTCAACCCCCCGCAGGCCTACCTGGACGCGGGCGGCAAACCGGCCCCGCCGCTGGGGGCCGCCGGGTGAGGGAAGACGCGGCGGAACGATCCCGGGCACCCCGGGCGTTGGACACGGCAGGACGACGGGGGTGGGGATGAGCCGGGCGAGTGAGACGCGGAGCGGAGCCGTGGTGGTCAGCAGGAAAGGGCTGCCGGGCTGGCTGGACCCGGTGGTCCGCGCGGTCGACACCGTGGAGCCGCTGCAGCTGAGCCGCTTCCTGCCGCCGGAGGACGGGGCGGGCCGCCAGTCCGCCGTCCTGATCCTGTTCGGCGAGGGCGACCGGGGCCCGGAGCTGCTGCTGATGGAGCGCGCCGGCACGCTGCGCTCGCACGCCGGCCAGCCGTCCTTCCCGGGCGGCGCCCTCGACCCGGAGGACGGCGACCCGCACGGCGACGGACCCCTGCGGGCGGCGCTGCGCGAGGCCCAGGAGGAGACCGGCCTCGACCCGGCCGGCGTCCAGGTCTTCGGCGTGCTCCCGAAGCTGTACATCCCGGTGAGCGGCTTCGTCGTCACCCCCGTGCTGGGCTGGTGGCGCGAGCCCAGCGCCGTCGGCGTCGTGGACCCGGCGGAGACCGCGCGGGTGTTCACCGTCCCCGTGGCGGATCTCACGGACCCCGGCAACCGCGCGACCGCCGTCCACCCCAGCGGACACCGGGGCCCGGCATTCCTGGTCGAATCGGCCCTCGTGTGGGGTTTCACCGCCGGAATCATCGACCGGCTGCTGCACTACGCCGACTGGGAGCGCCCCTGGGACCGCGAGAGGCAGGTCCCGCTCGACTGGCGCGCATGACAGGGTGGCCCAGGCGCCGTGGTGTTCCGGGGGACGACCCCCGGGCCCCCGGCCGCAGTGGTGGGACCGGAGAATGACGAGGCGAGGCCTGAATCGGTGAACGTGCTGGACATCCTGTTGCTGGTCGCTGCCGTGTGGTTCGCGATCGTCGGCTATCGCCAGGGTTTCGTCGTCGGCATCCTGTCGGTGATCGGCTTCCTGGGCGGCGGTCTCGTCGCCGTCTACGCGCTGCCCGTGATCTGGGACGCGCTCACCGACAACGCGGAGGTGAGCACGACCGCCGCCGTCGTCGCGGTGGTCGTCGTCATCGTCTGCGCCTCCGTGGGCCAGGCCCTGACCACCCACCTCGGCAACAAGCTGCGCCGGTACATCACCTGGTCCCCGGCCCGCGCCCTGGACGCCACCGGCGGCGCCCTCGTCAACGTCGCGGCGATGCTGCTGGTCGCCTGGCTGATCGGCTCGGCCCTCGCGGGCACCACGCTGCCGACGCTCGGCAAGGAGGTCCGTAACTCCAAGGTGCTCCTCGGCGTCTCCCGCGCGCTGCCCGCGCAGGCCGACACCTGGTTCGCCGACTTCTCCTCGGTGCTCGCGCAGAACGGCTTCCCGCAGGTCTTCAGCCCGTTCGCCAACGAGCCCATCACCGACGTACGGCCGCCCGACCCGGCGCTCGCCGGCAGCCCGGTCGCCGCCCGCGCCCAGCGCTCCATCGTCAAGGTCGTGGGCACCGCGCAGAGCTGCGGCAAGGTCCTGGAGGGCACCGGCTTCGTCTTCGCGGAGCGCCGCGTGATGACCAACGCGCACGTCGTCGGCGGCGTCGACGAGCCCACCGTGCAGATAGGCGGCGAGGGCAAGCGGTACGACGCCACGGTCGTGCTGTACGACTGGGAGCGCGACATCGCCGTGCTCGACGTGCCCGACCTCGACGCGCCCGTCCTGAAGTTCACCGACGACGACGCGTCCAGCGGCGACAACGCGATCGTCGCGGGCTTCCCGGAGAACGGGGCGTACGACGTGCGCGCGGCGCGGGTGCGCGGCCGGATCACCGCCAACGGCCCGGACATCTACCACCGGGGCACGGTCCGCCGTGATGTGTACTCGCTGTACGCCACCGTCCGCCAGGGCAACTCCGGCGGCCCGCTGCTCACCCCGCGGGGCGAGGTCTACGGCGTGGTGTTCGCGAAGTCGCTGGACGACGCCGAGACGGGGTACGCGCTGACCGTGGACGAGATCCGGGAGGACATCGCCGCGGGGCGCACGGCCAATCAGCAGGTGGGGACGGACAGCTGCGCGCTGTGAGGCGCGCGCCGGGTCACCCGCGGGGGTGACGCAGCCGCACCGAGACCCAGCGGGCACGGCGCCGCAGGATGCGCGGGATGCCCACCCGCGGGTCGGTCGCCGCGAGTTGCGGCGCGCCCCGCTGGTGGGAGCTCAGGGCGCTGCCCGAGCGGCGGTTGCGTGCTGCTGCGTCACTGTAGTCGTGCGTCCAGCCCATACCCCGACGTGTGCCCCCGCCCGAAGGTCGATAACCGCCCCGGAGACGGCCAATTGGCCTATGCGCGGGGCATGTGGCCGATCCTCGGACAGACGTTCCCGTCCGGACACGGGCCGCGCCGGCCCCCTCACGCACGGCCCCCTCACGCACGGGCGCCGCCGGACGGCGTCACCGGACGGCGTCACCGGTCCGGCTCGGGGTCCTTCAGCCAGCTGATCAGCTCGTGGGAGAACGCCACCGGGTCCTCCTCGTGCGGGAAGTGGCCGAGCCCGTCGAACAGCCGCCAGCGGTACGGGGCTTCGACGTACTCGCCGGAGCCGGCCGCGCTGCGGGTGCGCATCACCGGGTCGAGGGAGCCGTGCAGATGGAGCGTCGGCACCCGCACGGGCCGCTTCATCCGCCGGTTGAACTGGAAGCCGTCGGGCCGGGCGAGGGAGCGGACCATCCAGCGGTACGGCTCGATGGAGCAGTGCGCGGTGGACGGGATGCACATCGCGCGCCGGTAGACGCGCACCGCATCGTCGTCGGGCAGCCGCGGCCCGGACCAGTCCCGGATGAGCCGCCCGACCAGGGCCGCGTCGTCCGCGACGAGCTGCCGTTCGGGGATCCAGGGGCGCTGGAAACCCCAGATGTAGGAGCCGGCGGCGGTCTGCTTGGGGTCGGAGAGCATCGCCGAGCGCCAGCGCCGCGGGTGCGGCATCGAGGTCACCGCGAGACGCCGTACGAGCTTGGGCCGCATCACGGCGGCCGTCCACGCGAGATAGCCGCCCAGGTCGTGCCCGACCAGCGCGGCGTCCGGCTCGCCGAGCGAGCGGACCACGCCGGTGATGTCGAGGGCGAGGTTGGCCGGGTCGTAGCCGCGCGGGGTGCGGTCGCTGCCGCCGACGCCGCGCAGGTCCATGGCGACGGCCCGGAACCCCGCCTCGGCGAGCGCCACCAGCTGGTGCCGCCAGGTCCACCAGAACTGCGGGAAGCCGTGCACCAGCATCACCAGCGGCCCGTCGCCCAGCTCGGCGATGTGGAAGCGCGCGCCGTTGGCGGCCACGTCCCGGTGGATCACCTCGTGGCCGCCGGGCAGGTCGAGCCGTACGACCGAGGCCGGCTGGGCCGAAGGAGTGTCGGGTTCCGTCATGACGACGAGCGTGCCACAGGCTCGATGGCCTCGGGCACGCGGTCCGCGGGCAGCTCCGGCCGCGGGTGGGGCTTGGCCTTCTGGAGCACGCCCGCGGTCTCCTTCACGGACGCGGCGACCTTCTGCGGGCCGCGGCCCTTCTTCGCCTTCTTCGCGAAGACGACGCCGATCAGCGCGAGCAGACCGGCGATCAGCACGTTGGCCGCGAACGAGAGCAGGAAGCAGACGGCGAGGTTCCAGCCGCTCCAGGTGCGAATGGCGTACGCCAGCGCGAAGTTGAGCATCGGCAGCGAGAACAGCAGGAGCAACCCGGCCGCCATGAAGGCACCGCCGCTGGTCGCGCCCCGCTTGACGTCCCGTCGCAGCTGCGCCTTGGCCAGGGCGATCTCGTCGTGCACCAGCGCGGACAATTCGGTCGTCGCCGTGGCGAACAGCTGGCCGATGCTGCGTTCGGCGCCGACCGGGCTGCCGTCGGGTGCGCTCATCGCGGGTCTCCCTCTTCTGCCTGACGGGACGGTCCCGTCCTGTGTACCGTCTCGTCAGATCATGCCGGACCGTCGTTCTCCTCGCCTGCCCCGCCGGCTACTTCGGCAACCGCGTGGCGCGCGGCGGCCTTCTCGTCGGCGATCCTGCGGTGTTCGGCGGCCCTGCGCTCCAGGAGGGCGGCCATCCGCAGGTGGTACTCCGGGTCGTCCTGCTCGTAGATGTCCGGGATGCCGTCGCGGTCGTCGTCGCGCTCCTCGGTCTCCCACATCCGGCGGTACTTGGCGTTCCGGATCTTCAGCAGCACCGTCGCCAGCGTCGCCGCGAGCAGCGAGCCGGTCAGTACGGCGGCCTTGACCTCGCCCGTGAGCGCGGCGTCCTGCTCGAAGGCCAGCTCGCCGATGAGCAGCGACACGGTGAAGCCGATGCCGGCCAGGGTGGCCACCGCGAACACGTCCGGCCAGGCCAGGTCGTCGCTGAGCGAGGCCCGGGTGAACCGCGCCGTCAGCCAGGTCCCGCCGAAGATGCCGAGGGTCTTGCCGACCACCAGGCCCAGCACCACGCCCAGCGTCTCCGGCTGGGTGAAGACGTCGGCCAGCGCCCCGCCGGACACCGGCACACCGGCGCTGAACAGGGCGAACAGCGGCACGGCGAGGCCCGCCGAGAGCGGCCGTACGAGGTGTTCGATGTGCTCGCCGGGGGAGTGCCGCTCACCCTCGCGGGTGGTGCAGCGCAGCATCAGGCCCATCGCGACGCCGGCGATGGTGGCGTGGACGCCGCTGTTGTACATCAGCGCCCAGATCACCAGCGCCAGCGGCACGTACACGTACCACCCGCGCACGCCCTTGCGCAGCAGCAGCCAGAAGACGGCGAGGCCGGCGACGGCGCCGCCGAGGGCGGCGAGGTGCAGGGTGTCGGTGAAGAACACCGCGATGATCAGGATGGCGAACAGGTCGTCGACGACGGCGAGGGTCAGCAGGAAGGCGCGCAGGGCGCTCGGCAGCGAGGTGCCGATCACCGCGAGCACGGCGAGCGCGAAGGCGATGTCGGTGGCCGTGGGGACCGCCCAGCCGGCCAGGGAGCCGCCGCCCGCGGTGTTGGTCAGGACGTAGACCAGCGCCGGCGCGGCCATGCCGCACAGCGCGGCGACGACCGGGAGGGCGGCGGCCTTGGGGTCGCGCAGGTCACCGGCGACGAGTTCGCGCTTGAGCTCGATGCCCGCGACGAAGAAGAAGATCGCGAGGAGTCCGTCGGCGGCCCAGTGGGCGACGGAGAGGTCGAGGCCGAGGGACTCGGGTCCTATGTGGAAGTGGCTGACCGTCTCGTAGCTGTCGTGCAGCGCGGGGACGTTCGCCCAGATCAGGGCGGCTGCCGCGGCCACCAGTAGCAGGACGCCGCCGACCGTCTCGGTGCGCAGCGCGTTCGCGACGAAGGTCCGCTCGGGGAGGGAGAGCCGGCCGAGGACCTTGCGGGGGGTGCGGGGCGCGGACACGGGGACCTCCGGTGGGTGGGCAGCATGGAACGCTTGCCGACCAGACTTCCCGGCGCACCTATTTGCTTAGCTTATCTAATGATGGTGGCAGTGGTCACCTGCGTCCACCCTAGACGTGGCAAGGGTGCCCGGCACACTCGGCGCCGGGCACCCCGCACGGTGAGGCGATCAGTCCTCGCTGGGCGCCGCCGGGAGCTTCGCCTGAATGAGCTGCATGACACTGCTGTCGGTAAGGGTGGTCACATCGCCCAGGGCCCTGTTCTCGGCGACGTCGCGCAGCAGGCGGCGCATGATCTTGCCGGAGCGGGTCTTCGGCAGCTCGGCCACCGGCAGGATCCGCTTGGGCTTGGCGATCGGGCCGAGCGTGGCGCCGACGTGGCCCCGCAGCTCGGCGATCAGGTCCTCGGTCTCCGCCGCCGTACCGCGCAGGATCACGAACGCGACGATCGCCTGGCCGGTCGTCTCGTCCGCCGCGCCGACCACGGCCGCCTCGGCGACCGACGGGTGCGAGACGAGCGCGGACTCGACCTCGGTGGTGGAGATGTTGTGGCCGGAGACGAGCATGACGTCGTCGACGCGGCCGAGCAGCCAGATGTCGCCGTCGTCGTCCTTCTTCGCACCGTCGCCCGCGAAGTACTTGCCCTCGAAGCGGGACCAGTAGGTGTCGAGGAACCGCTGGTCGTCGCCCCAGATGGTGCGCAGCATCGACGGCCACGGCTCGGTGAGCACCAGGTAGCCACCGCCGCCGTCGGGCACCTCGTTCGCCTCGTCGTCGACGACGGTCGCACAGATGCCGGGCAGCGGGCGCTGCGCGGACCCCGGCTTGGTCTCGGTGACGCCGGGCAGCGGCGAGATCATCATCGCGCCGGTCTCGGTCTGCCACCAGGTGTCCACGATCGGCGTCCGGTCCGCGCCGATGTGCTTGCGGTACCAGATCCAGGCCTCGGGGTTGATCGGCTCGCCGACCGAGCCGAGGACGCGGAGGCTAGACAGGTCGAACTTCGCGGGGATGTCGTCGCCCCACTTCATGAACGTACGGATCGCCGTGGGCGCGGTGTAGAGGATCGTGACCTTGTACTTCTGCACGATCTCCCAGAAGCGGCCCTGGTGCGGGGTGTCCGGCGTGCCCTCGTACATGACCTGGGTGGCGCCGTTGGCGAGCGGGCCGTAGACGATGTACGAGTGCCCGGTGACCCAGCCGACGTCGGCGGTGCACCAGTAGACGTCCGTCTCCGGCTTGAGGTCGAACACCGCGTGGTGGGTGTACGCCACCTGCGTGAGGTAGCCGCCGGAGGTGTGCAGGATGCCCTTCGGCTTACCCGTCGTACCCGAGGTGTAGAGGATGAACAGCGGGTGCTCGGCGTCGAAGGCCTCGGGGGTGTGCTCGGCGCTCTGGCGGCCGACGAGGTCGTGCCACCACACGTCCCGGCCCTCGGTGAAGGCGATCTCCTGGCCGGTACGGCGGACCACGAGCACGTGCTCGACGTTGTCCACCTTGCCGAGCGCCTCGTCCACGGCGGGCTTCAGCGCGGACGGCTTGCCGCGCCGGTAGCCGCCGTCGGCCGTGATGACGACCTTGGCGTCGGCGTCCTGGATGCGGGTCGCGAGCGCGTCGGAGGAGAAGCCGCCGAAGACCACCGAGTGCGCGGCGCCGATGCGGGCGCAGGCCAGCATGGCGATGGCCGTCTCCGGGATCATCGGCATGTAGACGGCGACCCGGTCGCCCTTGCGGACACCCAGCTCCAGCAGGGCGTTCGCGGCGCGGGACACCTCGTCCTTCAGCTCGGCGTAGGTGAGGGAGCGGCTGTCGCCGGGCTCGCCCTCGAAGTGGATGGCGACCCGGTCGCCGTGGCCGGCCTCGACATGGCGGTCGACGCAGTTGTACGCGACGTTCAGCTCGCCGTCCTTGAACCACTTGGCGAACGGCGGGTTCGACCAGTCCAGCGTCTCGGTCGGTTCCTTGGCCCAGGTCAGCCGTCGGGCCTGCTCGGCCCAGAAGCCGAGCCTGTCAGCCTTGGCCTGTTCATACGCCTCCGCGGTGACGTTGGCGTTGGCTGCCAGGTCGGCGGGGGGTGCGAACCTGCGCTCTTCCTTGAGCAGGTTGGCCAGGCTTTCGTTGCTCACGACATCTCCCTTTCCCAGGGTGTCCGTTGTGTCCCAGGCCACAGCTCATCAGACCCGGGGGGCCGATGACAAGGGTCGACGGGAAATTGGTTTAGACCTGTGGGGTGGCTCTGGTGGGGTGGTCGAGTGGGGGATCAGCGGGGTGTTCGGTGGGGTGTTCGGGTGGGGTGATCCGGTGGGGTGATCGGCGGGGTCCGTTCCTGTGGGGGTCATCCGTACCCACGGACGCGGCGGGGGCGAAGTTCAGCGGCTGTAACGCCTTTCACACGTGCGGCCAAGTACGGGTGAGGCACTGACCGTGCGCGACCCGACGAGAGGGGAACAGACTGTGGACGGCATACGGGGCGGGCCCGCGGCGGCGGTCCGCGATCCCCAGCTCTTCGAGGAGTTCTACCGCCGCCACGTGGACGCCGTGACCTCCTTCGTGGCCCGGCGTGTCCGCGACGCCCACTCGGTCGCCGACCTGACGGCCGAGGTGTTCCTCGCGGTCCTCGACTCCGCCCACACCTACCGGCCCGGCCTCGGCAGCGAACGGGCCTGGCTCTACGGCATCGCCCGCAACGTCGTCTCGTCCGAGCACCGGCGCCTGGCCCGCGAGACCCGGCGCGACCAGCGGATCTCCGGGCGGCGGCTGCTGGAGCCCGACGACATCACCCGCCTGGAGGACAAGCTCGACGCCGAGTCCGCCGGTCGCCGCGCCCTCGCCGCGCTGGAACGGCTGCCGGAGGGCGAGCGGGCCCTGCTGGAGCTGATCGCGGTCGACCAGCTCACCGTCGCCGAGGCCGCGGCGGCGCTCGGCATCCGCCAGGTGACGGCACGCGTCCGCCTGCACCGGGCGCGCAAGACGCTGCGGGCGGTGCGCGGGGTGGCGGCGGGCGAGCCCGCCGACGCGCCGCGCGGCACGCCACTGACCTGCACCACGTCGTACGCCACCGGAGCGAACGGGGGAGAGGCATGACCACCGGCAACACCATGGGCACGAACTTCGAGGACCGGCTGCTCGCGGAACTGAGCCGCGAGATCGAGCGGCGCGCGAGCGAGACGCGCGAGACACGCGAGACACGGGAACCCGCCGTCGCCGTCCCGGCACCGGGGCCGGCATCGGTCCGGACGCCCCGCCGTCGTCGTACGGCCCTCACCGCGCCGCGGCTCGGCCTCGCCGCGCTGGCCTGCGCGGCCGTCGCGGGCGCCTGGGCGCTGATGCCGGGGTCCCCGGCCGAGACCCCGGCCTACGCGGTCGAGGCGCACCCGGACGGCACCGTGACCGTCACCTTGAACGACATCGGTCTCGGCGGCACCCTCCAGCGGGAGCTCGCCGAAAGGCTGACGGAACAGGGCATCCACGTGGCCGTGGACGACGTGCCGGACGGCCACGAGTGCGCCCGCCCCCGCGGGAAGACGATCCGGGGCCACTTCGACCGTAGTGGTGGCGAGGGCCCCGTCTGGGAGATCACGCTGCGCCGCGGGGACTCCCTGGCCTTCGAGGAGACCGGGCAGCGCCGGCCGGACGGGAGCGTCCAGCGGGTCGTCGGCTTCTACGGCGTGCACGGGCGGATCGCCCCGTGCGATCCCGTCCCCGCCGCCCCGGAGCCCGGCCCGGCGCAGCCGGACCCGTCCGGCCTCCGCTGAGCGGGGCCCGGACGGGCCGGGGCAGGGGCGGGGCGCCGGTCGCGCATCCGTTGTACCCAGGGCCGCGGGCCGGGGGAGGCGCGCGGCCCTGGGGCGCGGGGCGGCCGAGGCGGGGGCGGTCAGGCGGGGGCGGGTCAGGCCGGGCTGCGCAGGTCCTCGGCCTCGGGCACGTGGTCGAAGACCTCCGCGCCGGACGCCTCGGTGAGCAGATAGGCCTGTGCCTCGCCCACGTGGAAGTACATCCCGTGCAGCTCCAGCGCATCCTCGTGCAGGGCGCGGGCGACCGACTCGTGGGCGCGCAGGTGCTCCAGCTGCTGGACGATGTTGGTCAGGCAGAGCTGCTCGACCGCGTCGGCCGGCCGCCGTCCGGCGAGCCGTGCCCCGGGCCGGCTCTCGTCGGCCATCCGCTCCACACTCGGCTGCCCGTGCCGCAGCCAGCGCTTGAGCGGTGTCCGCGCGCCGCCGGGTTCGGAGCTGAGCAGGGCCTGCATCGCCCCGCACCCGGAGTGCCCGCACACGGTGATGTGCCGCACCTTCAGCACGTCCACCGCGTACTCGATGGCCGCCGCCACCGAGTCGTCACCGCTCTCCTCGCCGGGCAGCGGCACCAGGTTGCCCACGTTGCGGACCACGAAGAGGTCTCCGGGGCCGCTGGACGTGATCATCGAGGTGACGAGCCGGGAGTCGGCGCAGGTGAGGAAGAGCTGCACCGGCCGCTGGCCCTCCCGCGCGAGGCGCGCCAGCTCACCGCGCACCAGCGGGGCGGTGCGCCGCTGGAACGCGCTGATGCCCCGGGCGAGTTGATGGCCGCCGGTACGGGTGCTCACACCGGTCGCGGTGGTGGTGGGGATGCTGGGGCTGTCCTGCGTGCGCGGTTCGGTGCGGGCTTCGGTGCCGGCGTCCGAGTCGCGGGGGTCACCGAAGTCGGCGTCTGCGTCCGGGCCGGTGAGGGCGCCGGGGCCGCCGGGACGGTGGGTGCCGGGGGCGTCCTCGGAGCCGTCGGCACCTTCCTTCCCGCGGGGCGTGTCCTGGTCCGCCAGGCCGTTTTCGCCCTGGGCGTCCTGTGAGCCCGAGCCCGCCGACGTCCGCGAGCCCTCCACGCCCTGCCGTACCTCCGGTTGGTCCAAAGCTCCCGAGCCGTACGCCCCTTCGGAGCCGTACGCCGACTCCGCCGGGTCCGTGCCGGTGACCGTACCGGCACCCGACTCCTCCTCGGGCCCCGGTCGCTCCCACTCGCACTGGTGGTTGCGCCACGGAGTCCACGGGCGGCACCGGCAGTCGCTCGAACCGGCCGCGTCCGCTGTCTCCGCCCCGGCGATGTCCTCCACCGGAGTGCCGGGCTCGGCGATGCGGATGCCGGCGCGGCGGCCGGTCAGCTGGACGGTGCCGCCCTGCGCGGTGTGCGTGTTCTGCCAGTCCTGGAGCGTCTCGAACGCCGCGTGGTCCATGAAGGAGCCGTCCAGCTCCACGACCACGTCGGTGCCTTGCGGGACGAGGTGCAGGACCCGGCTCAGGCGGGGCACCGCGAGGAACGTCAACTGGCCCCTCACCTGGATGTGGTGGACGCCGTTCTCCTCCGTGTGGGTGATGCGGGTGCGGGTCAGGCGGTGCAGGGCGACGGCGACGGCCACGGCGATGCCGAGGGCCACGCCTTCGAGGACGCCGAACAGCACCACGCCGGTGGTGGTCGCGGCGTACACCAGCACCTCACGGTGGCGGGTCACCGTGCGGATGTGGTTCAGGGACACCATCTGGATGCCGACGGCCATCACCAGGGCGGCGAGCGAGGCCAGCGGGATGAGCTCCAGCAGCGGGACGAGCAGCAGCGAGGCGACCACCACGAGAGCGCCGTGCAGCATCGTGGAGTTCCGGCTGACCGCGCCCGCGTTCACGTTCGCCGTACTGCGCACCGCCACGCCCGCGACCGGCAGTCCGCCGAGGCTGCCGGAGACGATGTTCGCGGCGCCCTGGCCGAGCAGTTCGCGGTCGAGGTCGGAGCGCGGCACCCGGCCGGTGAGGCCGGGGCGGGCGGCGGCCAGCTTGTCGGTGGCGACCGCGCCGAGCAGCGACTGCACGCTGCACACCAGCGTGGTGGTGAGCACGGCGGCGATCAGACCGAGCACCGGCCCCTCGGGGAGTCCCGCCAGCGCGTGGTTGTTCCACGACGGCAGCTCCACCTTGGGCAGCGTGAGGCCGACGAGCGAGGCGGTCGCGGTGGCCCCGGCGACGGCGATCAGCGGCGCCGGCGCCTTGCGCAGCACCTTTCCGGTCCGGCCGGGCAGCCGTGGCCAGAGGAACAGCAGGGCCAGGGTGAGCGCGCTCGTCGACAGGGCGGCGGGGTGCAGGTCCGCCAGCTGGGCGGGCAGCGCCCGCAGGTTGTCGAGCACGGCGCTCTGCGGGGTGCCGCCCAGGACGATGTGCAGCTGGGCCATGGCGATGGTCACGCCGATGCCGGCCAGCATGCCGTGCACGATGGCGGGGCTGACCGCGAGGGCGGTGCGGGCCACCCGCAGACAGCCGAGGCCCAGCTGGGCCAGGCCCGCGAGGACGGTGATGGCGCAGGTCGTCCGCCATCCGTAGAGGTGGATGAGGTCGGCGGTGACCACCGTGAGCCCCGCGGCGGGGCCGCTCACCTGGAGCGGGCAGCCGCCGAGCCGGCCGACGACGATGCCGCCGACGGCGGCGGCGACGAGGCCCGCCTGGAGCGGCGCTCCCGTGGCGAGGGCGATGCCGAGCGACAGGGGCAGGGCGATCAGGAAGACCGCGATGGAGGCCGACACATCGGCTCCGGCGATCCGGAAGCGCCGCAGCCGCCGGGTGGGCGGGCTGTGCGGCTGGTGGTCGCGGTTCGACTGGTGGGGGTCGGTGGCGCGTGTGGGGGCGCAGGCTGACATGTTTTCCCGTCTCCTCCGGGCAGCGGTCGCGGATCAGGTCGGTCCCGCCGGGCGGCGGGTCGGTCGCGGCCGTGAGTCACGGCGTGCAGTGGCGGGATGAATCAACTCTCAGTAAACGAATCGTAATCAAGAGTAAAGGTCAGGCATGGATAATCCCGGCAAACAGGTCATCAAATCACTCCGGAGAGTGAACTGAGCCTTTGATCGGCTTGTCGTACTAGTTCCTTCTCGGCCCCGTGCGACCTTGGCGGCGCTGTCGGCTTTTCCGGCACATCGCTGCACATCGCCCGAAACGCCCCAGCGGCGTCGGCCCGAGAGAAGGAAGTAGGTGGGCGGATGATGGCCGCCACCCAGAGGATCGCCGCGGGCGCCGTGGTCGCCGCGGCCTGTGCCGTGTCGCTCGCCGGCTGCTCGGCCGGTTCCGACGCGGCGAAGGAGGGGACCTCCGGGCCGCGCAAGCCGGAGGCGGCCCAGGCTCCCAAGAGCCCCTACCGGCTGATCGGCGACGGGTCCACGGCGTTCACCGGGGCCCAGCCGCACCTGCCCCGGCCGGAGCGGCTGAAGCCCGGCCGGCGGCCGCCGCAGTTCGTGGTCTTCTCCTGGGACGGCGCCGGCGAGGACAGCCAGCGGCTGTTCTCCCACTTCCGCAAGGTCGCCAGGGCGAACAACGCCACCATGACGTACTTCCTCAGCGGGGTGTACCTGCTGCCCGAGGACAAGGCCGACCTCTACAAGCCGCCGCAGCACTCCCCGGGCCGCTCCGACATCGGCTTCAACGACCGGCAGGGCATCGCCGACACCGTCGAGCAGCTGCGGCTGGCCTGGCTGGAGGGCAATGAGATCGGCACCCACTTCAACGGCCACTTCTGCGGCAAGGGCGGCGGGGTCGGCGAGTGGTCCGTGGAGGAGTGGAAGGACGAGATCGCCCAGGCCAAGCACTTCGTGAAGTCCTGGAAGACGCACACCGGCCTGACCAAGGCCGCGCCGCTGCCCTTCGACTACGACAAGGAACTGATCGGCGCGCGCACGCCCTGTCTGGAAGGCCGCGACAACTTCATGGAGGCCGCCCGCGAGCTGGGCTTCCGCTACGACACCAGCGGCGTCAACGACCAGGTCTGGCCCAGGAAGAAGGAGGGCCTGTGGGATCTGTCGATGCAGCTCGTGCCGTTCCCGGGCCACTCCTACGAGCAGCTGACCATGGACTACAACTTCATGGTCAACCAGTCCGGCACGACCACCCAGGGCGACCCGGACAAGTACGAGGCGTGGGGCGACCAGATGCGCGACGGCCTGCTCGCCGGCTTCCGGCGGGCCTACGACGGCAACCGCGCGCCGCTGATCATCGGCAACCACTTCGAGTCCTGGAACGGCGGCACGTACATGCGCGCCGTCGAGGAGGTCATCGAGCGGGTGTGCACCAAGCCCGAGGTGCGCTGCGTCTCCTTCCGCCAACTGGTGGACTGGCTGGACGCGCAGGACCCGCAGACCCTCGCGAAGCTGCGCACCCTGAAGGTGGGCCAGGCCCCGAAGCAGGGCTGGCCGTCCTTCCTCTCCGCCCGCCCGGCCCCGGCCCCGAAGGGCGTACCCGGAGCCCCGGCGAACAAGGAGTAGCCCCGGCGGACAAGGGGTGACACCCGGAGCCGTCAGGCCTCAGGTGCCGGGCGTCCGGTGTCACGCGTGGGCGTCCGGTGTCAGGCGTTCGCCGTCTCGGTCTCGCGGAGCACGAAGCCGGGGTCGACCTGGGCGGCCAGGTCGGCTCCGGTGCGCTCGTTGCCCCAGGACTCGGCGTTCTTCAGGTGGAAGTGGACCATCTGGCGGGTGTAACGCTCCCAGTCGCGCCGTTCGTACGTGGCGTCGGCGGCCGACCGGAGGGTGCGCAGGGCGTGGCGGTTGGCGTCCTCCAGGAGGTCGAACCGGGGCGGGCGGCCCTTCTCCATGGCGCGGACCCAGTCGGAGTGTCCGACCGTGACGAGCAGGTCGTGCCCGACCTGTTCCCGCAGGTAGTCGAGGTCGTCCTGGCCCTGCACCTTGTTGCCGACGACCTTCAGCTCGACGCCGAAGTCGCGGGCGTACTCCTTGTACTGGCGGTAGACGGAGACTCCCTTCCGGGTCGGCTCGGCGACGAGGAACGTCATGTCGAAGCGGGTGAACAGGCCGGAGGCGAAGGAGTCCGAGCCCGCGGTCATGTCGACCACGACGTACTCGTCGCGGCCGTCGACCAGGTGGTTCAGGCACAGCTCCACCGCTCCGGTCTTGGAGTGGTAGCAGGCGACCCCCAGGTCGGCTTCGGTGAAGGGGCCGGTGACCATCAAACGGACGGCGCCGCCGTCGAGTTCCACCGTCCGGGCGCAGGCGTCGTAGACCGGATTGTCCTCGCGCACCCGCAGCAGCCGGGAGCCCTCGCCGGGCGGCGTGGTCTTGATCATCGTCGCGGCGGAGGGGATGCGCGGATTGGTGCCGCGCAGATAGTCCTTGATCAGCGGAAGGTGGTCGCCCATCGCGGGCAGGGCGGCGGACTCCGTCTCGTCGAGGCCGAGCGCGACGCCCAGGTGCTGGTTGATGTCGGCGTCGACCGCCACCACCGGCGCGCCGGTGGTGGCCAGGTGGCGGATGAAGAGGGAGGACAGGGTGGTCTTGCCGCTGCCGCCCTTCCCGACGAAAGCAATTTTCATGTTCAGTAAGCGTAGTGACGGGGTACCGCGCGCGTTGGCCCGACGTGAAGAAGACCACTCCTTCGTGGGGTGGGGGGCTCCAGGTGCGTAATGTCGTACTCATGAGTACGACAGGCGCGACCGCCGATCCGCTCGCGGCCCTGGGCGCACTGCCCGGCGTCGCCGAGTCCGTGGAGTCCGTGCGCAAGGCCGTGGACCGGGTCTACGGGCACCGGATCATGCGGCGCCGCAGCAACGAGATCACCTCCGAGGCGGCCCTGCGCGGCGCCCGGGGCTCGGCGGCGCTGGCCGGCGCCGACTGGGCCCTGGAGGAGGTGCGCCGGCGTACCGACTTCAGCGGTGACGCCGAGTCCCGCACCATGGGCGCGGCGCTGCGGCTGACCGCCGAGGCGGGGCAGCTGCTGTCCATCTGGCGGCAGTCGCCGCTGCGGGTGCTGGCCCGGCTGCACCTGGTGGCCGCGGCCGACAACGCCGACGAGGTGGGCCGGCCGCGCCAGGCGGGCGAGCCGGTCGACGAGCCGCTGATCGGGCAGCCGCTGCCGAGCGCCGCCGAGGTGTCGGCCCGCCTGGACGGACTGGCGGACATCATCATCGCGGGCGGTTCGGCCCCGGCGCTGGTCACGGCCGCCGTCGTGCACGGCGAACTGCTCGCGCTGCGGCCCTTCGTCTCCCACAACGGCCTGGTCGCGCGCGCGGCCGAGCGGATCGTGCTGGTGGGCAGCGGGCTGGACCCGAAGTCCGTGTGCCCGGCCGAGGTCGGCCACGCGGAGCTGGGCCGCGAGGCCTATCTGACGGCGTTCGACGGCTATCTGTCCGGCACTGCGGAGGGCATGGCGGCCTGGATCGCGCACTGCGGCAAGGCGGTCGAACTGGGCGCGCGCGAGTCGACGGCGGTGTGCGAGGCGCTTCAGCGCGGAGCGGCGTAGTCCGGAAAAAAGGGGCGCCTGGGGTGCCGAAAAGGGTTGCGGCGGTACGAATGCTCGTACCGCCGCTGGCATGATCACCGAGTTACCAAGCGTCCTCGAATGTCGCCCATCAGGTCGGGGTCTTTGCCCTTACCTGGTGCGGCTGGCCCGTAATCGACGGGTCGACGTCGCGTGGGTGCCCGGTGTTCATGCTTCGGTCCGTGGGGCCAATTGCGTATCTAAGGTGATCCTCTCGGATGTCCTTGGTCTCGCGGGCCGTTGAGTCCTTTGTACTCCAGCGCGGCAGTAAGCGGAAGTGGTGGCTCGACTTTTTACTTTTAGGTTCAAACAGGACTAAATATCGGCCCGGCGGCGGCTCGCGTACCAGACGAGTCCGGCGGTGGCCGCCGCCGCTCCTATCGCCGCCGCCGCGACCAGGGCGGGCCGCGGCGGCACGGAGAAGGCGGGCAGCCGCTGCTTCAGCCGGACGGGGCGGTGGAAGTCGAGAACCGGCCAGCCGCGCGCGACGGCCTCCCGGCGCAGCGCCCGGTCCGGGTTGACGGCGTGCGGGTGGCCCACGGACTCCAGCATCGGCAGGTCCGTCGCCGAGTCGCTGTAGGCGTAGCAGCGGGACAGGTCGTAGCCCTCGGAGGCGGCGAGCTCCCGGATGGCCTCCGCCTTCGTCGGGCCGTAGGCGTAGTACTCGACCTCGCCGGTGTAGCAGCCGTCCTCGCCCACGACCATCCGCGTGGCCACCACGCGGTCCGCGCCCAGCAGCTCGCCGATCGGCTCGACCACCTCCGACCCGGACGTGGACACGATCACCACGTCGCGGCCGGCCGTGTGGTGCTCCTCGATGAGCGAGGCGGCCTCGTCGTAGATGAGCGGGTCGATGAGATCGTGCAGCGTCTCCGCGACGATCTCCTTCACCTGCTGGACGTTCCAGCCGCGGACGAGCCGGGACAGGTACTCGCGTGTCCGCTCCATCTGATCGTGGTCCATACCGCCCACGAGGAACACGAACTGGGCGTACGCGGTGCGCAAGGCGGCCCTGCGGTTGATCAGCCCGCCTTGGTAGAAGGACTTGCTGAAGGTGAGCGTGCTCGACTTCGCAATGACCGTCTTGTCCAGGTCAAAGAAGGCCGCTGTGCGGGGCAAGGAGTGGTTTTCCACGACCCTGAGCATATGCGCAGCCCATTCGGCGTAAGGTGGGGCGCGTGGGTTTGCCTGAGAGGGCTCTCGGGTACACCATGGAAGTCACGGATCGTTCGCGACCGTGCTAACCCGGTCCGACTCCTCCCCCCCCGAGTCGGCCGTGGGGACGACCCCCGCTCTCCCCCCCGGCGGGGGTCGTCGCATGTCCGGGCGGGTTTTTCCCTTCATGGCGCGCCGTGGGCGCCGCACTGTGGCGGCTGCGGCCGCCCTCTTCGTATGCCCATGATCCGTCACTCAGGGTAGTCGTCGGACTGCTCTGCGGAAGCCGCACAGGAGAGGGCGCGCAGGCGCTCGCGGCTCACCGGTATGGGTGATGGCGATATTCACAGGGATCGGGTTGTCCACAGTTTTCGACCAAGATCCACATCATTTCCGTGTTCGCCGCATCGTGTTTCCCGTGCGCATCGCTCCGGCGAGTTCCAGGCCGGTTCCGTTTGCGGTGTGCGTATGGCCGGTTTCCGCCGCTGCGCTCATATGGGCGGCCGGATCACCGGTTCGTCAACTGTCGCCTGCGCGGGCCGCCGAGGCCCGCCGGCGACGCCATCGGGCAGCGAAGGGGGACATCCGCCATGGCTGGAACCATCACACACGAGCAGCCGTCCGCCGCCGGCGGGCGGCCGGGCAGGCCGCTGATCGTCACCGAGGACACCGATCTCCTCGACGACCTGCTGCGGCTGTGCGCGGCGGCCGGAGCCACACCCGAGGTCCGCCACGCCCCGCCCGAGCGCGGCGGCGGCTGGGAGGCGGCGCCGCTCGTCCTGGTCGGCGACGACGCCGCGCGGCGGGTGCGCGGCGCCCCGCGCAGAGGCGGAGTGGTGCTGGTCGGGCGGGACCAGGACGACCCGGGTGTGTGGCGGCGCGCCGTGGAGATCGGCGCCGACCACGTCCTGATGCTCCCCGACGGCGAGCAGTGGCTGGTCGACCGCATCGCCGACGTCGCCGAGGGCGTCGGCCGGCCCGCTCTCACCGTCGGCGTCATCGGCGGCCGGGGCGGCGCCGGGGCCTCCACGCTCGCGTGCGCCCTCGCCGTCACCTCCGCGCGGGAGGGTGTGCGCACGCTGCTGGTGGACGCCGATCCGCTCGGCGGCGGGCTCGACGTCCTCCTCGGCGGCGAGACCGCCGCAGGGCTTCGCTGGCCCGCCTTCGCCGCCTCGCGCGGCCGGGTCGGCAGCGGGGCCCTGGAGGAGTCGCTGCCGGAGCTGCACGCGCTGCGGGTCCTCAGCTGGGACCGGGGCGACTGCCTCGCCATCGCCCCGCAGGCCGTGCGGGCGGTGCTGGCCGCCGCGCGGCGCCGCGGCGGCACGGTCGTGGTCGACCTGCCCCGCCGGATCGACGACGGCGTCGCCGAAGTCCTCGCCCAGCTCGACATCGGCCTCCTCGTCGTCCCCGCCGAGCTGCGCGCGGTGGCGGCGGCCGGCCGGGTGGCCTCCGCCGTCGGCATGGTGCTGCGCGATCTGCGGGTCGCCGTCCGCGGGCCGTACGCCCCCGGACTCGACGACCGTGAGGTGGCCCGCCTGCTCGGACTGCCGCTCGCCGGGGAAGTGCCGGCCGAGTCCGGGCTCTCCCGCGCGGTTGAGGGCAGGGAACCGCCCGGCGCGGGCGGCCGCGGACCGCTCGCGCGGTTCTGCAGGGAGTTCTGGGAGCGGGCGCTGGCCGAGGCGGGGGCGGTATGAGCGGCGGGGGTGTGCGTGGTCGGGGTGATGTGAGCGGCGGGGGCGTGCGCGGGGCGGACGGTGTGAGTCGTGGCGGCAGTGGGCGTGGCCGGGGTGGCTTGAGTGGGGGATACGGCGACGGATACGGGCGCGGGTACGACCGCGGGGGCGGGGGTGAGGTCGGCCGTGGGCACGCGGGCGCGTACGACGGTGGGTCCTCCGGGGCGGGGCCGGGCGGGGCGGTGACCCTGTCCGTGCCGCTGCTGGACGGAGTACGGCAGTGGCTGGCCGAGCACGGGGCCGAGCCGACGCCCGCGCGGGTGGCGCAGGCGCTGCGTGAGCAGGGGCGGGTGCTCGGTGACACCGAAGTCCTGGGCACGGCCGAGCGGTTGCGGTCCGAGCTGGTCGGCAGCGGACCGCTGGAGCCGCTGCTCGCCGATCCGTCGGTCACCGACGTCCTGGTCTCGGCGCCCGACCGGGTGTGGGTGGACCGCGGCGGCGGTCTGGAGCTGACGTCGGTGGCCTTCGCGGACGCGGGCGCCGTACGGCGGCTCGCGCAGCGGCTGGCCTCCGTGGCCGGGCGGCGGCTGGACGACGCCCGCCCCTGGGTCGACGCCCGGCTGCCCGACGGCACCCGGCTGCACGCGGTGCTGCCGCCGGTCGCGGTCGGCTGCACCTGCCTGGCGCTGCGGGTGATCCGGCCGCGCGCGTTCACGCTGGACGAGCTGGTCGTGGCGGGCACCGTGCCGCCGGGCGGGGACCGGGTGCTGCGGGCGCTGCTGCGGGCCCGGCTGTCCTTCCTGATCAGCGGCGGTACGGGCAGCGGGAAGACCACCCTGCTCAGTGCCCTGCTGGGGCTGGTGGGGCCGGGGGAGCGGATCGTGCTCGCCGAGGACTCCGCCGAGCTGCGGCCGGACCACCCCCACGTCGTCCGGCTGGAGACCCGGCCGGCGAACCAGGAGGGCGCGGGCCTGGTCACCCTCGAGGACCTGGTGCGCCAGGCGCTGCGGATGCGGCCGGACCGGCTGGTCGTGGGAGAGGTGCGCGGGGCCGAGGTGGTGCACCTGCTGGCCGCCCTGAACACCGGCCACGAAGGCGGCTGTCGGACGACGCTGAAGATTTCAGTACCGCAAGATTCATTTCAGTGGAGTTTTCAGTAGCGCAGGAAAGACTTCAGTACGCTCACTGAGGGTTACCAGCCACGCCCGTCGGTTCGTGCGTAGCCGTCCCCTTCTCCCTTCTCCTTCTTCCGGGTCTCGGGGCACGTCCAGCAGGTCCGCGAGGTGACGCGGACCGCCCGTCTGGACCTGCGCGCCATCCATACCGACCATCCGGCAGTCGTCGGCATCTGGGCTACCACGGCAGCTGACACTCATCCGCTGTTGTCGCAGTACGCGCTGTCAGTTCTGTAGCTCGTGCGCATCTCCAGGTGCGGAGCGGGCTAAGGTGCTCGCGCCCTAGGCTTCTGCACTGATCTACGAAAAACCATAGACGCGAGGAAACTCTAAAAGATATCCTGCACTTACAGGTTTTCTTTGATCTTAACTGGGGGAATGTGGCGTGGGCGACCCGTACGAGTTCGACGGTGCGACATGGGACGAGCTTCGCAAAGCGGTCGAGGAGAACGGCGGAGTGCTCCGCATCTACATGGCCAACCTGCGCGAGCTGCAGAACGCCGGCCGACTGGGCATCCATGTCCGCAACGAGATCAGCCGCCGCCTTGCCGGTATCGGCCTCGGCCACCTGCCCGCCGAGCTGCCCTCGTACCAGGAGAACGAGGTGGTCCTCTTCCAGCTCGGCACTCCGGCCGCCGACGTCGTCGAAGCCGTACGTGGCGACAACTTCGCCCGCGCCGAAGGCGCCTTGCGCCGCCTGAACACCAAGGGCGACGCCGAGAAACTCGCCGCCATCGCCGCGATCCTCAACGAGGAGTAGCTAAGCCACCGGGCCAAGGTCTTCTCCACACCCAGAAACGGGGGAAAGCAGTGACAGACGACCAGCACGATCACGACGAGGAGCCCGAAGAGACCGCGGAGCCGGACGGCGAGCAGGAACCGGAGGCTCAGAAGAACGACGAACAGGAACCCGCGCAACCTCGGCGCCTCACCATCGGCGAGCTCGCCGAGGAGTTCCAGCAGGCCACCGGCAGGCCTGCGCCCGGCATAGCCACGCCGGGAATCTTCGCGGCGACCGAAGCCTTCCGCCGTGCCTTCGACAGCCCGTTTCAGAGGATGCTCCGGGAGTTGCCTGCGGTCCAGCTGTTTCCGAACGCAGGACTGGCTGCCCGCCTGCAGGGATTGTTCCCCATGCAGGAGAACACGATCGGCGCCGCCGTACGAGCGAGCATGCAGTCCCAGTCTGTGCTCAGCAACCTGGACCTCCGACACCTCATGCCCGGCGGGATCCTTAGCCGCAATGAAGCCCTGCGCCTCGCCGGTTCGACGCTCTGGGAGCGACTGCAGGAGCTTGATCCGGAGAACTGGCGCGGGGAACGGCTCCGGCGTCTCGACATGCTCACCGTCATGGAAGAGGGCATCCCGCTGGTGTGGACACCGCCGGCGGACGTCATCCACGACCTGCTTGACGCGCCGGACGCCCCAGCCCGCCGCAAGGTGCTGGAGCAGCAGGCGGCTGCCGTCCTCGAGCATTGCCGCACCGTCCTCACGGACGTCCATCGCCACGACCTGACGGCAGAGGTCGGCTTCCTCAACGACTGCCTCGACTCGATCAACAGTGGGAAGCACGCGGCCGCGCAGGTGCTCGCTTCCTCCGTCCTGGACACCGTCCTGCGCGCCATGGTCCGGGCGGACACCAGCCTCCAGAACAGCCAGGGCGGCTTCAACTTCAAGGTTCTCGCTGCGCAGTTGCCGAAGGCCACCCCGGACACCTTGGTAGGCCAGTTCCGCGCATACTGCATCAACACCAGCATCCACAAGGCGTACGAGCCGTATTTCGGGCCTCCGGTGCCCGAGGAGTACAACCGTCACGCGACCGCCCATGCAGCGGGGCCGACACAGATTACGCTCGCCAACGCCCTCGCCGCGGTGATGCTAGCCGTCGGCCTGCTCCGGGAGTTGGAGGAGACGCAGCGGCCCCTGAGCCCGGCCGGGTGACACCGGGCCGGACCGACAGGAAGTGGCCGAGAGGGGTAAGAGGGAACCGCGGAGGTATCTCCCCAACACCTTTCCTTCCTTATATGGTGGGTGTACGCAGTGGCGTGCGGCCGACCTCAGTCCATTCGGCCGCTTCCTGCTCGTCCACACGCACGGAGTCTTCCCCACGTCAGTCTGGCTGCTCGCTCCATTCGAAGTCGGACGCCCCTGGGCCTGCTGGGCGTTGTCCGTCGGCTGGGGCACCGGCACCACCTTGATCGTCGCCCGCGTGCGATCCCAGCTGGTCGTGTACATCGGAGTCGACGTCGCCAGCACCGCGCCGGTCGCTGGTGTCACCCCGCGCCATGGCATCAACCCCACCAGGATCTCGACCCGCCGTCGTTCCACACAACACGCGAACGTCGGGGACCTTGAGTGCGGGAAGTGGCTGAGCGTGCGAGCCAAGTGACCACCGAACACGCAACTGGTGCGGTAGGTTCCGTCAGATCTGATGATCGATCGTGGGGCGGGCCGGGGGTGGCGGTGGGCTACGCGGAAGAATGCAGTTTCCAGGGATGCGGACGGCCCTTCCGGGCCCGGTCAGCGGGCGTGCCGTTGTGCAAGTCGCACTACGAGCAAGCGCGTCTGGGACTTCCCCTCAGGCCGATCAGGCCAAAGCTGCCCGCAGGCATGTACACCAAGTGCCAGTTCAACGACCCGATGTGCGACCGCCCGCACTCGGCCGGTGGTTATTGCGCCACTCACTACCAGCAGTGGACGGATGGTAAGCCGCTCACCCCCATACGGGGGTGGAAGTCACAGGCGGAGTGGGGACCGACCTGCCGGTACTCAGGTTGCCAGGCTCTACCCCACTCGCGCGGCCTGTGTCACGTGCACTACGGCCGGGGCATCTCCCAGTTTGCCCGCGACGCAATCCTCACCCTCCAGGGCGGCCGCTGCCTTTGCGGGACGTCGGACCCAGGGCAGAGGGGCTGGCAGCTCGACCATGCGCATGACTGCACCAGAGGGCACAGCCGCAACAACTACTGCCAGGGCTGCGTGCGAGGGATGCTGTGCATCGCCTGTAACCGACACGCGCTCGGGTGGTATGAAGGCACCTACCTGGCGCAGCCCGGAAACGCCCCCATCCCCCTCTTTGAAGACTGGATCAGCCGACGGGTGCAGTTCCACGGGGACGTCGACTCCCCGGAGATCCAGGTGAGTTACAGGACATCTGGGGATGACGCTATCCCGGTCACATATCGCGTTGGACGGTCGCGGACCGGCAGCACTCAGTCCGGCGGGGACACGAGCTCCTGCCGTACGGAGGTATCAGCTGGAGATCCTGGTGCTGGGGTCGGCGGGCGCTTGGGCGTCGTGAGCGGAGTCCTGGCGGGTGAAGGTGTACAGCTCGTCCAGTGATAGCCCTAGCTCGGTGGCCAGGGCGGCAACGGTAAAAAATTCCGGTGTAGTTGTGCGGCCCTTCTCGATGCTGCGCACGGTTTCGACGGAGATGCCGGCGCTGCGGGCCACAGCCTCCGCCGAGCGTCCAGAGGCGCGGCGGGCCTGTGTCAGGCGGGAGGCGAGCATCTGCCCGCGGCGCTGGGCGGCGGGATCGAGCCTCCTTCGTGGCATGGGTGTAACTATACCTGTATCATTACACCCATGACGGTGACCGTGGCGGCCCCTTCCTTTAGCTGGCCCGAAGATGTGCTGCGGCTGAATGCCGTCTGCCCGTACTACACGATGTTCCCGTTGGAATTCCCGCTTCAGCAGCTGGCCGCCCACCCGCAGGCCACCCGAGTGCTGGACCCGTTCTGCGGGCGGGGCACCACGCTGTATGCCGCACGCCTCGCCGGACTGCCGTCGGTGGGCATCGACATCAACCCGGTGGCCGTCGCCATAGCGCAGGCCAAGCTCATCCAGGTCACACCGGCCGCCGTGGTCAGGCTCGCCCGGCAAATCCTCGACGGCGGTATGCGGGGCGAGGTGCCCGAGGGCGAGTTTTGGCAGTGGTGCTTCGAGCGCGAGACGCTGCACGAGCTCGTGACTCTGCGCGAGGCCCTGCTGGAGATGACCACGCCGACGGCGGCGATGCTGCGGGCGGTCATGCTGGGTATCCTGCACGGCCCGCGCAACAAGAACCTCCCGTCGTACCTGTCGAACCAGATGCCGCGCACCTACGCCTCCAAGCCCGCCTACGCGGTGAAGTTCTGGTCCCAGCGCGACATGGAGCCGGTGCGCATCCCGGCCTTGGAGGTCATTGAGCGGCGGGCCAACCGTCTGTTGGATGCCGTCCCTCTTGCTCATGGCGGGAAGGTGTACCAGGGGGACTCCGTCGAGATCCTCAAGGGCCTGCGGCAGAAGTTCGACCTGGTGGTCACCTCGCCCCCGTACTACGGCATGCGCACCTATGTGGCGGACCAGTGGCTGCGCTCGTGGTTCCTCGGTGGTCCTCCGGAGGTCCCCTACGGTACGCATGGGCAGATCGCCCGCCAGCCGAACCAGGAGGCGTTCATCCAGGCTCTGGCCGAGGTGTGGGCCGCCACCGCCCGCCGCTGCCGCCAAGGCGCCCGGCTCGCGATCCGCTTCGGTGCCCTGCCCTCCGCCCGTACCGACCCGGAGGAGATGCTGCTGGCCTCCGTGAAGGAAGCGAAAGCCGGGTGGGTCGTCAAGGAGGTCCACAAGGCCGGCACTCCTCCCAAGCGCACCCGGCAAGCCGAGCAGTTCGGCAAGGCCGGCTCCGCCATCGAGGAGATCGACCTCGTAGCCGAGTTGGTCGGACTGCCCCGCTGATCGGGTAACCCAGTTACTTCCCACAACTGCGTAACGGACTGTCAGTGCCTCGTGTCATGCTGTGGGGCCAGACGAGTGAATCACTCGGCTGTGACAGCACGAGCGTGGTGTGGGGAGAAGCATGTTCGACGCGGACCAGATCAAGCAGCTCAAACAGCTGATCGGCGACCAGGTCGAAGCTGGCCGCGCGGAGCTGGACAAGCTGGTCCAGCAGGCCCGCGCCATCCGCTCCGAAGTCCGGGTGATTAGGCCGCGGGCAGCGACGTCGGTCGCGCTGATGTCCTCCGACGGAGGCAACAACAAGGTCGCATTCAACCCGTTCTACCTGCAGGTCGTCCGGGTCGTAGACTCCAACGGCAAAGAGCTGTGTATGGAGGTCGTCTCCCCGATCTCCGACATCGACGCCCTGAGCCGCCGCCAGTTCCACGAGGACGGCAGCCCGCGAACCGCCCTCGGCAGGATGATGCACGGCCTCGGCGTCGAAAGACTCCAGGACCTCTCCCCGATGATGTCCGGCAAGTCGCCCAGCTGGGTGCAGGTCTTCCGCGACTTGTGCGAGTGGGCCACCCTGTACGACCTGATCTGCCACCGCGACTACGCGGTCGACACCCTGATCGTCCGCGACGGCCTATTGCGCAGCAAGATCTTCCACGGCGAGCTGTTCGTGAAGATGGGCGAGCTGATGTACGAGGCCATCGAACGAATCCGGCGCAATGACCGCCGCAAGGTATGGCTGGTTGGGCTGGCGAAGAAGACCCAAGTCCTGGAGTACTACCGGCTTGCGATCTCCCTGTCCGGCGTGTTCGACAACGGCGCCGCCTGCTTCGCCAAGGTGCCTTCGGAGATGCTGGACGAGGTGTACTTGTGGGACGAGTACACGAGAGGCATCGAAGACGAGTCCAAGGGCGAGAAGCCGAAGTTCAACATCGGCTCCATGTACTTCGTCCGCTTCGGCCCGTACTCCGGCGACCCCATCTGGACCGTGGACGTCATGGCCCGCCAGGACAAGGAAGCCCAGGCGATCTTCGGCTACCTGCAGGCCGACGCCGTGGCCGGCTTCCCGATCCCGCTCTACCCGAACTGCATCCAGCAGGCTGACAGCTTCTCCCGCGTCGCCGACCTGGACATGGACATCATCGAAGACCAGCTCGTCGACGCCGTCCGCGACCAGGTCGGCGAAGAGAAGGCCCCGGTCATCGACGCCCTGCGGCTGGCCTCCGACGTGGCCGCCCGCCGCTACGAGTAACACCTCTTTCTGTCCGCCCCGCGCATTGTGGAGCAAGAACCGTCATGAGCCTGTTCGAGCGCGACAAAGTCGTCGGCACCTTCCGCGGCTTCGCCGAAAGCGGCATGGAGTTCCACGCCGATCTCGTCCTGCCGCACCACGACGACTTCCAGACCATGGCCATGCACGGCCAGTTCGTCCTTGTCCAGCTCGAACACGAGCGTGAAGCCATCCTGGGACGGATCACCACCATCTCCTCCCAGGGCCGCCTGGTGTCCCCCATCGGTGAGGACTACGCCACTCGCGCTGTGCGCGACCAGCGACCCATCCCTGACGAGCTGCGCGAGCGCTACCTGAAGTACAAGGTCGACATCCGCATCCTCGGCGTTCTCCGCATGGAGGGCGACAAGCACATCTTCGTCCCCAGCCACCGACGCCTGCCGCACGTCGGCGCCCAGGTCGCCCTCCTGGGAGACGACCTTCTCGCTGAGGTCGTCAACGCCAACGACACCGACGACGGCGCGGTGCCCATCGGTTTCCTCGCCTTCGGTGAATTCGTCTACGCCGGCAACGACAAGCGCGTAGGCGACACCTCCTGGATGCAGGTCCAGCAGCCCGCGATCATGCCGACCTTCCAGATCGACAAGCTCGTAGCGCGTCGCAGCTTCGTCTTCGCCCGCGCCGGCTTCGGCAAGTCCAACCTGGTCAAGCTGCTCTTCTCCGCCCTCTACGAGCACCAGCCCACTGTCCCGCGCCGCTCTGGCGAGGCCCCCGTAGGCACGGTCATCTTCGACCCGGACGGCGAGTACTTCTGGCCCGATTTCAAGGGCCGCCCCGCCCTGTGTGATGTACCGCACCTGCGCGACAAGCTGGTGGTCTTCACCAACCGCAAGGGCCCCAGCGACTTCTACCAGTCCTTCGTCGTCAACGGCGTCAAGCTGAACATCAAGGAACTGCAGGCCTCGCGCGTGCTCGGTATCGCGCTGCCGCCGGAGAAGCAGGACCAGCAGAACGTCGTCAAGCTCAAGTCCCTCGACGGGCCCAAGTGGAGCCGTCTCGTCGACCTGATTCACCGCGACAAGTACGGAGCCGATCGCGACGAAGTTCGGGAGATCCTGAGTCTCGGCGAAAGCCAGGAGGCCGAAACGAACGCCGCGATCGGCAACATGACCCGCGTCGTCAACGCTCTCCACGACCCCGACAGCCAGCTCCTGAGCGCTCTGAAGGACTGTCTGTCCCAGGGCAAGCTCTGCGTGGTGGATATCTCCCAGATGCGCGGCTCTCAGGGACTCCAGCTCGCCGGCGTGATCCTCGGCGACATCTTCGAGCACAACCAGAACCAGTTCACTGAGGCAGACCCCAAGTCCATCCCTACCATCGCCGTCATCGAGGAGGCGCAGTCCGTCCTCGGTGGCTCCAGCCAGAGCGAGGACGGTCCCTTCGTCTCCTGGGTCAAGGAAGGTCGCAAGTACGACCTCGGCGCCCTGCTCATCACGCAGCAGCCGGGCAGCCTGCCGCAGGAACTGCTCAGCCAGGGAGACAACTTCTTCGTCTTCCACCTGCTCTCGCAGGGTGACCTGATCTCCCTGAAGAAGGCCAACGCCCACTTCTCCGAGGATCTGCTGGCCACCCTGCTCAACGAGCCGCTCGTCGGCAACGGCGTCTACTGGTCCAGTGCACCCGGCACCGACCGGCACTCGCGCCCCTACCCTGTCTCCGTGCGTGTCCTCAGTTTCGAGGACTCCTACGCGATGGCCGACCCCGACTACTCGCTCCCGGCCCCCGACAGCTTCGCCGCCCAAGCCCGAACCGCTGTCGAAGAACGACGTTCCGAAGCTCGGGTCGCCTCGGCCAGTCTCGCCGCCAGCCATCCGCAGGGCACCACGAGTGTGGTCGCGGGGGAAGAGCCCGCGGCGGACGACAGCGCGATCGCGATCGTCCACCTGCGTGACAACAAGCCCGAGTTCCACCAGATGATCGACACCGCTCGCGGCATCAAGTGGGGCCGTGTCGCGCACATGCTGGCAGAGAAGGCACCCGCCCACGCCCAGCGCGATGGGTCCGCCTTCGACTGGGGCAGGCGCCTGGTGAAGCAGGCGCTTGATCAGCTCTACCCGGATCAGTGGGTCGCGGTTGCCCGGGAAGACGATAAGGCTCCGGGCAGGTTCCCCAAGTTCATCATGCTGAAGGAACACGCACCGAAGGCCGGGCCCGAAGCGAACCAGAAGGACGACGAGACGCAGAGCGACGCTCTGTTCGACACCGCAGAGAACGGAGAGAAGCCTCCCTTCTAAGCTCGTACCATGCCGAGGAAGGAGGGACATGACCGCCAGCGACCGCAGTGCCCCGCTGTCCCGGGCCCAGAATGACCTCCTTCAAACCCTTTCGGCCCGGTGGACGATGCACATCCTGCTGGCGCTCCACGCCTTTGAAGACTCGCGACGATTCGGCGAGATCCAGGGAGATGTCCCCGGCATTTCCAACCGCATGCTCTCCAGTCGCCTAGCTGATCTGGAGAGCAGCGGACTGGTATCCCGGCATGTCGCTGCAACCCGACCGGTCACCATCACCTACCGGCTCACGGACCTCGGTCAGCAAGTAGCTGTCACGCTGAATCGGCTGCGGGACGTGGCGGCTTCCTCCGCTAAGTCACAGTGAATGCCCTGGTAGGGGTCTTCGCGGAGGATCAAGTGCCGTCGTAGACCCAGGTCTGACCGGTCTGCCGGTACTGCTCGACGGGGATGGGATCGACGCCGGTCCTCATGCGGGCGGTGTACAGCAGGCCGTCGAGGTGGTCGATCTCGTGGTGGATGAGGCGGGCGAGGCCGCGTTCGTACACGGTGGTGACGGTCTCGCCGGTCAGGGCCGTGGTCTCGACGGTGATCTTCAAGGGGCGTGGGACGAGGCCGCGGACGTCGAAGAAGCTGAGGCAGCCCTCGTACTGCTCGTCCATCTCCTCGGAGCGGTCGGTGATCTTCGGGTTGAGCAGGATGATGGCGGGTGCGGCGCCGGGCGGCTGGACGACGGTGGCGGCCCGGCCGATGCCGATCTGCGGGGCGGCGATGCCCATGCCCTTGGCGAAGGGGTGGACCTGGCCGATCCGCTCCATGGCGGCGAACAGTTCGTCGGTGATGCGCTCTGCCTCGTCGTGCTCGGCGGGCAGGTCGAAGGCGCGGGCCGGTTCGGCGAGGATGCCGGCGCCGTGCTGGACGACTCCGAGGCCTCGCATCTGCTGGCTGGGCCGCACGTCAATCACCTGAACTCCCCTTGATGCGTTTCGAGTTCGGGCCGTGCCCGAAACCGCCACTCAAGACGGTACCGAGCGTGGAGGGCGGGTGTGGTCGTGATCCATGTGAATTGCCGTAGTTCACCGTCATCGCTGCGGACGGGAGGGGTTCGCAGCGGGGAGGCTTCGGCGGTCATGGAGGTCTCGGTGCCCCACACGACCGGATCAAGGGCGGCGGGGAAGGCCAGCTGAACCTCCAGTTGTTCGGTGGGCAGGCGTACGGCCCGCTGGAACCAGTTGCCCCACTTCTCGTCCCCGACGGTGTAGGCGTACTCGATCCACACCGATTCGCCCGGGTAGAGCGGGAAGCGACCGTGTTCGTTGTCGAACAGCAGCCAGACTTCCTTGAAGGCGTCCCGGTCGTGCTTGGCCTGCCACCGCATGGTCTCCCCTCGACAGGTGGCCGTGAGGTCGAGTTCATCCCAGGTCAGCGGGTGCGCCCGGTAGTGCGCGTTGGACCGCTCCGGGTCGCCGGGATAGCGGTCGACGGAGATGCGGATCAGGTAGCGGGTGACGGGCTCCTCGCCGGTGTTCCGCAGCAGCCGTCGCATCGTGAGCCGGTACGAGCGTCCGTCGTACTGGAGCCGTGCAGCATCGTGTTCAACGACAAGCGCGGAGCCGGTGGCGTACGGCTGCTCGGGCCTGCGCGGGGTCGGCGGGGCAACGGCCGGGCGCCGGGACCTCGTCCGGGCCTGCTCGTAGTCGCACCAGCGCCGCCAGATCGCCTTCCCGGCGTTCAGTGTCTCTTCGGCAAGCCGGGCGAACTCCTCGCTGGGCTTGTGGCGGCCGGATTCCATGTGGCTGACGTACGACGGGTCAAAGCCCATGGCCAGCGCTAATGCCCGCTTGGACATGCCGCGTACTTCCCGCCACCGCGCGAGCTCGGCCGCGAAGTCCTCGGCTGCCTGCTCGACGGTGCTCTCCTCGCTGTGCGCGTCCATCGAAGCCCCGCCCCGCGTCATCGTTGGTGAGCATGAATGAACCGTGAGTGATCCAAGTTCATCATCCCGTCACGGCCTGCGTCGCCGTTTTCCTTCCCTCAGCGGCCCGGATCGACCCCCGGGCAGAGGAGGGAGGCGGCATCATGCGCGTGCTGTACCTGCTGAACATCTCCAACCCTGACCGGCTGTCCGCGGATTCGGGTTGGATCTTCGCGGACCTGCTCGCCCCGGCCCTGGCCGACGCCGGGGCCGAGGTGACCGTCGCGGCCCCGGCTGCGGCCGGGGATGCCCGGTGCGGCTTCCACCAGACCAAGGTGCCGGGAACGAAGTACCGAGCCCGGTTCTCGGCGGACATCGACGAGATGGTGGCACTGATCCGGGCCGAGAATCCGGATGTGGTGGTGGCCAACCAGGTCGAGGAGGCCCCGGCGATCCGCACGGCCCTGCTGGAGGTCGGATCGAACGCGCTGCTGGCCGGGTACTGCCACTACCTGCCGTTCTCCTTCACCGGCGGCGGCCAGCTCGTGCTCGACCCCTCCCTGAACGACGCGGGCCTCGGGCGGCCGGTGCTGCTGGCGTTCGCCGCCGGCCTCGCCGCCTGTGACCGCGTGATGGTCCACTCCGCCACGGCCGCCTCCTGGGTGTCGGCCGCCGCCGCCCGGATGACCGTAGACCTCGGCGAGAAGCTGCGGGTGGTGCCAGCCCCGCGCGACGAGCGCCTGGTCCGCGACGCAGCGACCACCCGGCTCGCCTCCGGCACGGCGATCGGCATCTACAACCACCGGCTGTACGCGCACTACGGCACCGGGAAGTTCGTGGACCTCGCCCGCGAACTCAGTGCCTCGGGCACGGTACGGCTGCGGGTCATGGACCTGTTCGGCCAGCGCCGGGCGGAACGCAAGGGCCTGGACGACAGCCCCGAGAAGATGCGGGACCAGCTCGCCGCGCTGCCGCACGTCCAGGTCGTCTCCGACCGCGGTGACCGCGTCCGCTACAAGAACCTGCTGGTCGGCGCCCGCTTCGGCATCGCCCCCTTCCGGCCGGGCTGCCCCTGGTCGATGAGCGTGATCGACTGCCAGGGCATGGGCTTGCCGGTCATCGCCCCACGTCTGGGCTGGCTGGCCGAGCACATCGACCCCGAGCTGTGCTTTACCACCCCGGCCGAGGCCGTCGTCCTGGCCGAGCGTCTTGCCACCGACGACGAGTTCCACGCGCTGCACGCCAAGCGGGCCCACGCCTCCACCGCCGACCTCGCCCCCGGCCTGGTCGCTGCCCGCTACCTGGAGGCCATCTCGTGACCAGCTTCGACGCCGTCCTCCTGTCGTACGACGAGCCGATGGCCAACGCCCTGCACGCCCGGCTTCAGCGGACGCTGGGCGGCACGGTCAAGCGTCTGCACGGTGTGCACGGGATGCGCCGGGCCTACCGGCTGTGTGCCGAGGTCGTCGACCACGAGCAGTTCTTTCTCGCCGACGGCGACTTCGCCATCGACACCGACTTCGACGTGGCTGCCGTCGAACCGCTGGACGAGGGAGTGTCCATGCGGGTGTGGCGGGCGGTCAACCCGGTCAATGGCCTGGCTTACGGCTACGGCGGGCTGAAGTTGATCCGCCGCAGTGCCCTGCGCGAGATGGGCGAGGCCGTGGACGTGCTCGCAGCCCTGCCGGGACGCATCGAGTTCGCTCAGCACACCGCCGGGATCACCCGGTTCAACCAGAGCCCGTTTCACGCCTGGAAGGCCGGTTTCCGCGAGTGCGCGATGCTCGCCCGCGGCAGTGAGTACGGCATGGCCGACGATGACGCACACAAGCGCGTCGAGGCATGGACGCTCAGCCGCAGCGGCGAGTTCGCCGCCTACGCCGCCGCTGGGGCCCGGGAGGGCGCCGCCTTCGCCCGCCAGACCGCGCGCGACCCGCAGCAGTTCGATCATCTCAACAATCCCACCTGGCTGCGGGAGAGGTTCACCGCCGCCCACGGGGATCAGGTGGTCTCGGGATGACCGGCCCGCTCGTGCTCATCGAGCCGTACGCGAACCGCCTGGGCGGGCACCACCAGCGCACGCTGGTGGCCCTCGCCCAGGCCCGGCCCGGCAGCTTGGTCATCGCCCCGCACGGGATCGCCGCCGAGTCGGTCCGCGGCCTGCGCGAGGCGGGTGCTCGGCTGGTCACCGGACCGGCCGGGCGGGCGTCGGGCGTCCTGCTCGTGGCCGCCCGGCTGGCGGCTGGGTTTTCCGCAGCCGGTCAGCGTCTGTTCCGATCGCGCCGCTGGCCCCGCCGCCTGCGGCGGCTGCCGCACCAGATCACCCTGATCGCCCGCTGCCTGACGGAGGCGTCTGCGCTGCGGTCCGCCCGTCGGTTGGAGTCCGGCGCCGACGCGCTGGTGATCCTGACCGCGAGCGAGGCCCTGCATGGGGCCACCGCCCTCCTGGGCGGCCAACCGCACCTTCGGTTCGTCCACGAGGCGGTTACCACCGAGGACGCCATCGTGAGGCTGCTCGGCCGGCTCGCGCGCCCAGGCGAGCAACAGGTGATCGCGGTGTACCCGACACAGGCTGTCGGCGATCAGCTCGCCGGGGCCTTCGCCGACCTGTCGTCGGTAGTTGGTGGGTTCGCGGTCGACGACGGGCTGCGCCTGACCGCAGCTGAACGCGACGGCGGCCGGGCCGCGTTCGACATTCCCGCCGACGAGGCCGCAGTGTGCCTCGTCGGCGGCTGGTGGCCCTACAAGGACATCACCGTCGTCGACGCCGCGCTGGCCCTGCTGAAGGAACCGTTGCACCTGGTGGTGACCGGCTCCCCGCTCGACGAAGCTGTCCTCCGGCGGTGGCGGGATCTGTCCGGTCTGCGGGTGCACACTGTGCCCGGCCCGGTCAGCGAAGCCGTGCTTCGACTGGTGTACGCCGCCGCCGACGCTGCCCTCGTCACCCGCCACGCCGGAACCGCCAAGGAATCCGGGCTCGTGGCGGACGCCGCCCGCCTCGGCGTCCCCTTGATCGTCTCCGACCACGATCCAGCCCTCACTGCGCTCCTGCACGGCCAGCCCTGGGCTCTGACGTTCCCCGCCGGCGACTCGGCCGGCCTCGCCGAAGCCCTGCACACCGTCATCCGCCAGCCGCCCCCGGTGCCCGGCCCTGACGTCCCCGGCCTGCTGGGGATGCGGTCGGCCGCCGAGCAGGCCGACTTCCTCACTCGCACCTTCGCCTCCCTGCGATCGAAGGAGTCCTGAATGCTGAGCACGCCTCCCGCGCTGGTCGCCGTCGTAGGTCCCGTCGAGCCGCCCCTGCTGGCCGCCTGGGTCCGCCACTACCGCTGGCTGGGCGTCGAGCGGTTCCTGATTGCCTTCCACTCTCCCGAGCACGTCTCCGACGTGCGCCGGCACGAGCTCCAGGCCGCCGCCCGCGAGCTGGGCGTCATCCCCATCGGCACCAGCACCGGCCCGTGGCACGAGCACACCAACACCCAGCTCCGAGATGCCCTGCGGCACCGGGCCGGGCCCGGCTGGCACCTGCTTGCCGACGCTGATGAGTTCCAGCAGTACCCCGCCCCGCTCGCCGAGGTGATCGCCCAAGCCGACAAGTCTGGACACCGTGTGGTGGGCGGGCTGATGCTCGACCGGGTCGCCGAGAGCGGACGCCTGACCGGCTGGCTACCTGAAGGCGGTCTCGACCTCGCCTATCCCCTCGGCGGCCACCTCACCCATCGGCTCCTGCACGGCGATCCCAGAAAGATCGTCCTCGCCCGCCATGACGTGGCTGTGGCCTCCGGCAACCACCGGGCTCCAGGCCACCGGCCGGATGCGGACCGCATCTGCGCGGTCCACCACTTCAAGTGGCGCTCGGGTATCCTGGACGACCTCCGTCGTCGGGTCCAGCACTTCTCTTCCGGCACTTGGGAGGAACACACTCCGGCCGTCCGCGACGAGGCTGGCCGCCTGCTGGCCCACGTCGGCCGGTACGGCGGCGTGATCAACACCAGTGATTTGCGGTTCGCCTTCCGCCGGGTGAGCCTTGACCGCATGCCGTTCAGCTGGCCCGCGGAGGCCCGTGGCATCTTCACCACCTGGCGGCCCTACGCGTACGTGAGGCAGGACTGAGACAATGTCCGATGCTCGCGCGCTCGTCGCGGAAGGGATGACTACGTGCCCCTCGCCGTTCTCCTGGCCGGTCTGACCGGCTCCGGGAAAACCACCGTGGCCCAGGCCCTGGCCGACCACGGCTTCGTCCGGCTGTCCGTCGACGAGGAAGTCCACCGCCTCCACGGCCGGTACGGCGTGGACTACCCCGAGCACACTTACTTCGAGCGTGAACGGCCCGTTGTCGAGGCGATCCGGCAGCGGTTCATCAAGGAGATCGAGGCTGGGAACGACGTCGTCCTGGACCACGGGCTGTGGCGCCGCACCGAGCGTGACGCCTGGCGGCAGGCCGCCCGCGAAGCGGGCGGCCACCCCCTAGTCGTCTACTTCCCCGCCAGCCGAGCCGAACTGCTGCGGCGCCTTGCCGAGCGCAACCAGCGCGAGGACGCCAATGCGCTGACCGTCACCCCGGAAGCCCTCGACGACTTTTTCGCCCGTTTCGATGTCCCAGCCGAGGACGAGGAAGTGATCGTCCACAGCGGAGACCTCGACACGCTCGTGGCAGCGCTCCGTGATATCCCCCGGGCCTGAGGCTCGGTTTCACGGGCTCGTTGCATCTTCCGCCCCCTGCTCTTGAAGCTGCGCAAGGGCCTGTGGGTCGAGAGCCTGCGCCAGGAGTTCGCGGAGCTGAGGGCTGGCCCGGCGCATGTACGACGGCAGGTGATCGTCGAAATCCCGCAGGCTGGCCGGGCGGGGAACGGTAAGGACGTCTTGGACCGTGGCGGCGATGTCCTGGCTGTCGAGAATCTGGCCGATGACGCAGAGCTTGGCGGCCGCAGTGACTGGATCGCGTTGCTTGGTCATGACGGTCGGTGCGGTGACGCGCCAGGGGTGCAGGAAACCGGAGTCGCTGGTCCTCAAATGGACTGAATCGTTGGTTTCGCTCCACATCGACTGTGGAGGCTCTTCGACGTCATTCCGCAATCGGCGCCGAGCCGGGTCTTCCGGGCGGAAGCGCTGTTGCAGAGCGGGATCGCAGCTGGTGAAGATGCGGACCCGACAGGGGTGGGGATCGGTGAGGAGGATGCTCAGGGTCCGCACGTCGTCGTACCACTGCTGGCGTTCCTTCGTCGGAGTGGAGCCATGGGTGTGGAGCCGGGCCAGTCTGTGATGCACACGTCGCACGGTCGGGTCGGTGACCGTCGGCGTCTCGATCTCCCACAACGGTCGGCCGCAGCGTTTGCGCTTGGTGCGGCGCTTGCCGGCCGGCGGCGGGACCCGGGGCTCGTCGGCACGCGTGAGGAACCCGGGGCATCGTCCGGGCGCGTCCCCGCGCAGAGTTGACGGTGAGAAGGGAGAGCCGCAGTCAGGGCAGAAGGAGATGGTGTAGCAGCCGTGCCGCGGACACATCACTGCCCACGGCTGGTACCACCACAAGGGCCAGCGCACGGGCGGGGCGAGGCACAGCGGGCAAAACGCCCAGGTCTCCTCCGGCGCCCAGGGGAACTCTGGATGCCGATAGAGCCTGCCCTCGCTCTCCTCGACGATGCCGAACAGGGTCATGCTGCGAAGCTCCTGTGGCCCCAATCCCGTGGCCGTATGCAGTGCCAGGGCTTCGGGCAGGGGAAGCTCGGCGGTGTGGCGAGTCAGACGTGCGGCGTGGGCGGCCTTCGGCGTCAGGCCGAGGACATCCATGATCTGCGCGCGGTCCACCTCATGCACGAAGGCGAGGTGGTCGACCCAGCTGAACAGGGACTCACCGACACGCGGGAGGACAACGACGGGCAGGCGACGCGGGAGCGGACGGTTCCCACCCTCAGTGGCCGGGACCTGGTGCAGGCCGGGCCGGGCTTCCTCGGAACCGGGCAAAGCGCTGTCCGGCATGCCGCCGGACGCGGACGGCTTCACTGGGGTCCTCGGGGGTCTGGGCGGTTGACGGTCCAGGCCACGGGATGAACGCGGTAGGGGGACAGGGTGTTGATGTAGGCGGGACCTTGATAGGGCAGAGCCACCAGCTCTGACTCCAGGGCCTGTCGCATGTGTTCCGTTCGGTGGTGAAACGGTCCGAAGACCAGGGACGTACCCCACAAGTACCGGGAGCGCTCGGTGAGGTGATTCAGCGGCTGCTTGATCAGTAGCCATTGCACCGCCCGCTCCGGGCGGTAGAGCCGGGCCGCAAGACGCTGGGCCACGTGCGCGGCACCGGCCATGTGCAGCGGATCGGTCCACGCATACGCCAGTTCGGCACTCCTGGACTGAAGGGGGCGGTGAGCACTCCGCAGTTCGTCTCGGGCTCGCAGCAGCATGGTGGAGGTCAGCCGCTGCGCGGCCAGTGCGGTCAGGGAGGCGAACTCCGTCTCCGCTGCGGATTCTTCCGCCGTTCCGTACAGCCAGCGCATCAGCCGCTTCTGTCCCTCCAGGACGAGCGGGTCGGTCACTGGCATCGCGACGCCTTGGTCCAGGCGGCCGCGGCAGACGGTAGCGCCGTCGCGTGGGGGACGTGGGGTGTGGTCGTTGGAATGCCGGCGAAGCGCCCAGGCCCCGACTGCCCAGGCAGTCAGGACGCCGGGATGCAGATAGGGCGGGGACGGAAGATTGGGCAGGGCGGTGGCGGCGAAGCGCGACAGCAGCATGCCGCTGATCGTTTCTGCCGCTACTCCAGTCGCCCGGTGGAGCGCCTGGACGGAGGACGGCGAGAGCGCCAGGCCCGCCGTGGTCGGGCGCATCTCACCTCGTGTCGAGAGCCCAAGGGCCTGGAGAACGTCCGGTTGGTGTATCCCGTAGGCGAGTGCAATCCAGCTGATCCAACTGGGCAGTGACTCCTGTGTGCCGGGCAGGGGAACGGCAGGCAGCCGCCGCGGCGCCGTTTCCTGTGGCGGGGCTGGCCTGACGGTTCCGTTCGGCACGCGGGCCCCTACCGGCTGCCTGGGTCCGTGTCCTCGAAGAGCTCGGAGGGGGCGACCCCCAGAGCCTTGGCGAGTGCGGGAACGCGGTCCACGGAGATGCTGTGGACCGCTGCCTCGACCTCGGCGTAGAAGGACCGGTCCATCCCCGCTGCGGCGGCCACGGCGGTCTGGGTCAGTCCAGCACGTGTACGCAGAGCCCGCAGTCTTCGGCCGAAGGCCAGTCGCTGGGCCGGAACACCGGTATCGGAATCACTGCTCGCCACAGCCGGTAACCGTAGTACAGTCCCACGTTTGTAGGATATCTCCTACAAGATTGCGGCGGGGAAGGGGATGCCATGAACGGAGGTGGTCTGCCGAGGCGGCTCCCGGCGGTGGCGGTTCCCGTCAGCGGTGAGTCGTTCGCCTCGTGGCTGAGCCGGGCCGCTGCCGACTGGCAGCTCGCACCAGGTGAGGCCGCGCAGGTGGTGGGCCTGGAGTGCAGGTCGGGCTACTCGGCGGTGCGTCCGGTGTTCTTCGGGATTGCGCTGACCGAGCGGAGCCTTGTGCAGGCCGCGGCGGCCACCGGGCTCGAAGCACGGTGTTTGCGGGCGATGCAGTTGTCGCGGTACGCGGCGAGCGCGCTGGACTTCACCGGGCTGGACCTGTCATTGGAGGCGTCACTCACCGCAGTCGGCCACCGGGAGTGGGCCCTGTTCACCTCCAGCCGGGCGTGCCCGAAGTGCCTGGCTGCCCGACCGGTGTGGCAGCTGTGGTGGCGTCTGGGGATCGCTGCGGTGTGCCCGGTGCACCAGGTGCTGCTGGTGGACGTGTGCTCCCGCTGTCAGATCCGGCTGGGCCGTGGTTATGCCGCCCACCCCCGCGGACTGATCACCCGCCGGGGGGAAGTGGATTTGAGCCGCTGCAACAACCGCCGCCCCGCGAGCAGACGGCGAAAGGCCGGGCTGTGCGACCAGAGGCTGGCCACGCTGCCCACCACCCCGGTGCCTGCCGCGCTTGCCGCACTGCAGCAGCGGGTCCTCGACATCGCCGACGGCCGCAATGCGCCGCGAGTCGCGGGCCGCAGGGTGGCCCCGGTGGAGTTCTTCGCCGCGCTGCGATTCACCGCGGCCCTGGTACGGCTGGTGGCCACCGCCGACGACCTCGCCGCCTGCGCCGTGCTGCCGGATGAGGCAGCCGAGACGTTCGCTGCCGACCAGCATGGGCGGCAGCAGGCCAGCCGGGGCGGCGCCGGCACCCAGCTGCGGGCCAGCCCGCCCAGCGCGGCCCACGCCGCGGCCCTGCTCGCCCTGACCGAGCCGGTGCTCTTCACCCCGGATCCGCACGCCTGCCAAGACCTGGTGAACGATTGGATGGGCCGCGCGGTCGCCTGGCGCCGCACCCCGGGCAAGAGTGACCCGCTGCGTCCCGTTCCCCGGCCGCCCTGCCTGGAGCCGCTGGTACGGGCGGCTGCCCCGCCCGGCTCTCGCATCGCCGGAGCACTCTCCGCCCGCCCCGCGGCCAGGCTCTCCTTCACCGCAGACCACCTGCCCCACCTCGTGGACGCCGAGGACTACGCCGAGCTGCTCGAACCTCACCTTCCTGGCACCGCGCCGGTCAGCGGGCGGAGACTGGCCGCCTTGGCCCTGGCCCGCCTCGCCGGCGCCACCAGCTGGCAGCGGGCTGCCGCCGATCTGGCCATGGAAACTCTCAAGGCCGCCCGCGCCACCAACACCCTGGTCCAGCGCATCACCGACCCCGACGCGTTCTGGACAGCGGTCGAACAGCTCGGCGCCCGCCACCTCGAGCGCGGCTTGATCGACTACGCCGCCCGGCGTCGGACGCTCGCCGGTCTGACCGCCGTCCCGCACGCGGTGCTGTATCCGGTATGCCGCCCGCTGGAGCACGACGTCACCCTCCAGCGCCGCCGCCACGCCGCCGCCTGGGTCTGGCAGCACTTCACCGGCGGTGATGTCCGCGAAGCCCCCGCCTACCTCCCGGAGCTGTGGACACCGACCAGCACCGAGTCTGTCCGAGAGGGCTGGCGCCGTTTCGCAGTCTGGATCCCCGACACCGTTGCCGACCACCTGATTGCCTTCGGGCGCGACCTTCTCCACGCTCACGTACCAGGAGGGGCATGAGCCCGAAAAGATCCCGCACACTGCGGCCCGTACGGCATGCATTCCAGCAGCTGTTCATCCACTACTACGACGCAGGCGGCACCGAACGGCTTCTGCCCGCCGACCGGGCCGCCGATGTGCGCTTCGAGACCTGCCTGCCCGCCCGTGACATCCCCTCCTATGCCGGGCAGAAGCACACTCCCGGCTTCTACTGGGCAGCAAGCAGCGACACCGTCCTGGAGTACGAGAGCTTCCTGGAAGCCCGCTGGATGAAGCTCCTGGACTTCGACGCGAACGTCGCCTGTTTTGCGGCCCAGCCATTCATCTTCGAGGGCATCGACGCCGACGGGCCCTGGACCCACTACCCGGACCTGTTCGTCCGCCGCACCGACGGCTCGGTGCTGCTGCTGGACGTGAAGAATCCCGAACAGGTGGACAAGCCCAAAGTCCAGCACCAGGCCCGCCGCACCGCAACGGCGTGCGCAACGCTCGGCTGGGACTACCAGATGGTCGGCGAACCGGACCCGCAGCTGTGGGCCACCGTCGAGTGGCTCGCCGGCTACCGCAGGCCCCTGAACGCCGCAGCGCCCGTCGCCCACGTCCTGCAATTCAGAGCCCAACACCCCGTCGCTATCGGCGAGCTGCTGTCCCTGTGGCCCGACCCCCAGGTTGAACGCGCCGTCACCTATCACCTCATGTGGCATCACCGCCTGCTGTTCGACCTCACCCAACCCCTGCGCGATCACACCCGGGTGTGGACCGCGCCCGCCCTGGAGCACGCCTGATGGACCAGCGCCACCGCATCGCCGCCACCGACTGGATCGAGTTCGAGGAGGAAAAACACCAGGTCACCGGCATGACCGGCGCCTTGGTCAGGCTCCGCTCCGCCTCCGGGCACCACCAGACCATCATGCTCAGCGTCCTGCTTGCCGACCCCTCCTTCCGCGCCCAGACGATCCCACCGCCCCAGGCAGCGGACATCACCGCGGGACTCGATCCGGGCGGCGTCCTGGCGCTGCTGCCGAAGGAAGTCCGCGAAGAGGCCCTGAAGCTGGAAGCCCACATGAAGGAGGCCACCACCGGATACCGCTCAGGCGACCGTCTCGACGCCGAGGCCGGCGAACCACGCCGCGACTACCACCCCGACCTCCCGCTCACCGCCCGCGTCGAGGCCAAGGCGGCCGAACTGGGCCTGACCGCACGCCGCATCTGGCAGCTCCTGGACGAGTGGGAGGAAAACGGCCTGTGGGCGCTGGTCGACCGGCGCAAGGCACGCCTGAAGAACCCCCTGCGCAACATCGACGAGCGCGTGATCACCGCCATCCGGGAGCAAGCGGCCGCCGAACGCCTCGACAGCTCCTCCAGCGTCTCCACGCGTTTCCGCCGCCGCACCCAGAACCGGCTGGACGAGGACTACGGGCCCGGCACCGTCCCTCTGCCCAAGGAAGACACCTTCCGCCGGGTGGTCAAGCTCCTCCTCACCCGCAGCCCCTCCGACCCCGCCTACCAGCGGATCTCGGACGCCAACCAGCCTGACCGCACCTTCGGCCACGTCATCGCCCACCGGCCCGGCCAAGTCGTCATGCTCGACACCACACCGCTGGACGTCCTGGCCTGGGACCCCGCGGTGAACGCCACCTACAACGTCGAGCTCACCGTCGCACTCGACGTCGCCACCCGCTCCATCCTCGCCTGGCGCCTGACTCCGCTGGGCACCAAGGCCATCGACATCGGCCTGCTCCTCGCCGACGTCATGACACCCGAGCCCGTGCGCCCCGACTGGGCCGACGCCCTGCGCTACCAAATGCTGCGCGTCCCCTTCGAGCGCCACCTCAGCGTGGACGAACGCCTCGCCGAAGCCGCCGCTCGGCCCGTCATCTATCCCGAAACCCTGCTCTACGACCACGGCAAGCCCTACAAGTCCGATGTCGTCCACCGCGCCTGCCGCAAATGGAAAATCGACATCCAGGACGCCCGCAAACTCAAGCCCACCGACAAACCACACGTCGAACGCCTCTTCGGCACCATCCGTGAGCAGTTTTCCATGCACGTCGCCGGATACAAGGGCTTTAACGTCGCCCACCGCGGTAAGACGGTCGAGCAACAGGCCCGCTGGGCCTTAGACGAGATCGCTGAGTTCTTCGCCGAGTACGTCGTCGCCGTCTACCAGAACCAGCACCACACCGGGCTGCACTTGCACGGCTTCCCCGACCTGAATATCTCGCCCAACGAGGCGTACGCCATGGCCCTCGGCTCGGCCGGCTTCGTCGACTGCCCACGCGACCCCAACCTGTACTACGAGCTGCTGCCCATCGCCGACAACGGCCGGGCCATCAACCCCTACGGCGTCGAACTCAACTACCTGATCTACGACGCGCCCGTGCTGTACCAGTTCCGCCGGACCAAGTCTCCCTACGACGACGGGCTTTGGCCCATCCGCTACGATCCGCGCAACCTGCTGCACGCCTACTTCCATAACCCCCGCGATAGCAAGTGGTACACGCTGAGCTGGACCAAGGCACTCAGCGACCTGCAGCCCTTCACCGACATCACCCTCCGCGAGGCAAAGCGGCTGGTCGAATTCCGCAGCGGCGATCCGAAGGACAAGGACTACCAGGAGAAGATCGCTAAGGCGCTGTGGGACCTGCAAAACCGCACCGACGCCCCCGAGACGTGGTCGAAGACCGACCGTAAGCGTCACACCCGCGACCGCCACCGCGCCCAGGCACAGGCCCTCGACGAGGCACGTTCCACACCCGCCGTCCCCGCCCCGGCCCTTCCTCGCCCCCGGCCGGACACTCCACCGCCAACCGTGCCGGGCCTGCACGCCGTGCCGAACCTGCCGGACGAGGACGACGACTTCGACCCGCACACCGTCCAGCCCGCCGAGGTCTGGAACCCCCACGCCAGCCAGGAGGGCTGACCGTCGTGCCGACCACCCCGCCCTTCGACAACACGCCCAGCGATCAACACGGACCCGGTAACTTCAGGCATCCCGGCCTGTCCGAACCACGGACCAAGGAGGACTGGCGCGAATACCTCGACTACCAGCTCCCGCCCAAACCCACCCTGTTGCCCCTGGACGTCTACGAACAGCTCAGCCCCGCTGAACGGCACCTGCATAACCAAGCCCGCTTCATCCACCACAGCGCCCTGGTCATCGTCCGCACCAGCCAGATGAAGACCATCCATCACCAGATCCGTCGACGGATGATGACCAATGCCCACCAGTCCGCCGGGGCCCGCCGCGGCATCGTCCTCGACGGCCCCGCAACGCTCGGCAAATCCACACTGGTCAAGACCTTCGCCTACGACTTCGAACACGAACTGCGGCGCAACCATCCCGAACGCTTCACCAAGCAGTACCGCGTCAGCGACCGCCTGATCGATTACACCCCCGTTGTCTACGTCAACATCCCCTCCCAGGCCACCCCCAAGGACCTGTCTATCGCCCTCGCCCAATATCTCGCGCAGCCCTACCGCTCCGGGGCCACCAAGAGCGACATCACCCGCCTCATCCTGGAGAACATGCGACTCGTCGGCGTCGAACTCGTCATCATCGACGACGCGCACTTCATGGATCTTTCACTCAAGGAAGGAAAGGTCGTCAACGATCACCTGAAGTACATCGCGAACCACACCGCCGCCACCTTCATTTACACCGGCGTCGACCTCAAGCACTCTGGCCTCTTCCTCGAAGGCAGCGGCGCCGCCCGCGTCACCCAGACCGCCGGCCGAAACACCCTTCTCCACATGACCCCCTACGCCATCAAAACCAAGGAGGACAAGACCGACTGGGTTTCCGTCATCAGCGCCATGGAAGACGCTCTGGTGCTGTACAAGCATCAGCCTGGAACGCTCACCAGCCTGTGGAAGTACCTGCACCGCCGTACGGGAGGAAACATCAGCTCCCTGGCAGAACTCGTCCGCGAAGCGGCAGTCGACGCCGTACTCACTGGCGAAGAGCGCATCGACCGCGCCCTCCTCGACAGCATCGTGATCAACGAACACGCCCAGAGCACGTACGAGGCCGACTGGCAGGAAGACCCCAAGCCTCCCAGCCCCAACCGGGCCGATCCTCCTTCAGAGGAAACGGTGAGGCGGCCGCCAGCTACTGTAACCAACATCACAATTGAAATTTAGTAGGTCTTGCGCGTGCATGACTTTCGTTAGATGTCTGGGAAATCGAAATGCTTGACCTCCTGTTCGGTGACGATTCTGGCCGTCAACTTTTCACCATCATTGAAAATCATCATGGGGATAAGTGAGTGGGAGTCATCGGCATTGAATTCCGCAAGATCCTCCCAAGGGATGTGCACTCCCTGCCTGGAGAGCTGATCCAGACTGCCAGCCGCAACTACATTCGAGGCATCTTTTGAGCCTCGGTAGACAAAGCTGGAGTACGTGTTAATCGTAGGGGATGGGGCAGGAGTCAAGTCGCCACTTGGATTTCTTAGGGATTCGTTCACAATTTCTGCCAATCGGATCAGTGTTTCTCTGATTCCGGAAACTGGCAGAAAGCCCCACAGGATGCTGTCGATGAAGCGCCTTGAAACCTCTCGATCTACGCCCGCAATGTTCATGCTCAATTGGTAATCGCCACCCGCCTTGCGGACGCTCATTCGCAGTTCCTCACCAATTGGTGTCTTGGTTGCGAATTGAAGCTTGGCTAGGTCGGCAAACCGTATAAGGACTAGTTCGCCTTCGGCCAGTGCGGACCTCTGCTCTCTGGGGATGGGGAGTGCGTAGGGGTTTGCTGCGAAAGGAGAGGGGTTCGTTACTGCATCCATGAAACCCCCCATTACAGGGATTTCCCAATCTTGCATATCGAGCGATTCTGTCAAGCCTTCCAGGGCCGCTCCGGGGCCGTTTCCCCTGTCCCACGATGCGAGCAGTAGGTCTCTGTCGCCCAGCTGTGCGACGGAGGCCCCGGAGTCGTTAGCCGATGCGTCCTCAATGCATTGCCGCAGTGCGTCATGCGCGGGTTGCGTGGCGGCGATTTCGACTGCGGTTGCCTGTTTTTCATCCGATTCCGAGAAAAAGCCGTGAGTCAAGTAGGCAGATGCCTTGGCTCCCCGCTGCTCTTGCCGGGCGATCCTTCCTGTAGGTGGACGCTTCGGCGTGACTCTATTCTTGCATTCGGCGATGTGAATGCCGTTGGGGGTCACGGTGACTACGTCTCCTACGGCGACCAGGTGTGTAACATCGGCCACAATGGGAATCCCGCCAAGTTTGGCCATCTTCTCGGCCACGCTAAGGACGAAGTCAAAGTCTTCTCCTTGGCTGCTCAGATTTGCGGGGCGCAGTCGGTCCCGTGCCAACTCTCGAATTGCGTGACTGTCGAGAAGTTCCCAGGCTAGCGAGTCGCCAATGAGACGCAGTAGGTGCTTATGGGTCTTGGCGTCCTCATCCTTGCGTTTCTCGATGTCGCGAATCTCTTGTGCTAGTTCCTTTTGGAAATTGAAGTAGTCGACGGGGGTTCTGATGCTGTCGCGCGCCAGAAGCAAACCCCGACGTACCTCATCAAGCTCCACGGAATCTCCTTGTGTGACCATTGGCCGCGGTAATCCACTCGACATCCTGCCCGGTTTCATCGCGAGTTGCGTACCGAATGCGCCAACACGGCCCGCTCCTCCTGTGGGCTGCGGTGCGGAGACGGCAAGGCTGCGAAACTCTCAGACGCTTGGTGATGGACGGCCACCCCTAAGGTGCCTTCGGAGGCAAGGCGTGGGATGCGGTAGAGGCTGAGCCTTCTGAATGCGCCCCTCGCTTGCTGTGATCGGTCACGCTGTGTGAACAACCCCTCAGGCCCTGACGGTTCTGGGCGTCGGATAGTGAAATCTATCGCGCGGCGAGTGTGGCATATGTCACCGCATGAAAGATTTCAATGCCCAGGTCAGAGCCTCGCGTACTGAAATCTTTGGCGCGGTCCGACAGCGGCTGCGGCACCGTCCACGCCAACGCCGCCGCCGACGTGCCGGCCCGGCTTGAGGCGCTGGGCACCGCCGCCGGGCTCGACCGGGCCGCGCTGCACAGCCAGCTGGCGGCGGCGCTGTCGGTCGTCCTGCACCTGGTACGCGACCGGACCGGGCGGCGCCGGATCGCCGAGGTGCGCGTGCTGGAGCGGGACCCGTCCGGGCTGGTGCGCACGGTGCCGGCACTGCGCTGGGGCGCCTGCGGATTCGTCCGCGAGCGCGGCTGGGAGCGGCTGCGGGAGCTGCTGCGGGACGAGTGGAGCGAGGGGAGCGGTGATCAGCGGGTGGCGCGCGGGGAGCGCGCAAGAGCCGTACGTGAGGCGGCCGTAGCGACCGAGGGACTGGTGGGAGATGGGTGAATCGGCTGTGGGAGAGACGGCGATGAGTGCGGCGGTGCTGTGCGCGGGGGCCGCGGCCTGGATGCTGGGCGGGCCCCACGCGGGGGCCCGGCGGGCGCGGCTGCTGCTCGCCGGCGGCGGCGTGGTGGGCACCGGGCCGCCGCCCGTGCCGAGGCGGTGGGCGGCGCTCCTGCGACGGGTGCGCGGGCGGCTGAGGCCCGAGTGGTGGGCGGTGGTCGCCGGGCTGCTGCTCGCGGTGCTGGGCGCCTCGGTGGTGCCGGTCGTCGCGGGGGCGGCCGGGGTGCCGCTGCTGCGCCGGGCGCGACGGGCCCGACAGGCGCGACGGGACCGGGAACACCGGGGGGACGCGGTGATCGCCCTGTGCGGGGCGCTCGCCGGGGAGGTGCGGGCCGGGCGGCAGCCGGGCGAGGCGCTGCTGCGGGCCGCGCGGGACACCGAAGGGCTCGCCGACGCCCAGGCGGCGGTGCTGGCGGCGGCCCGGTTCGGCGGCGAGGTGCCGGACGCGCTCGCGGCGGCGGCCCGCCGGCCGGGGGCCGACGGGCTGCTGGGACTCGCCGCGTGCTGGCGGGTGGCCGTGGACCACGGCGCGGGACTCGCGGCCGGACTCGACCGCCTGGAAGCGGCCCTGCGCGCCGAACGCGACCAGCGCCTGGAGCTGCGCGCCCAGTTGTCCGGGGCCCGCGCCACGGCGGCGATGCTCGCCGCGCTCCCGGTCCTGGGCCTGCTGCTGGGCACCGCGCTCGGCGCCGACCCGCTGCGCGTGCTGCTGCACACCGGGGCCGGACTGGGGTGTCTCGTGCTCGGCGCGGTGCTGGAGGGCGTGGGCGTGTGGTGGGTGCTGCGGATCGTCCGCGGAGCGGAGGAGGCGTCGTGAGCGCGGAAGCCGTCCACAGGCTGGGGGTGCTGCTGGGGACGGCGCTGGTGCTCGGGTGGCTGGTGGGTCGGGTGACCGCGGTGCGGCACCGGCGCCGGGTGCGGCGACGGCTGGCCGGCCTGCCGGGCCCGGAGATCCGGGCGCCGAGACGGCGCGCGGACGTACCGGGCGCGGTACGGCGCCTGCTGCCCGGCGTGGCCGTGGCGGCGGCCGCATGGGCGCTGGTCGGCGGCGTACCGGGGGCCCTGGTGGGTCTGCTGGCGGCCGTGGCGCTGCGGCGGTGGCGCCTGCGGGAGCAGCGGACGGCGGCCGGCGCGGCGGCCCGTGGGGTGCCCGACGTCCGCGCGGCGGCCCGGCAACTGCCGCTGGCCGCCGACCTGGTGGCCGCCTGCGTCGCCGCCGGGGCCGCCCCGGTGACGGCCGCGCAGGCCGTGGGTGAGGCCCTGGGCGGGCCGGTCGGCCAGGCGCTGGCGCGGGGCGCGGCGGAGGTGCGGCTGGGCGGTGAACCCGCCGAGGCGTGGCGGGCGTTGCGCGCGCTGCCCGGTGCCGGGGGCCTCGCACGGCTGCTGGAGCGGGCCGATGTCTCCGGGCTGCCCGCCGCCGGGCCGGCCGCCCGGCTCGCGGCCGACGCCCGCGCGGGCTGGGCGCGCTCCGCGACGGTACGGGCCCGGCGCGCGGCGGTCCTGGTCACGGCACCGGTGGGGCTGTGCTTCCTGCCCGCGTTCCTCGCGGTCGGCGTCCTGCCCGTGGTGATCGGCATGGCGGGCGAGGTGCTGGGCGGGGGTGGTGGATGAGCGGCGGCGCCCCGGTGACGGCGAGGACAGGCAGGAAGACTCTGGAGGAGGTCGGTATGAGCAAGGTGGTACGGGCGCGGATGCGGGCCCTGGTGAGGCTGGTACGCGGGATGGGTGGTGCCCGGAAGGACGCCGGGATGGTCACGTCCGAGTACGCGGTGGGCATCATCGCGGCGGCGGCTTTCGCGGTGGTGCTCTACAAGGTGGTGACCAGCGGCCAGGTCAGTGCGGAGCTGCAGAGCATCGTGAAGCAGGCCCTCGATGCGCGGATGTGAGCGGCGCGGGGCGCACCGGGACGACGGGTTCGTGACGGCGGAGTCGGCCGTGGTGCTCCCGGTGCTGGTGGCGGTCGCGATGGCGCTGGTGTGGGGGCTGCTGGTGATGGCCGCGCAGATCCAGTGCGTGGACGCGGCCCGCACCGGCGCCCGCGCGGCGGCCCGCCAGGACTCCGCCGACGCGGTCGTCGCGGTGGCTCGCGAGGCGGCACCGCGCGGCGCGAAGGTCACGGTCGCCCGGGAGGGGGACCGGGTCAGGGTCGTGGTGGCCGTCGCACCGCCGGTGCTGGGCGATCTGCCGTTCGAGGTACGGGAGGAAGCCGTGGCGTCGGTGGAGGAAGCGTCGACGCCGCGACCGTGGGAGTCGGGGCCGTGGGAGCCGGGCCCGGCGGCACCCGGCCCGGCGGCACCCGGCCCGGCGGCACCCGGCCCTGCGGCACCGGGCCCGTCGGCGGAGGGAGGAGGGTCATGAGAAACCTGGGCCGCCGCTGCGGTGACGACCGGGGGTCGGCCACCGTGTGGAGCGTGGGGGCGATCGCCGTGCTGTGCGTGGTGTTCGGTGTGGTGCTCGCCCTCGGGCAGGCCGTCGTGGCCCGGCACCGCGCGGCGGGCGGCGCGGATCTCGCCGCCCTGGCGGCGGCCGGCCACTGGACACGCGGCACCGCCGAAGCCTGCGCTTGCGCGGACCGGGTGGCCCGCGCCCAGGGCACCCGGCTCGTACGGTGCGTGCTCGTCGGCGAGATCTCCGATGTGTCGGTGGCGGCGGGCCCGGCGCCCTTCACGGCGGAGGTGCGGTCCCGGGCGGGCCCGCCCGGGACGGTCCCGGGGCGTCCGGCTCCGGCGGGGACCTTGCCGGCGGCCCCGGCCGGGCGGGGGTGACCCGGGCTCTTCGGCCGGGTGGCCGCACGGCACGCGCCACGAAGCCCTACGAGCCCCCCGCCCCCGCCGGCGGTTCCTCCGGTTCCTCCGGCCCTTCCGCGCCCGGCGGCTTTTCCTCCGGTGCCCCCCGGAGCAGCACCGTGAGGAGCCGTACCGCGCCCCGCTTGTGCAGGGGGTCGTTGCCGTTGCCGCACTTGGGGGACTGGATGCAGGACGGGCAGCCGGCGTCGCACTCGCAGGAGGCGATGGCCTGGCGGGTGGCGGTCAGCCAGGCGCGGGCGGTGTGGAAGGCGCGCTCGGCGAAGCCCGCACCGCCGGGGTGGCCGTCGTAGACGAAAACCGTCGGCAGCAGGGTGTCGGGGTGCAGCGGGACCGACACGCCGCCGATGTCCCAGCGGTCGCAGGTGGCGAACAGCGGGAGCATGCCGATCGACGCGTGCTCGGCGGCGTGCAGCGCGCCGCCGAGGATCTCCGGGCCGACGCGGGCCTCGTCGAGCTGGTCCTCGGTGACGGTCCACCACACCGCGCGGGTGCGCAGCGTACGAGGAGGCAGGTCGAGTCGGGTCTCGCCGAGGACCTCGCCGGTGATGATGCGGCGGCGGAGGAAGGAGACGACCTGGTTGGTGACTTCGACGGAGCCGTAGCAGAGGCGGCCCTGGCCCCAGGGGATCTCGGTGTCGGTCTCCAGGATGGAGATGGTCGTCGTGTCCCTGGCGACCGTGGTGTAGGGCGGGTTGGCCTCCTCGACCAGGGCGACCGAGTCGTCCAGGTCGAGGGAGCGGACGAGATAGGTGCGGCCCTGGTGGAGGTGGACGGCGCCCTCGTGGACGGAGGCGTGCGAGGCGGCCTCGTCGACCGTGCCGAGCAGCCGGCCGGTGCCGGCCTCGACGATCTGCACGGGGCGGCCGCCACCGCCGCGGATGTCGGTGAGGTCGGCGGCCCGCTCCCGGCGCGTCCAGTGCCAGGCCCTGGTGCGGCGGCGGAGCAGCTTCGCGGCCTCCAGCTGCGGCAGCAGCCCCTCGGCCTCCGGCCCGAACAGCGCCAGGTCGTCCTCGGTCAGCGGTAGCTCCGCGGCGGCGGCGCACAGGTGCGGGGCGAGGACGTACGGGTTGTCGGGGTCGAGGACGGTGGACTCCACGGGCCGGTCGAACAGGGCCTCGGGGTGGTGGACGAGGAAGGTGTCCAGCGGGTCGTCGCGCGCCACCAGGACGGCCAGGGCGCCCTGCCCGGCGCGGCCCGCGCGGCCGGCCTGCTGCCACAGGGACGCGCGCGTGCCGGGGTAGCCGGCGATGACGACCGCGTCGAGGCCGGACACGTCGATGCCCAGCTCCAGGGCGGTGGTGGCGGCGAGGCCGAGGAGTTCGCCGGAGTGCAGGGCGCGTTCCAGGGCGCGGCGTTCCTCGGGGAGGTAGCCGCCCCGGTAGGCCGCGACACGCCGGGCCAGCGAGCGGTCGATCTCGGTGAGCCGTTCCTGCGCGATGACCGAGATCAGCTCGGCGCCGCGCCGCGAGCGGACGAAGGCGACCGAGCGCACCCCCTGGAGGGTGAGGTCGGTGAGCAGGTCGGCGGTCTCGGCGGTGGCGGTACGGCGGACCGGGGCGCCCTTCTCGCCCTGCATCTCGGTGAGCGGCGGCTCCCACAGGGCGAAGACCAGCTCCCCGCGCGGGGAGGCGTCGTCCGCGACCTCGACGACCGGCACCCCGGTCAGCCGGCGGGCGGCGACCGCGGGCTCGGCGGCGGTGGCGGAAGCCAGCAGGAAGACGGGGTCGGCGCCGTAGCGGGCGCACAGGCGGCGCAGCCGGCGCAGCACCTGGGCGACGTGGGAGCCGAAGACGCCGCGGTAGGTGTGGCACTCGTCGATCACGACGTACTTGAGCGCCTTCAGGAAGGAGCCCCAGCGCGGGTGGGACGGGAGTATGCCGCGGTGCAGCATGTCGGGGTTGGTGAGGACGTAGGTGGCGTACTGGCGGATCCACTCGCGTTCCTCGTACGGCGTGTCGCCGTCGTACACGGCCGGCCGGACGGCATGGCCCAGGGGTTGTGAAAGTTCCTTCACCGAGCGGCACTGGTCTGCCGCGAGCGCCTTGGTGGGGGCCAGGTAGAGGGCGGTGGCGCCGCGGCCGTTCGGGGCCTCGGAACCGTCCAGCAGGGTGGAGAACACCGGGACCAGATACGCCAGGGACTTGCCCGAGGCGGTGCCGGTGGCGACGACGACCGAGTCGCCGTCCAGGGCGTGCTCGGCGGCGCGTGCCTGGTGGGCCCACGGGTGCTCCACGCCCGCCGCCCGCACCGCGGCGACGACCTCCGGACGGATCCGGTCCGGCCAGACGGCATGGCGACCCTCACGTGGGGGCAAGTGCTCCGTATGAGTGATGCGCGAAGCCCGGCTCGGCCCCGAGGCCAGCCGGTCCAGGACCGTGCCCGGCGCGAGGCGGGACACGGGGTCCGTCGGGGGTCGATCGGATCGGTGATTCTCGGCCATCGGCTCCGAGTGTGTCACTGGCGTGACGGACAATGGGACCAAGGCGTCGTGCACGCCTGCCGGTAAGTGATTGAATGCCATCGCGGCTGGCGAAGCGTCTTGGGGGCCGAAAGCCGAGATGCCCCGACGACGACCGCTCGATAGCAAGGTGCTGGAGGATCCGTGGACCTGTCCCTGTCGACCGAGACCGTGGGCGATCGCACGATCGTCAGGGTCGGTGGCGAAATCGACGTATATACCGCGCCCAAGCTGCGCGAGCAGCTGGTCGAGCTGGTGAACGACGGCAGTTTCCACCTCGTCGTCGACATGGAGGGCGTGGACTTCCTCGACTCCACCGGGCTCGGCGTGCTGGTCGGCGGCCTGAAGCGGGTGCGTGCCCATGAGGGCTCCCTGCGCCTGGTCTGCAACCAGGAGCGCATTCTGAAGATTTTCCGTATCACCGGCCTCACCAAGGTGTTCCCGATCCACACCTCGGTGGAGGAAGCGGTGGCGGCCACCGACTGACCCGTGGGTCCGGGCGGCTGAGCCCGGATCACCAGAGTGGAACCGAAGGGGGTCCGGGCTTCCGGCGGCCCGGGCCTTCCGACAGCACGCCCGAAGCTCCGAGGGGGATGCATGGCCACCGTTGAGCTCCGCTTCAGTGCGGTCCCCGGACATGTCAGGACCGCCCGATTGGTGGCCGCTTCCGTCGCCCGTAAGGCCGGAGTGGACGAGGCCGTCCTCGACGAGGTGCGGCTCGCCGTCGGCGAGGCTTGCTCCCGCGCGGTGGGGCTGCACCAGAACAGCGGCATCACCGCGCCGGTGCGGGTGCTGCTGATCGAGGAGGAGAAGCAGTTCTCCATCGAGGTCGGCGACGAGGCACCGCACGCGGCCCCCGGAGGGGCGTCCGGAACGGCCGTGGACGCCGACGTGGAGGCCGAGGAGGACGAGATGGGCCTCGCGGTCATCAGCGGTCTCGTCGACGACGTGAAGGTCAGTACGAGCGCGGACGGCGGCTCCATCCGGATGACCTGGCCGACCACACCCCCGCCCACCGCGGTGTTCCCCTGAGGCGCGATGCTCCCCTGAGGCGCGCGGTGATCCCCTGACGCGCGGGACGCGCGTCGGCGCTTGCCTGACACTGCCCGCGCCTGTCACTGACGCGTACGCGTTCGCACGACTCCCGAGGGCCCTGCTCAGCAGGGCCCTCGCCGTTTTCCCGGACGGCCGGCCACAGGCCCCGACGGGGATGCGCGACGAGTTCGTCAATGCGTGAAGGAATTCACGATCAATTCCGATCACCCGAATGGCCCAGAATGCTGCCGACAGTTCGATCGGAATGCTTTCGGGCCATTACCCGGAGTCCGCCGGGGTGTACCGATTCCGTTTCCCGCGTACTGTTTTGATCCGGAACAGATCTCTGGAATCCGTCCACATCTTGAGCTCAGCCCACGCGTCAAGGAGGACGAATGGCGGGGCTTTCTTCTCCCGGTCAGATCGATCATCTGGATCACTCCACAGCCCTCGCGGCCGCGGTGCTCACCGATGGAAACCGAGCGATGGTGGTGGTCATCGGCGCGGTGGCGCTGGCTGCCCTGCTGGTCGCCGGGGCGCTGCTGCGCCAGGTGCTCGCGGCCGGCGAGGGCACCGACGGCATGAAGAAGATCGCGGCGGCGGTCCAGGAGGGCGCCAACGCCTATCTGGCCCGGCAGTTGCGCACACTCGGCGTATTCGCCGTGATCGTGTTCTTCCTGCTGATGCTGCTGCCCGCGGACGACTGGAATCAGCGTGCCGGGCGGTCGGTGTTCTTCCTGATCGGTGCGGCGTTCTCCGCGGCCACCGGTTATATCGGCATGTGGCTCGCCGTGCGCAGCAATGTGCGGGTGGCGGCCGCGGCCCGTGAGGCGACCCCCGCGGCGGGTGAGCCGGAAAAGGATCTCACCGCGGTCTCGCACAAAGCGATGAAGATCGCTTTCCGTACCGGCGGCGTCGTCGGCATGTTCACGGTCGGGCTCGGTCTGCTGGGTGCTTCCTGTGTGGTGCTGGTCTACGCGGCGGACGCGCCGAAGGTGCTGGAGGGCTTCGGCCTCGGCGCGGCGCTGATCGCGATGTTCATGCGGGTCGGCGGCGGCATCTTCACCAAGGCCGCCGACGTCGGCGCCGACCTGGTCGGCAAGGTCGAGCAGGGCATTCCGGAGGACGATCCGCGCAATGCCGCGACCATCGCCGACAACGTGGGCGACAACGTCGGCGACTGCGCCGGCATGGCGGCCGACCTCTTCGAGTCGTACGCCGTCACCCTGGTGGCCGCGCTGATCCTGGGCACCGCGGCGTTCGGCGACGCCGGGCTGGCGTTCCCCCTGCTCGTCCCCGCCATCGGTGTGATCACCGCGATGATCGGCATCTTCGCGGTCGCCCCGCGACGCGCCGACCGCAGCGGGATGAGCGCCATCAACCGCGGCTTCTTCCTCTCCGCCGTCATCTCGCTCGCGCTGGTCGCGGTCGCGGTCTACGTCTATCTGCCGGGGAGGTACTCCGAGCTGGACGGGGTGACGGACGAGGCGATCCTGGCCAAGGACGGCGACCCGCGGATCCTCGCGCTGGTCGCGGTGGCGATCGGCATCGTGCTCGCCGCCGTCATCCAGCAGCTCACCGGCTACTTCACGGAGACCAGCCGCCGCCCGGTGCGGGACATCGGCAAGAGCTCGCTCACCGGCCCCGCCACCGTCGTCCTCGCCGGCATCTCGGTCGGCCTCGAATCCGCCGTCTACACCGCCCTGCTGATCGGCCTCGGCGTCTACGGGGCGTTCCTGCTCGGCGGTACGTCGATCATGCTGGCGCTGTTCGCGGTGGCGCTGGCCGGCACCGGACTGCTCACCACGGTCGGTGTGATCGTCGCGATGGACACCTTCGGTCCGGTCTCCGACAACGCGCAGGGCATCGCCGAGATGTCCGGTGACGTCCACGGGGCGGGCGCGCAGGTGCTCACCAACCTGGACGCCGTCGGCAACACCACCAAGGCGATCACCAAGGGCATCGCCATCGCCACGGCCGTGCTGGCCGCGGCGGCGCTCTTCGGGTCGTACCGGGACGCCATCACGACCGGCGCGCGCGACGTCGGCGAGCGACTGACCGGCGAGGGCGCGCCGCTGACCCTGGCCATGGACATCTCGCAGCCCAACAACCTCGTCGGCCTGATCGCGGGCGCGGCGGTCGTCTTCCTCTTCTCCGGACTGGCCATCAACGCCGTGTCGCGCTCGGCGGGTTCCGTGGTGTTCGAGGTGCGGCGGCAGTTCCGCGAACACCCGGGGATCATGGACTACAGCGAGAAGCCGGAGTACGGGAAGGTTGTCGACATCTGCACGAAGGACGCGCTGCGGGAGCTGGCCACGCCGGGCCTGCTCGCCGTGATGGCGCCGATCTTCGTCGGGTTCACGCTGGGCGTCGGCGCGCTGGGCGCCTATCTGGCGGGCGCGATCGGCGCGGGCACCCTGATGGCGGTGTTCCTCGCCAACTCCGGCGGCGCCTGGGACAACGCGAAGAAGCTGGTCGAGGACGGCCACCACGGCGGCAAGGGCAGTGAGGCCCATGCCGCGACGGTGATCGGCGACACGGTCGGCGACCCCTTCAAGGACACCGCGGGCCCGGCGATCAACCCGCTGCTGAAGGTGATGAACCTGGTGTCGCTGCTCATCGCGCCGGCGGTCATCAAGTTCTCCTACGGGGCCGACGAGAACCTGGCCGTACGGGTGCTGGTCGCGGTGGTCGCCTTCCTGGTGATCGTCACAGCGGTCTACGTCTCCAAGCGGCGCGGGATCGCGATGGGCGACGCGGACGACGAGGGTGACGCGGGCGGTGCGGGCTCCGGCTCCACGTCGCCGGACGCGGCGACGGTTCCGTAGCCGGCCGGACCTCTCCTGCCCCGGACCGGGCGGGTGGCGCGCGGACGCGTCATCCGCCCGGTCCGTTGCGTTCACGCCCACGCCGTGAGCCTTCTCTCGCTTGGTGCAAATGCTGACAGTCAGTTTCATAAAGGGCGTTCGCCGTGTGGTCGTCACCCGGGTGGCGTGTATGTTCCGGGGCCGAGAGCCATGGAAGGGACCAAACCGGTGAACAAGAAGCTCGCGGCCGCACTGTCCGGCGGTGCGGTACTGGTACTGGCGCTGTCGGGATGCACCGGCGACGACGGGAACGAGGAGCTGGACGCCTGGGCCAAGCAGGTCTGCGACGAGCTGCGGGCGCAGGCGACGACCATCAAGGCCGCCAACGCCGCGATCCAGCAGGAGACCTCGGACAACAGCACCCCGGCCGAGGTCCAGCAGGCCGACTCCAAGGCCTTCCAAGACATCGCCGACGCCTACAAGGCGATCGGGGGCGTCATCACCAAGGCCGGTCCGCCCAACGTCGAGGACGGCAAGAAGAAGCAGCAGGACGCGGTCAAGGAGTTGAACGCCATCTCGGCCTCCTACGGCTCGCTGAAGGAGCAGGTCGACGCGCTCAACACCAAGGACCAGGCCAAGTTCGCCGCCGGTCTGAAGGACGTCGCCGCCGAGATGAAGAAGCTCGGCAAGACCGGCAGCGACGCGCTGAAGGCCCTGGAGGAGGGCGAGGTCGGCCAGGCGATGGCCAAGCAGCAGAGCTGCAAGTCGGCGTCCGCGTCGGCGACACCGTCTGCGGCGCAGGGCTGACCGGAGGGGCGGACGGGCCGGGTTCCGGCACACGCGCGCGTGGCTGAGCGCCGTACGGGTGTGTGGGGCCGAGTGCCGTACGGGCGCGCGGAGCTGACTGCCGTACGGGCGCGTGGGTCCGACTGCCCCACGGACGCGCCGGGCTGACCGTCGCACGGGCGCGCGGGGCCGACTGCCGCGCTGACGCGCGTGCGATGTCGGTGGGAGCCGACACAATGGGGTGGTGAGCAACGCCAGCCTCTCCTCGCCGTCCCCTCTGCCCGCCACCGACCGCCCGGAGGTCGCCGCCCGGCTGCGGGAGGCCCTGCTCAGGGCCTCCTTCACCGTCGACGGACTGCTCGACCTGCTCGGCGCCTCCGCGTACGCGGCGCTGGCCCGCAGTGAGACCGTGCCCGCGCTCCGGGCCACCCGCGGGGACACGCCGCTGGAACTGCTCGTACGGCTGTTCCTGTTGCAGCAGCCCGTGCCGTACGCGCGCGTGGCGGACGTACTGCCGCTCGGGGACTGCCTGGACAGCGGCTGGCTGCAGCGCGCCGGCCAGGACGAGGTCGCCGCCACCGTGGACGTCCGGCCCTACGGCGGACCCGCCGGCGAGGACTGGTTCATCGTCTCCGACCTGGGCTGCGCGGTCGGCGGCGCGGGCGGGATCGGCCGCCGCGACGAGGGCGTCGTGCTCGGCGTCGGCGGTGCCTCCACGACGCTGGCCGGGATCACCGTGCGGACGCCCGTCGACGCCGCCCTCGACCTCGGCACCGGCTCCGGCATCCAGGCGCTGCACGCCGCGCAGCACGCCACGCGCGTGACCGCCACCGACGTCAACCCGCGCGCCCTGCACATCGCCGCACTCACCCTCGCGCTGTCCGGCGCGCCCGCAGCCGACCTGCGGGAGGGCTCGCTGTTCGAGCCGGTGAAGGAGGGGGAGAGGTTCGACCTGATCGTCTCCAACCCGCCCTTCGTGATCTCGCCGGGCGCCCGGCTGACCTACCGCGACGGCGGGATGGGCGGGGACGACCTGTGCCGCACGCTCGTCCAGCAGGCGGGGGAGCGGCTCAACGAGGGCGGCTTCGCGCAGTTCCTGGCGAACTGGCAGCACGTCGAGGGGGAGGACTGGCAGGACCGGCTGCGCTCGTGGGTGCCGCGTGGGTGCGACGCCTGGATCGTGCAGCGCGAGGTGCAGGACGTCACGCAGTACGCCGAGCTGTGGCTGCGGGACGCGGGCGACCACCGCGGCGACCCGGCGGAGTACGCCGCGCGGTACGACGCCTGGCTGGACGAGTTCGAGGCGCGCAAGGTGCGGGCCGTGGGCTTCGGCTGGATCACCCTGCGCCGGACGGCCTCCGCCGAGCCCGTGATCACCGTCGAGGAGTGGCCGCATCCGGTCGAACAGCCGCTCGGGGAGACGGTCCGCGCGCACTTCGCCCGCATCGACCACCTGCGGTCGCGCGACGACGCGGCCTTGCTGGAGGAGCGGTTCCGGCTGGCCGCCGAGGTGGTCCAGGAGCAGGTCGGACTGCCCGGCGCGGAGGACCCCGAGCACGTCGTGCTGCGGCAGAACCGCGGGATGCGGCGGGCGACCAAGGTCGACACCGTGGGCGCCGGATTCGCAGGGGTGTGCGATGGCACGCTGACCGCCGGACGGATTCTGGACGCCATCGCCCAGCTCGTCGGAGAGGACCCGGTCGCCCTGCGCGACCGTACGCCCGCACAGATCCGGCTGCTGGTGGAGCAGGGGTTCCTGGAGCCGGCGTGAGGCGGGGCGAAGCCGCGGAGACCGCATCAGTCGGGGTCGCGGTGGTCGCGGTGGTCGCGGCGTCAGCGGTAGCGGCGGCGGCAGCCGTAGGGAGCCCAGAAGCCGACTGCTGAGCCGAGACGCCCCCGGCCAGACACGGCCCACGTCCCCCCGGCCAGACACGGCCCACGTCCCCCCGGCCAGACACGGCCCACGTCCCCCCGGCAGAAGGGCCGCTCCCGCCACCCACCGCGGCAGGCCCGCGGAAAAAGTCGGCCGGAAAAACTTCCGCATCCGGCGTCTCCGGCGCCGCGCGGGAGCCCTCCCCGCCCCTGCCCGCCCCTCGCCACGGCGCCGCCGCCCCACCGTCGGTCCGGCGTTCACCGCGGGTTCGCCTCCCCGCAGTCCGCGCGTGGCAGCCTCCGGGCGGCGGGGCACGCGCGGTCGGAGAAAGAGGGGGACGGGGAGTGATGGAGAGCGCGTCGGCGATCTTCGCGGGGATGGTGTTCGCCCTGTTCGGAGCGGCACTGCTGGTGTGGACCGGGGTGCGGACGCGGCAGCGGCAGCCGGTCGCCCACGGTGTGAGTCCGGTCGCATCGGCGGCCGCCGCGAGCGCCGTGGCGGTGATCGCGCTCGTCGTCGCGGCCTGGTGCTTGACCCGGGTGTGAGCATGATGGAAGGGGCGCTTCGCCGGTGAGGAGCCGGTGAGGAGGAGGTCTTCGCTCCGGTTCGGCCGGAAAACAGCGATGGACACTCCGGGCGGCAGGAATGACGGAAGTCGGGTTACCGTTCGAGTGGCCGTTGCGGGCTTTTCCCGTTTGACAACGGGGCGGGATGTACCGTCACACTCCGCAGCGTCACCACCACCCGACCCCGGGAACGAGAAGGCCTGGGGAGGCCCCAGCGTCGACCGGAGAGAAGAGCGAAGTTGTCCCCGACCAGCGAGACCGCACAGGGCGGCCGCCGACTCGTCATCGTCGAGTCGCCTGCCAAGGCGAAGACGATCAAGGGCTACCTCGGCCCCGGCTACGTAGTCGAAGCGAGCGTCGGGCACATCCGCGACCTTCCGAACGGCGCCGCGGAGGTGCCGGAGAAGTACACCGGCGAGGTCCGCCGCCTCGGTGTGGACGTCGACCATGACTTCCAGCCGATCTATGTCGTCAACGCCGACAAGAAGGCCCAGGTCAAGAAGCTCAAGGACCTGCTGAAGGAGTCCGACGAGCTCTACCTCGCCACCGATGAGGACCGCGAGGGCGAGGCCATCGCCTGGCATCTCCAGGAGGTGCTGAAGCCCAAGGTCCCGGTCAAGCGGATGGTCTTCCACGAGATCACCAAGGCCGCGATCCAGGCCGCCGTCGCCAACCCGCGCCAGCTCAACCAGAAGCTGGTCGACGCCCAGGAGACCCGCCGCATCCTCGACCGCCTGTACGGCTACGAGGTCTCGCCGGTGCTGTGGAAGAAGGTCATGCCGCGGCTGTCGGCGGGCCGCGTCCAGTCGGTGGCGACCCGGCTCGTCGTCGAGCGGGAGCGCGAGCGCATCGCGTTCCGCTCCGCCGAGTACTGGGACCTCACCGGCACCTTCTCCACCGGCCGCGCGGGGGACCCGTCCGACCCGTCGTCGCTGGTCGCGCGGCTGCAGACGGTCGACGGCCGGCGTGTCGCGCAGGGCCGTGACTTCGACTCGCTCGGGCAGCTGAAGAGCGCGAACACCCTGCACCTCGACGAGGCGAACGCCCGCGCGCTCGCCGCCGCGCTGGGGAACACCCGCTTCTCCGTCCGGTCCGTCGAGTCCAAGCCGTACCGCCGCTCGCCGTACGCGCCGTTCCGTACGACGACCCTCCAGCAGGAGGCCAGCCGCAAGCTCGGCTTCGGCGCGAAGGCCACGATGCAGATCGCGCAGAAGCTGTACGAGAACGGCTACATCACGTACATGCGTACGGACTCCACGACGCTGAGCGACACGGCGATCGCCGCCGCGCGCGCCCAGGTCACGCAGCTGTACGGCGCCGAGTACCTGCCGGACACGCCGCGCACGTACGCCGCGAAGGTCAAGAACGCGCAGGAGGCGCACGAGGCGATCCGCCCCTCGGGTGATCGTTTCCGCACGCCCGCCGAGACCGGTCTGACCGGCGACCAGTTCAAGCTGTACGAGCTGATCTGGAAGCGGACCGTCGCCTCCCAGATGAAGGACGCGACCGGGAACTCCGTCACCGTGAAGATCGGCGGCACCGCCGCCGACGGCCGGGACGTCGAGTTCAGCGCGTCCGGCAAGACGATCACCTTCCACGGCTTCCTGAAGGCCTACGTCGAGGGTGCCGACGACCCGAACGCCGAGCTGGACGACCGCGAGCGCCGGCTGCCGCAGGTGGCCGAGGGCGACCCGCTGTCCGCCGAGGAGATCACCGCCGACGGCCACGCCACCAAGCCCCCGGCCCGCTACACCGAGGCCAGCCTGGTCAAGGAGCTGGAGGAGCGCGAGATCGGCCGCCCGTCGACGTACGCGTCGATCATCGGCACGATCCTCGACCGCGGCTACGTCTTCAAGAAGGGCACGGCCCTCGTGCCGTCCTTCCTGTCCTTCGCCGTGGTCAACCTGCTGGAGAAGCACTTCGGCCGGCTCGTCGACTACGACTTCACCGCCAAGATGGAGGACGACCTCGACCGCATCGCGCGCGGCGAGGCGCAGGCCGTGCCGTGGCTGAAGCGGTTCTACTTCGGCGAGGGCACCGTCGCGGGCGCCGCCGCCGACGCCGGGAACGGCGACGGCGACCACCTCGGCGGCCTGAAGGAACTGGTCACCGACCTGGGCGCGATCGACGCGCGCGAGGTGTCCTCGTTCCCGGTGGGCAACGACATCGTGCTGCGGGTCGGCCGCTACGGGCCGTACATCGAGCGCGGCGAGAAGGACACCGACGGCCACCAGCGCGCGGACATCCCCGCCGACCTGGCGCCCGACGAGCTGACCGTCGAGCTGGCCGAGGAACTGCTCGCCAAGCCGAGCGGCGACTTCGAGCTGGGCGTCGACCCGGCGACCGGCCACACGATCGTCGCCAAGGACGGCCGCTACGGCCCGTACGTCACGGAAATCCTCCCCGAGGGCACCCCGAAGACCGGCAAGAACGCGGTCAAGCCGCGCACCGCGTCCCTGTTCAAGTCGATGTCGCTGGACACGGTGACGCTGGAGGACGCGCTGAGGCTGATGTCGCTGCCGCGCGTCGTCGGCACCGACACCGACGGCCAGGAGATCACCGCGCAGAACGGCCGCTACGGCCCGTACCTGAAGAAGGGCACGGACTCGCGCTCCCTGCAGTCCGAGGACCAGCTCTTCACGATCACGCTGGAGGAGGCACAGGCGATCTACGCCCAGCCCAAGCAGCGTGGCCGTGCGGCCGCCAAGCCGCCGCTCAAGGAGCTGGGCGAGGACCCGGTCAGCGGAAAGCCGGTCGTGGTGAAGGACGGCCGCTTCGGGCCGTACGTCACCGACGGCGAGACCAACGCGACCCTGCGGTCCGGCGACAGCGTCGAGACGATCACGCCGGAGCGCGGCTTCGAGCTGCTCGCCGAGAAGCGGGCCAAGGCGCCCGCCAAGAAGACGGCGAAGAAGGCGGCCACGAAGAAGACCGCCGCGGCCAAGACCACGACCGCGAAGAAGACCGCCGCGAAGAAGACCACGGCGGCGAAGAAGACGACGGCCGCCAAGACCACGGCGGCCAAGGCCGCTGCGGCCAAGAAGACGGCCACCGCGAAGAAGACGGCCACGGCCGCGAAGAAGGCGACGGCGGCGTCGGCCGCGTCGTCGCAGGCGACGTCCGAGGACTGAGCGGGCCGGCCGGAGGGGACGGGCGCCGGGTGGGGGGCTTCCCCGTCCGGCGTTCGCGAAACCAACGGGATCAGGGCTCGATCAGGCGTAGGGGCGTGCGGGCGTTCGGGTGTGCGCCCCGGAGTGTCGGCGCGGCCCGATAGGCTGAACGCATGACGCGAGCCGAGCAGCCAACGGCCCCTCACCCGGACCCCGACGACGCGCTGGTCGCGGACTCCCGCGAGCGCGCCGTCCGCTCGTTGTTGCGCGAGCCGCAGCTCAAACGGCTGTGGAGCGCGCATCTGGTGAGCGGGGTCGGCGATGTCCTCGCTCTTCTCGTGCTGGTCCTGCTCGTCCTCCAGGCGGCCGTCGCGGGCGGCTCCTTCGGCGGCGGCTACCGGGGCGTGGCGTTCGCAGTGGCGACCGTTTTCGCGGTGCGCGTCCTGGCCACCCTGCTCTTCGGCGCGGTCCTCCTCGGCCCGCTCACCTCGCTCACCGCCCACGAGGGCCCGCTCGACCGCCGCTGGACGATGGTCGGCGCGGACGGCCTCCGGGCCGCGCTGCTGATCATCGCGCCGCTGTGGATCGACTGGACGCCGGACGACGCGCTCGCCGTCCTCCTGGTCACCGTCTTCGTCACCGGCGTCGCCGAGCGGTTCTGGACCGTGTGCCGGGAGAGCGCCGCGCCCGCCCTGCTGCCCGCCCCGCCGCCGGAGGGCGCCGCGGTGCGGCCGCTGCCGGACCACCTGGACGCCCTGCGCCGCCTGTCGCTGCGCACGGGCTTCCTCGCGGTTCCCCTCGCGGCGGCCGCGCTGGTCGCCGCCTCCCTGCTGGGCAACCTCCTCGGCGCCGGCGCCGACTGGTTCGCCGCCCACCAGGCCGCCCTCGGCTCGTACGTCGCGGCCGGCCTGTTCGCCGCGTCCCTGTCCGTGCTGACGTTCCTCCGGCTGCCCGCGGTGCGCACCCCCCGCGCGCGGTCGCCGCTGGAGGGCCTGCGCCGCCCGAAGACCGGCACCGGCGCCGACAAGGGCCGTACCGGAGCGATCCCGCTGCTGGTGCTCGCCTGCGCCGCCGTCGCGGGCGCGATCGCGGCGGCCGTCGCGGTGTCCGTGCTGCACGCCAGGGACCTGGGCGGCGGCCCGGTGCTCCACGGCCTGCTGGTGCTCGCGCTGACCGGCGGCGTCGCCGCCGGTGTCCGTACGGCGCCGAAGGTGCTGGTGTCGCTGTCGCGGCGCCGCATGCTCGCGCTGGCCATCGCCTTCACCGGCCTCGCGCTGCTGGCCGCCGGGCTGGTCCCGGACGTCACCACCGTGCTGCTGATCGTCGCCCTCGCCGGTGCCGGGGCGGGCATGGCGGCCCACACCGGCCACGCGCTGCTCGACCTGGAGACCGAGGAGTACCGGCGCCCGCGCATCACCGAGCACCTGCACGCCGTGGTCCGCGTCTTCGTGGCGCTCGGCGCGCTGATCGCGCCCTTGGTGGCGGCGCTGATCGGGCCGCACCGGCTGCAGAGCGGCAAGTTCGTCTTCGCGCACGGCGGCGCCGCGTTCACGCTCATGCTGACCGGCGCGCTGCTGCTGCCGGTGGCGGCGCTGGTCCTCGCCAAGCTCGACGACCGCTCCGGCGTGCCACTGCGGCACGACCTGCGCGACGCGGTCCTCGGCGGCGACGACCCGGTGCAGGCGCCCGCCCCGACCGGTTTCTTCATCGCCCTGGAGGGCGGCGACGGCGCCGGGAAGTCCACCCAGGCCGAAGCGCTCGCCGACTGGATCCGCGCCAAGGGCCACGAGGTCGTGGTGACCCGCGAGCCCGGCGCGACCCCGGTCGGCAAGCGGCTGCGGTCCATCCTGCTCGACGTCTCCAGCGCCGGACTGTCGCACCGCGCGGAGGCGCTGCTGTACGCCGCGGACCGCGCGGAGCACGTCGACACCGTGGTGCGGCCCGCGCTGGAGCGCGGCGCGGTCGTCATCTCCGACCGGTACATCGACTCCTCGGTGGCCTACCAGGGCGCGGGCCGCGACCTGTCCCCGACGGAGGTCGCCCGGATCAACCGCTGGGCGACCAACGGGCTCGTCCCCCACCTGACCGTGCTGCTGGACGTCGCCCCGGAGACCGCCCGCGAGCGGTTCACCGAGGCGCCGGACCGGCTGGAGTCCGAGCCCGCCGAGTTCCACGCGCGCGTGCGCTCCGGCTTCCTGACCCTCGCCGCGTCCGACCCCGGGCGCTACCTCGTGGTCGACGCCGGGCAGGAGCCCGAGGCCGTCACCACCGTCATCCGCGCCCGGCTCGACCAGGTGCTGCCGCTGTCCCAGGCCGAGATCGAGGCCCGCGAGGAAGCGCGCCGCAAGGCCGAGGAGGAGGCCCGGCGCAAGGCCGAGGAAGAGGCCGCCCGCAAGGCCGAGGAGGAGCGCCTGGAGCGTGAGCGCCAGGAACAGCTCGCCCGGCTGCGCGCCGAGGAGGAGGAGCGCAAGCGGCGCGAGCTGGAGGAGGCCCAGCGGCGCGAGGCCGAACGGCAGGCCGAGGAGGCCCGGCGGCGCGCCGAGGAAGCCCGCCGGCGCGCCGAGGAGGAGCGGCAGCGGCTGCTCGCCGAGGAGAAGGCCCGCGCGGAGGAGGAGGCCCGCCGCAAGGCGGAGGAGGAGCGCCGCCGCCGGCAGGCCGAGGAGGAGGCCCGGCTGCGCGCCGAGGCCGAGGCGCTGCGGCTGGAGAAGCAGCGCAAGGCGGAGGAGGCCCTGCTGCGGGCCGAGGAGGCCCGCCGGGCGGCCGAGCAGGCGGCGGCCGCCGCACAGGCCGGCCCCAAGCCGGTCCGCCCCGAGGTCACCCCGCCCCCGTCGGAGGCGCTGACCGTGCCGACGCCCGTGGTGCAGCCGGACGCGAAGCCCGGCGCTTCCGCCGGCGTGGACGACGCGACGACGGTGCTGCGGCCGGTACGGGACGGCGACACGGACAGGCCGGCCGCCGCCCCGCGTGACGCCGGGCGCCGCGACACCGCGCGGCGCGACCCCGACGCCGAGGTGACGGCCGAGCTGCCGCAGCCGCCGGTCGTGCCGGGCGCCGCGGACGACACGGCGGTGCTGCGGCCGGTCGTGCCGGGCGCGGCCGACGAGACGGCCGTACTGCCGCCGGTCACGCCGGGCGCGGCGGACGAGACCGCGGTGCTGCCCCCGGTGCCGGGCGAGGACCCGGTGGACCGGGTCCCGCCGGGCTTCTTCCGCGACGAGCCCGCCGAGCGTGGCGCGCGCGGCGAGCGTGGCGCGCGTGGCGGCGCCGGGCCCGACGGCTCGGACGACCGTACGCGCGAGCTGCCGCAGGTCGACGCCGACGGTGCCGCCCAACGGCGGGCGCGGCCTGACTGGGCGGAGGAGACCCCGCTGGACGACCTGCCGACGCTGGCGGACGAGCTGCTCGGGCCGCGGGACGACGAGCACGGCGACGAGGGCCGCCGGGGCGGTCGCGGCCGGGGGCGCTGAACCCCGGGTTGAATGAACCCCGGGTCGCTGAACCCCGGGTCGCTGAACCCGCCCCACCGGGGGCGCCGCCGGGCGACGCCGCCGGCGTCGGCGTTGTCAGTGGTCACCCCCACAATGGAAGGCGTACGCGCAGTGGGACGGAAGGGCACGGTGGCCCATGACGGTGTGGGATGACCTCGTCGGTCAGGAACGGGTGAGCGCGCAGCTGGCGGACGCCGCCCGGGACGCCGACGCGCTGGTCACCGCCGCGGCGGCCGACGAGCCGCTGCCGGAGACGTCGAAGATGACACACGCCTGGCTGTTCACCGGCCCGCCCGGCGCGGGCCGGACCCGGGCGGCGCGGGCGTTCGCGGCGGCACTGCAGTGCGTCAGCCCCGACCGCGCGCTGGGCGGGGCGCCCGGCTGCGGCTTCTGCGACGGATGCCACACGGCGCTGATCGGCACCCACGCCGACGTCACCACCGTGGCCGCCGTCGGCACCCAGATCCTCGCGGAGGACATGCGGGACACCGTCCGCAAGTCGTTCACCTCGCCCGCCAACGGCCGCTGGCAGGTCATCCTCGTCGAGGACGCCGAGCGGCTGAACGAGAAGTCGGCCAACGCGGTCCTCAAGGCCGTGGAGGAGCCCGCCCCCCGCACGGTGTGGCTGCTGTGCGCGCCGTCCATCGAGGACGTACTGCCGACGATCCGCTCCCGCTGCCGCCACCTGAACCTGAGCACGCCGTCCGTGGACGCCGTCGCCGACATGCTGATCCGCCGCGAGGGCGTCGAACCCGAGGTCGCGCACGCGGCGGCGCGGGCCACCCAGGGCCACGTCGACCGGGCCCGGCGCCTGGCCACCGACCCGGCCGCGCGCGAGCGCCGCGCCGCCGTGCTGAAGCTGCCGCTGCGCGTCGCGGACGTGGGCAGCGCGCTCAAGGCCGCCCAGGAGCTGGTGGACGCCGCCGCGGAGGACGCCAAGCAGCTCGCCGAGGAGGTCGACGTCAAGGAGACCGAGGAGCTGAAGGCCGCCCTCGGCGCCGCCCAGGGCGGCCGCCTCCCGCGCGGTACCGCGGGCGTGATGAAGGACCTGGAGGACAAGCAGAAGCGCCGCCGCACCCGCACCCAGCGCGACAGCCTGGACCTCGCCCTGACCGACCTCACCGCCTTCTACCGCGACGTCCTCGCCCTCCAGCTCGGCACCCGCGTGGCCCTCGCCAACACCGACGCCGAGGACGCCCTGGAGCGCATCGCCCGCGAGAGCTCACCCGAGTCGACCCTGCGCCGCATCGAGGCGATCGCCGCCTGCCGGGACGCCCTGGACCGCAATGTCGCCCCGCTGCTGGCGGTGGAGGCGATGACGATGGCCCTGAGAGCGGGCTGACCCCCCCGGCCCCTCGGCACTGACGGTCCAGCCGCCTCCCGGCCCTTCCGCCACCGACAGCCCAACCGCCCGCTCCGGCCCTCCGGCGACTGCGGCCCAGCCGCCCCCGCCCCTCCGCCCTCCGCTCCTTGTCCGTCATCCGTCGGACAACCCTCACCCATCCGTGCCACGCCCCGCACACACCGCACCCGGACCGTCGCGCAGGGTTACGATCGCTGAATGCACTCAAGGCGCCCCCACCGCAGGTCCAGGTCCCGTGCCGGAGCCGTCCTCCTCGCCGCCGCCGCGCTGGTCGTCTCCGCCTGCACCGCGACCGGACACCAGACGAGTTCCGCCAGCCCCGCCGCGCGGGCGGCGCAGGCCGGCACGGCCGCGCTGACCGCCCTGCCGCGCGCCACGCCCTCCGCCCTGCGGCCGTACTACGCGCAGAAGCCGAAGTGGCGCGCGTGCGGCGCCCCCGGCTTCGAGTGCGCGACCGTGCGCGCGCCGCTGGACTACGCCGCCCCCGGCGAGGGCGACGTCCGCCTCGCGGTGGCCCGCAAGAAGGCCACGGGCCCGGGCCGGCGCCTGGGGTCGCTGCTGGTGAACCCGGGCGGCCCGGGGGGCTCGGCGATCGGCTACCTCCAGGCGTACGCGGGCGTCGGGTACCCGGCGGAGGTCCGCGCGCGGTACGACATGGTCGCCGTCGACCCGCGTGGGGTCGCCCGCAGCGAGCCCGTCGAGTGCCTGGGCGGGCCCGAGATGGACACGTACACGCAGTCGGACGTCACCCCCGACGACCAGCGCGAGGTGGACGGGCTGGTCACCGCGTACCGGAAGTTCGCCGAGGGGTGCGGCGCGCACGCGCCCGAGCTGCTGCGGCACGTCTCCACCGTCGAGACAGCGCGGGACATGGACATCGTGCGCCAGGCGCTGGGCGACGAGCGGCTGGCGTACGTGGGCGCGTCGTACGGCACCTTCCTCGGGGCGACGTACGCCGGGCTGTTCCCGGACCGGGTGGGCCGGCTGGTGCTGGACGGCGCGATGGACCCGTCGCTGCCCGCGCGGCGGCTGAACCTCGACCAGACGGCCGGGTTCGAGACCGCGTTCCGGGCGTTCGCGAAGGACTGCGTACGGCAGGCCGGCTGCCCGCTCGGTGGCGCCGGCACCTCGCCGGAGCGGGCCGGTGAGAACCTCAAGGCGTTCTTCGACCGGCTGGACGCCCGGCCGGTCCCCACCGGCGACGCGGACGGCCGCAGGCTCGGCGAGTCGCTGGCGACCACCGGGGTCATCGCGGCGATGTACGACGAGTCGGCGTGGCCGCGCCTGCGCGAGGCGCTGACCGCGGCGATGAAGCAGAACGACGGCGCCGGACTGCTCGCCCTCTCCGACAGCTACTACGAGCGGGAGGCGAACGGCGACTACTCCAACCTCATGTTCGCCAACGCCGCCGTGAACTGCCTCGACCTCCCGCCGTCCTTCGAGGGCCCCGACGAGGTCCGCAAGGCACTGCCCGCGTTCCAGAAGGCGTCCCCCGTCTTCGGCGAGGGCCTCGCCTGGGCGGCCCTGAACTGTGCGTACTGGCCCGTCGCGCCCACCGGCGAACCGCACCGCATCGAGGCGAAGGGCGCCAGGCCGATCGTCGTGGTCGGCACCACCCGCGACCCCGCCACTCCCTACCGCTGGGCCCGGGCCCTCGCCGCCCAGCTCTCCTCCGGCCGCCTCCTCACCTACGACGGCGACGGCCACACCGCCTACGGCCGCGGCAGCGACTGCATCGACCGCGCGATCAACGCCTACCTGCTGCGGGGCACCCCGCCGCAGGACGGAAAGCGCTGCTCATGACCGGCGACCACCGCCCCTGACCGCCCCGGTCCGCCCCCGCCCCGCGTGGGCCGGGGGCTGGTACGAAGCACTCCCGGAAACTGTGTAGACTTACCGACGTCGCCGATCGCACCATAGTGCGGGCGACGCGCCGCTTTAGCTCAGATGGCCAGAGCAACGCACTCGTAATGCGTAGGTCTCGGGTTCGAATCCCGAAAGCGGCTCTGACAGACCCCAGGTCATGTACCCCTTGACCTGGGGTTTTGTGTTGCTGTGGGCTTGGTGGCGTCACCGTAGGTCCAGGCGCATCAGCACCCGGGGGTGGCCGGCCAGGACCGAGGTCGTGTCGGCGGCGTGGGTGAAGCCGGCGCGTTCGAAGTTCTTGCGGAGGCCGGGGTAGGCCATGGTCAGGTCGACACGGGCGTCGCCGTTGTCGAGGGGGTAGGCCTCGACGGCCGGGGCGCCGTGGGCGCGGGCGAAGTCGGCGGCGCCGGCGATGAGGGCGTGGGAGATGCCCCGCTTGCGGTGGCCGGGGCGGACGCGGACGCACCACAGGGACCACACCGGCAGGTCGTCGACATGCGGGATCTTGCGGTTGCGCGCGAAGGAGGTCTCCGCGCGCGGGGCGACGGCGGCCCAGCCGACCGGTTCGTCCCCGTCGTAGGCCAGCACTCCCGGAGGGGGATCGGCGCGGCACAGCTCGGCCACGTACTCACCGCGGGCCGGGCCGCGCAATTCGTTGTTGAGCTTCGAGGGGATCCGGTAGCTCAGGCACCAGCAGACGTTCGCGGTCGGCGACTTGGGGCCGATCACCGCACGGACGTCCTCGAAGACGGTGGCCGGGCGTACGTCGAGGGGCATGACACCACGATGGCACGGGGACGCGGGGAGCGCGTCCGGCGGGTGGCGGGCTCGCCCCCGCGTGGCTCGCTCTCGCGTGGCTGGTCCCCGCCTGACTGGCCCCCGCCCGACTGGCCCCCGCCCGACTGGCCCCCGCCTGGCTGGTCCTAGCCTGGCTCGCCCCGCGTGGCGAGGGCTCAGCCGCCCAGCACCCGTACCGGCTTCCCGTCCAGCCAGGCGCGGATGTTCTCGACCGCCTGGCCGTAGTAGCGGGCGTAGTTGGCCCGGGAGACGTAACCGAGGTGGGGGGTGGCGAGCAGGCGTGGGGCGGTGCGCATCGGGTGGCCGGCGGGCAGGGGCTCGACGTCGAACACGTCGACGCCCGCCCCGGCGATCCGGCCCTCGCGCAGCGCGGCGAGCAGCGCGTCCTGGTCGACGATGGCCGCGCGGAGGTGTTGACCAGGTAGGCGGTCGGCTTCAGCAGGGCCAGTTCGGCGGGACCCAGCAGGCCGCGGGTGCGGTCGGAGAGGGCGAGGTGGACGGAGACGAAGTCGCTCCGGGACAGCAGGTCCTCCTTGCTCGCGGCCAGGCCCACGCCGACCTCGTCCGCACGCTCCGCGGTGAGGTTCCGGCTCCAGGCGACGACGTCCATGCCGAAGGCGAGGCCGACCCGCGCGACCCGGCTGCCGATCCGGCCGAGGCCGAGCACGCCCAGGGTGCGGCCGTGCAGGTCGGCGCCGACGGTCGACTGTCAGGGACCGCCCTCCCGCAGCGCGGTCGCCTCCTGGACCAGGCCACGGGCCAGGCCGAGGATCAGCGCCCAGGTCAGTTCGACCGGCGGGGTCGGGGAACTCTCGGTGCCGCACACGGTGACGCCGTGCGCGCGGGCGGCGGCGTGGTCGATCGCCGAGTTGCGCATGCCGGTGGCGACGATCAGCTTCAGCCGGGGCAGCCGCTCCAGGAGGGAGGCCGGGAACGCCACCCGCTCGCGCAAGGTGACCACGATGTCGAAGCCGGCGAGCGCGGCGGCGAGTTCGTCCTCGTCCGACAAGTGCCGGGTGAAGGGCACCACCTCGACCCGGTCGGTCACGGCGGACCAGTCCGCGGCGCCGGTCGCGGCGTTCTGGAAGTCGTCGAGGGCGGCGCAGCGAAGTGGCATGGCAGCAGTGTCCCCGTTCGCCCGTGCGGGATGCGCCGCGGGCCCCGGACGTTCACCTCTGCCGACCGGGGCCCACTGGCGTCCCGGATCCGGCCGCGGCGGCGACACTCCCCCGAGTAACGCGTTCTACGCGCGCGCCGTCGGGCCGGTTCCGATGGATTGATCACATCAGACCGCACCAACGGATCGCTAACATGTGGCCAACGGTTCTCCGGAGCGCCGTCTGCCGGCTGGCGTGAAGCCGCCGTCCGGCGACCCGGGCGCACACCGGGCAGCGGCAGGCGACGGCAGGGTACGCCCGCGCGCGGCAGCCGGGAGCCGACAGTGAGCAGGTGGCGGGAAACCGCCGTGACGAGGGCGGAAATGCGCCAGGGTGTAATGCGGTTCGGACTGCTGGGCCCGCCCGTGCTCTACCAGCCGGACACGACATACGGCACCCAGGGCGCCGGCGTCGTCGGCGCAGCGGGGGCCGCGGGCGCCGCGGGAGCGGTACGGACGGAGGGGGCCACAGGGGTTGCCGGGGCGGCGGGTGCCGCCGGTGGCGCCGGTGTCCGCGGTGTCGTCGTACGGACCATCCGCAGCCCCAAGGCGCGGGCGCTGCTCGCCGCCCTGCTGCTGGAGCCCGGCCGGGTGGTGCCGGTCGACACCCTCAAGGACGCGCTGTGGGGTGGCGAACCACCCGCCTCCGCGCACGCCTCCCTGCACAACCACGTCGCCCGGCTGCGCCGCCTCCTCGACGACCCCGACCGGCTGCGCGCCGTCCCGCCCGGCTATCTGCTGCGCGTGGCGCCGGGCGAACTGGACGTCCATGTCTTCGAACGCCGGGTCTCCGCCGCCCGCGCCGCGCACGCCGCCCGGGACTGGGTGACGGTGACCCGCGAGGCCACGGCCGCGCTGGCGCTGTGGCGCGGCACTCCGCTCAGCGGACTCCCATCCGAACTGGGCGGCTACGCCTTCGTGCAGCGCCTGGCGGAGGCCCGGCTGCTGGTGCTGGAGTGGCGCTACGACGCCGAGCTGGCCCTCGGTGGCGCCCGGCTCGGGGCGCTCGTGCCGGAGCTGGCGGAACTGGCCGCCGAACACCCGCTCCGCGAGGCGTACCACCGCCAGCTCATGCTCGCGCTGCACCGCACCGGCCGGCGCGCCGAGGCCCTGGCCGTCCACCGCGACCTGCGCTCCCGCCTGCTGGAGGAACTGGGCGTCGAGCCCGGGGCGGCGGTGCGGGACGCCCATCTGGAGGTCCTGCGGGGCGCCACCCCGAGGAGCGAAGAGCCGCCGGGTACGGCGGCCCGCTCGGGGACGGCTACGCACTCGGTGGTGGCCGAGGCGTCCCGGTCGGCGGGAGATGCCGGGGCGCCCGGCGCACCCGGCGCACCCGGCGCGCTCGCATCGCGGGAAGCGTCCGAAGCGGTCCAGGCGCCCCAGGTCTCCCACGTCTCCGACACGCCCGACACGCCCGACACGACCGGCACGACCGGCACGACCGGCACGACCGGCACACCCGCGGCACCCAAGGAGCCCCGCGTACCCGAGGCGTCCGGGCCGCGCGCAGCCGCCGAGGCCTCCGGCGGCGCAGGTGATTCCGGCGGCTGCATGGCCTCCCCGCCCGTCACCCTCACCACCCCCCGCCCTGCCCAACTCCCCCCACCACCGCCGCACTTCACCGGCCGCACCGCCCTCCGCGAGGAGCTGCGCCGGACCCTGCTGGAGCCGGGTGCGGTCGCCGTGGTGAGCGGTATGGCGGGGGTGGGCAAGAGCGCCCTCGCACTGCATGTGGCGCACGCTCTGGCGGAACGTTTCTCCGACGGCCAGCTCTACGTCAACCTGCACGGCGCCACCCCGGGCATGACCCCCCTGACCCCCGCCCAGGCCCTCGCCGCCCTGCTGCGCGACCTCGGCACCGAGCCCCGCCGCATCCCCGAGCACCCGGACGCCGCCGCCGCGCTGCTGCGCTCCCTGCTGGCGCCGACCCGCACCCTGCTGGTCCTGGACGACGCCGCCACCGCCGCCCACGTACGGCCGCTGCTGCCGGCCGGCCCCGGCTGCGCGGTCATCGTCACCAGCCGCTCCCCGTTGACCGCCCTCGACGGCGCCCGCCGCTTCCCGCTCGCCCCGCTCTCCGGGGAGGACAGCGCCGCACTGCTGCGCGCGGTCTCCGGCCGTGACGGCCTGGACGCGGCCCATCCGCTCGTCGACCTCACCGGCCGGCTGCCGCTCGCGCTGCGCGTCGTCGCCGCCCGGCTCGCCGCGCGCCGAGCGCTCACCCCGGACGTGCTGGCGGGCCAACTGGCCGCCACCGAGGGCCGGCTGCACCACCTGGAGTACGACGACCTCAGCGTGCGCCGCTCCCTCGCCGTCGCCCACGACGCGCTCGCCGCCTCCGACCGCGAGGCCGACCGTGACGCGGCCCTCGCCCTGCGCCGGATCGGCGCCCTCGACCTGCCCGCCTACGGCGCCCCCCTCCTCGCCCGCCTCACCGGCACCGGCGAACGCCGCGCCGAGGCGGCCCTCGACCGGCTCGTCGACGTGGCCCTCCTGGAGGAGACGGCGTACGGCCGTTACGCCCCGCACGACCTGGTCCGGGACTTCGCCCGCGAACTGGCGGAGGCGGACGCCCGGCAGGACCGGCCCGCCACCCCACCCGGGACGGACGCGAGTCTTGCCCCGCACTCGTCGGCAGGTACGGGCCCGTCTCCGCACCCGCCGGCAGGCGGGAATCTGTCCCCCCTCGCCTCCGGCACCCGCATCACGCCCACCACGGCCGTGGAGACCGCCCTCCACTGGTACGCGGCGGTCGCCGAACGCGCCCTCACCGCCATCGTCGAACCCGGCCTCGACCAGGACGACCGCCGCCGCCCCACCGCCGCACAGCCCCCCGAGCACGCCGCGCGCGTGGCCCGCACCGCCCCCTTCGCGTCCGCCGAAGAGGCCTTCGCCTGGGGCGACATGGAGCTGCCGAACATCGTCACCCTCGTGGCACGGCACGCGGGCGACCCGGCCCACGACCACCGCACCGCCGCCTACGTCTCCACCCTGATCCGCCTCCTCTTCCCCTACGTCCACCGCAGCGGCCGCGTCGCCGAGATGGAGATCCTGGGCAGTGCCGCGCTCGACGCCGCCCGCCGCCTCGGCGACCCCGCGGCCGAGGCCTACGCCCTCGGTGACCTGGCCGGACTGCACTTCCTGACCGGCCGCCAGGGTGACGCCCTCGACCTCAACGACCGGGCACTGAGGATCTGGCGCCGCCTGGGGGTGGTCTCCTGGATCCGGCGCTGCCTGAACAACCGCGGGCTGCTCCTCGAAGGGCTGGGCCGGTACACCGAGTCGGAGGCCGCGCTCCGCCAGAGCCTCACCTACTCACGGCAGTTGAACGACCCGCACGGCGAGGCCGTCACCTACAGCCACCTGGGCAACCTCTACGAGCACACCGACCCGCGCGCCGCCATCGAACAGCACCGCCGCTCCCTCGCCATCGGCGTCGCGATCGGCGCGGTCATCGTCCAGCACTCGGCGCACTGCAACATCGGCTACGCCCATCTCCGCCTCAACGAACCGGAGTCCGCCGCCCGGCACTTCGAGGAGAGCCTGCGCATCCTCGGCGGACACGGCGACTGGCACGGCGAGTCCCAGACCCGCCTCGGCCTGGTGCGCGCCCTGCGCCTGCTCGGCCACACCGACCGCGCCCTGGGCGAGTGCGCGGAACTGATGCGCCGCGCGGACGCCCGCGCCGACCACTACACCGGCGGTCTCGCCCGCCACCAGCACGGACTGCTGCTGCGCGCCCAGGGTCTGCACCAGCGGGCGTACGAGGAGTGGCGCACCGCTCTCGCCGCGCTGGACGGCACGGACGAGAGCGCGGTCACGGCACAGCTGCGGGAACTCCTCGACAGCGCCGGCGCCGGCGCCTGCCGCTGATCCCCGTCATCCCCGCGGGCGCCCGCCGCCACCGTGACCCCCGCCCCTCACTTGGCATCGGCATAGCACTCCACCACGGCCGTCGTGAACGGGAACCGCACCGGTGTCTCCCCGAAGGTCAGCCGTCCGGCCAGCGCCGACGCCTCCCGGATCGCCGCCACCACCGTCTCCGCCTCCTCCTCGGGGCAGTGCACGATCACCTCGTCGTGCTGGAAGAAGACCAGCTCGGCCAAGAGCCCCGCGCAGGCCCGGCGCAGCGCGGCGAGCAGCAGCAGGGCCCAGTCGGCGGCGCTGCCCTGGACCACGAAGTTGCGGGCGAAGCGGCCGCGGGCGCGGGCGTTGGTCGAGGCGTACCCCGGCGCCCACGCGCGGTCCTCGCGGTCTTCGCGGTCCTCGCCGTCCTCGTCCGCCACCGGGATGCCGGCCTCCCCGGCCGGGTCCTCGCCCGAGGCGGCGGGCGGGCAGGTCCGGCCGAGCCAGGTGCGCACCAGCCGCCCCTCCTCACCGGCGCGGGCGGCCTCGTCGACGTAGGCCACCGCCTTCGGGAAGCGGCGGCGCAGTGCGGCGAGGTTCTTCAGGCCGTCGCCGGAGGTCTGCCCGTAGATCGCGCCGAGCACGGCGAGCTTGGCCTGGGCGCGGTCGCCGGAGAAGGCCCGGTCGGACACCGACTGGTACAGGTCGCTCTCCCGCCCGGCGACCTCCATCAGGCCGGGGTCGCGCGAGATCGCGGCGAGCACCCGGGGCTCCATCTGGTCGGCGTCGGCGACGACCAGCCGCCAGCCGGGGTCGGCGACCACGGCCCGGCGGATGACCTTGGGGATCTGCAGGGCGCCGCCGCCGTTGGTCACCCAGCGTCCGGTGACCGTGCCGCCGGCCTGGAACTCGGGCCGGAAGCGGCCGTCGCGCACCCAGTCCTGGAGCCAGGACCAGCCGTGGGCGACCCAGATCCGGTACAGCTTCTTGTACTCGACCAGCGGTTCGACGGCCGGGTGGTCGACGGACTCGATCTCCCACCGCCGGGTGGACCGGATCCTGATCCCGGCCTGCGCGAACGCCTTGATCACATCGGCGGGCAGATCGGGCCGCACCCGCCGCCCGAAGGCGGCGGACACCTCGTCGGCCAGCTCGGCCAGCCGCCGGGGCTCCCCGCCGCCCGCGTACCGCTCGCCGAGCAGGTCGCGCAGCACCGCGCGGTGGACGTCCGCGCTCCACGGCAGCCCCGCGTGGTTCATCTCGGCGGCCACCAGCGTCCCGGCCGACTCGGCGGCGGTCAGCAGCCGCATCCGGTCGGGGTGGGCGGTGTGCTCGTGCCGCCGCTGCTGCTCGGCGTAGACGGCGAGCAGGTCGGAGAGGGGGAGCGGGCGGCCGCCCTCCGGCTCGAACAGCGGGGACTGCGCCCCCGGCTCGGCCGGCCGCTGCGGCGGATCCGGCGGGACCGGCCCGCCGCGCAGCCGGGCCAGGGCGGCGGCGGCCGAGCGCGGCTCGCCGGACCGCCCCTCGTGGCCCAGGAGGAGGGCCTCGGCGGCCTCGACGTCGTAGCACCGCTCCACTCGCACCCCCGTGGCGAGCAGGCGCGGATACACCTCCGCCGTGGACCGCCAGACCCAGCGCGTCACCTCCGGCCGCGCGCGCACGGCCGACGCCGGGTCCTCCTCCCGCACCACCGGACCGGCGGGCAGCCCGTCCGGGCCGAGGGGGGCGAGTTCCACACCGCCGCCCTCGGCCGGTGCGAGCGCCCACCGGTCGGTCATGCAAGCGAGTGTGGCAGGAGGGTCTGACAACGGCCCGGCGTCAGCCCTCCGACGCCGCCTCACCAGTGCTTTTGCCGGTGTCCAGGAACTTGGCGAGCAGCTCGGTGACGTACCGCTCCACCGCCTCCTTGGTGAGGCCGAGGCCGGACAGCACGCCCTCGCCGTTCTCGAACTCGAGCAGGGCGAGCAGCAGGTGTTCGGTGCCGATGTAGTTGTGGCCGAGGCGCAGGGCTTCGCGGAAGGTGAGCTCCAGTGCCTTCTTGGCGTCGGGGCCGTAGGGGACCAGCTCGGGAACCTCGTCCGAGGCGGGCGGCAGCGCGGCGGTCGCGGCCCGGCGCACCTCGTCCAGGGTGACGCCCTGCGCGGTGATCGCGTGGGCGGCCAGCCCTTCCGGCTCGGCGAGCAGGCCGAGGATCAGGTGTTCCGGGCGGCCCTCGGCGTTGCGGGCGGCGACGGCCTCGTTGTGGGCGGCCATGACGACGTTCCGCGCGCGGGGGGTGTAGCGGCTGAAGCCCTGGCTGGGGTCCAGGTCCGCGGACTCCCTGGGCACGAACCGCTTCTGCGCCGCCTGCCGGGTGACGCCCATGCTCTTGCCGATGTCGGTCCAGGACGCGCCCGACCGGCGCGCCTGGTCCACGAAGTGGCCGATCAGGTGGTCCGCCACGTCGCCCAGGTGCTCGGCGGCGATGACCGCGTCCTGGAGCTGGTCGAGCGGCTGGTCGTGGACCTTCTTGATGGCCGCGATGAGGTCGTCGAGACGTACGGATGCCGTGATGTTGGGGTTCGTCGACATGTGTCAACCGTAGGTTGCGCCCCTCGGGGTGTCAACCATCAGTTGACACCTCGCGCGCGATCACAGGCGGATCCGCGAACTGCGGCAGGAACTCCCCTGTCCGGGGAGTGGGACGGAACGGCCCGCACGCGCGCGTGGCACCATCGCCGGGTGAGCACGCCCCCTACGCCCGGCACCGTCGACCGCGCCTTCGAAGCAGCCCTGTACAGCGCCGGGGACACCGGCCTCGACACCGGGGCGTCCCTGCTCGCCGCCGAGCCGGCCGCCGACGCGGAGCGCGACAGGCGGGGCCGGGAGTTCGTCGCGACCGCCTGGCGGCGCGGCTGGCAGCCCGCCGACGTCGTACGGGTCGTGCGCCGCGAGCTGGACGACGTCCACGTGGCCCTCGTGGCGGAACTGATCCGCGCCCAGGCCCCGGACGACCGTCCGCGCGGACGCCGCTGGCAGGCCCAGCTCGCCGACCTGCCCACCGCGCCACCGCCCCGCGCGGACCGCTTCTCGCACGCCACCGCGGTCCTGGAGCTGTACCGCCTCCTGCTGCGCCTGCCCACCCTCGAACCCCTGGACGAGCACGAGCCGGTACGCCGCGACGCGCCCGCCGAGTCCCGGATGCTCGCCCGCATCCGCGCGCTGCTCGCCAAGGCCGAGGCGACCGGCTACCCGGAGGAGGCCGAGGCGCTGAGCGCCAAGGCGCAGGAGCTGATGGCCCGCCACAGCATCGACGAGGCGCTGCTCGCCGCCCGCTCCCCGGACCCGGCCGCGGACACCCCGACCGCCTGCCGGATCGGCGTCGAGCCGCCGTACGAACAGGCCAAGGCGGTCCTGCTGGACGCGGTGGCCTCCGCCAACCACTGCCGCGCGGTGTGGAACGAACCCCTCGGCTTCTCCACGGTCGTCGGCTTCGACGCGGACCTCGAAGCGGTCGAACTGCTCTACACCTCGCTGCTCGTGCAGGCCACCACGGCCATGGCCAAGGCGGAGGCGGCCCAGCGCGCGGGTGGCCGCAAGCGCACGAAAACGTTCCGGCAGTCCTTCCTCGCCGCCTACGCCCACCGCGTCGGCACCCGCCTCGCGGCCGCCGCCGAAACCCAGGTGACCGACGACCTGCTCCCCGTCCTCGCCTCCCGCGAGGTCGCCGTCGCCGACCGCGCGGAGCGCATGTTCCCCGAGACCGTCACCACCCGGCTGCGCGGCGTCAGCGACGCGGCGGGCTGGCACGAGGGCGCCCGCGCGGCGGACCGGGCCCAGATGCGCCACCGCCCGCGCCCGGACTGACCGGACCGACTGGCTCGGACGGCCCCGACCGGCTCGGACGGGCTTGGCCAGTTCGCGGCGCAGGCCCGCATCGCGGCGTGCGTACGTCGTCTTCCTGCTGGGCATGGGCGGCGAGCAGTGGACGCAGACCGTCCCCGAGCGCGTCGTGCTGACCCTCCTGGGCGGCGTACTGGCGATGCTCGCGTACGCCGCTACCCGGCCTGGGAGACCCGCGGCTGCGCGACCGCCTCGCCGGCCGGCCGGCGGCCCCGGGCGCCTACGCCGCGGCCGTACTGCACCACCACGCGGACCCCGCGTCCGCGTCCGCCGCCGACATCCGGGACGCCCTGCTCACCGCCCGAGCGCCCCGCGCCGCCTGGCACCCGGCGGTCGCCCGCGCGGAGCACGAACCCGTACGCCACCGCTCCCTGTCCCGCGTCGCGGCCGACGACGCCGAGGACGCGCTGACCCAGATGGGCCGCGTGGCCATGCTGCTGGAAGCGGACGCCCTGCGCGAGGCCACCGTCCGGGGCGCGAAGGCGGTACGGGAACACCGCGTCCCCCAGGGGGACGCCCCGTCCGGGCCGCCCTCACCCACCCCGCCTGGGCCGACACCTCCGACACCGTCGTACGCCCCGCCGCGAGACTGCTGCTCACCACCCTCACGACCTTCTCCGAGGCCCTGAGCGGCACCCCGGCGAAACGCCCGTGAGAGCACTGCGCCCCGAGTCCCCGCCCCGAGTCCCCGCCTCCGACAGGGCGCGGCTTCTACGACCCCAGCCCCTCCGTCGGCACCCCCGACGGCAGCGTGCCCCCCTCGGCCCTGGTGAACGTCTCGACCCCCGCCGACCCCTCCCAGGTCACCTTCAGGGAGTCCGCCGTGACGGAGTCGACCGTCCCCGTGCCGCGCTCCCGGTCCCGGCCGCCCTCACCTCCGGCACCGCCGTCACCCCAGGCGCCGTCGTCACCGTTCTTCCCGCCCTCACCGCAGAGCAGCCGTATCGCCGGCTTCCCGGCCGCCTCGGTGACCCGCCCGCCGCACACGGTCCCGCGGCTCGCGAACAGCCCCGCCTCGTCGCCGTTGAACACGAGCACCACGGCCTGCCCGCCGCTGGTGGCGAGCCAGCTGCCGTCCAGCTCGCCACCAGCGGCCGAGCCGGAGGCCGAGGGGGACGGGGAGGGAGACGGGGACGACGCCGCCGGCGCGGTCGGCGTCGCCTCCTCCTCACTGCCCCCGCCGCACGCGCCGAGCAGCAGCACGCCGCCCAGCCCCGCGGCCGCGGCCCGGGCCACGGTCCGTATCCGCCTGCGCGCCCCGCGCGCGTACGCCGCCGAAGTCACTGCGAGCCCCCAGGGGAAGAACCGGTAGGACGGTACGACCGCAGCAAGCTACCAGGCCGTAACCTCCCGGCCACCTCCCTCGGGCGGCCGGAGTTCTCCGGCTACCAGGAGGACTTGCGCACCCCGGGCAGATATCCGGCGTGCGCCTGCTCCCGCAGCGACACCCGGGACAGCCCGAACGCCCGGAAGTAACCGCGCGGGCGGCCGTCCACCTGGTCGCGGTTGCGTACGCGCGTGGCGCTCGCGTCCCGCGGCTGGCGGCGCAGCTCGGCCTGCGCGGCGGCGCGTTCGGCGTCGGTGGAGGACGGCCGGCGGACGATCTCCTTCAGCTCGGCCCGCCGCGCGGCGTACCGCGCGACGATCTCCTGCCGCTTCTCGTTCTTCGCGATCTTGCTCTTCTTCGCCATCAGACCCGCACCCCCCGCGCGCGGATCCGGGCCACGGCGGCCTCGATCCCGATCGTGTCGACGGTCTTGATCCCCTTGGCGCTGAGCTTCAGCCGCACGTACCGGCCCTCGCTGGGCAGCCAGTACCGCTTGCTCTGGACGTTCGGGTCGAAGCGGCGCGAGGACCGCCGGTGGGAGTGGGAGATCGTGTTGCCGAAACCGGGCCGGGCGCCGGTCAGCATGCAGTGGGCGGACATCGGGTGACGAACCTCTCCTCGATCGGTGTCGTAATGGAATTCATTTTCAGTAACATAGCAGCATGGCACGCAACGAACTCCGCCCGGTCATCAAGCTCCGGTCCACCGCCGGCACCGGCTACACCTACGTGACGCGCAAGAACCGCCGCAACGACCCGGACCGCCTGACCCTGCGCAAGTACGACCCGGTCGCCGGCCGCCACGTCGACTTCCGAGAGGAGCGCTGACCGCCATGCGCAAGGGAATCCACCCCGACTACGGTCCCGTCGTCTTCCGTGACCGTGCCGCGAACTACGCCTTCCTCACCCGGTCGACCATGACCAGCGACAAGACGATCGAGTGGGAGGACGGCAACACCTACCCGGTCGTGGACGTCGAGATCTCGAACGTCAGCCACCCCTTCTATACCGGCACCGCCCGCGTCCTGGACACCGCGGGCCGCGTCGAGCGCTTCGAGCGCCGGTACGGAAAGCGGAGCTGAGCGCCGTGCCCGACCTCTCCGTCGTGATCGTCGGCGGGCTGCACGCCGACGCCCGCAAGCGGGCCGTCGACCGGCTGCTCGCCGAGGTCCCCGGCAGCGTCGTCCTCCACCACGACCTGGCGACGGCCGCGTCCGGCACCGTCGTGCGCACGGTCCGCGACGCCGGCGGCGTCCGGGACACCGGCGAGACGCCGCTGGTCAACGACTGCGCGTGCTGCGCCCTGCGCGAGGACCTGGTGCCCGAGCTGCGCCGCCTCGCCGACGCCGGGGACACCCGCCTCGCGGTCGTCGAGCTGTGGGACTCCGTCGAGCCCAAGGCCATGGCCGAGGTCGTCACCGCCGGCGGCCTCACCGTCACCGGCGTGATCACCGCCGTCGACCCCGCGCTGCTGCTGCCGTACCTCGGCAACGGCGACGACCTCGCCGAGGCCGGGCTCGCCGCGGCCGCCACCGACCAGCGCACCGTCGCCGACACCTTCGCCCGCCAGCTGGAGTACGCCCCCGTCCTCGCCGTCGCCGAGTCCGAGGAGGCCGACGACGAGGACCGCGAGCTGCTGGCCCAGCTGCACCCGACGGCCCGCCGGGTTTCGATCGGCCACGGTGACCTGGCGGGCGCCGCGCTCGCCGGCTTCGACGTCGAGGCCGCGGCCGCCGCCCAGCACCCGGCGTGCGCCCTGCTGCCCACGGACGCCGACGCGCACGGCGTGACCACCCTCGTCTGGCGCCGGCACCGTCCCTTCCACCCGGAGCGGCTGTACGCGGCGCTGGAGGACCTGACCTGCGCCGCCGCCCGCAGCCGGGGCCGGTTCTGGCTCGCCGACAAGCCGGACACCCTCTTCCACTGGGACGCGGCAGGCGGAGCGCTGTGCGTGGAGAGCGCCGGCCCCTGGCTGGCCGCGCTGCCCGACGCGGCCTGGGAGATGGTCCCTCCGGTGCGCCGTGCCGCCGCCGCGCTGGACTGGCACCCCGAGCACGGGGACCGCTGCCAGCACCTCGTCTTCACCTCGCCCGGCCTCGACGGCGAGGGCCTTCAGCGGCTGCTGGAGTCCTGTCTGCTCACCGACGCCGAGTACGCCGCCGGGCGCGACGCCTGGCAGCGGCTGCCGCACGCCTTCGACACCCTCCTGGAGGTCTGACCCCCGATGCCCCGCAAGTCCGACCGCAAGCCCGCCAAGAACCGGCCGAACCCGCTGGACCACGCCGGGATCACGTACATCGACTACAAGGACACCGACCTGCTGCGGAAGTTCATCTCCGACCGCGGCAAGATCCGCAGCCGCCGGGTGACCCGTGTCACCTCCCAGCAGCAGCGACAGCTGGCCCGCGCCGTCAAGAACGCCCGCGAGATGGCCCTGCTGCCGTACGCGAGCCGCTGACGCGTCCTCTCACGTGCCGGACGGGCCCCGCCTCACCGGAGGCGGGGCCCGTCCGCGTTTGCGCCAACCTCCCGCGCGCATACGGAAGTTCAATGGAACACAAAGCCGACAACATGCGTCTGTTCCTAGTACCGGAACCATTTCGGTAAAGCGGGGGCCAAAGCTGTAGTCACGGCAACACCCCGCGTGCACGTGCATCTGCGTCTGCATCTGCACATGAACAAGGTTATGATCCGGCACAGTTGACCACTGCATCCATGGCCACGACAGCCAGTGCACCACCGGGGAGCGACCTGTGGACCACGACGTGTACAACGGCATGGCCGCCACCGAGCTGCGCGGTGTGGCCTGGCAGAAGAGCCGGCACAGCAACTCGCAGGGTTCGTGCGTGGAGTTCGCCCGGCTGCCCGGCGGACGGGTGGCCGTCCGGAACTCGAACTTCCCCGACGGGCCCGCGCTCGTGTACACCCGGGCGGAGATCGAGGCCATGCTGCTCGGCGTGAAGGACGGCGAGTTCGACCACCTGGTGGCGGGCTGAGGGCGCGCGAGCGACCGGGGGAGCGGACCACCCACGCCGTGACGCGCGTAGAACCGCGGCACCGAGCCGTGCCGCGGTTCCTCAGTCGGCGGGCCGCAGCCGGAACAGCGCCCAGACGACCTTGCCGCTGAGCGTGCCGGCCAGCGGGTGCCAGCCCCAGCCGTCGCAGAAGGAGTCGACCAGGAACAGCCCGCGGCCGGACTCCGCGGAGAAGTCGTCCGCCTCGCGCGCCACGGGGCTGTCGTTGCTGGGGTCCCGCACCGCGCACACCAGCCGCTCGGTCCAGCGCATCAGGTGCAGCCGTACCGCCGGCTCGTACTCCCCGCGCGGGGCGCTGGGCACGGCGTGCCGCAGCGCGTTGGTGACCAGTTCCGAGACGACCAGACAGACGTCGTCGAACCGGTCGCCCACGTCCCACTGGCCGAGGGTTCTGCGGGTGAACTGCCGGGCCTCGCGCACCGCTTCGAAGCGGGCGGGCAGAGCGCAGGACGCGGCGCTGGACACGGCCGCGGGGTCCAGCGGCGGAAGGCCCTGCCGTAACGGCTCGAGCATGGTCGATCCATTCGTTGCCATGCGGGGCACTCCCGGGATTCGCGGTCGTTGCGATGCAGCGGTGGCGCGGCACCCATGGTTTCGGAAGCGCACAGCAGATGCAAGGGCAGATGCACGTGCACGAGACCGAATTGGTCCCACCCGTACCACTTCTTGGCCATTTTTTCCGCCATCTTGGTGTTGCTCGTGCGCCGTCCGCCTGCCACCTCTGTGTGCGCTCCTGCTCGCTATCTTTGGCTTCTTTCCGTCTGTGTAATCGGACGAGTACAGCTCGGAGTGTTTTAGTGGCAGACTGCGGGCCCTGAAGACGGTTGGGGAGGCTGGCGAACGTGAGCGCGGGAGAGCCCGGATCGGTGGTGCGGCGGATGCTGCTCGGCTCGCAACTCAGGCGACTGCGCGAGGCGCGGGGCATCACCCGCGAGGCGGCGGGTTACCACATCCGCGCCTCCGAGTCGAAGATCAGCCGGATGGAGCTGGGCCGGGTGAGCTTCAAGACGAGGGACGTCGAGGACCTGCTGACGCTGTACGGCATCACGGACGAGAACGAGCGGGGCTCCCTGATCTCACTCGCCCGCGAGGCCAACGTGGCCGGCTGGTGGCACAGTTACTCCGACGTCCTGCCGAGCTGGTTCCCCACCTACGTCGGCCTGGAGGGCGCCGCGTCCCTGATCCGGGCGTACGAGGTGCAGTTCGTGCACGGCCTGCTCCAGACCGAGGAGTACGCCCGCGCGGTGGTGCGGCGCGGCATGAAGGACGCGAGCGAGGCCGACGTCGAACGCCGGGTGGCGCTGCGCCTCGAGCGGCAGAAGCACCTCGTCGCGGAGAACGCCCCCGACTTCCACATCGTCCTCGACGAGGCCGCCCTGCGCCGCCCCTACGGGGACCGCGAGGTGATGCGCGGCCAGCTCCAGCACCTCATCGAGATCTCCGAGCGTCCCAACGTCCGTTTGCAGATCATGCCGTTCAGCTTCGGCGGGCACTCCGGCGAGAGCGGTGCCTTCACCATCCTCAGCTTCCCCGAGTCCGACCTGTCGGACGTGGTCTACATGGAGCAGCTGACCAGCGCCCTCTACCTGGACAAGCCCGAGGACGTCGCCCAGTACGAGACCGCCCTGAAGGAACTCCAGCGCGACAGCCCCGGCCCCGCGGAGAGCCGCGACCTGCTCAGGGGCCTCCTCCAACTCTCCTGATACACCGGCCAAGTTGGTGAACCGGCCAGTAGGATGACGATCGATCAGGCGCGTCTGTCTGTCTGCTCCCGCGGCAGGGATTGAGGGATCACATGTCGTCCTACTTCACCGACCTGGCTCAGCAGTACATCGACGGCGAGTGGCGCCCGGGCACCGGCTCCTGGGACATCATCGACTTCAATCCCTACGACGGCGAGAAGCTGGCCTCGATCACCATAGCCACCGTCGAGGAGATAGATCAGGCCTACCGGGCCGCCGAACGCGCCCAGCGGGATTGGGCCCGCGCGGGCGCCTTCGCCCGCCGCGCGGTGCTGGAGAAGGTGCTGCGGCTGGTCGAGGAGCGCGAGGCGGACATCGCCGAGGCGATCGTCGCCGAGCTGGGCGGCACCCGGGTCAAGGCCGCCTTCGAACTGCACCTGGCCAAGGAGTTCCTGCGCGAGGCCGCCGCCCTGGCGACGCGCCCCGAGGACCGGCTGCTGCCCTCGCCCGACCCCGGCAAGGAGAACCGCCTCTACCGCGTCCCGGTCGGCGTCGTCGGCGTCATCAGCCCCTTCAACTTCCCCTTCCTGCTGTCGCTGAAGTCCACCGCGCCCGCCCTCGCGCTCGGCAACGCCGTGGTCCTCAAGCCGCACCAGGACACGCCGGTCGTCGGCGGCACCCTGGTCGCCGCGCTCTTCGCGGAAGCGGGCCTGCCGGCCGGCGTGCTCAACGTCGTCGTCACCGACATCGCGGAGATCGGCGACGCCTTCATCGAGCACCCGGTGCCCAAGGTCATCTCCTTCACCGGCTCCGACAAGGTCGGGCGCCACGTGGCCACCGTCTGCGCCACGCACTTCAAGCGGGCGGTCCTCGAACTCGGCGGCAACAGCGCGCTGGTGGTCCTCGACGACGCCGACCTCGACTACGCCGTCGACGCCGCCGTCTTCTCCCGCTACGTCCACCAGGGCCAGGTCTGCATGGCCGCCAACCGGATCCTGGTCGACCGCGCGGTCGCCGACGAGTTCACCGAGAAGTTCGTCGCCAAGGTCCGGTCCCTGAAGGTCGGCGACCCGCGCGACCCGGAGACCGTCATCGGCCCGGTCATCAACGCCTCCCAGGCCGAGGCGCTGTCGGGCGCGGTGGAGCAGGCGGTCGCCGAGGGCGCGACGGCCCTGCTGCGCGGCACCGTCCGGGACAACCTGGTCGAGCCGTCCGTCCTCACCGACGTCCCGGCCGGCTCCCCGCTGCTGCGTCAGGAGATCTTCGGCCCGGTCGCCCTCCTCATGGTCTTCGACGGCGAGGAGGAGGCCGTACGCCTGGTCAACGACAGCCCCTACGGCCTCAGCGGCGCCGTCCACACCGGGGACGTCGAACGCGGCGTCCGCTTCGCGCGGCGCGTCGACACCGGGATGTTCCACGTCAACGACGGCACCGTCCACGACGAACCCCTCGTCCCCTTCGGCGGCGAGAAGCACTCCGGCGTCGGCCGGCTGAACGGCGAGTCCACCCTGGACGCCTTCACCACCCTGAAGTGGATCTCGGTCCAGCACGGCCGGAGCGGCTTCCCGTTCTGACGGCGTCGGGCACACCTCCTAGGCTGGACCGCATGTCAGCGATCCGACTCCTGGTCCTGGGCGCCGTGCGCCAGCACGGGCGGGCCCACGGCTACCAGGTGCGCAACGACCTGGAGTACTGGGGCGCGCACGAGTGGTCCAACGCCAAGCCCGGCTCGATCTACCACGCGCTGAAGCAGATGGCGAAGCAGGGCCTGCTGCACGCGCACGAGATCGCCCCCTCCACCGCGGGCGGCCCGCCCCGCACCGAGTACGAGATCACCGACCTGGGCATGGCGGAGTACCTCGGCATGGTCCGCGAGGCGCTCACCAACTACGACCAGAAGATGGACATCAAGTCCGCGGCCATCGGCTTCATGGTCGACCTCCCGCGCGCGGAGGCGGTCGCCCTGCTCAACGAGCGCGTCCGCCGCATCGAGGAGTGGCGCGCCGCCGTCACCGAGCACTACGTGCCCGAGGAGGGTCCCGGACAGCTCGGCCACATCGGCGAGATCATGAACCTGTGGCTGCACACGGCCGACGCCGAGGCCGCCTGGACGCGGGCGCTGATCGAGCGGATCGAGGGCGGGGCCTACACCTTCGCGGGCGAGGGCGAGCCGTTCGTCGGGATCCTCGCCGACGGGCAGGAGAACCCGTACGCGACACAGGAGCGGCACCCCGGGGACACCGTCTGACGACGCTGGACGCCGCGATTAATCAAGTTTGACGAATGAGAGGGCGGGTAGTACGGTGAGGGGGTAGTCAAGTTTGACTAGCTGGAGAGTGGGTGGCTGTGACCCCTACGGCGATCACCGTGGACGGCGCACGCAAGACTTACCGAGACAAGAAGGCGCTCGACGGACTCGACCTCGTGGTCCCGCGAGGCACGGTCCAGGCCGTACTGGGCCCCAACGGCGCCGGGAAGACGACCCTGGTACGCATCCTGTCCACCCTGCTGAAGCCGGACGCGGGCCGCGTCGAGGTCGCCGGCCACGACGTGGTGACCCGTGCGCGCGAGGTCCGGCCGCGCATCGGCCTGCTGGGCCAGCACGCGGCCGTCGACGAGGAACTCGACGGCCGGCAGAACCTGGAGATGTTCGGCCGCCTCCATCACCTCGGCGCCCGCCCCGCGCGGGCGCGCGCCGACGAGCTGCTGGCCCGCTTCGGCCTCGCCGACACCGGGCGCAAGCCGGTCAAGCGGTACAGCGGCGGGATGCGCCGCCGCCTCGACCTCGCCGCCTCGCTCGTCACCGACCCCGAGGTGCTCTTCCTGGACGAGCCCACCACCGGCCTCGACCCGCGCGGCCGCGCCGAGGTCTGGGCCGCCGTCCGCTCCCTGGTCGGCGGCGGCACCACCGTCCTGCTCACCACCCAGTACCTGGAGGAGGCCGACCAGCTCGCCGACCGCGTCGCGGTGGTCGACTCCGGCCGGGTCGTCGCCGAGGGCACCCCCGACGAGCTGAAGTCCGCCCTCGGCGGCGACCGCGTCGACGTCGTCCTGCGCGACGGCCGCGAGCTCGGCGCGGCCGCCGCCCTGCTGCCGGTGGGGCGGGACGCCGTGCGGATCGACCCCGACCGGCGGCTGCTCAGCGCCCCCGCCACCGATCGCATGACCGCCCTCACCGGCGTCGTCCGCGCCCTCGCGGAAGCCGGCATCGAAGCCGAGGACATCGCGCTGCGCCGGCCCACGCTCGACGAGGTCTTCCTGCACCTGACAGGCGGCGGGAGCCGCGAGAAGGAGGCCGTGTGAGCACCTACGCCCTGACCGACTCCTGGACGATGACCCGCCGCGAACTCGCCCACTGGGCGCGGCAGCCGGTGCAGGTCGTGGTGAACCTGGTGTTCCCCGTGATGCTGCTGCTGATGTTCGGTTACCTCATCGGCGGCGGCCGCGGCGTCAGCGGGCCCTATGTGGACTACCTGGTCCCCGGCATGCTCGCCCTCACCATGGCCTTCGGCCTGGAGGGCACGATGATCGCCGTCACCCAGGACCTGAACAAGGGAGTGATCGACCGCTTCCGGTCCATGCCGATGGCCGACGGGGCCGTCCTGGTGGGCCGGTCCGCCGCCGACATGCTCCAGTCGGCCCTGGTCCTGGCCGTGCTGACGGGCGTGGGCCACGCCCTCGGCTGGCGGGTGCGCGGCGGCCTCGCGGGCTTGGCGGCGGCCGTCGGACTGCTCCTGCTGTTCCGTTTCGCCATGCTGTGGATCGGCATCCACCTCGGTCTGCTCGCCGGGCGCCCGGAGATGGTCCAGGCCGTCCAGATCCTCGTCTGGCCGGTCGGCTTCCTCTCCAACGCCCTCGCCACCCCGGCCTCGATGCCCGGCTGGCTGGGTACGGTCGTGGAGTGGAACCCGCTGTCCCACACGGCGACCGCGGTGCGCGAGCTGTGCGCGGGCGGGACGGTCGCCGCCGACCACGTCTGGGCGGCGGTGGCCTGGCCGGTGGGCCTGCTGGCGGTGTTCTTCCCGCTGGCGGTGCGCAGGTTCGCGCGGCTGAGCGCGTAGCCGTCTCTCCGGGCCGGTACCGGGGTCGGGTCTCCGGGCCGGCTCCGGGGCCGGGTCCGCGGGCCGGTACCGGGCCGCCCGCAGGAAAAGCGGCTTGCACCTCACGCGACGTGAGGCCGCACCGTGGACGGCGTACCGAGAAGGGAGCGGAAGTGAGCTACTCCGTGGGACAGGTCGCCGGTTTCGCCGGAGTGACGGTGCGCACCCTGCACCACTACGACGACATCGGCCTGCTCGTGCCCAGCGAGCGCAGCCGCGCGGGCCACCGGCGCTACAGCGACGCCGACCTCGACCGGCTGCAGCAGATCCTGTTCTACCGCGAGCTCGGCTTCCCGCTCGACGAGGTCGCCGTCCTGCTCGACGACCCGGAGGCGGACCCGCGGGTCCACCTGCGCCGGCAGCACGAGCTGCTGACCGCCCGGATCGAGAAGCTGCGGCAGATGGCGGCGGCCGTGGAGCACGCCATGGAGGCACGCAAGATGGGGATCAACCTCACGCCCGAGGAGCGGTTCGAGGTCTTCGGGGACAAGGACCCGGAGCAGTACGCCGAGGAGGCCGAGGCCCGCTGGGGCGGCACCGAGGCGTGGGCCGAGTCGCAGCGCCGCGCGGCGGCCTACACCAAGGAGGACTGGAAGCGGATCCAGGCCGAGGCGGCCGACTGGGCCGAGCGCTACGGCGCCGTGATGGCCGACGGCGAGCCGCCCACCGGTGAGCGGGCCATGGACCTCGCCGAGGAGCACCGGCAGCACATCACCGGCTGGTACTACGACTGCGGCTACGAGATGCACCGCTGCCTGGGCGAGATGTACGTCTCGGACGAGCGCTTCAAGGCGTTCTACGACACCATGCGCCCCGGTCTCGCCGAGCACCTCAGGGACGCCATCGTCGCGAACGCGGCCCGCCACTCCTCCTGACGTCGTGGCCCGGGACCGGTCCCGCGGGCCGGCTCCCGGGCCACGACGGCTTGGGTCCCCGCGGGCGCGCGGTGCACCCTGGCATCCTGAAGAACACCGGTGGAACCCGGCACGGGCGCGGCACGTTGATAGCGTTGTCCGGCCGCACCGGACGCCGCACTCCCCTTCACCCCCTCAGGAGCCCGGAATCGTGACGACGCTCGCCCTCGGACCCAGCTGGCTGGATCCGAACTACCTGCTCGACACCTTCGGGATCTGGGGTCTGCTCCTCATCGTCTTCGCCGAGTCGGGCCTGCTCATCGGCTTCTTCCTGCCCGGCGACTCGCTGCTGTTCACCGCGGGCCTGCTGATCGCCTCCAAGGAGCTGGACTTCCCGCTGTGGCTGGCCATCGTGCTGATCTGCGTCGCCGCGATCCTCGGCGACCAGGCGGGCTACATGTTCGGCAAGAAGGTCGGCCCCGCGCTGTTCACCCGGCCGGACTCCCGCTTCTTCAAGCAGGAGAACGTCACCAAGGCCCATGAGTTCTTCGAGAAGTACGGCCCGAAGTCGCTGGTCCTGGCCCGCTTCGTGCCCATCGTCCGCACCTTCACGCCGATCATCGCCGGCGTCAGCGGCATGCGGTACCGCTCATTCCTGATCTTCAACGTCCTCGGCGGCATCCTCTGGGGCGCCGGCGTCACCCTGCTCGGCTCCTGGCTGGGCAACATCGACTTCGTCAAGAAGAACATCGAAGCGATCCTGATCCTGATCGTCTTCATCTCCGTCGTCCCGATCATCATCGAGTTCTGGCGCGCCCGGTCGCAGAAGAAGAAGCCCGGCCCGCAGCAGACCGCCGAGCCCCGCCGGCCCCAGGCCCCGCAGCAGCCGGCGTACCCGGTGACGGACGACGCCACCACCCAGCTCCGCCGCGTCGAGCAGCCCCAGCAGCCCCAGCAGTACGGCTACGACCAGCCTCAGTACGACGCCGGCCACGACCACCGCCGGTACGGCTACGACCAGGGCGGCTACGGCACCCAGCAGCCCTACGCCTCCCCGCAGCAGCCTTACGCCTCCCCGCAGCAGCCCTACGGGGACCAGCAGCAGCCCTACGAGGGCGGGCAGCAGCCGTACGGGGACCAGCAGCCGTACGGGAACCAGCCGTACCCCCAGCAGCAGCCGTACCCGTACAACCAGAACCAGGGCTACTGAGCCGCACCCACGGGACGCGGGGTCAGAAGCCCCGCGTCCGCTTGGCCGCCTTGCGGCCCCGGCCCGCGCCCCGCAGGAAGAGGCGGGACACCTCCGACCCCAGGTTGACGCCGATGGCGATGGCCATCGCCAGCGCCGCCGCCTTGGTCAGCGACCCGAGGCCCCCGTCGACGTCGTTCTGCGCGATCGCCAGCAGCCCGAAGTAGGTGGCCGAACCCGGCAGCAGCGGCCCGATCGCGGCGGTCGTGTACGGCAGCGCGGACGCGTACCGGTACCGCGACATCAGCTGCCCGAACAGACCGACCAGCCCGGCCGCCGCCGCCGTGGACGCCACCGGCGACAGATCGCCGGCGTAGTGCAGCGCGCCGTACACCACCCACGCCACGCCGCCGTTGAGCGTCACGGCGAGCACGGTGGATCGTTCCTGCTGCAGCAGCACGGCGAAGGTCAGCGACAGCAGCATCGACGCGGCGGTCTGCACCAGCGGCTGCTCAGTGGTCCCCAGCGCGGCCTCCGGGTTCAGCTGCGCCCCGAGCTGGACGCCGAAGTACAGCACCACCAGCACGCCGACCACGATGCCCACGAAGAAGTACAGGACCTCCAGCAGCCGGGCCGCCGCGGTGATGTAGAAGCCGGTCAGCCCGTCCTGCACACCCGCCACCAGCGCCCGTCCCGGCAGCAGCGCGAACAGCCCACCGGTGATCACGGCGGACGCCGCGACGTCCACGTGCGCCACGGTCAGCGCCACCCCGATCGCGGCCGGCGGCATCGCGGCGACCGTGAACTGGTAGAACTCCGGCAGCCCCCGCCCCGCGCACAGCCACGCCAGCCGGTCCCCGAGCATCGCGCCCAGCGCCGCCGCGACGAACACGATCAGATCGCCGCCGACCAGCACCGACGCCGCGCCCGCGAGCAGCCCGCTGGCGGCCGTCAGCACCCAGGTCGGATACGGGTGCCGGTTGCGGCGGATCTCCGCGAGCCGCCGGTAGGCCTCCTCCAGGGAGAGGTGCGTTTCCGGGTCGCTGAGGTCGTCCACCAGCTGGAAGACGGCCGCGAGCCGCGTGTAGTCCGTCCCGCGCCGCCGCACGGTCCGCGCCGCCGACACCGGATCGTCCACCAGCGACGGCTGGTACGAGATCGACAGCAGGGTGAAGGTGACGTTCGGCTCGCACCGGTCCAGGCCGTACGACCGGCACACCGCGAACATCGCCGCCTCGACGTCCTCCGCGCCCTCACCGCCCGCCAGCAGCAGCTCCCCGATGCGCAGGGACAGATCCAGCACGCGCGGGACGGCCGGGCCGCCCTCCTCGGTCCGCTGCACCGGCTCCGGCGCGGGCCGCTCGGTCACCGGCATCCGCAGCATCGTGCGCATCCGGTCCTGCCACGGCGCGTCCTTGGTCAGGCTGACCGCCGGTATCCCGGCGGCCGGGGTGAACGCGGGCGCCTCCCGGGCGCTGTAGGCGCGCGGCGGGACGAACGCCGACCCCTCGGGCTCCGCGCTCGGCGGGTGCGGGACGTCCAGCCCGTCCGGGAGGGCGAACTCGGAGGTGGTCTCCGACTCGCTGTCCCCGACCTCGACACCGGCGGGCGGCGTGAACGCCATCCTCGCCTCGTCCGACAGCGGCTTGCGGTCCTCCGCGTCCGTCACGTGCAGTGCTCCCTGTACGACACCTCCGGTACCTCAGTATGCGCACACATGACGAACGGGCCGCACGCACACGCGTACGGCCCGTCTACCCGGCGAGCGGCAGGTCAGTGACCCGGCGAGCGGCAGGTCAGTGACCGCCCTGCTCCTTGAAGCGCTTGTACGACCGCTCGATCTCCGCCTCGGCGTCGGTGCGGCCCACCCAGTTGGCGCCCTCGACGGACTTGCCGGGCTCCAGGTCCTTGTACACCTCGAAGAAGTGCTGGATCTCCAGGCGGTCGAACTCGGACACGTGGTGGATGTCGCGCAGGTGCTCCACACGCGGGTCCGTCGCCGGGACGCACAGCAGCTTGTCGTCACCGCCGGCCTCGTCGGTCATCCGGAACATGCCGATCGCGCGGCAGCGGATGAGGCAGCCCGGGAAGGTCGGCTCGTCCAGGATGACCAGCGCGTCCAGCGGGTCGCCGTCCTCGCCGAGGGTGTTCTCGACGAAGCCGTAGTCCGTCGGGTAGGCGGTCGACGTGAACAGGCGGCGGTCCAGGCGGATCCGACCGGTCTCGTGGTCCACCTCGTACTTGTTGCGCGAACCCTTCGGGATCTCGATCGTGACGTCGAACTCCACCGGTGGCTCCTCCATGATCAACACACAGTTCTGGTGGTTAAGTGTCCCTCACGCAGGTGTGTGGTCGCGAAAGGGGCTGGTGGTCGTGGTCGAGCTGAGGCCGTGGCGGGCCGCGGGGCCGCGTCTGAGACGGGGTCTGACGCGGGTCGCGGACGCCGTGCGCCCTCCGCTCGCCCGTGCCGCGGCGGCGTCGGGGCCGCGGGTCGCGCGGCTGGCGCGGGCCGCGTCACCGCGGGTCGCGCGGATCACGCGGGTGAAGACCTGGCAGTACACCGCGGGTGCCGCCACCGCCGGTCTGGCGCTGGCCGCCGGTCTGGTGACCGCCGCGGGACCCTGGGACTCCACGGGTCAGCGTACGGCCGAGCGGGTCCGTGCCGCCGCCGCCGACCACGCGGGTGGCGCATCTCACGGCGGCGCCTCCGGCCGGGGCGGGACGAGCGGCACCGAGGGACCGCGTCCGGCGCCCAGCGCCGCGTCGGTGCTGGCCGGTCTCGGCGGCGCGAAGGGCACCGGCCGGCCGGGACCGGACGCCCGGGCCCTCGCCGCCACGCTGGACCCGCTGCTGGCGGACCCGGCGCTCGGCCCGCGCCGCGCGGCCGCCGTCGTCGACATCGCCACCGGCGAACGGCTCTACGGCACGGCCGAGGCCGAGCCGCTCACCCCCGCCTCCACCACCAAGATCGCCACCGCCGTGGCCGCGCTGTCCGCCCTCGGCCCCGAGCACCGCCTGACCACCCGGGCCGTCTTCGAACCCGACACCAAGGAACTCGTCCTGGTCGGCGGCGGCGACCCCACCCTGACCGCCGACCGCGACGCCGAGGGCCGCGCGAGCCTGCGCACCCTCGCCGCGAAGACCGCCGCCGCGCTGGAGAAAAGGGACGTCCGCGCGGTGACCCTGTCGTACGACACCACCCTGTACGCCGGCTCGGATCTTCACCCCATCGGGGTCAACGACAACCTGGCCCGCGTCACCGCCCTGATGGCCGACGAGGCCCGTACCGACGACTCCGCCAGCGGTCCCGCGACGCGCCACCCCGACCCCGCCGCCGCGGCCACCCGCGCTTTCGCGGACTTCCTGGAGGCCGAGGGAGTCAGGACGACGGCCCCCGGCCCGTCCAAGGCCACCGGCCGCGCGGACCGCCTCGCCGCCGTCTCCTCCCCACCGCTGTCCGCCCTCGTCGAGCAGATGCTCACCAACAGCGACAACGACATCGCCGAGGCCCTCGCCCGGCACACCGCCATCGCCACCGGTGAACGCCCCGACTTCGCCGGAGCCGGCCGCGCCGTCGAAGCCCGGCTGAAGAAGCTCGGCCTGCCGGTCGAGGGCGCCGTCATCAAGGACGGCAGCGGCCTCGACCGTACCGGCAAGCTCACGGCCTCCCTGCTCACCGCGCTCCTCACCACGGCCGCCGACCCCGCACACCCCGAACTGCGCCCCACCCTCACCGGCCTCCCCGTCGCCGGCTTCACCGGCACCCTGACCACCCGTTACGGCGACGGCGCGGCCGGCCTCGTCCGCGCCAAGACCGGCACGCTGACCGGCGTCAACGCGCTGGCCGGCACCGTCGTCGACGACTCCGGCCGCGTCCTCGCCTTCGCCTTCCTCACCTCCGACACCCTCGACACCTCCGCAGCCCAGTCCGCCCTGGACCGCACCGCAACGGCCCTGGCGGCCTGCACCTGCGACTGAGACGGCGCCGCGCGGACAGCCGGCGGCGGTCACGCGGGGTGGGGCCTCCACGCGGTGCGGCCGGCCGGCCGCAGGTGGTGGCGTGGTTCGAGACGCCTCGCGGCTGGCGTCCGGGGCGGTCGCAGCCGTACCGCGAAAGCCGCACACCACCGTGCGGGGAGCGGGACACCGCCGCGCGCGGGGAGCCGGGCATGGTCGCGCGCGGGGGAGCCTCGGACCTGGTCGCGCGCCGCGGAGCCGGGGCGCCGGTTGGCAGCGGCCCCCGGACCGCCGGGGGCCTTCCCACGGCCTGCCCCCGTGCGGGGGCCTCACGTACGGTTGACACATGACGAGCATCGGTGGCACGGCATCCGGCATGATCGACTGGAATCTCGCGGTGGCGACCGCGACCCGGCTCGTGCGGCCGGGCCCCGAGGTGACGCGCGACGAGGCCCGCGCCGTCGTCGCGGAGCTGCGCCGCCACGCCAAGGCCTCGGAGGAACACGTCCGGGGCTTCACTCGTATGGGCACCGAGGACACCCACGACACCCCGGTCCTCGTCGTCGACCGCCCCGGCTGGATCCGGGCGAACGTCGCCGGCTTCCGGGAGATCCTGCGCCCGCTGCTGGAGAAGATGCAGGAGCGCCGCGGCTCCGGCCCCGGCGGCGCGGTCCTCGGCGCCGTCGGCGGCAAGGTCACCGGCGTGGAGCTGGGCATGCTGCTGTCCTTCCTGGCCTCCCGCGTCCTCGGCCAGTACGAGACCTTCGCCCCCGCCGCCCGCGACCTCCCCGCGGGCGGGCAAGGCGGTGGCCGGCTGCTGCTCGTCGCCCCGAACATCGTCCACGTCGAGCGCGAACTGGACGTACCGCCCCACGACTTCCGCCTGTGGGTGTGCCTGCACGAGGAGACCCACCGCACGCAGTTCTCCGCGGTGCCCTGGCTGCGGGACCACCTGGAGGGTGAAATCCAGTCGTTCCTGGCGGAGACCGACGTGGACGCCATGACGATCCTCGAACGCGTTCGCGAAGCCGCCCAGACGCTCGCCGGCGGCCGCCCCGAGGCGGAGGAGGACGACGGCGGCCGCTCCTTCGTGGAGCTGGTGCAGACGCCCGCCCAGCGCGAGATCCTGGGCCGCCTCACCGCCGTGATGTCCCTCCTGGAGGGCCACGCGGACTTCGTGATGGACGGCGTGGGCCCCGCGGTCGTCCCGGCCGTGGGCGAGATCCGCGAGAAGTTCCAGCAGCGCCGCGCCAAGGGCGCCTCCCGCCTCGACCTGGCCCTGCGCAAGCTCCTCGGCCTGGACGCCAAGCTCCGGCAGTACCGCGACGGCGAACGCTTCGTCCGGGCCGTCGTCGACGAGGTCGGCATGGACGGCTTCAACCGCGTGTGGACCTCCCCGAACACCCTCCCCACCAAGGGGGAGATCGCCAAACCGGCGGATTGGATCGCGCGGGTGCACCGCCGCAGTGAAACGTGACACCGGGTGAGACGGTCGTGACACGGATCCGGCCGACGGCAGGCGAACGCTCCTGTAATCACCCGTCCGAGGGAGCGTGAGGCGTGCACAGGCGTGCAATGCTCGGGGAACGGCCCGGTTCTGTCACCATCTACACACTCTGAGTGACCGACTCGGGCTCACCCCCCGGAAAACTTCATGAAGGGAACCGGACATGGGTCCCCATCCTGCGGTCGCGGCGATACGCCTGGCGGTCCGCCGCGTCCTCCACGACATCCTCAACGACCACAGCACCACCTCCCCGCCGCTCGTCCTCGTCGCCTGCTCCGGCGGCGCGGACTCCATGGCGCTCGCCTCCGCCCTCGCCTTCGAGGCGCCCAAACTCGGCATCCGCGCGGGCGGCGTCACCGTCGACCACGGCCTCCAGCCCGGCTCGGACCTGCGCGCCGCCGAGGTCTGCCTGCGGCTGCGCGAACTCGGCCTCGACCCCGTCGAGTCCACCGCCGTCACCGTCGGCCGCGCGGGCGGCCCCGAAGCCGCCGCCCGGGACGCCCGGTACGCCGCGCTCGACACCGCGGCGGAACGCCATGGCGCCGCCGCCGTCCTCCTCGGCCACACCCGCGACGACCAGGCCGAGACCGTACTGCTGGGGCTCGCCCGCGGATCCGGCATCCGCTCGCTGTCCGGAATGGCCGCGGTCTCGGGGGCCGGCGGCCGTTACCGGCGCCCCTTCCTCGAACTCGACCGGCAGACCGCCCGCAAGGCCTGCATGGTCCAGTCGCTGCCCGTGTGGGACGACCCGCACAACGCCGACCCCTCCTACACCCGCTCCCGGCTGCGCCACGAGGGCCTGCCCGCGCTGGAGAAGGCCCTCGGCAAGGGCGTCGTCGAGGCCCTCGCCCGGACGGCCCAGCTCTCCCGCGACGACGCCGACGCCCTCGACGCCTGGGCCCGCCAGGCCGAGGCCACCGTCCGCGACGCCGCCGGCCTGCTGGAGTGCGCCAGGCTCTACGCCCTGCCGCCCGCCGTCCGCCGCCGGATCCTGCGCCGCGCGGCCATCGAGGCCGGCGCCCCGGCCGGCTCGCTGTTCGCCCGCCACATCGAGGAAGTCGACCGGCTGATCACCGGATGGCGCGGTCAGGGAGCCATCAACCTCCCCGGCAAAGTCGTCGCCCGGCGGCAGGGTGGCAGACTGGTGATTCGGCAAGGCTGAAGACCTGCCCGTCTCGACGGGGCGGGCAGCCGGTGGGACGACCGAAAGTGATGCGGGTGGACGCGAAAGACATGGGTGCCGACCTCCAGCAGGTGCTCATCACCAAGGAAGAGATCGACGCCAAGCTGGCCGAGCTGGCCGCGAAGATCGACGCGGAGTACGCGGGGAAGGACCTGCTGATCGTCGGCGTGCTCAAGGGCGCGGTGATGGTCATGGCCGACCTCGCGCGGGCGCTGTCCACCCCCGTCACCATGGACTGGATGGCCGTGTCCTCCTACGGCGCGGGCACCCAGTCCTCCGGTGTGGTGCGGATCCTCAAGGACCTCGACACCGACATCAAGGGCAAGCACGTCCTGATCGTCGAGGACATCATCGACTCCGGCCTGACCCTGTCCTGGCTGATCAACAACCTCGGCTCGCGCGAGCCCGCCTCCCTGAAGGTGTGCACGCTGCTGCGCAAGCCGGACGCCGCCAAGGTCGCCATCGACGTCGAGTGGGTCGGCTTCGACATCCCCAACGAGTTCGTCGTGGGCTACGGCCTGGACTACGCCGAGAAGTACCGCAACCTGCCGTTCGTCGGTACGCTCGCGCCGCACGTCTACGGTGGCTGACGCCGCGCCCGTGCGTCGGCTGGGCCGGCGGAGCGCCTTTCCGGCGTGATCGGGAACCCCGGCGGGTCACGCGGCGTTGGAGCATGCAGACGGGCTTGCCAGCCGTCCCGTACGGCTTCGGGCGCCGATGCTGGGGTACCGTCAGAAGAACTGTCTTATCAAACTCACTATGGCAGGAGGGACGGGGCGGCACCGCTCCGTATGGATGGACGTGAAGCGATACTTCCGTGGGCCGGTCATGTGGATCGTGCTGGCCGTCCTTGCCGTGGTCGTGTTGATGCAGGTCGTCGGCTCGTCCGGCGGCTACAAGACGGTGGACACGGGCCAGGTCGTCCAGGCGATCAATGAGAACAAGGTCGAGTCGGCCAAGCTGACCACCGGTGACGAGCAGATCATCAAGGTCCAGCTCAAGGACGGCGTAGAGGTCGAGGACAGCTCGAAGATCCAGGCGAGCTACATCGGCGACCAGGGCGTGGACATCGCCAACACGCTGCAGAACAAGTTCCAGGAGAAGCAGATCCCGGACGGCTACACCGTCTCGCCGTCCAAGCAGAACCCGATCGTCGGGATCCTGCTCTCCCTGCTGCCCTTCGTCCTCATCGTGGTCGTCTTCCTGTTCCTGATGAACCAGATGCAGGGCGGCGGCTCCCGGGTGATGAACTTCGGCAAGTCGAAGGCCAAGCTCATCACCAAGGACACCCCCAAGACGACCTTCGCGGACGTCGCGGGTTCCGACGAGGCCGTCGAGGAGCTGCACGAGATCAAGGAGTTCCTCCAGGAGCCGGCGAAGTTCCAGGCCGTCGGGGCGAAGATCCCCAAGGGCGTCCTGCTGTACGGCCCGCCCGGCACCGGCAAGACCCTGCTCGCGCGCGCCGTCGCCGGCGAGGCCGGCGTGCCGTTCTACTCGATCTCCGGTTCCGACTTCGTCGAGATGTTCGTCGGTGTCGGTGCCTCCCGTGTCCGTGACCTGTTCGAGCAGGCCAAGGCGAACGCCCCGGCGATCGTCTTCGTCGACGAAATCGACGCGGTCGGCCGCCACCGCGGCGCCGGCCTCGGCGGCGGTCACGACGAGCGCGAGCAGACCCTGAACCAGCTGCTCGTCGAGATGGACGGCTTCGACGTCAAGGGCGGCGTGATCCTCATCGCCGCGACGAACCGCCCGGACATCCTCGACCCGGCGCTGCTGCGCCCCGGCCGCTTCGACCGGCAGATCGCCGTCGACCGCCCGGACATGCAGGGCCGTCTGGAGATCCTCAAGGTCCACCAGAAGGGCAAGCCGGTCGCCCCGGACGTCGACCTCGCGGCCGTCGCCCGGCGCACCCCCGGCATGACCGGCGCCGACCTGGCGAACGTGCTGAACGAGGCCGCCCTGCTGACGGCCCGCAGCGACCAGAAGCTCATCGACAACAAGATGCTCGACGAGGCCATCGACCGCGTCGTGGCGGGCCCGCAGAAGCGGACCCGGATCATGTCGGACAAGGAAAAGAAGATCACCGCGTACCACGAGGGCGGTCACGCCCTGGTCGCGGCGGCCTCGCCGAACTCCGACCCGGTTCACAAGATCACGATCCTGTCCCGCGGCCGCGCCCTCGGCTACACGATGGTGCTCCCGGACGAGGACAAGTACTCCACCACGCGCAACGAGATGCTGGACCAGCTGGCCTACATGCTGGGCGGCCGCGCGGCCGAGGAGCTGGTCTTCCACGACCCGACCACCGGTGCCGCCAACGACATCGAGAAGGCCACCAACCTGGCCCGCGCGATGGTCACGCAGTACGGCATGACGGAGCGCCTGGGCGCGATCAAGTTCGGCGGCGACAACACCGAGCCGTTCCTCGGCCGGGAGATGGCGCACCAGCGCGACTACTCGGAAGAGGTCGCGGCGCTGGTCGACGAAGAGGTCAAGAAGCTCATCGAGACCGCGCACAACGAGGCCTGGGAGATCCTGGTCGAGAACCGCGACGTGCTCGACAACCTCGTTCTCCAGCTGCTGGAGAAGGAGACCCTGGGCAAGGAGGAGATCGCCGAGATCTTCGCCCCGATCGTCAAGCGCCCGCCGCGGCCCGCGTGGACCGGCTCCTCGCGGCGTACGCCGTCGACCCGCCCGCCGGTGCTCTCCCCCAAGGAGCTGGCGCTGACCAACGGCGCCAACGGTGCCACGGCGTCGCTCGGCACGGCGAAGTCCACGGCGAAGCCGACGACGGCGGAGTCCGCCGCGGAACCGGTCCAGGAGGACCGCTCCGACAGCTGACCCGCCCGGTGGCCGCCCCGGTGGCCACAGCGCGCCCGACGGCCTCAGCAGGCCCGGAATGGATGCCGCGCCCCCCTGGTTCTAGCCTTGGGGCGCGGCATCCGCCATTTCCCGGCCGCTGCCCGGCTGCCGCCGCCGGGGAGGGCACGACACACAGGAACGAGGCACCACATGACCGACCCCGTGACGCTGGACGGCGAGGGCACGATCGGCGAGTTCGACGAGAAGCGCGCCGAGAACGCCGTACGCGAACTCCTGATCGCGGTCGGCGAGGACCCGGACCGCGAGGGCCTGCGGGAGACGCCGGCGCGGGTGGCGCGGGCGTACAAGGAGATATTCGCCGGGCTGTGGCAGAAGCCCGAGGACGTCCTGACGACCACCTTCGACCTCGGGCACGACGAGATGGTGCTGGTCAAGGACATCGAGGTGTACTCGACCTGTGAGCACCACCTGGTGCCGTTCCGGGGTGTCGCGCACGTCGGTTACATCCCGTCCACCACCGGCAAGATCACCGGGCTGTCGAAGCTGGCCCGGCTGGTGGACGTCTACGCCCGCCGCCCCCAGGTGCAGGAACGACTCACCACGCAGATCGCGGACTCCCTGATGGAGATCCTGGAGCCGCGCGGGGTGATCGTCGTCATCGAGTGCGAGCACATGTGCATGTCGATGCGCGGCATCCGCAAGCCGGGCGCGAAGACCATCACCTCGGCCGTGCGCGGGCAGCTGCGGGACGCGGCGACGCGCAACGAGGCGATGAGCCTGATCATGGCGCACTGAGCGTACTGAAGGCGCTGGGGAGTGCACTGGGGCCGTTGGGCGCGCTGGGCGCCCGGGGTCAGGCCGCCGGTGCCGTTCCCGGGCCGCCCGGCTCGTCGTCCTCCGGGAGCCGGCAGACCCGCTCCAGGAACAGCGCCGCCGCTATGACGGCGATGCCGGCCAGCACCGAGAAGCCGGCGTAGATCGCCTGGTCGCGGCGGGCCGGGATGTCCAGGGACTCCAGCAGGACGACGCCCGTACCGCCGTACATCCCGGCGACGAGGGCGGCCACCAGGGCGCTGGCCTGGCCGAAGACCACCGCGCGGGCCGCCATCAGCGGGTCGACGCCCCTGGCCTCGGGGCGGCGCTCGCGCTGGGCCTTCAGCCGCGAGCGCAGCGAGAGCGCCGTGGCCAGCAACACCACGGCGATCAGCGCCAGGACGATGGGGGCGGCCAGCGGGACGCTCGGCAGGGTGCCCAGCGACGTCCACAGGCGGGCGCCCGCCCAGGACAGCACTCCGGCGACGACGAACACGCCGGCCAGCACCCTGATGCGCAGCTCTCTCACGGTGTCCCTTCGGCTTCCCCGGTCTTCGGCCGGGGGATCTCCCCGACGGTGGTCGTCTTGACCTTAACGACTACTCGGGCAGCCGGAGTTCCAGGTCGGCGCGGGGCGCGACCCCTTCGCGGGTGAGCGCGCCGAGCAGTTCGGCGACCGAGCCGCGGCCGGGCAGCTGGGCGTCGGGGTCCACGTCGAGCCAGGGGGCGAGGACGAAGGCGCGTTCGTGGGCGCGCGGGTGGGGGAGGGTCAGCCGGGGGTCGTCGGAGACGACGCCGTCGTACGACACGATGTCCACGTCCAGGGTGCGCGCGCCCCAGCGCTCGTCGCGGACCCGGTGGAAGGCCTCCTCGACCGCGTGCGCCCGCTCCAGCAGGGAGGACGGCGGCAGGGTCGTCTTCAGCACGACGACCGCGTTGAAGTACGACGGCTGGCTGCCGGGCTCGACGCCCCAGGGCTCCGTCTCGTACACCGGCGAGACCGCCTTGACCCGTACGCCCGGGGTGTCCTCCAGCGCGTCGACGGCCCCCTGGAGGGTCTCCAGGCGGTTGCCGAGGTTGGAGCCGAGGGAGAGCACGGCGCGCTGCGGGTTGTGCAGGGTGGTGTCGGCGGCGTCGACCTTCTCGACGACGGAGGCGGGCACCGGCTGTACGGTCGGGTCGGTCGGACCCTGCGTGAAGGATGCGGTCATACTCGGCTCCGGGTGATGGTGACGGTCACGTCGTCGAAGGGGACCGTGATCGGCGCGTCCGGTTTGTGGACGCGGACCTCGACCTCCTGGACCCCCTCGTGCTTCAGACAGGCCTGGGCGATGCGCTCGGCAAGGGTCTCGATGAGGTTCACCGGCTCGCCCTCGACGACGGCCACGACCTCCTCCGCCACGATGCCGTAGTGCACGGTCTTCGCCAGGTCGTCGTCGGCCGCGGCCGGGCGGGTGTCCAGGCCCAGGACGAGGTCCACGATGAAGGTCTGGCCCTCCTCGCGTTCCTTGGGGAACACTCCGTGGTGCCCGCGGGCCTTCAGGCCGCGCAGCGCGACACGATCCACGCGAATCACTCCTGCAGTCGTCGGTTGCGGCCGGCCCGTGCCGCGTGCGGACGGCACACCGGCCTCGGACGAATCTACCCGCGGGCACCGACAGTGCCGGGCCACGGGGCGTGGGTCCGGACCGGTGCCCGGTGGGTTCACCGTGTGTTTCCCCCGGGGAACCCGGCGGATCAGGGGCTGGTAGCCGCCTCTACCCCGAGGGGCGTGATCCCAACCACTCCTTGGTCCCTTCGGGCCCTGTCGCACGTCGCGTCGGGGCCCTCACCAGAGCGCCTACCCACTCAGGCCGGGGTCTCGTCGTCCTCGTCCTCGTCGTTCTCGGTCAGTACGGGTGAAGCGTGGTGCGACCAGAGCTTCCAGCCGTCGGACGTGCGCCGGAACACGTTGGTGGCGACCACGAGCTGGCCCACGAGCGGTCCCAGCTCGTCGCCCTCCGCGGGGGCGGGGCCGCCGCTGAGGATGTTCTCGGTGCAGGTCACCAGGGCGGTGTCGCCGGTGACGGAGACGTGCACGTCGGTGAGGAAGAACTGGATGTAGTCGGTGTTCGCCATGATCAGCGCGTACGACCGCAGCACCTCGCCGCGGCCGGTCAGCACCGGCCAGCCGGGGTGCACGCAGGAGATCACGCCGGTGTCCGCCGGGTCGTGGTACGTCTCGTCGACGCCCAGGTCGGCGGGGGTGAGCCAGAGCCGGGAGACGGTCTCGAAGTCGCCGCGCTCCAGGGCCTCGTAGAAGGCGGTGTTGGCGAGCTCGACCTGCTCGACGTCGGTGTGGGGGGCGCTCACCGGGCTCCTTCGGAGGCGCGTGCGCCGGTGGTGTCGGAGGCGGCGGGGGTGTCGGAGGCGGCGGGGGTGGTGGGGGCGGCAGCGGTGGGGGCGGTGGTGTCGACGGGGCGGACGTCGGGGGCGCATGCGCCGGGCGTGTGGGGGGTGCCGTGCGCCTGGTGGGCGCGGTCCGCGCCGGGCGCGCCGACCGCCATACGCGCTCCTTCGACGGCGCGTACGACGCGTACCGCGTCCGCCGTCGCGCGTACCTCGTGCACGCGGACCGCCCACGCGCCGGCGTGCGCCGCGAGGGCGGAGACGGCGGCCGTCGCGGCGTCGCGCTCCCGCGCGGGCGGCGGGGCGCCGTCCGGGCCGGCGAGCACCCGGCCGAGGAACCGCTTGCGGGACGCGGCGACGAGCAGCGGGTAACCCAGGGCGCGGAGCCGGTCGAGGTGGGCGAGCAGGGCCAGGTCGTGCTCGGCGTCCTTGGAGAAGCCGAGGCCGGGGTCGACGACGATCCGGTCGGCGGCGATGCCGCCCGCCAGCACGGCCTCCACGCGCGCGTTCAGCTCGTCGACGACCTCGGTGACGACGTCGTCGTAGACGCCCCGGACGTTGCCGCCCGCCAGGAAGCCGCGCCAGTGCATGACGACGAAGGGCGCGCCGGCGTCGGCCACGGCCGGGATCATCGCCGGGTCGGCGAGGCCGCCGCTGACGTCGTTGACGAGGGCGGCGCCGGCCGCGAGGGCCTGGGCGGCGACCGAGGCGCGCATGGTGTCGACGGACACGACGACGCCCTCGGAGGCCAGCTCGCGGACGACGGGGATGACGCGCCGCAGCTCCTCGGCCTCGTCGACCCGGGTGGCGCCGGGGCGGGTGGACTCGCCGCCGACGTCGACGAGGTCGGCGCCCTGGGCGACCATCTCCAGGCCGTGCTTGACCGCGGCGGTCGTGTCGAACCAGCGGCCGCCGTCGGAGAAGGAATCGGGCGTCACGTTGACGACGCCCATGACCGCGCAGCGGTCCCATTCCGGGAGGCCCGCGATGCGTCCGCGTCCGCTCTGGTTGCTCATACGTTCAGCGTAGGCCCCGGGCCGCCCGGCTCCCCGCCCGCCGTCCCGCTCGCCTTCCGCGTCACGCCGCGCGGACGTCGCGTTCCGGCAGCGTGCGGACGTCGCGGTCCCGTACGGCGTCCCGCGCGGCGTGGGCGCAGGGGCGGGGAGCGGGCCGGCGGCGGCGCAGCGGGCGGGGCAGCAGCTGTGCCGGGTCGAGGAAGCCCTCGGCCTGCATCGCCGCGAAGCCGATGCGGGGCAGGTCGGCGGACGCGCGGTAGACCACGAAACGGGGCTCCCATCGTGGCCGGAACTTGGCGTTGAACTTGTACAGCGACTCGATCTGGAACCAGCGGGACAGGAACACCAGCAGTCCGCGCCAGGCGCGCAGCACCGGACCCGCGCCGATCTTCTCGCCGCGCGCGAGGGCGGAGCGGAACATCGCGAAGTTCAGCGACACGCGCGCGATGCCGAGTTTCGGCGCGGCCTGCAGGGCGGCCACGATGAGCAGCTCGTTCATGCCGGGGTCGGCCGCGCGGTCACGGCGCATCAGGTCCAGCGAGACGCCGTCGCGGCCCCAGGGCACGAAGTGCAGAATCGCCTTCAGATCGCCGTACGGTCCCGGCTCGGCGTCCGCCTTGTGGGCGGTGGCTATGAGACAGTCGCCGTCGGCCGGGTCGCCGATGCGGCCCAGCGCCATGGAGAAGCCGCGCTCCGTGTCGGTGCCGCGCCAGTCGTCGGCGGCGCGGCGGATGCGCTCCAGCTCGGCCTCGCCGAGGTCACGCACGCGTCGTACCCGGGTCTGGTAACCGGCGCGCTCGATGCGCTTGACCATCTGCCGCACGTTGCGCATCGCGCGGCCGGCGAGGGAGAAATCCGGGACGTCCACCACCGCCTCGTCGCCCAGTTCGAGGGCGTCCAGGCCGGTCTCGCGGGCCCACACCTCACCGCCGGTCTCGGAGCAGCCCATCACGGCGGGGGTCCACGAGTGGGCGCGGGCCTCGTCCATGAACCGCTCGATGGCGCCGGGCCAGGCCTCGACGTCGCCGATCGGGTCGCCGCTGGCGAGCATCACGCCGGACACCACGCGGTAGGTGACCGCCGCCTTGCCGCTGGGCGAGAAGACCACCGCCTTGTCGCGGCGCAGCGCGAAGTGGCCGAGGGAGTCCCGCCCGCCGTGCCGGGCCAGCAGGGCGCGCAGCCGCGCCTCGTCCTCCTCGGTCAGCCGCGCGGCGGGGTGTTCGGGGCGCAGGGCGAGGTAGACCGTGGTGACGGCGGTGAGCAGGCCCAGGGCGCCCAGCGAGAAGGCCACCGTCCAGGAGGTGTTGCCGCGGTAGTCGACGGGGCCCTCGAAGCCGGACAGGCCGTACAGGACGTGACTGATGCGGTCCGCCAGGCTCGGGTCGCCGACCATGCGGCCGGGGTGGGCGCTGACGACGACCAGCCCGAGGGCGAGGGAACCGGCGCCCATGAGGACGAAGTTGGCCAGGGCACGCCACCGGGAGCGCGGGTCGGGCAGGGCGGCGAACTGGTCGCGGTGGCGCAGCAGGACGGCGAGCAGGGCGACCGAGAGCAGCACGCCCAGCAGGGAGTGCCGGTAGGCGAACTGGGCGACCGCGCCGGCCGGCAGCAGGGCGACGGCGGCCCGCCAGGCGCGCCGCTTGCGGCGCTTCAGGCCGTGCGCGAGCAGCAGCAACAGCACACCGGCGCTGAGCGAGAGGGCCGCGGCGAACGGGCCGAGCGCGCCGGGCAGGACCTCGGCCAGGGCGTGCATCCTGCTGTACCGGAAGCGCGGGAACACGCCCGCGGCGATGTCCAGGAGCCCCACGAGGGCGCAGGCCCTGGCGACGATGACGGGCACGGCCTCCGGCCGCGGGCCGCGCGGCAGGCGCAGCGCACGGCTCGGCCGGCGGGTCCGGCCGGTGCTGGCGGTCCCACCGGTGCTGCTGGTCCGGTCGGTGCTGCCGGTTCGGCCGGTCCGGTCGGTTGTGCCGGTCCGGTCGGTCCTGCCGGGACGTCCATGACCGTCGGGCCCGCCGGGTCCGCCGGTCCGGTCCGTGATCACGCCTGGAACCCCGCCCGACATTTCCCCATCTTGCCTGACAGACATCGCATCCCGTGGTTCTGCGAGAAAGCTTGAATCCGGTGCCCATCGGGCATCCGGCGACATTGCGCCCTCTAGGACGGCGTCTCGGGGAGGGAGGTTCACTCCGGTCTCCCGCGCGGGGTCAAAGGCCGGGGAAAGTCAGGGAAAGCACCACGGAACGGGGACAGGTGACACCCCATGGGACTCACGAGCGACGTGACGCTCGCGGTGGCGGCCGGATCGGCCGTCGCGCTGTTCGCCGCGACGGTGTGGCTGTGGCCGCGGCTGGCCCGGCGCGGCCCGCGGGCGGTCACCGGCCGGATCGGTCTGCTGCTGGCCACACAGGTGGCGCTGTTCGCGTCGGTGGGGCTCGCCGCCAACCAGGCGTTCGGGTTCTACGCCGGCTGGGCGGACCTGTTCGGGCAGGAGGACGACCTCGGGGTGGTCGTCGACCACGCGGGGGGCGGCGGCCTGGAGGTGCTGGAGAACGAGCGGGTGGCCGGGGCGCCCGGTGCCCTGCCGGCGAGCGGCGGCCGGGTGCAGAAGGTGGCCGTGGCGGGCCGTACGACCGACATCGCGACGCACGCGTACGTGTACCTGCCGCCGGAGTACTTCCAGCCGCGCCACCGCGCACGGACCTTCCCCGCGGCCATCGTGCTCACGGGGTATCCCGGCACGGCCAGGGCGCTGGTGGACAAGCTGCACTTTCCGCGCACCGCGCGGGAACTGGCCGCGGCGGGGCGGATGGAACCGATGATCCTGGTGATGCTCCGCCCGACCGTGGCGCCGCCGCGGGACACCGAGTGCGTGGATGTGCCCGGCGGCCCGCAGGCGGAGTCGTTCTTCGCGAAGGACCTGCCGGAGGCCGTGGGCGCCCACTACCGGGTGGACCCGAAGCCCGGCCGCTGGGGCGTCATCGGGGACTCCACGGGCGGTTACTGCGCGCTGAAGCTCGCGATGCACCACCCCGAGGTGTTCGGGGCGGGCGCCGGCCTGTCCGCGTACTACAAGGCGCCGGTCGACGCCACGACGGGTGATCTCTACCGGGGCGACGAGAGGGTGCGCGACCGCGCGGACCTGTGGTGGTGCCTGGAGCATCTGCCCGCGCCGGACACCTCGTTGCTGGTGACCAGCAGCAAGTCGGGGGAGTCCAACTACAAGGACACGCTGGAGTTCGTCGAGCGGGTGAAAGCGGCGCCCCCCACGCGGATCTCGTCGATCATCCTGGAAAGGGGCGGGCACAACTTCAACACCTGGCGGCGGGAGATCCCGGCGGCACTGGAGTGGATGAGCGGGCGGCTCGCCGGGGCTTGAAATGATCTTGAAATTGAGCGGAGGCGCAGGACCTTCCGGCACGGTTGAGAACCCGTTGTGGCCCTGTTGTGGCCCCGTTGTGGTCCGGCTGCGGCCCGGCTTGTGGCCCGGTTTCGGCCGTACGGGGAATTCGGCGACGGAGTCATTCCCTCCGCTATCCGTTCCTGATGCTCTGTGAACCCTTCGCCGTGGCTTTCTTTTTACGGCCCGGGGCACCACGATTCCCCTACGCGCGGTAAGTTTCTGGCCATGCCACGTGGACGTCACCGCCATTCCCCTCCCCTGCACAGGCTGCTTCCGCCGTCGGCGATCGCAGGCGTCTCCCTCGTCTGCGCCCTCGGCCCCTGGGTGTTCGAGGAGCCCTTGGTGCTGCGCGGGCTGGCGGCCGCCGCCGCGGTGACGGCGGTGGTCGGCGCGGTTGTCATGCGGCGCTGGGACATCCAGGCGGGCAAGCGCGTCGCCGAGCTGACGCGCGCGCGGGCGAGCGACGAGTGGCGGTTCGAGGAGCGGGTCGCCGAACTGGAGACCGACCTCGAGGAATCCCGCGAGCTGCGCCAGAAGCTGGAGCAGCGGCTGCGCGCCAAGCGCGCCGAACTGGCCGGTCTGCGCAACGAGCACGCGGCCCTGCTGCGCCGCTACGCCACCGCCGAGACCGAACGCGCCAGCGCGCTGGAGGGCCGGCGCCTGCTGGAACTCGAGGCCGCCACGCCCGCGCGGGCGCTGCCCGCGGCCTCCGGGCAGGGCGTGCCGGGGCAGGAGCCCGTGGTGAGCGAGGAGGCCGAGTCCGCCGCCGAGGCGAGGCCGGCCGTGCCCGCGCTCTTCTCCCCGGAGGGCGCCCGGCTGTTCCGGCGGGCCGGGCAGGCACTGGCCCGGCTCGGCGCGGACGCGACCGGCGAGGGTGCGGTACGGGTGCCTGCGGCGCGGGTGGCGTCCGGCGACGCGCCGGAGGTTGAAGCGGGGGCCGGTACTGGGGCTGATGCGGGGACCGCCGCAGCGGAAGGGGCTGCGCAGACCGCACAGGCCGCCGCGGAGGCCGCTCCTGAGGCCGGTGGGCGGGCAGCTGTGGAGGCCGCTCCGGAAGCCGGCGCGGAGGCCCTTGAGCCGGTCACCGCCGACGCGGGGTCCGTTCCGTCGCCCGAGGGCGCCTCGTCCGCGCAGGCTGCCCCGGCCCCGCAGGCGGCTCCGTCCCCAAAGGCCGCCCTGTCCGCGACGGCTGCGCGGTCCGTGACGGCCACCCCGTCTCCCGCGTCCCCCGACACCCAGGCGCCCCCGCGCGCCGCCACCCAGTCCGGTACGGCGCCCCTGCCGCAGCAGCCCACCGAGGCCCGTGCCGGGCGCGGCGGCGACGCGGAGGCCGCGCGGGAGGACGAGGCGCAGGGGAAGCCCGAGGCGGCCGCCGGGCAGGAGCACGTGGCCGCCGCCTCCGACGCCGGGCACTCCGCCCCGACGCGGCCCGCGGGGCACTTCACCGTGCCGACCGCGGTGGCCGTCGTAGAGCCCGCCCCCGCGCGGCGCGCCGCCACCGAGGGCGGGTTCGACTTCTTCGGTACGAAGACGAAGGGCAGCTCGGCCGCGATGGAGGCGGTGCAGAACGAGGACCTGGCGGACGTCGTCGGCCAGGAGGCGCTGGAGCTGCACAAGGCCGAGACCGAGAGCGGGTTCCGGCCCGCGGGCCCCGCCGCCGGGCAGGCGGCCGGCCAGGTCATCGACCTCACCGCCCACGACAAGACCGAGCGGATCGACGTACAGGGACTGCGCACCGCGGCGTCCTGAACCCTCACCGCGCGCCCCGCCACGGCTCCCCGCCGCGCGCGCCCACGCCATGGCCCCGGGCCACCGCGCGCCCACGCCACGGCCCCCCGCCCGCCCCCGCTAAGCCATCCACCGGTCCGGCCGGGCGTCCCTGCGGCCCGTGCGGGAGCGTTCCGCCTGGGCCCGGAGCAGGGCCGCGGCCTCCTCGACGGGCCTCAGGCGGGCGGTGACGGTCTTGTTCGCGCCGGTGTCGACGTGGACGTCCGCGAGGCCCCACCGGCGCTCCCAGGGGCCCTGCGTGAGGCGGACGCTCTGGATCTTGGCGTGCGGGACGAGGGCGAGGCTGCGGCGCAGCAGTCCGTGCCGGGCGGCGAACACGGCGTCGGTGGCGGTGAAGCCGTGGCCGCGCCACCACAGCGGTACGCACCGGCCCGCGCGGCGCGGTGGCCGGGACAGCTCCGGGCGCGCGGGCACGGTCACGCCGGGCAGTACGCGGCCGACGACGGCCTCGGCGACCTCGCGCGGCGCGACCGGCAGCAGCACGGAGTTCGACGACCCGGCCACGTCCAGCTCGACCCGCACCCAGCCGCGCCGCCGCCACAGCAGCGGCTCCACGATCCGTACGGTCTGCACCCGACCCGGCGGGACGGTCTCGTGCACCCGGTCCAGCAGCCCGCGGTCGATCCGCAGCCCGTCGGGTGACTCGGCCACCGTCCAGTCGTACTCGGCGACGAACCGCCCGACGCTGCTCGCGCCCGCCGCGCCGAGCAACGGCAGGCCGGTCGCCAGCACCGTCCACAGGCTGTGGGTGGCGAACCACAGCAGCGGCACCACGACGAGCGCGGCGGCCAGCGAGCCCCAGGTGGCGCCCGTCAGCACCAGGGAGAGCGCGAGGACCTTCGGGGGCACGCGCAGCAGCCGGTGCGCCGGCGCCTCGCCCACCTCGTGCGCCGTCTCGGGCGCGAAACCGGCCGCCCGCGCGAGCAGCTCCGCGCGCAGCGCGCGGGCCTCGCCCTCGCCGAGGAAGGCGAGTTCGTCCTTCTTGTCGGTCCCTATGACGTCGAGTTTCAGCTTCGCGACGCCCGCCACGCGCGCGAGGAGCGGCTGCGTGACGTCGACGGCCTGGATGCGCTCCAGCCGGATGTGCGCCGTGCGCCGGAAGACCAGGCCGGTGCGGATGCGCAGTTCCGTCTCGGTCACCGCGAAGTGCGTGAACCACCAGCTGAGGAAGCCGTACAGCGCGGCGGCCGGGATCAGCACGGCGAGCGCGATCAGCAGCGTGGTCGTCGTCAGCCGGTCCAGCTGGCGCTGCGCCTGGTCAGGGTCGTGCAGCGCCCAGCCGATCAGCACGGCGACCGGCGCCCACGCCCGCCGCAGCGGCGTCACGGGGTGCAGCCGCCGCTCGCTCACGTCGCCGGCCTGGCGTACCCGGTCACGGGTGCCCTCGGTGCCCTCGGTGCCCGGCGCGCTCACAGCCCCGCCGATCGGGCCTCGCCCAGCTCCGTGAGCCGGTCGCGCAGCCGCTCAGCCTCGGCCGGGTCCAGGCCCGGGATGGTCGCGTCGGTCGCGGCGGCCGCGGTGTGCAGCTGCACGCTGGCCAGCCCGAAGTGCCGCTCCAGCGGGCCGGAGGTGACCTCCACCAGCTGCATGCGGCCGTACGGCACGACCGTCTCCTCGTGCCACAGCACACCGCGGCTGATCAGCAGGTCGTCGGCGCGCTCGGCGTACCGCCAGGACCGCCAGTTGCGCTCGACCATGCCCCAGCCCCACGCCATCAGCGCCAGCGGCAGCAGCGCGAACGCCGCCCACGCGGGTCCCACCAGCAGTCCGAGCAGCAGCCCCGCGGCGACCGCCAGCGCACCCAGCCACACCACCAGCAACAGCCGCCGCAGCCGCAGCAGCCCCGGCGGCAGTCCGGTCCACACCGGTTCGTCCCCCGCCACCTGCGCGCCCCGCGCGCTCCCCGTTTCCATACGGCCAGCGTACGTAGGAGAGACTGGGTCCATGACTCCTACGACGGAGACCATGGTCGGCATCGGCGGCGCCGCGGAGAGCACCGACATGGTGCTCAACATCGGGCCGCAGCACCCGTCCACGCACGGCGTGCTGCGGCTGAAGCTGCTCCTGGACGGCGAGCGCATCACGCGCGCGGAGCCGGTGATCGGCTATATGCACCGGGGCGCCGAGAAGCTGTTCGAGGCGCGTGACTACCGCCAGATCATCATGCTCGCCAACCGCCACGACTGGCTGTCGGCGTTCTCCAACGAGCTGGGCGTGGTCCTGGCCGTGGAGCGGATGCTCGGCATGGAGGTGCCCCCGCGCGCGGTGTGGACGCGCACGCTCCTCGCCGAGCTGAACCGGGTGCTCAACCACCTGATGTTCCTCGGGTCCTACCCGCTGGAGCTGGGCGGCATCACGCCGGTCTTCTACGCGTTCCGGGAGCGCGAGGTCCTCCAGAACGTCATGGAGGAGGTCTCCGGCGGCCGCATGCACTACATGTTCAACCGCGTCGGCGGCCTGAAGGAGGACCTGCCGGCCGGCTGGACCGCACGCGCGCGTGCCGCGGTCGCCGCCGTGCGCTCGCGCATGGACGTCTACGACGACCTGGTGCTCGGCAACGAGATCTTCCGGGGGCGCACGCGGGGCGTGGGCGTCCTCGCCCCGGAGGCGGTGCACGCCTACGGCGTGAGCGGCCCCATCGCGCGCGCCTCGGGCGTCGACTTCGACCTGCGCCGCGACGAGCCGTACCTCGCCTACGGCGAACTGCGGGACACCCTCAAGGTCGTCACCCGGCGGGAGGGCGACTGCCTCGCCCGCTTCGAGTGCCTGCTGGAGCAGACGCACAACGCGCTCGACCTCGCCGACGCCTGCCTCGACCGGCTCGCCGAGCTGGAGCCCGGGCCGATCAACCAGCGCCTGCCCAAGGTGCTGAAGGCACCCGAGGGGCACACGTACGCCTGGACCGAGAACCCGCTCGGCATCAACGGCTACTACCTCGTCAGCAAGGGCGAGAAGACGCCGTACCGGCTGAAGCTGCGGTCGGCCTCGTACAACAACATCCAGGCGCTGACCGAGCTGCTGCCGGGGACGCTGGTGGCGGACATGGTGGCGATCCTGGGGTCGATGTTCTTCGTGGTCGGGGACATCGACAAGTAGGGCTCAGCCGCGGTCGGCGGGGCTCGGCCGACGGCAGTAGGCCTCAGCCGACGTCGCGGGGATCAGCCGACGTCAGCGGGGACCAGTGAGCGGGATCAGCCGACGTCAGCGGGCCTCGGTCGTCGTCGGCAGGGCGCGGCGGCAGCGGTCAGGGTTCGCCCGCCGGCCGTCACGCCTGGCCCAGCGGGTCCGGGATGCGGACCGGCTGCACCAGCCAGCCGAAGTCGCCGAGCCCGCCCGGTGCGGTCAGCTCGGCGGCCTCGCCGGCGCCCGCGAGGGCGCGCACGTACGCCGCGGGGTCCGTGGAGGCGAGTGAGAGCGGAGGGCGTGCGCCTGCGATCCCCAGGGCGTGCAGGGCGGCGCGCTGCGTCAGCACGCGCCCCCCGGGGAGCGTGCACGCGTCCAGCGCCACGTGGGCCGTGATGTCGCACGACCCGTCCGGCACGGGTGCCGTCTCGCGCCCCTCCCGGAAACCGGTGAGCGTCCCGAACGGAGGGCGCGTGTCGACCGTGTGCGCGTAGTCCACCGCCACCGCGAGACCGCGCTCCACACAGGACACGGCCGACGCCCACGCGGTGTCCCGCTCCAGCCCGATCTCGGCCCGCAGCCCCTCCTCGGCCGGCAGTGGCCACCACCGGGCCAGCCACTCCGCCTCCGCCCCGCCGACCGGCTCCCCGAGCCGTTCCGTCCCGTCCGCGCGCACCAGCACCCGCCGGGCCACGCCCGCCGCGTCGGTCTCCGCGACCTCCACGGGCACGTTGTCCAGCCACTCGTTGGCGAACAGCAGCCCGGTGACGGACTCCGGCAGCCGGGCGCGCCACTTGATGCGGTGATCGAGCCCGGCGGGGCGCGCGGCGATCTCGACGGCGTACGCGCGCGTGCGGGCGGCCACCTCGGCGGGCAGCGCGGCGAGCACCCCGCCGGCCAGTTCCCCCCGGCCCGCGGCCATGTCCACGAAGTCCAGCCGCTCCGGGCGGCCCAGCGCCTCGTCGACCCGGCACAGCAGCCCGGCCACCGCCCGCGCGAACAGCGGCGACGCGTGCACGGACGTACGGAAGTGCCCGGCGGGTCCCTCGGGCCCGCGGTAGAAGCCGCCCGGCCCGTACAGCGCGGCCTCCGTCGCCGCCCGCCAGCTCCGCCAGCCCTGCCACCCGGTCTCCGCCGTCTCATCCGTCACACCGCCAGGCTAGGCGCACGGGGAGGGGGCTCCTCCACCTTGCGGAGTACGCGTGCGTGGCCCGGATCGGTCCTCCGGTTGACCCCTGCACGCATCCGGCTTCCCTACGCTGGGTTACGTGCAGCGCCTCTATGACTTCCTCCGCAACCACCCGACATGGGTCGACGGCTTCTGGGCCACGGTCCTGCTCGGGCTCTCCCTGGTGAGCGGACAGGTCGACCCGGAAGGCATGGGTACGGACCGGCCGCTGCTCATCCTGCCGGTCGTCCTGCTGCTGTGCGTGGTGGTCGCGCTGCGCCGCCGGATGCCGGAGAAGATGCTGGTCCTGGCGGCGGTGGTGGGCGTGGCCCAGCTCGTGCTGGACGTCTACACGACGCCCGCGAACTTCGCCATGCTGCTGATCGTCTACACGGCCGCCGCCGACGGCGCGCGCTGGGCCTCCCGGCTCGCGCTGATCGGCGGACTGTGCGCGGCGCCCCTCGCCCAGATCCGCTGGCCGGCCACCGACTCCAGCCTGCTCGGCGACATCGCGGTCGCTGTCTTCCAGACCGTGCCGTTCGCCCTGGCCTGGGTGCTCGGCGACTCGATGCGCACCCGCCGCGCGTACCTGGCGCAGCTGGAGGAACGCGCCGCCCGCCTGGAGAAGGAGCGCGAGGCACAGGCCAAGGTCGCGGTCGCCGCCGAGCGCGCCCGGATCGCCCGCGAGCTGCACGACGTCGTCGCGCACAACGTGTCCGTGATGGTGGTGCAGGCCGACGGCGCCGCGTACGTCCTCGACGCGGCGCCCGACCAGGCGAAGAAGGCGCTGGAGACGATCTCCTCGACCGGTCGGCAGGCGCTCGCCGAGATGCGCCGGCTGCTCGGTGTGCTGCGCACCGGCGAGCACCAGGAGAGCGGGGAGTACGTCCCGCAGCCCGACGTCCAGCAGATCGAGGAGCTGGTCGAGCAGTGCCGTGGCTCCGGGCTGCCCGTGGACTTCAGGATCGAGGGCACCCCGCGCCCGCTGCCCAGCGGTGTCGAGCTGACCGCCTACCGCATCGTGCAGGAGGCGCTGACCAACACCCGCAAGCACGGCGGCCCGAACGCCGGCGCCAGCGTGCGCCTGGTCTACTTCGACGACGGTCTCGGCCTGCTCGTCGAGGACGACGGCAAGGGCGCCCCGCACGAGCTGTACGAGGAGGGCGGCGTCGACGGACAGGGCCACGGCCTGATCGGCATGCGCGAGCGGGTCGGGATGGTCGGGGGCACCCTGGACGCGGGACCCCGCCCCGGCGGAGGATTCCGCATCAGTGCGCTGCTGCCGCTCAAACCAGCGCATTGACGCATACGCACGCCCTTTGTTGACACCTGTCACGCCCCGCACGGCCCGCCACACCCCACACGCCCCCACCCGCTCACGACCATGGACATGGAAGAGGCCCCGATGACGATCCGCGTGATGCTCGTCGACGACCAGGTGCTGCTGCGCACCGGGTTCCGGATGGTGCTCGCCGCCCAGCCGGACATGGAGGTCGTCGCCGAGGCGGGTGACGGTGTCGAGGCCCTGCAGGTGGTGCGCTCGACGGACGTCGACGTCGTCCTGATGGACGTACGCATGCCCAAGCTGGACGGCGTGGAGGCCACCCGCCGCATCTGCGTCGAGCCGAACCCGCCGAAGGTGCTGATCCTGACCACCTTCGACCTCGACGAGTACGCCTTCTCCGGGCTGAAGGCGGGTGCCTCCGGGTTCATGCTCAAGGACGTGCCGCCCGGCGAGCTGCTCGCCGCGATCCGCGCGGTGCACAGCGGTGACGCCGTGGTGGCCCCGTCGACCACGCGGCGCCTCCTCGACCGGTTCGCGCCGATGCTGCCGAGCACCGGCAAGGAGCCGCAGCACAAGGAGCTGGAGCGGCTGACCGAGCGGGAGCGCGAGGTGATGATGCTGGTCGCGCAGGGCCTGTCCAACGGCGAGATCGCCGCGCGGCTGGTGCTGTCCGAGGCCACCGTGAAGACCCACGTGGGCCGCATCCTGACCAAGCTCGGCCTGCGGGACCGGGTGCAGGTCGTCGTCCTGGCGTACGAGACGGGGCTGGTGCGGGCCGGCGGCGGGCACGGCTGAGGGCGGGGCGGCGGGCACGGCTGGGAGTGGGGCGGGGCGGGATGGGGCGCGGCCCCGGCCAGCGGACCGCCTGACGCCGCGCGGGGCCGCCGGTAGGGTCTGCGCATGCTCCTGTGGATCAACGGCCCCTTCGGGGGCGGTAAGACACAGACCGCACACGAGATACAGCACCGGCTGCCCGGCAGTGTCATCTGCGACCCCGAGCACGCCGGATTCGGCCTGCGCCGCATGCTGCCGCCTGCGCTGCGCGGCGACTTCCAGGACCTGGTCTCCTGGCGGCAGGGTGTCGTCGAGGTCCTCGACCTCGCCCTGACCCGGCACGACGGCGTGGTCATCGTGCCCATGACCGTCACCGACTCCGGCTACTTCGCCGAGACCGTCGGCCGGCTGCGGGAACTCGGCCACGACGTACGGCACTTCACCCTCCTCGCGCAACGCGAGACCGTCCTCGCGCGCCTGCGCGAGCGCGGCCTCGGCCACCTGCTGCGGTTCGCCGCCGGGAAGGGCGCCGCACCGCGCGGCGAGAGCTGGGCCGTCCAGCGGCTCGACCACTGCCTGGAGCGGCTGAGCGCCCCCGAGTTCGCCGAGCATCTGTGGACGGATCACGTCACCGTCCCGAGAACGGCCGACCGCATCGCCGTCCTGGCGGGCCTCACGCTCCGCCCGCACCAAGGGGGTGCGCTGCGCACGCGGCTACGGCAGGCCCGGGTGAGCCTGCGTCACATCCGCTTCGACTGACCGACCGGGGGTCGATGGCCGGGGCCCGACGGACCGGGGAGGGCGTCCCGGTCACCGCCGTCACCGCAGCACACCCTCGATGAAGTCGCTGCCCAGGCGGGCCACCGCCGACAGGTCCAGCTGGTGCTGGGCGTACCGGCCGCGGCGGCGGGTGGTGATCAGACCGGCCTTTTTGAGAACGCTCAGGTGTCGGGATATCTCGGGTGCCGACATGCCGTGCGCGTCGGCCAGCTCGCCGGTGGTGTGCGGGGCGCGGGCGAGGTGGCGGCACAGCCGCATCCGGACCGGGTGCGCCAGTGCCTCCAGCCGGCGGGTGAGCTGCTCGACGGACGGCGCCTGCGGCGCGGGGCCGCTGACCGGGTAGGTGATCGCCGGCTGCCAGCCGTACCGGTGCAGCACCATCACATGGGGCCAGCCCAGGCTCGTCGGGACCAGCACTAGGTTCCCGTCCCCGGTGGCGGTGCGGCCCTCGATCAGCTTGTCGACCGTGATCAGCCCGGCCTCCTCGTCCAGCGACACCGCCGAGGACACCGCCGTGAGGGCGGCGGCGAGGCCCTTGCGCCGCAGCAGCTCCGTCTTGTGACGCGCGTCGGCGGCCAGCTGCGGCTGGACCCGCGTCCAGACGTCCGCGAAGAAGGCCTCCTCGCAGTCCCGCATCAGCTGCCGGAACCAGCCCCGCACGGCAGGCGGGTCGTCCAGCAGCCGCCGGGTGAACCGCTCCTGGACGCAGCCCCGCGCGGCGGCCATCTCCAGCGCGCGCCGCCGCACCGCCTCGTCCTCCAGCGGGCCGGCGCTGCGGGTGTCGTAGCCGATCTGACAGGTGAACTCCAGGGCCGCGTGCACGAACTGCTCGTCGGTCAGCTTGTCCAGCAGGTCGAGTTCGTCGGTGAGCGTGGCGCCCGGCAGGGTGCGGGTGCTGCCCGGGACCCCGGCGAACGGGGCGAACACGTCCGAGAAGGTGGTCCGCCACAGGAAGTCCGCCTCACTCAGGCGGTCCGCGAGGCCGGGGTCCAGTTGCGAGGAGACCGCCGTCGCCCACCCCTGGAGCCCCGGGTGGTGCCCCGGCTCGCTGAGCGCGTGCAGCGCCATGCCGAGCTCGGCCAGCGGCGACGGCACGAAGAAGATGCGCTCCTGCGGCAGCCCGGTGATGTCGATGCTCACGCTCATGACCCCATGGTGCACGGCCCCACTGACACCGCCCCGTCGATTGACGGGTGCCGTCAACCGGCGCGACCGGCCCGCGTCACCGGGCGCAGGCTGAGGTCACCGGGGGCCGCCGCGAAGCCTCCCGGAACCTCCCGTTCCCTGTGTCCCGGACCTCCCCGAGAGGCGATCCGCCATGAGCATCACCCAGCAGTACCTCCTCGACGCCTACCGCGCCCGCCGGCTCGGCGAGGCCGTCCCGCCCCAGCCCGGCGCCCACGATTGGCAGGTCGTCCGCGAGTGGCGCGACCGCCGCGAGTTCGCGGCGATCCTCACCGGCCGCCCGGCCCACGGCCGCCTACGGCACACCCTGAGCCGGTGGACCCGCCTGCGACCGCGCCTCTAGGGGGCGCCTCGCCGATCATGCCGGGCTCCCGGCGTCTGGTGCCGCGCCTCGCCGCGTTGTCGTCGGTCGCCGACTCCCCCACGCTCGGCTGCGCTCGCGCGGGGGCACCCCCATCGCGTCGACTCCCTCCTCCGCCTTGCGATGCGCGGCACCAGACGCCGCTCGCTGATCCGGCCTGATCGACGAGACACCCCCTAGCACCCGGACCGCCCGGCTCGGAGGACGCGCGGTGGCCCACTGCCCGGGACGTGAAGACGCCGGCTGCGATCGGAGAGCACGGCCGGCGGTCCGGCGACGCAGACCGCGCCGCGCTGGCACGGACCACGACCCACGGTGTCGACCGCGCCGCGCTGGCACGGGGCCAGAAACCACCGATGCGGGCCGCGCGGTGGCACCGGCCGATCCGCCGGCGCGGACCGCCAGGCGACGGCATCGGCCGCTGCTCCGGCGGCGCCGGCCGCGTCGCGAAGACGCCGACTACGACCCGCCGAGGCCCCCCGCGCTGGCACCCGGCCACCACCCGACGCCGCAGACCGGGCCACAGACGCCCCGACCGCCACCCCGGCGTCGCCGACCACCTCGTCAAGGCGCTGACCCTGACCCCGCCTCTCCCCGCCCCCCGCTCTCCTGCGCCAACCGCCGCGCGAACTCCCTCACCGCCGACCGCACGTCCTCGGCGGCCCACTCCAGCCCCGCCGCGCGGACGTTCAGCTCCGTCATGGCGATGCCGGGGACCCTGTGGTCCCAGCCGTTGGCGAAGAGCAGGGTCCCGGTCTCCTCGGCCGTGCGGACCGCCGCCTCGGCGACGACGTCGGCGTCGTACGGCAGCCAGAGCTGGAACTCGTGGGTGTGCGGCACCTCCGGGTGCACGTGTGCCCACGGCAGCCCGGCCTCCGCGCACCCCTCCCGGAGCGCGGCGGCCACCACGCGCGCGTGCCGCACGTACTCCGGCAGCCGCGGCAGCTCCCGCTCCAGCCCCGCGAGCGCCGACAGCACGGTGGGGAACTGCTGGAACACCGTGCCGCCGTACCGGTGCCGCCAGACCTTCGCCTCCTCCACCAGGATCCGCGGGCCGGCCAGCGCGGCCCCGCCGAAGCCGCCGAGGGACTTGTAGAACGACACGTAGACGCTGTCCGCGAGGCCCGCGATCTCCTCCAGGGGACGGCCGAAGTGGACCGTCGACTCCCACAGGCGCGCGCCGTCGAAGTGCACCACCGCCTCACGCTCGCGCGCCGCCTCCACCACCTCGGTCAGCTCCTCCCAGGACGGCAGCAGGAACCCGGCGTCCCTGAGGGGCAGCTCCAGCATCAGGGCGCCGAACGGCTCCTCCAGGTCCCGTACCTCCTCGGCGGTCGGCTGCCGGGGCGCGCGCGTCACATGGACCGGTCGCAACCCGCCCACCTGGCTGAAGGCATGGCGTTCGTGCACTTCCGGGTGGGCGAGCGGGTGCAGGGCCACGGCCGGGTTGCCGGTGCGGCCGGCCCAGCAGCGCAGGGCCACCTGCTGGGCCATCGTGCCGGTCGGGAAGAAGGCGGCGGCCTCGGTGCCGAGCAGCCCGGCGACCTTCTCCTCCAGGGCCTCGACGACGCCGTCGCCGTAGAAGTCCGCCCGCTCGTCCAGGTCGTACAGCCCGGCCGCCGAGTCCAGCAGCGCCAGGCGCTCACGCAGCGTGGACAGGGAAGCGGGGCGCGAGAGAATGCGCCGCGCGCCCCTGGCAGCGTTGATGCGCCGCTCTCTGCGACGCTTGCGCTGCTCGTCGGCGGACGACGGTTCCGGTGTGCTCGGGGAGGCCGGCCGCGGGGCCGGCTGTTGGGCCGAATCGCTCATGTCCGAGATCATCGCGGGCGGCTTTGCGCGCGGACACCGCTTTTCCGCACAGCCCGCCGGGGAACCTCGGACAGAAACCCACAGCCTGTGGACAACCGAACGCCTCTCGAACCGATCGCGTTAACATGACGAGAAATCGTCCGGTACCCAGAGCGGACTGGAACGGGAAGGCCGCCGTCGCGTGAGTACAAGCCAACAGCCAGATCCCCGGGACCGCCCCGCGCGGCTCACCGTCGGCGTCGTCGGCGCCGGCCGCGTGGGCCCCGCACTCGCCGCGTCCCTCCAGCTCGCAGGGCACCGCCCGGTGGCCGTCTCCGCGGTCTCCGACGCCTCCCGGCGGCGCGCCGCGCAGCTGCTGCCCGACGTGCCGGTGGTCCCGCCCGCCGAGGTGCTGCGCCGCGCCGACCTGGTGCTGCTCACCGTCCCCGACGACACCCTCCCCGGCCTGGTGTCCGGCCTCGCCGAGACCGGCGCCGTCCGCCCCGGCCAGCTGCTCGTCCACACCTCCGGACGCTACGGCGCGAAGGTCCTCGACCCCGCCCTGCGCGCGGGCGCCCTCCCGCTGGCCCTGCACCCGGCGATGACCTTCACCGGCACCCCCGTGGACGTCCAGCGCCTGGCCGGCTGCTCGTTCGGCGTCACCGCCCCCGAGGAGCTGCGACTGGCCGCGGAGGCCCTCGTCATCGAGATGGGCGGCGAGCCCGAGTGGATCGCCGAGGAACACCGGCCGCTCTACCACGCGGCCCTCGCGCTCGGCGCGAACCACCTGGTCACCCTGGTCGCCCAGTCCCTGGACCTGCTGCGCGCGGCGGGCGTCGGCGCCCCCGACCGGATGCTCGGCCCGCTGCTCGGCGCCGCCCTCGACAACGCCCTGCGCTCCGGCGACGCCGCCCTGACCGGACCCGTCGCGCGCGGGGACGCGGGCACCGTCGCCGCGCACATCGCCGAACTGCGCGCGCACGCCCCGCAGACCGTCGCCGGCTATCTGGCGATGGCCCGCGCGACCGCGGACCGGGCGCTCGCCTCCGGCCTGCTGAAGCCGGAACTGGCCGAAGACCTGCTGGGGGTGCTCGCCGACGGGGCGGCGCTGCCCGAGAACGGGGGAGACCGATGAGCCGCGACTTCGAACTCGTCCCCACCCTGGACGACCTCGGCTACGTCCTGGACCACTTCTCGGTGCCCGGCCGCACCGCCGTCGTGATGACCATGGGCGCGCTGCACGAAGGCCACGCCACCCTGATCCGCACCGCGCGCGAGCACGTCGGCCGCAAGGGCTACGTGGTGGTCACCGTCTTCGTGAACCCGCTCCAGTTCGGCGCGGGCGAGGACCTGGACCGCTATCCGCGCACCCTGGAAGCCGACCTGAAGACCGCCGAGCAGGCGGGCGCCGACATCGTCTTCGCGCCGTCCGTGGAGGAGATGTACCCGGACGGCAGGCCCGAGATCACCCTCCGCGCGGGAGCCATGGGCGAACGCCTGGAGGGCGCCTCCCGCCCCGGCCACTTCGACGGCATGCTCACCGTCGTCGCCAAACTGCTCCACCTCACCCGCCCCGACGTCGCCTTCTTCGGGCAGAAGGACGCCCAGCAGCTCGCCCTGATCCGCCGCATGGTGCGGGACCTGAACTTCCCCGTCGAGATCGTCGGCGTGCCGACCGTCCGCGAGGAGGACGGCCTGGCCCTGTCCAGCCGCAACCGCTACCTCTCCCCGCAGGAACGCCGTACCGCCCTCGCGCTGTCCCGCGCGCTGTTCGCCGCGCAGGACCGCCACGCGGCCCTGGAGGCGCTGCGCGCCCGAGCCCGGGAAGTGCCCTCCACGCGCGCGCGTGCCGAGGCGCTGAGCGCGATAGGGGAGTCCCGCGCGGCCGCCGACGCGCACGCCGTCGCCGAGGCCGCCCCCGGCGGGCCCGCCGAGGTCCGCGCGGCGGCCCGGCTGGTCCTCGACGAGGCCGCCCGCCTCGACCCGCCGCTCGTCCTCGACTACCTGGCCCTGGTCGACCCGTCCGACTTCTCGGAGGTCCCCGACGACTACACCGGCGAGGCCGTCCTCGCCGTCGCGGCCAAGGTCGGCACGACCCGGCTGATCGACAACATCACCCTCACCTTCGGAGCCGCCTCGTGACCAGCACAGGCATACGACTGCACGCGCCCGCCCCCGGCTGGCACATCGACGCGGACGTGGTCGTCGTCGGCTCCGGCGTGGCCGGCCTGACCGCGGCCCTGCGCTGCGAGGCCGCCGGCCTGGACACCGTCGTCGTCACCAAGGCCCGCCTCGACGACGGCTCCACCCGCTGGGCCCAGGGCGGCATCGCCGCCGCCCTCGGCGAGGGCGACAGCCCCGAACAGCACCTGGACGACACCCTGGTCGCGGGCGCGGGCCTGTGCGACGAGCAGGCGGTGCGGATCCTCGTCACCGAGGGCCCCGACGCCGTACGCCGGCTCATCCGGACCGGCGCCCAGTTCGACGAGTCGGCGGAAGGCGGCCTCGCGCTCACCCGCGAGGGCGGCCACCACCGCCGCCGTATCGCCCACGCGGGCGGCGACGCGACCGGCGCGGAGATCTCCCGCGCCCTCGTGGAGGCCGTCCGCGCGCGCGGGATGCGCACCGTCGAGAACGCCCTCGTCCTGGACCTCCTCACGGACGCGGACGGCCGTACCGCGGGCGTGACCCTGCACGTCATGGGGGAGGGCCAGCACGACGGCGTCGGCGCCGTCCACGCCCCCGCGGTGGTCCTCGCCACCGGCGGCATGGGCCAGGTCTTCTCCGCCACCACCAACCCCTCGGTGTCCACCGGCGACGGCGTCGCCCTCGCCCTGCGCGCGGGCGCCGAGGTCAGCGACCTGGAGTTCGTCCAGTTCCACCCGACCGTGCTGTTCCTCGGCCCCGAGGCCGAGGGCCAGCAGCCCCTGGTCTCCGAGGCGGTCCGCGGCGAGGGCGCCCACCTCGTCGACGCCGACGGGGTGCGCTTCATGGCCGGGCAGCACGAACTGGGCGAACTCGCCCCGCGCGACATCGTCGCCAAGGGCATCATGCGCCGCATGCAGGAGCAGGACGCCGAGCACATGTTCCTCGACGCCCGCCACTTCGGCGCCGAGATGTGGGAGCAGCGCTTCCCGACGATCCTCGCCGCCTGCCGCGCCCACGGCATCGACCCGGTCCACGAGCCCATCCCGGTCGCCCCGGCCGCCCACTACGCCTCCGGCGGCGTCCGCACCGACTCCCACGGCCGGACGACCGTCCCCGGCCTGTACGCGTGCGGCGAGGTCGCCTGCACCGGCGTCCACGGCGCCAACCGCCTCGCCTCCAACAGCCTCCTGGAGGGCCTGGTCTACGCCGAGCGCATCGCCGCCGACATCGCCGCGGCCCACGCCGAAAGCGGCCTCCACGCGCGTGTGCCCGAACCGGTCCCGTACCCCGAGGTCCCCGCCCACCCCCTGCAGCCCGCCGAGGCCCGCTTCACCATCCAGCGGATCATGACCGAGGGCGCGGGCGTCCTGCGCTCCGCCGCCTCCCTCGCCAAGGCCGCCGACCGCCTCCAGCGGCTGCACACCGAGGCCCGCGACGCCCTCACCGAGAACGGCAAGACCGCCGAGCCCGGCGTCGACACCTGGGAGGCCACCAACCTCCTGTGTGTGGCCCGCGTCCTGGTCGCCGCCGCCCTGCTGCGCGAGGAGACCCGCGGCTGCCACTGGCGCGAGGACCACGCCGACCGCGACGACACCGCGTGGCGCCGCCACATCGTCGTACGGCTCAATCCCGACCGCAGTCTCGCCGTGCACACCACCGACACCGCAGACTTCCCCCCGACCCGGCCGAACCCGTCGGCGCACCGTCCCCAGGAGCAGTGAGACCAGTGAGCACCCCCGACCTTCCCCTCGCCGACGACGGCGGCTGCGGCGACGGCTGCGCCTGCGGCGCGGACACCGAGGAATACCTCGAGTGCGGCCTCGACCCGGCGCTCGCCGAACTCCTCGCCGACGCCGGCCTCGACCCCGTCGAGGTCGAGGACATCGCCAACGTGGCCGTCCAGGAGGACCTGGCGGGCGGCGTCGACGTGACGACGGTCGCCACCATCCCCGAGGACGCCGTCGCCACCGCCGACTTCGTCGCCCGCGAGGCCGGCGTGGTCGCCGGCCTCCACATCGCCGAGGCCGTGATCTCCATCGTCTGCGAGGACGAGTTCGAGGTGGAACGCCTCGCGGCGGACGGCGACCGCGTGGAGGCGGGCCAGAGGCTGCTCTCCGTCACCACCCGCACCCGCGACCTGCTCACCGCCGAGCGCAGCGCCCTCAACCTCCTGTGCCGCCTCTCCGGCATCGCCACCGCCACGCGCGCGTGGGCGGACGTCCTGGAGGGTACGAAGGCACGCGTGCGTGACACCCGCAAAACCACCCCCGGCCTCCGCTCGCTGGAGAAGTACGCGGTCCGCTGCGGCGGCGGCGTCAACCACCGCATGTCGCTCTCCGACGCGGCCCTCGTCAAGGACAACCACGTGCTGGCCGCGGGCGGCGTCGCCCAGGCCTTCAAGGCCGTCCGCGAACGCTTCCCCGACCTCCCCATCGAGGTCGAGGTCGACACCCTGCACCAGCTGCGCGAGGTCGTCGACGCCGGCGCCGACCTGATCCTGCTGGACAACTTCACCCCCGGCGAGTGCGAGGAGGCGGTGGCCATCGTCCACGGCCGCGCCGCCCTGGAGGCCTCCGGCCGCCTCACCCTGGACAACGCCAGGGCGTACGCGGACACGGGCGTCGACTACCTCGCCGTGGGCGCCCTCACCCACTCCTCGCCGATCCTCGACATCGGCCTGGACCTGCGAGCGGCGGAGTAGGAGACGGGGATGCTGCTGACGATCGACGTAGGCAACACGCACACCGTCCTCGGTCTGTTCGACGGTGAGGACATCGTCGAACACTGGCGCATCTCCACCGACGCCCGCCGCACCGCCGACGAGATGGCGGTGCTCCTCCAGGGCCTGATGGGCATGCACCCCCTGCTCGGCGACGAACTGGGCGACGGCATCGACGGCATCGCCATCTGCGCCACGGTCCCCTCCGTCCTGCACGAACTGCGCGAGGTCACCCGCCGCTACTACGGCGACGTCCCCGCCGTCCTCGTCGAACCGGGCGTGAAGACGGGCGTCCCGATCCTCACGGACAACCCCAAGGAGGTCGGCGCCGACCGAATCATCAACGCGGTCGCCGCCGTCGAGCTCTACGGCGGCCCCGCGATCGTCGTCGACTTCGGCACGGCCACGACCTTCGACGCGGTCTCCGCGCGCGGGGAGTACGTCGGCGGCGTCATCGCCCCCGGCATCGAGATCTCCGTCGAGGCCCTGGGCGTCAAGGGCGCCCAGCTCCGCAAGATCGAGGTCGCCCGCCCCCGCAGCGTGATCGGCAAGAACACCGTCGAGGCCATGCAGGCGGGCATCGTCTACGGCTTCGCCGGCCAGGTCGACGGCGTCGTCAACCGCATGGCCCGCGAACTCGCCGACGACCCCGACGACGTCACCGTCATCGCCACGGGCGGCCTCGCCCCCATGGTCCTCGGCGAATCCTCGGTCATCGACGAGCACGAACCCTGGCTCACCTTGATCGGCCTGAGGATGGTCTACGAGCGCAACGTCTCCCGCTTGTAGTCGCGCCCACGACGGCACAGCCGACCGCCGGCGGCCACCGAAGGCCGGCCGCCGGCGGAAGGGGCCGTGCCGGGGGCCGCCCGCAGCGTCCGGGCGTCCGACACCGCGCACCTCACCAGGCACGGCCCCGCCCGGACCCAGGACGGCCACCCCCCGGCGCGGCCCGCCCCGCAACGCACCCCAGGCGCCACACCCCCCACCCACCCGCGCAGGCCGCCGCAGGCACGCACCCTCGGACGGACGCCCGCAGGCCCCGCCCCCGCATGCCCCCGCATAGGGTGGCTCCCACGCCACACCGAAGCAGCCGTGCGAAGTTTGTCTGATTAGCGCGTATCGTCGCCGTCATGCCCACGCCCTACGGATCCCGCGGCGGCATGGCGTTCGGTGTGGAGGAGCTGCGTGTGCTCCGCCGCGCCCTCGCCCTCGCCCTCCACCCCGGCCAGGCCTCCCCCGAGGACGTCCAGGACTGCCTGCGCCTCGCCGACTCGCTCGACGAGGCGATGCGCGAAGGCGCCCGCCTGCGGGCCTTCCTCGTGGCCGACCTGGCCCGCTACCGCGCCGCCCTCCCCGGCACCGCGGCCGGCTACCTCACCCTCCTGGAGGAAGCCCTCGGCGCCGGCCACCGCCCCACCCCCGACGACCTCGCCGCCCTGCGCGCCCTGCGCGGCAACCCCGTCGCCGCCGCGCTCCTCGGCCGCTGCCAGACCCTCGCCGAGCAGGACGTACGCGCCCGCCTGGCCCGTCGCACCGCCACCGCCGACACCTCGGGGCAGACCCGTCCGAACCCCCTCCTCCCGGCGTCCCGCACCCGCCTCCTCGCCCTCCCCGGCGGCCGCTGCGCCGACGAGGCGGCCGCCGACCGCCCCGCCCGGGAACCCGAGCGGGAACCGGCGCAGAAACCGGCCTCACCGGCCCCCGCCCCCGGCGCGCCCGGGCAGCCGGCCCGCCGCCCGGTCCCCACCCCCGGCGAGGTCTTCCCCCGCCGCAAGCCGCCACAGCCCCCGGCGGACCCCGAGAACCCGGCGAACCCGCCGCGGCAGCTCGCCGTCGGCTGACACCGGCCGCCCCCCGCCCCGGGCGCCCCGCACGCGCGACTACCCTGGAGCCATGGACTACGTCTCCGCGCTCCTGCCGCCGGTCGTCATGGCCGTCTTCTTCATCAGCGTGATCCGGGTGATCGTGAAGTCCCAGGGCGGGGCCAACAAGGCCAAGGAGGACGCGGCCGTGGACGCCGCCCTCGCGCGCGCGGAGAACGCCCGCCCGTCCTCCCCGGCCACGTCCGGCCCCACGGACGCCTGACCACCCGCACCCGGCCACCCCACCCCCACGCCCGCGCCGCCGCGGGCGTCCTTTTTGCTCCCGTTTGCAGTTAAAGGGCCCGTCCGGCACGCCATAACCCGGATCTCCTACTATTGTTCAAGCTGTGCCTCGCCCATTGGGAGAACTCGAAGACGCGGTCATGACGCGGGTGTGGAAGTGGAACCGCCCGGTGACCGTTCGAGAAGTCCTGGAAGACCTCCAGCGGGAACGGACCATCGCCTACACCACGGTGATGACCGTTTTGGACAATCTCCATCAGAAGGGCTGGGTCCGCCGCGAGGCGGAAGGCCGCGCCTATCGATATGAGGCGGTCTCCACGCGCGCCGCCTACGCGGCGGCCCTGATGAACGACGCCTGGTCGCAGAGCGACAACCCCGCCGCCGCGCTCGTCGCCTTCTTCGGCATGATGAGCGACGAACAGCGCATGGCCCTCCGCGACGCCGTACGCATCGTCCAGGGCCCGGAAACAACGGAACCGGAACCGGAACCCGCACCGGAACGGGAACGCGCGCCGGAACGGCGAGCAGCCCCGCAACCCCCGGCCGAGAACCCCGCCTCGGCGCCGGAGCGCGACGGACGATAGCGTCCGCACATGTCAGCAGAGAGGCCCTCCGCCGAGAACGGCACCGAGAACGGCACCGAGAACGGCGCCGAGAACCCCGCCGGGAACCTCCGGGAGAACCCCGAAGCCACCGCTAAAGCCATCACCGTCCGCCGGGCCCGTACCAGCGATGTCCCCGCCGTCCGCCGACTCCTTGACGCGTACGTCCGGCACGGCATCCTGCTCGACAAAGCGATGGTGACGCTTTACGAGGACATCCAGGAGTTCTGGGTCGCGGAACGGGACGACAACGCCGAGGTCGTCGGCTGTGGCGCACTGCACGTGATGTGGGAAGACCTCGCCGAAGTGCGCACTCTCGCCGTGAAGCCCGGCCTGAAGGGTGCCGGCGTCGGCCACCAGTTGCTGGAGAAGTTGCTTCAGACCGCCCGCTGGCTCGGCGTTCGCCGGGTATTCTGCCTCACCTTCGAAGTCGAGTTCTTCGGCCGGCACGGCTTCGTGGAGATCGGCGAGACGCCCGTCGACACCGATGTCTACGCGGAGCTGCTGCGTTCCTATGACGAGGGCGTCGCGGAGTTCCTGGGTCTCGAACGAGTGAAACCCAACACCTTGGGCAACAGCCGGATGCTTCTGCATCTGTGATCGTCGCTATTCCGCCCCGGCGACCCCGCTGGGGTTCCCTATGTCCGAAACGCGCACGTTTCCGGGGTGCGGCCGGGCTGCGGGCCTCTCCCGGGGGTTTGTGTTTTTCCGGCAAAAGCGGTTTGCTTTCCGACGTACTGCAGTACTGCATATAACAGGGGGCGGCGAAACGGCGGACGCCGCGGACCCCAGGTCCTCACGTTATCGATGAAAGGAAATCCGGTGGCACAGAAGGTTCAGGTCCTTCTTGTCGACGACCTCGACGGCGGCGAGGCTGACGAGACGGTGACGTTCGCGCTGGACGGTAAGACGTACGAGATCGATCTCACGACCGCCAATGCGGACAAGCTTCGCAGCCTTCTCGAGCCCTATGTGAAGAGCGGTCGTCGTACCGGAGGTCGCTCCAGCGGACGCGGAAAGGCGCGGTCGGCCTCGACCGGCAGCCAGGACACCGCCGCGATCCGCGCCTGGGCCAAGGAGAACGGTTACGAGGTCAACGACCGCGGCCGTGTTCCGGCGTCCATTCGCGAGGCCTACGAGAAGGCCAACGGCTGAGCACTGCCGCGCCGCAGCCGGATCCGGTGGCAGTGCGTCGCCACCGTGTCCACGACGCGGACGAGATCGGGGGCGTCACCACCGCCCCCCAGGGCCGACAGCGTCGGCAGCGAGGCCCCGGCCTCGCACCCCGGACAGGGGGGCCGCACCCACACGGCGGCCCCCTGCACACGCGGGCCGGGGTGGGAGAAGCCCTGCCCCCGCCCGCCGTACGGCCCCGGCTCGCGCCCCGCACCCGCGCCCGGGGGAACCGGCGGCTTCCCCTCCGCCCACGGTGAGGTGACCGGCGGTTCACCCGCCGCCCCCCGCGCGGGGCACCGCGCCCCCAATCCCCGCGCCGGCTCCGGAGCCGCCATGACCCCGCCCTCGCCGAGGGCCGCCAGGTCCAGGTCCAGCGAGCCCCACTCCAGCCAGTCGAGCAGCCCCGGCAGCTCCTCGGCGCTGCCGGGGGCCACCAGCAGCCGCATCCGGTCGCCCTCCACGGCGACGGGGGAGCAGGGCGCCAGGTGCCGCAGGGCGTGAACGCCCGCGGCCGCCGGGACGTCCAGGACGTCGAAGCGCGCCCCGACCTCCAGCCATACCGGCGCACTCGGATGCGCCCCGGCTCCGGGCACCGTCGCCCAGCCCAGCCCGTTCTCGTACCAGTCCCGCCAGTCCCGCCAGCCCTCCCAGTCCTCCCAGTCCCGGCCGTCCTGCCAGTTCCGCCCGTCCCGAACCGGGGCGCTCGCACCGAGCGGCCGGCGGGGGAACGGGACCGTCGGGGAAGTGCCGGATGGGCCGGGAGTGCCCGGAGTGACCCAAGGGTCCGGAGAGCCGGATGGGGGCATCGACTGCGGGGCGGCGCCAACCATGCCAAGTGCAACCGCCGAAAGACCCTGCGGGTTACGCTGGGTGCCCCGACGGGTGCGGAGAGTGGCGCAACGGGGGGCGTGCGGGGGGGCGGGGAGGCGCAAGGTTGTTCGCCCGTAGCGGAGGGAAAGGGCGCGCGCGGCATGGACTGTCAGTGCCGGCGGGTAAGACATCCCTAGTGGGAGGGGGCGACACGCAGGCGAGGGCGTCTCACGTTCGCCATCGGCGTACTGATGGTGAGGGTATCTGCCTGGCCTGCGGGAACATCGTCTCGCACCATCGGGTTGGAGCAGATGTCGGCGTTCGGGGTCAGGAGGCCAAGGACGGTGTCGGCAGTTGGAATGAGCGGTCCCCGCTCGCGGGACTAAGCTGCGGAAGGACAGGGAGGGGAAGTTCCCCTTACTGCCTGACCGCTCTGAGGAGCGATTAACGATGTTCGAGAGGTTCACCGACCGCGCGCGGCGGGTTGTCGTCCTGGCTCAGGAAGAAGCCCGGATGCTCAACCACAACTACATCGGCACCGAGCACATCCTCCTGGGCCTGATCCACGAGGGTGAGGGTGTCGCCGCCAAGGCCCTTGAGAGCCTCGGGATTTCGCTCGAGGCGGTCCGCCAGCAGGTGGAGGAGATCATCGGCCAGGGCCAGCAGGCCCCGTCCGGGCACATCCCCTTCACCCCCCGTGCCAAGAAGGTCCTGGAGCTGTCGCTCCGCGAGGCCCTTCAGCTGGGCCACAACTACATCGGCACGGAGCACATCCTGCTCGGCCTGATCCGTGAGGGCGAGGGCGTCGCCGCCCAGGTCCTGGTCAAGCTGGGCGCTGATCTGAACCGCGTGCGGCAGCAGGTGATCCAGCTGCTCTCCGGTTACCAGGGCAAGGAGACCGCCACCGCCGGCGGCCCTGCGGAGGGCACTCCCTCGACGTCCCTGGTCCTCGACCAGTTCGGCCGGAACCTCACCCAGGCCGCTCGTGAGTCCAAGCTCGACCCGGTCATCGGGCGCGAGAAGGAGATCGAGCGGGTCATGCAGGTGCTGTCCCGCCGTACGAAGAACAACCCGGTCCTGATCGGTGAGCCCGGCGTCGGCAAGACCGCCGTCGTCGAGGGCCTCGCCCAGGCCATCGTCAAGGGCGAGGTGCCCGAGACCCTCAAGGACAAGCACCTCTACACCCTGGACCTCGGCGCGCTGGTCGCCGGCTCCCGCTACCGCGGTGACTTCGAGGAGCGCCTGAAGAAGGTGCTCAAGGAGATCCGCACCCGCGGCGACATCATCCTGTTCATCGACGAGCTGCACACGCTGGTCGGTGCGGGTGCCGCCGAGGGCGCCATCGACGCCGCTTCGATCCTGAAGCCGATGCTGGCCCGCGGTGAGCTGCAGACCATCGGTGCGACCACGCTGGACGAGTACCGCAAGCACCTGGAGAAGGACGCGGCCCTGGAGCGCCGCTTCCAGCCGATCCAGGTCGCGGAGCCGTCCCTGCCGCACACGATCGAGATCCTCAAGGGCCTGCGCGACCGGTACGAGGCGCACCACCGCGTCTCGATCACCGACGAGGCGCTGGTCCAGGCCGCCACCCTGGCCGACCGGTACATCTCGGACCGCTTCCTGCCGGACAAGGCGATCGACCTGATCGACGAGGCCGGATCGAGGATGCGCATCCGCCGGATGACCGCGCCGCCGGACCTGCGCGAGTTCGACGAGAAGATCGCCGGTGTCCGCCGGGACAAGGAGTCCGCGATCGACTCGCAGGACTTCGAGAAGGCCGCGTCCCTGCGCGACAAGGAGAAGCAGCTCCTGGCCGCCAAGGCCAAGCGGGAGAAGGAGTGGAAGGCCGGCGACATGGACGTCGTCGCCGAGGTCGACGGCGAGCTGATCGCCGAGGTGCTGGCCACCGCCACGGGCATCCCGGTCTTCAAGCTCACCGAGGAGGAGTCGTCCCGACTGCTGCGCATGGAGGACGAGCTCCACAAGCGGGTCATCGGCCAGGACGACGCCGTCAAGGCGCTGTCGAAGGCGATCCGCCGTACGCGTGCCGGTCTGAAGGACCCGAAGCGTCCCGGTGGCTCGTTCATTTTCGCCGGCCCGTCCGGTGTCGGTAAGACCGAGCTGTCCAAGGCGCTCGCCGAGTTCCTGTTCGGCGACGAGGACGCGCTGATCTCCCTCGACATGTCGGAGTTCAGCGAGAAGCACACGGTGTCGCGTCTCTTCGGCTCGCCCCCCGGCTACGTGGGTTACGAAGAGGGCGGCCAGCTGACCGAGAAGGTCCGCCGCAAGCCGTTCTCCGTCGTCCTCTTCGACGAGGTCGAGAAGGCCCACCCGGACATCTTCAACTCGCTGCTGCAGATCCTGGAGGACGGTCGCCTGACCGACTCCCAGGGCCGGGTCGTGGACTTCAAGAACACGGTCATCATCATGACGACCAACCTCGGCACCCGGGACATCTCCAAGGGCTTCAACCTGGGCTTCGCCGCCCAGGGCGACACGAAGACCAACTACGAGCGCATGAAGAACAAGGTGTCGGACGAGCTCAAGCAGCACTTCCGCCCCGAGTTCCTCAACCGCGTCGACGACGTGGTCGTCTTCCCGCAGCTGACGCAGAACGACATCCTCCGGATCGTCGACCTGATGATCGGCAAGGTGGACGAGCGCCTGAAGGACCGGGACATGGGCATCGAGCTGTCCCAGTCCGCCAAGGAGCTGCTGTCCAGGAAGGGCTACGACCCGGTGCTGGGCGCCCGGCCGCTGCGCCGCACGATCCAGCGCGAGATCGAGGACTCGCTGTCGGAGAAGATCCTCTTCGGCGAGCTGCGCCCCGGTCACATCGTGGTCGTGGACACCGAGGGCGAGGGCGAGTCCCAGACCTTCACCTTCCGCGGTGAGGAGAAGTCGGCTCTGCCGGACGTCCCGCCGATCGAGCAGGCGGCCGGCGGCGCCGGTCCGAACCTGAGCAAGGAGTAAGCAGGTCTCAGCCCCGCGGCTGAGCCTCACGGCAGAGGAAAGGGCCGGTGCCCGGACGGGCACCGGCCCTTTCGCGTGCCTGGACAGCGGAGCTACGACAGCTGACCGCCGTAGTCCGGCAGCTTGTACGTCTTCTCGGCGTGGCCGCCCGACAGGTCGGTGGTGTTGTTGCCGATGTTGGCGATGATCGTGTAGCCCTTCGACTCGATGTCGACGCGCTGGGCCGTCTTGTAGTCGGCGACGTTCTTGAAGAGGTCGAGGAAGCCGCGGACGTACAGCCCGGAGACCTCGTAGCCGACCTTCTCCAGGTTGTACTCGGTGGGCGCGTGGATGATGCCGGGGCGGGCGGTGACGAAGAAGAGCGCGACGCCGTGTTCCTGGGCGTACTCGGCGACCTCCAGGACCGGCTTGTTGGCCGGCTGGGGGTAGCTGAAGCCGAAGTCGGTCTCCAGGGTCGTGTTGTCGATGTCGAAGACGATCGCCTGCTTCTCGCCGGGCTTGTGCTGGGCGATCCGCTGCTGGAGGTAAGGCAGCGCCTGGTCCATCACGGCCTGGCAGTCCCGCTGCCAGGTGGCGTAGTCGACCGCGGCGGCGGCGGTCGCGGTGGCGGCCGTACCGGTGCGGGCGGTGGTGCTGGTCGTGGCCTCGGCGGGGGCGGCGAGGGCCACGAGGGCGGCCGCGGTGACGGTGAGGGTGGCCGTGCGGCGCATCCCGGGTCTCGTCATGGTGGGGGGTTCCTCTCACGTCGGGTAGCACGTGTCGTGTGCATGTTCGTTGGTGAGGGTGACGCGAGCAGAACCGTAGGGTTACTGAACGGTAGGTGGCTAGAGGCGTGCGTCAGACGACGCTGCGAATCCTCCGGACGGCGGGCCGGACGGGCAGCGCGGCGAGGAGATCGTCCGGAATCCGAGCGCTGGGCGCGGGGACGACGGTCACCCGGCGGAGCCCGGGGAACAGCTCGGGAATCGGCGTCAGGTCCTCCGTGCCCTGGACGTCGTTGAGCCGCAGGCTGGCGATCCGGGGCAGCGGCGGCCCCTGCCAGCCCACCGCCCGCCAGTTGATCCGCAGCTCGGTCAGCTCGGGCAGCCGCGCGATCTCCTCGTGGTCCCGCGCGGTGAGCGGGGTGTCCAGCCGGGCGAGGCTGAGCTGCCTGAGCCGGTGGAAGCGGTGCAGGCCGCGCAGTCCGGTGTGCTGCGTCGCCGCCTTGGTGAGCCGCAGATAGCGCAGCGGCAGGTCGACGGGCACGGCCTCGTCGAGGCTCGCGGCCTCCAGGCGTACGCCCACGTCGAGCTGGTCGAGCGTGGGACGGCAGGCGGCGAGGGGGTGCAGCGCGCCCGGCCGCTCCAGCCCCGGCAGCAGGTCCAGCGACAGCCAGGTCAGCGGCAGCGCGGCCAGCGGCGTGAGGTCGTCCACGTGAGGGGCGCGGCTCAGGTCCAGGTGGGTCAGCCGTCGCAGGCCCGCCAGGCAGCCCAGGTCCCGCAGCGCGTCGTTGTCGCGGATGATCAGCTTCCTGACGCGTTCGGGCACGAGGCCCGCCGCGATCGCGTCCGCCGGGAGGTCCCCGGTCAGCTGGATCTTGCGGCGCCCGCCCAGCTCCCGCAGGAAGCTCAGGTGGCCGGCGGTGTGGGCGGCGAAGAACAGTCCCGTCTCCCGCAGGTGCGCGATGACCTCCTCCCCGTACGGCCGCTCCGGGAACCGATGCCAGGTCCAGCTCAGCTGGGCCCGTACCTCCAGTGCGGGGTGGGTCCGGAACCGGGCCAGCACCGGGAGCGCCGCCTCCGTGCCGATCAGCGACGCGGTGACGACGACCGCCCGCGCCTCCTCGTCGCTCAGCCCCTTTGGCCCCGGCAGCAGTTCCAGGGCGAGCGGCCCGGCCTCGGCGAGGGCGCGGGCCTCCCGGACCGTGCGGGGCGGGATCACCGCGGCGGCCCGCCGCTCGACCTCTGCGCGGACCTGGGGGTCGAGTTCGGTGGCGTGCTCCAGGCAGGCCAGCGCCAGCAGGCGTACGCGGGTGCTCGCGGCGCCCTCCAGCCGGTCGGCGGCCGCGGTCAGGTCGCGCAGCAGGCCGGCGCGCTCGCGAGGGCGGGCGTGGGCGACGGCCATGCGGATCACGTCCGCCCACTGCTCGTCCGCCGCGCCCCGCACCAGCAGCCCGAAGTCCCCGTCCTCCACGGCGGCCCGCGCGCCCAGGTAGTCCTGGAAGGTGCGGTGCACGAACTCCACGGTCCCGGCGGCCGGTTCGCGCAGCAGGCCGCTGCGCAGCAGCAGATGGCCGAGGATCCGCTCGGCGTCGCCCTGGGCGGCCGCGGCGGGCAGGGCGGGCAGCACGTCGGCGATGATCCGGACGGCGCGTTCGCGGTCCAGCTCGTTCTGGTGGTTGCGGATCAGCCAGTAGGCGAGGCGCTGGAGCAGCTGGATCTGGGGCTGCTCGGTGAGGTGGATGCCGTCGCCCGGGGTGATCATGTCGCGTTCCTCGTCCCGGCGGGCGAGCAGCATCGACAGGGCGGCGTCGTACAGCTCTTGCCGGCCGTGCGGCAGATAGCCGCGCCGGTCGCGGTGGAGGGCGCAGATCAGGCCGCACATGAGCGGGTTGGTGGCGAGCCGGCCGAGGTCGGGCTTGGTGCGGACGGCGTCGAGGAGGGAGCGCTCGTAGGCGTCGAGCCGGCCGGGGTCGGGGGCGTCGGCGCGGGCGGCGGTGTGCCAGCGGGTGATGAAGGCGGCGACGTCCTGCCGGCGCATCGGGGTGAGCGCGAGTTCGGTGAACCCGTCGGCGGCGAGCCAGTCCGCGCGCACGGCGGAGGGGCGGGAGGTGACCAGCCACCGGTTGCCGGGATAGACGTCGAGCAGGTCGCGCAGCCAGCGGCGGGTCCGCTCGCGGTCCCGCTCGGGGATCTCGTCCAGGCCGTCGACGAGGAGCAGCCCGCGGCCGTCGCCGAGCACCCGGTCGGCCCAGCCGTCGGGCTGGGTGGCGTGGAAGGGGACGCGGACGGCGGACAGGAAGGCGTCCGGCGCGGGCAGGCCGTCGGGGCGGCGGACCAGGGTGCGCAGCGGCAGCACGAACGGCACCCGGCCGCCGGGCGCGCCCGGCCCCGCCTCCTCGCGCTCGCCCCGGGCGGTGGTGACGGCGAGCCACTGCACCAGCGTGGTCTTGCCGGAACCGGCGACTCCGCGCAGCAGCACCCGGTCGTGTCCGTCGAGCGCCCGGTCGGCGGGCAGGGCGGTGGCGGCGGAGACGGCGGGGGCGCCGTCCGGTCCGCCGGAGGGCGCGTCGCCGTCGTCCGGGTGCAGGGCGGTCAGGCTCAGGTAGGCGGCGTCCAGGGGCCAGCGGTCGGGGGAGTCGGTCAGGTCGATGCCGTAGATCGTGAGGTGGGCGTGGCGGGTGGCGACGTAGGAGAGATAGCGCTGTTCGAAGGCCTGGTCGGTGGGGCCCGGGGGTGGGGTGCGGGCGATCAGCCGGTCGACGCGGGTCAGCAGCTCGCGCTGGCGGCGGGTCTGTTCGACGAGGGTGCGCGGGACGAAGGCGGACCGCTGGGTGAAGAAGTGCAGGATGTGCAGGCAGGCGGTGGTGAGCAGCCGGTCGAGGAAGAGCCCGGCGTCGCGGGAGAGGTGGCGGGCCGGGTCGCCGGCGGCGGCGCGCAGCCGGGCGGCCAGCGCCTCGGGGCCCAGTTCCACGGCCTGGACGTCGGTCATGGTGAGGTCGCCGAGGGCGTGGAGGGTGTCGGCGAGGGCGTGGGCGACGGCCTCCTCCTCGCCGTCGGGCAGAGGGTGCTCTCCGGGCCCGGCGGCCTTGAGGGCCTGCCGGACCAGTTCCGCGGCCAGGCGCTCGACGTCGGTCCGGCCGATCCGCCGCTTCTCGCCGCGGAAGGACACATGGCCGGAGATCCGCACGGGCCGGTCGACCAGTTCCGCGCCCGGCCCCTCGGTCACGAAGAGCCTTCGTATGAGCGGCGTCACAACGCCGGACGCCAGCCTGACGCCGATGGCGGTCGGTTCCACCCCGGTCTCCCCCGAAATCCGTCGACACCCCGTCTGACCAGCAGCGTAGCGCCCGTCACATTCTCCGGTCGGTCGATCTTGCGGGCCGGTGACATGCCGCACAGGCGTTTTGTCCGGTACTAGCCCGAATAGTGGAAAAGCCGATGCGGCCAAATGGGACATTCTTCCCGTAACCCCTTGGCGCGAATCGGCGTCTTGCTGTGGTTCGTCCCGAATGGGGTCTCTGTCAAGAGTCAGGGGATTTCCGGCTCACGTACTAGCTTGAGCCGTAGATCGGCGTTTTGGGCCTTTGTGGAGGGCCGGGTTACCAAGAGATGGCCATCCGGCGCCGCGGTCCGCGGACCGGGTGGTTCTGCCTGTCCCCGACCTTCCGAGGTACCGAATGTCCCCGCGCGTCACGTCCCGTTCTTCCCGTACGGCCCAGCTTCGTACCCGTGCGGCCGTCCTCGCCGCCGGCCTGGGTGCCTCGGCCGTTCTGGGGGCCGGGATCGCGGCCGCCGCACCGTCCTCCGCCCCGGCCGCCGTCACCGCCACCACCGCCGCGGCCAAGAAGGCCGCCGGCTGGGTCGCCCCGGTGAAGGGCTACACCAAGACCGCCAGCTTCGCCCAGAACGGCGCCCGCTGGCAGTCCACCCACAGTGGTCAGGACTTCGCGGTGCCGACCGGCACCAAGGTCGTCGCCGCCCACGGCGGCACCGTCGTCAAGGCCGGCGGCAACGGCGCCGGTGACGGCCCCGCGTACGGCAACGCCGTCGTCATCAAGCACGGCAACGGCACGTACTCCCAGTACGCCCACCTCTCCACGATCAACGTGCGGATCGGCCAGATAGTCAAGACCGGGCAGCAGATCGCCCGGTCCGGCAACACCGGCAACTCCAGCGGCCCGCACCTGCACTTCGAGATCCGCACCTCCCCGAACTACGGCACGGCCATCGACCCGGTCGCCTTCCTGCGCGCCAAGGGCCTGAAGATCTGACAGTGCCGTACCGGCTCACTCCTCGCCGGTGACCCCGGGCGCCCGCCGCGCCCGGGGTCACCGGCGTACGGGCCTACCCCTCCGACAGCGGCAGCATCGGATGGCTGCCCGTGTTCGTCGGCGCGTGCTCCGGCAGCCACAGCACGGCGACCGCGCCCTCGGCCGGGATGTGGGCCGCGGCCCCCGGCGGCCGTACGTTGCGGAAGGTCAGCCGGGCGCCCAGCACCCGCGCCTGACCCGCGGCGATGGTCAGGCCCAGGCCGTGGCCGTGCCCGGCGCGGTCCTTGCTGCCGGTGCGGAAGCGGCTCGGGCCCTCGGCGAGCAGGTCCTCCGGGAAGCCCGGCCCGTGGTCGCGGACCCGGATCACCCGGCCCTCGACGGTGACCTCGACGGGCGGGCGGCCGTGCCGGGCGGCGTTGGCGAGCAGGTTGAACAGCACCCGCTCCAGACGCCGCGGATCGGTGGTGACCTCCGACTCGTGCACCACGTGCACCCGGATGTCCGGGTCCTTCGCCGCGACCCGCCGGGCCACGAACTCGCCCAGCATGATGTCCTGCAGCTCCGCCCGCTCCGACGCCCCGTCCAGCCGCGCCACCTCCAGGACGTCCTCCACCAGGGTGCGCATGGCCTTCGCCCGGTCCAGCACCAGCTCGGTCGGGCGGCCCGGCGGCAGCAGCTCGGCCGCGGTGAGCAGGCCGGTCACCGGGGTGCGCAGCTCGTGCGCGATGTCGGCGGTGACGCGGCGCTCGGCCTCCAGCCGCTGCTGGAGCGCGTCGGCCATCGCGTCGACGGCGCGGGCGAGGTCGTCGGTCTCGTCGCGCACCACCCCGCCGATCGCCTCCCGCACCCGCACGTCCGGCTCGCCCTTGGCGACCCGGTTCGCCGCGGCCGCCGCCTTGCGCAGCCGGCCCGACAGCTGCCCGCCGATCAGCACGCCGAGCGCGCTGCCGGCCAGGACCACCGCGATCGAGCCGATGACCAGGGCCTGGTCGAGGTCGTTGAGGATGTCGGTGCTGCGCTCGGTGAGACCGGTGTGCAGGGACAGCACGTGCCCGTCCGCGACCGGGACCGCCGCCCAGATGTCCGGGGAGCCGCCCGGCGGATCGGCCACGTACGTCGCCCGGCGCCCGGCCTCGACCTTCTCCCGCAGCTCGGCCGGCAGATTCGGGTCGTCGATCTTGACGTTGGCGAAGTTGGCCCGGTTGGACAGGTCGAAGGTGTGCTCGGCGATCTGCACGTCCGCGAGGTCGCGCTGGGCGATCTGGATGCGCTCGTCCGCCAGGTCCCGCGCGTTGTCCAGCATCGAGACCCGGGCGGCGTTGTGCACCACGAGACTCAGCGCGACCGCGACCAGCGCGCCGACCAGCGCGATCGCCGCACTCAGCTTCCACCGCAGCCCGGTTCGCAGCCCCGACCCGAGCTGCTCGCCGAACCGCTTCTCCAGCCGCGCGCGCAGGGCGGGGCCGGAGTGTCCGGCCAGGCCCGTACGGCCGCCGGGGCGTCCCCGGTCGCCGGGGCGCGCACGGTTGGCCAGGCGCCCCCGGACGCCGAGACGCGCCCTGAAGCCCGGGCGCGCGCCGCCCGTCGCGGGGCGCGCGGTCGGGCGTGTGATCCCCCGCATGACGTCGGCAGCCCCCGCTCAGGCCTTCAGTTTGTAGCCGAAGCCGCGGACCGTCTCGATCCGGTCCTGGCCGATCTTCTGCCGCAGCCGCTGCACATGGACGTCCACGACCCGGGTGTCGCCGCCCCAGCCGTAGTCCCAGACGCGCTCCAGCAGTTTGTCGCGGGAGAGCACGGTGCCCGGCGCCGCGGAGAACTCCAGCAGCAGCCGCATCTCGGTCGGCGTCAGCGCCACCGGCTGCCCGGCCCGGCGTACCTCCATGCCCTCGGTGTCGATCTCCAGCTCACCGAAGGTCAGCACCCCGCCGGACGACCCGGCACCGGAGTCGTCGCCGCGGTCACCGCCGCTCGCGTGGCCGAAGCGGCGCAGCACCGCGCGGATCCGGGCCACGAGCACGGCACCGTCGAACGGCTTGGTGACGTAGTCGTCCGCGCCCGCCTCCAGGCCCAGCACCACGTCGATGGCGTCCGCCCGCGCGGACAGCATGATCACCGGCACGGTCGACTCGTCGCGGATGCGGCGGCACAGGCTCACCCCGTCCAGCCCCGGCACCATCACGTCCAGCAGGGCGATGTCCGGACGGTTCGCGCGGAACGACTCCAGCCCCGACAGCCCGTCGGGCATGGCCGTGACCGCGAAGCCGTCCCGCTCCAGGGCGAGCTGGGTGGCCTCGCGGATGACGTCGTCGTCCTCGACGAACAGGACGTGGGTCTGGTCTGCCATCCGGATGCTCCGTCGATTCTGGTCAGTTGCTCTCGGGCGCCGGGGCGGGCGCCTCCCCGACGGCGTTGCCGTACTCGTTGTGCATGCGGTAGTCCTCCGCGAAGCGGTTCCCGGTCCAGCGGTAGGTGATCACCACCTCGCCGGAGGGGTTCGAGACGGGGTCGCCCTTCTCGTACACCTGCCGGGTCACGACCAGATCGCCGCGGTCGATCTCCGCGTACACCGGGGACTCCTCCGCCCCGAAGACATTCTCGTACCGGCCGTCCGCACGGTGATACACATACGAGCCGACCCCGACCGCGTCCCCGCACGTCAGCACGTTGACGACCAGGTCGTCCACGGCGCCGCCGGTCAGGTCGCCGTACGACACGTCGACCGGGTAGTCGCCGGGCACGCAGGGCCGCAGCTCGCGCTTGACCGCCGCGGACACCCGCGGATCGCTGCGCACCAGCCGGACCGCGTCCATCCGGTTCGGTGTGACCGACGCCGAGGGCTGGTCGGAGGGCGCGGCCCCCGCACCGGCCACCGACCCGGCATGCGCCGGCCCCTCGTCCCGCGCGCCGGTGCCGCCCGTGCCGCAGGCGGCCGCGCACAGGGCGAGGGCGGCGAGTAAGAGCACCGCCCTGCCCGCCGCCCGGACGCCATGGCCGTCAGGGTCGGTCCGCACCGAACCCGCGCGCACCGATCCCGCGCCGCTCAGGCCGCGCACCGCTCCCGCTCCTCACGCTCCAGCGCGCGTGCGTCCAGATCGCGGGCCTCCAGCTCCTCACGGAGCCGGGCGAGCGCCCGGTGCAGCGTGCTCTTGACCGTTCCGGCCGACATGCCGAGGGCCGCGGCCGTCTCCTCCGTGGACATCTGCTCCCAGTGTCGCAGCACGACCACGCTGCGCTGCTTCGGGGCGAGCACCTTCATGACGTCCATCAGCAGGGCGCGGTCCGCGTGCTGCTCCGTGGAGTCGTCGACCGAGGCGTCCGGCAGCTGCTCGGTCGGCACCTCCTCCAGCTTCCGCGCCCGCCACCACTCGGTCCGCGTGTTGATCATGACCCGGCGCAGATAGGCGTCCGCCAGCCGCTTGTCGGCGATGCCGTCCCAGCGGCCGTACGTCCGCGCCAGCGCCGTCTGGAGCAGGTCCTGCGCGTCGACCGGGTCCGGCACCAGACGCCGGGCACTGCGCAGCAGCGCGTCCTGCCGGGTGCGGACGTACTCCTCGAACTCGAGCACCTCTCCCTGCGCCATGATCAACCGCCTCCGAATCCCCGTTGCCATGCTCTGTCCCGTCCGTGCCGGGTACGGCAATGAAGCTACGGAGGCGTTGTCACGGGGCTGTCCGAAGCAGCCCGCGACTGTCAATCGGCTGTCCGTCGGTTGTGTAACGAAAGGAGGAACGGGGTAAAGCGGCGGGACGTTCGGTCCGGTGATGCGGCGGTTCGTCCCATCGGCTTCTCCACCGCCGTCCCCGCCGGCGCGGCGCACGCCGCACCGCCTCCGTTACGACGGCCGGCCCAGCGGCAGCCGGTACACACCGCCCGGCAGCGGCTCGACGAGCCCGTCGGCGACCAGCCCGTCCAGCGCCCGCGCCCGCTGCACCGGCTCGTGCCACACCCGGTCCAGCGCGGACTGGGGCACGGGGCCGTGGGCCTCGCGCAGCACGGCGAGCAGCTTGCCGCGGACCTGGCGGTCGGTGCCCGCGTACGTCTGGCCGCGGCGCGGCGGGCCGTCGTGCTCCGGCTTGCCCGCGAGCCGCCAGGCACACTGCGCGGCGATCGGGCAGCGGTGGCAGGCCTCGTTCCTGGCCGTGCACACCAGCGCGCCCAGCTCCATCGACGCGGCGGCCCAGCGCGCGGCGGTCCGCTCGTCCTCGGGCAGCAGCGCGCGGGCCAGCCTCCGCTCGGCGGCGGTGGTGGCGTTCGGCGGGTACCGCACCCCGGTGACCGCGCGGGCGAGGACCCGGCGCACATTGGTGTCCAGCACCGCGTGCCGCTGGCCGTACGCGAACGAGGCGACCGCGGCGGCCGTGTACTCGCCGATGCCGGGCAGGGCGAGGAGCTGCGCGTGGTCGGTCGGTACGTCGCCGCCGTGCCGTTCCGCTATCGCGACCGCCGCGCCGTGCAGGCGCAGGGCGCGGCGCGGGTAGCCGAGCCGGCCCCAGGCGCGGACCGCCTCGCCGGGCGGCTCCTGGGCGAGGTCGGCGGGGCGCGGCCAGCGCGCCATCCACTGCTCGTAGACGGGCAGGACGCGGTTGACCGGCGTCTGCTGGAGCATGAACTCGCTGACCATCACGCCCCACGGCCCGGCCTCGGGGCGCCGCCAGGGCAGATCGCGGGCGTGCTCGTCGAACCAGGCGATGACGGGGGCGTGCAGCTCCTCGCCGGGCACGTGGGGTGCGCCGGGTGCGCCGGACGCGCCGGGTGCGCCCGGCTGGGCGTCGGCGTCGGCGTCGGTGCCGGTGTCGGCGAGGCTGTCGTGGGCGCCGTCCGGAGAGTCGGGGATCGTGCGGTGCGGGGGCTTCGTGGGCGCAGTCATGGCCTTCCGATCCTGCCATGCCGGGGGCGGGGCACGGGGTTACGGCGGGGCGGGGCGGGTCGGGCCGGCAATCCGTGGCCAGAGGTGCAAGGCGCGCGATCGAACGCGGGGATGGTCGCCGGGGGCGGAAGGGATCGGCGGGGCGGATCGCCGGAGTGGATCGGCGGGTGGAGGCGCGGGCGGATCGACGGGCGGATCGGCGGGGCGGTTCCCGGGCCGGTTCGGGCGTCCGGCTCCTCCAGGTGTGCGGAACAACTGGTTCCGGAATGATGATCCGGAAAAGTTGCGGCTGGAGCGGCGGGTGGCGCAAGGTAACGCACCGATCTCTCGTACAGTTTGCGCCGTGGGATCTCTGCGCAATCCGGTCGGGCCGCTTCCCTCCTCCATCTACTGGCGACGGAGGGCCGTCCTGCTGTCTGTGATCGTCCTGTTGGCGCTGCTGATCACCTGGGTCGTCACCTCGGGCGGCGGCGGCGGATCCGACAACGCCGACGGTTCCAACGGCAAGAACCCGCTCCCCACGATCACCGCCGGACCGTCCGGGTCCGGACCGGCGATCAGCGAACGGCCAGGCGGGCGCGACGAGTCGGGCAGCGGAAGCTCCAGCGGTGCGGGGGACTCCGGCGGCTCCGGTGACGGTTCCGGCAGCGGGTCCGGTGACGGATCGGACGACGGGTCGGGCACCGGCACGGGGTCGGGCGGTGCCGGTGGTTCCGGCGGATCCGGTGGCTCCGGAAGCGTGGACGGCAAGCCGGGCGACTCCGGCGCCGGGGCCGTCGGCGTGGGCGCGGGCGACGCGCTGCCCGCGGGCACCTCGCTGCCCAACTGCACGCCCGGGGCGGTCACGTTGAGCGTCCGCAGTGTCCGCAACTCCTACTCGCCGGACCAGACCCCCACGTTCCGCGTCACCGCGCGGAACACCTCCGGCAGCGACTGCAAGGTCGATCTCGGCCCCAAGGGCGCGGTTCTGACGATCACTCAGGCCGACGCCGACGACCCCTACTGGTCCTCCGCCGACTGCCCGAAGGGCGCCGCCCACCTCCGCTACCTGGTCCCGGCCGGCAGCAGCATCGCGTACACCGTCACGTGGGACCGCAAGCCGAGCGCCCCCGAGTGCGCGACGCCTCCGGCGGGCTCGGCCAAGGCGGGCACCTATCTGCTGGAGGCCAGGACCGCGGGCTTCGCGAAGGTGCAGACGTCGTTCGTGCTCGACGCGGACTGAGGCCGACAGCGAGAGGGCCGCACCCGGCAGGGGTGCGGCCCTCTCGCTGTCCGTGGGATCCGTCGCTCAGACGTACCGCTCCAGGATCGAGCTCTCCGCCAGCCGCGACAGCCCCTCCCGCACGCTGCGCGCCCGGGCCTCGCCCACGCCGTCCACGGTCTGCAGGTCGTCCACGCTCGCCGCGAGCAGCTTCTGCAGGCCGCCGAAGTGCTCCACCAGCCGGTCGATGATGGCGCCGGGCAGCCGCGGCACCTTGGCCAGCAGCCGGAAGCCGCGCGGCGACACCGCCGAGTCCAGCGACTCGGGCGAGCCGGTGTACCCCAACGCGCGGGCCACCGTCGTCAGTTCCAGCAGCTCCGCGTGGGTGAGCGCGTCCAGCTCGGACAGCGCCTCGTCGACCGTGCGCGAGCGCTTGGCGGTCGGCTCGGGCACATAGTCCCGTACGACCAGCTCCCGCTCGGGCTCCACGCCGGCGATCAACTCGTCCAGCTGGAGCGCCAGCAGGCGGCCGTCGGTGCCCAGCTCCACCACGTACTCGGCGATCTCGGTCGCGATGCGGCGCACCATCTCCAGGCGCTGGGCGACCGCGGAGACGTCCCGGACCGTCACCAGGTCCTCGATCTCCAGCGCCGACAGCGTGCCCGCCACCTCGTCGAGGCGGAGCTTGTACCGCTCCAGGGTGGCGAGTGCCTGGTTGGCGCGGGACAGGATCGCCGCCGAGTCCTCCAGGACGCGGCGCTGGCCGTCGACGTAGAGCGCGATCAGCCGCATCGACTGCGAGACCGAGACGACGGGGAAACCGACCTGCTTGCTGACCCGGTCCGCGGTGCGGTGCCGGGTGCCGGTCTCCTCGGTCGGGATCGTCGCGTCGGGCACGAACTGCACGCCCGCCCGCAGGATCTTCGACAGGTCCGAGGAGAGCACGATGCCGCCGTCCAGCTTGCACAGCTCGCGCAGCCGGGTCGCGGTGAACTCCACGTCCAGCACGAAGCCGCCCGTGCACATCGCCTCGACGGTCTTGTCGGAGCCCAGCACGATCAGGCCGCCGGTGTTGCCGCGCAGCACCCGCTCGAGGCCGTCGCGCAGGGCCGTGCCGGGTGCCACGGCGCTCAGTGAGGCGCGCATCAGGCCATCGGCACCGGAACTCCCACCGGACTTTCCGGGAGCTGCTGCCCGGTCGTTGGCTGCCACTGCACTCCTCCGGTCGCAGGTTCTGGGGCGCTCCCGTAACGCGCACTCGGTTCGTACGGACGGGCGAGACCTGGGCAAAGTCTACCGGCGCTCCTCCGCCTCCCGGGGGGCCTCTCGGCGACGGGAGCGGGGGAGGACCCTCAGGGCGTCCCCTATGTCGGCGACTTCCAGCACCTTCATACCGGCCGGGATCTTCCCCGGATCGCCCGGCACCAGCGCGTGCGTGAAGCCCAGACGGTGCGCCTCGGCGAGCCGGCGCTGGACCCCGGTGACCCGTCTGACCTCGCCCGCGAGGCCCACCTCGCCGATCGCGACGAGGTTCTTCGGCAGCGGGGTGTCGCTCGCGGCCGAGGCGAGGGCGAGGGCGATCGCGAGGTCGGCGGCCGGCTCGGAGAGCTTCACGCCGCCGACCGTCGCGGAGTAGATGTCCCGTTTGCCGAGGGCGCTGATCCGGCCGCGCTGCTCCAGCACGGCCAGCATCATCGACACCCGGGAGGTCTCCAGGCCGGAGGTGGTGCGCCGGGGCGAGGGGATCTGCGAGTCGACGGTCAGCGCCTGGACCTCGGCGACCAGGGGGCGGCGGCCCTCCAGGGTGACGGTCAGACAGGTGCCGGGGACCGGTTCGTCACGACGTGTCAGGAAGAGTCCGCTCGGGTCGGCGAGGCCCACGATGCCCTCGTCGTGCAGCTCGAAGCAGCCGACCTCGTCGGTCGCGCCGTACCGGTTCTTGACGCCCCGGACCAGGCGGAGGCGGGCGTGCCGGTCGCCCTCGAAGTGCAGGACGACGTCCACCAGGTGCTCCAGCAGGCGGGGGCCGGCGATCGCGCCGTCCTTGGTGACATGGCCCACCAGGAGGGTGGACATGCCGCGCTCCTTGGAGGCCCGGATCAGCGCGCCGGCCACCTCCCGCACCTGGGCCATGCCGCCGGGCGCGCCGTCGATCTCCGGGGAGGCCACCGTCTGGACCGAGTCGACGATCAGCAGCGAGGGCTTCACCGCGTCCAGGTGGCCGAGGACGGCCGACAGGTCGGTCTCCGCGGCGAGGTACAGGTGCTCGTCCAGCGCGCCGATCCGGTCGGCGCGCAGCCTGACCTGGCTCGCCGACTCCTCGCCCGTGACGTACAGGGTCCGGTGCTCCTCGCTCGCCGACTTGGCCGCCACGTCCAGCAGCAGGGTCGACTTGCCGACGCCGGGCTCGCCCGCGAGCAGCACGACCGCGCCGGGCACCAGGCCGCCGCCGAGCACCCGGTCCAGCTCGGGCACGCCGGTGGAGCGGGCGGTGGCCTGGCGGCCGTCGACCTGGCCGATCGGCAGGGCGGAGGTGGTGACGCGGCCCGGCGTCGTGGTCCGCACCGCGGGCGCGCCGTACTCCTCGACCGTGCCCCACGCCTGGCACTCGGGGCAGCGGCCGAGCCACTTCGCCGTCTGCCAGCCGCACTCGGTGCAGCGGTAGGACGGACGGTCCTTGGTGGTCTTCGTACGGGCAGCCATGCACGAAACCGTAACCGGCCCCACTGACAACGCCCCACCACCGGCCCGCCGACCACGGCCCGCCACCGGCCCGCCGACCACGCCTCGCCGCGGGTCCGCACCGTCACGGGTCCGCACCGCCCGCGCCGCCACCAGCCCACACCGCCCGCGCCGCCACCGCCACCGGCCCGCACTTCCCGCGCCGCGTGACCGCCCCGCCGGACGGCCCGCCCCTCGCCCGCCCCTCACCCGCCCCGCACCCGGAATCAGCCGTGATCGGCCAGGGGGCGGACGTTCCTGTCCCCGTATGAGGGATCGTTTCACCCGTACGGATTAAAAGTGCTCAAGGGGGCAGAAGGGTTCTTCCCCGGCCGCCTACGGTCGCCGGGTGATGAGCAGCAGCCCGGAGACCTCGACCCGCAGCCCCGCCGCGCACCGGGTGCACCGCGAGGCGCGTGACCGCGCTGCGGCGCGCACGCTCGCGCACCGCCCGCCCGCCCGTTACGAGCCCTACCTCGACGGGCTGTTCACCTACTGCCTCTCCGTACTCTGCGACCACGACGCCGCCACCGCCGCCCTCGGCGAGGTGCTGTCCGTCGCCGAGCGGCGCGGCCAGCGCGCCCCCGAGGCGGCCGGGGACCGCCGCGCCTGGCTGTACGCGCTGGCCCGCTGGGCCTGTCTGCGCAAGCTGGCCGAGGCCAAGCAGAAACGTCAGGCCACCCACGCGGCGGGCCGCCACAGCCCCGCGCGCCGGCGCACCGCGCCGCCCGCCGGGCCCCCGGTTTCCGAGGAGGTCGAGGAGCGGCGCCGGCGTGAACTGGCCCTGCTCGCCTGGCCGGAGGCGGCCGGCACCACCCCGGAGCAGCGCGAGGCGCTGGAGCTGGCCGTACGCCATCACCTGGCCGCCCACGAGGTCGCCGCCGTGCTCGGCATGGACGCCGCCGCCGCGCGCGAACTGCTGGCCGCGGCCGCCTGCGAGGTGGAACGCACCCGCGCGGCCCTCGCCGTCGTGGAGAGCGGCAGCTGCCCCGGCGTCGCCCACCTCACCGGCGACCGCCGCCTCGTCCTCAGCCCGGCCGTGCGCCGGGAGCTGGTCCGGCACGTCGACGACTGTCCGCGCTGCCGCCGCGGCGCCCAGCGCGCGGTCCCCGGCCGCTGGCCCGGCGCCACCGTCACCCCCGCCGCGCTGCCCGTCCTGGAGGCGCCCCGCGCGGCCCTGCACATGGCGATGGCGCACCACCCGCGCGTGCGGGGAGCCGCCGCGCCGCGCTTCGACCGGCGCGGCTTCCCGATGGACCCCAAGGACCGCGCCGCCCGCCGCGACCGCCTGCGCGCGCGTGCCGTCACCACGACCGTCGTCGCCACCGTCGTCGCCGCCCCCGTGATCGCGCTGTGGTCCGCCTACCGGGGCGCCCCCTTCACGGGCGAGGACGACGGCCGCGGCGCCACCGCCAGCCGCGACGACGGCGCCGGTGGCCTCGGCGGCGAGGCGGCGGGCGGCGGCTACGAGAGCGCCGGCAACGCCGGCACCCGTCGCGGCGGACGCCTCGCCGGCGGCGGGACCGATGTCTCCGTCGAGGTCGTCAGCGTCGCCGGAACCGGCGAGAAGGGTGCCGGACAGCTGGAGGTCACCGCCGCCAACAGCGGCGACACCACCCTCGTCACGCTCACCGCCACCGGCCGCTCCCCGGTGCGCTGGTCCGCCTCCACGCGCGCGCCCTGGCTCTACTTCAGCCAGTCCTCGGGCACCCTGCGCCCCGGCGAGTCGGTCACCGTCAAGGTGTACGTCGACCCGCTGCGCGAGCCCTCCGGGTACTGGACCGCGCGGGTGGCCGTCTCACCGGCCGGCGCCGTCGTCACGATCGCGGGCTACGGCACCGCGCCCGCGCCGTCCGACCCCGGTCCGGGCCCGGCGCCGAGCACGCCCGCCGGCCCGCCGCCGTCGTCCGGCCCCGGCCCGACGCCCACGCCCACCGTGCCCACTGACCCGCCGTCCAGCAGTCCGCCCCCCTCGCCCGACCCGACGCCCACGCCCGGCGCGACCACCCCGTCCGGCCCCGCCGGCACACCGCCGCCGTCCGGCGGAGGCGGCGACCCGAGCCCGGCCACGTCCTGATTCGCGCCCGCGTCCGCTCCCGTCTGCTCGGGCCCGCGGGCCCGCGTGCCCGCGTCGGTCCACGGGGTCCGCGTCAGGTCACCGGGTCCGCGTCAGTCCACGGGGCCCGTGTCGGTCACCGGGTCCGCCGGGTGCGGTGCCACCAGCGGCAGCCGCGAGGCCAGCCGCTGCTCGCACAGCTCGACCAGCCGGTCGTAGCCCGCCTTGCCCATCAGCTCGGTCAGCTCCGCGCGGTAGGAGACGTACACCGGCTCGCCCGCGCCGTGCGCCGAGGTCGCCGACGTGCACCACCAGTGCAGGTCGTGGCCGCCCGGACCCCAGCCCCGGCGGTCGTACTCGCCGATCGACACCTGGAGCACCCGGGTGTCGTCGGGCCGGTCGATCCAGTCGTAGGTGCGGCGGACCGGCAGCTGCCAGCAGACGTCCGGCTTGGTCTCCAGCGGCTCGCGGCCCTCCTTCAAGGCCAGGATGTGCAGCGAGCAGCCCGCGCCGCCCGGGAAGCCCGGCCGGTTCTGGAAGATGCACGAACCCTGGTACGGGCGGGTCTGCCGGGAGCCCTCGTCGTCCTCGGAGATCCAGCCCGTCTGCGTCCCGACATCGTGGTGCTGCCAGATCTCCGGGGTGAGCCTCGCCACATGCCCGGCGACCCGCTTCTCGTCGTCCTCGTCGGAGAAGTGCGCGCCCAGCGTGCAGCAGCCGTCGTCCGCGCGGCCCGCCTGGATGCCCTGGCAGCCGCTTCCGAAGATGCAGTTCCAGCGAGAGGTCAGCCATGTCAGATCACAGCGGAAGACCTGCTCGTCGTCCGCCGGGTCGGGGAACTCCACCCACGCGCGGGCGAAATCGAGGCCCTTCTCGTCGTCCGCCGGGGCCGGAACCGGAATCGTCAGGGCGTCCTTCGATGCTGTCGCCTGCGAAGGACCCAGGACCTTTTTGTCCTTCTTGGACTTCTTGGTCGCCTTTTCGTCCTTCGCCTTTTTCGTCTTTGGCACGGGACCAGGGTAAGTCGCCGGGAGCGGCCGCCGGGACCTCCGCCGCCGGATCCGGCGCGGTACCGGGGGCGGCCGGCGGCCCGGCGCGCAGTAGCGTTCCGTACATGAGACTCGGTGTCCTCGACGTGGGATCGAACACGGTGCACCTGCTGGTGGTGGACGCGCACCCCGGTGCCCGGCCGCTGCCCGCGCACTCGCACAAGGTGGAGCTGCGCCTCGCCCAGCTTCTCGACGACAGCGGCGCCATCGGTCACGACGGAGTCGACAAGCTGATCGCCGTGATCCACGACGCGCTCCAGGCCGCCGAGGACAAGGGCGTCGAGGAACTGCTGCCGTTCGCGACCTCCGCCGTCCGCGAGGCCGGCAACGCCGACGACGTCCTCAAGCGCGTCAAGGACGAGACCGGCGTCGAGCTCCAGGTGCTCAGCGGCGCCGAGGAGGCCCGGCTGACCTTCCTCGCCGCCCGCCGCTGGTTCGGCTGGTCGGCCGGGAAGCTGCTGGTCCTGGACATCGGCGGCGGCTCGCTGGAGATCGCCTACGGCATCGACGAGGAACCCGACGCGGCCGTCTCCCTCCCGCTCGGCGCCGGCCGGCTCACCTCCGCGTGGCTCCCCGGTGACCCGCCCGACCCCGCCGATGTCCGCGCGCTGCGCCGCCACGCGCGCGCCCAGATCGCCCGCACGGTCGGTGAGTTCGCCCGCTTCGGCGCCCCCGACCACGTCGTCGCCACCTCGAAGACCTTCAAGCAGCTCGCCCGCATCGGCGGCGCCGCCCGCTCCGCCGACGGCCTCTACGTCCAGCGCGAGCTGAAGCGGTCCTCCCTGGAGTCCTGGGTGCCCCGCCTCGCCGCCATGACCACCGCGGAGCGCGCCGAACTCCCCGGCGTCTCCGAGGGCCGCGCGGCCCAGCTCCTCGCCGGCGCGCTCGTCGCCGAGGGCGCGATGGACCTCTTCGGCGTGGAGACCCTGGAGATCTGCCCTTGGGCCCTCCGCGAGGGCATCATCCTGCGCCGCCTGGACCACATGCCGGGGGCCGGGGACAGGGTGACGACGGGCACGCGCGCGTAGCCCGCCGCCGGGGCGGAAGGGTGCGCAGACCGCTGCCGGGTCGGAAGGGTGCGTGGACCGCCCGGCCGGGAGGGTGCGTTGACCGCCGGGTCGGGAAGGGCGTACGCAGGCCTCCAGGAAGGGCGCGCAGGCCTCCCGGCCGGAAGGCCACGCGGGCCTCCAGGAAGGGCGCGCAGGTCTTCGGGAAGGGCACGGCGGCCTCCAGCCCGGACCGAGGCGTGAGTCACAGCGCGCAGGGCCGCCCCGAGTCACCGGGCCCGGAGGGGCGTGAGCCACCGGGCGAAAGCGTGCGAACCACCCCCACGCGCGTGGCTGATTGCCGTCGGTCGCGGAGGCAGCGCACCGGCCACCCGCACCCCGGTGCCCAGCGGCGCCCCGTACCCTGTCCTTCGTGGCAGAACCAGTGGTGCGCATCCCGGATGCGAAGGTCGCCCTGTCGACGGCCTCGGTCTATCCGGAGTCGACGGCGACGGCCTTCGAGATCGCCGCGCGCCTCGGGTACGACGGCGTCGAGGTCATGGTGTGGAACGACCCCGTCAGCCAGGACATCGAGGCACTGCGCCGGCTCAGCGACTACCACCACGTCCCGATCCTCGCCGTCCACGCCCCGTGCCTGCTCATCACCCAGCGCGTGTGGTCCACCGACCCCTGGGTCAAGCTCCAGCGCGCCCGCGCGGCCGCCGAGAAGCTCGGCGCGAGCACCGTCGTCGTCCACCCGCCGTTCCGCTGGCAGCGCCAGTACGCCCGGGACTTCGTCACCGGAATCTGGCGGATGGCGAACGAGACGGATGTGCGGTTCGCCGTCGAGAACATGTACCCCTGGCGCTACCGCGACCGCGAGATGCTGGCGTACGCCCCCGACTGGGACGTGACCAAGGACGACTACCGCCACTTCACGATCGACCTCAGCCACACGGCGACCGCCCGCACCGACGCGCTCCAGATGATCGACCGCATGGGCGACCGTCTCGGCCACATCCACCTCGCCGACGGCAACGGCTCCGCCAAGGACGAGCACCTGGTCCCCGGCCGCGGCACCCAGCCCTGCGCCGAGGTGCTGGAACGACTCGCCCACACCGGCTTCGACGGCCACGTCGTCATCGAGGTCAACACCCGCCGCGCCATGTCCAGCGCCGAACGCGAGGCCGACCTCGCCGAGGCCCTCGCCTTCACCCGCCTCCACCTGGCCTCCGCCGCGCGGGTGCCCCGGCGATGACCGGCCCGACCGCGCGCCGCCGCGGCCGCCCTCGCCGTACGGAGGCCGGTGCGGCGGGCGACACCCGCGAGCGCATCCTGACCGCGGCCCGCGAGGAGTTCTCCGAACGCGGTTACGAGAAGACCTCCGTACGGGGCATCGCGAAGGCCGCCGGCGTCGACTCGGCGCTGGTGCACCACTACTTCGGCACGAAGGAGCAAGTCTTCCAGGCCGCGGTGGAGACCGTCTTCGCGCCCGCCCTCAGCGCCCCCGACGTGATCTTCGAAGGGCCGGCCGACGAGGTCGGCGAGCGGTTCGCGCGGTTCCTGTTCGGGATCTGGGAGAACCCGGTGACCCGCACGCCCCTGCTCGCCGTCCTGCGGTCCGCCGTCGACAACGAGGCGGCCGCCGCCGTCTTCCGCCGCCTCGTCGCCGGTCAGCTGCTGCGCCGCGTCGCCGCCCGGCTCGGCCTGCCGGACGCCGAGCTGCGCGCGGAGCTGGCCGCCGCGCAGCTGGTCGGCGTCGCCATGCTGCGCTACGTGATCAAGCTGGAGCCGCTGGCCTCGACCGACGTCGAGGTGATCGTGCAACGGGTCGCGCCGGTCGTGCAGGGGCACCTCACCAACCCCTGACCGGCCAGGTCGCCGCCCCCTGCGAGCCGTTGTTTCCTGAGACGCCCGTCCGTATTGCGGACAGTCCGCCCGGGCTGTCGTACCCCCGGCGTACGCTCGACTCAGTCAGAACTCTCTGACGGAAATCGTTGAAGGAGCGAGCGACGATGCCCGAGCTGAGGTCCCGCACAGTCACCCACGGCCGCAACATGGCGGGCGCCCGCGCCCTGATGCGCGCCTCCGGTGTACCGGGTGCGGACATCGGCCGGAAGCCCATCATCGCGGTCGCCAACAGCTTCACCGAGTTCGTGCCGGGCCACACCCACCTCCAGCCGGTCGGCCGGATCGTCAGCGAGGCGATCAAAGAGGCGGGCGGCATCCCGCGCGAGTTCAACACCATCGCCGTCGACGACGGCATCGCCATGGGCCACGGCGGCATGCTCTACAGCCTGCCGTCCCGCGACCTGATCGCCGACAGCGTGGAGTACATGGTGGAGGCGCACTGCGCCGACGCCCTGGTCTGCATCTCCAACTGCGACAAGATCACACCGGGCATGCTGATGGCCGCCCTGCGCCTCAACATCCCCGCGGTCTTCGTCTCCGGCGGCCCCATGGAGGCCGGCCGCGCCACCCTGGTCGACGGCACGGTCCGCACCCTCGACCTGGTCGACGCGATCTCCGACGCCGTGAACGACAAGATTTCGGACGAGGACATCCTCCGTATCGAGGAGAACGCCTGTCCGACCTGCGGCTCCTGTTCCGGCATGTTCACCGCCAACTCGATGAACTGCCTCACCGAGGCCATCGGCCTCTCCCTCCCCGGCAACGGCTCGGTCCTGGCCACCCACACCGCCCGCCGCGCGCTCTACGAGAACGCCGCCCGCACGGTCATGGACATCACTCGCCGGTACTACGAGCAGGACGACGACTCGGTCCTGCCCCGCAACATCGCCACCTTCGCCGCCTTCGAGAACGCGATGGCCCTGGACATCGCGATGGGCGGCTCCACCAACACGATCCTCCACCTGCTGGCCGCCGCCCAGGAGGCCGGCGTCCCGTTCGGCCTGGAGGAGATCGACGCCGTCTCGCGCCGCGTCCCGTGCCTGGCGAAGGTCGCCCCCAACGTCGCCAAGAACCGCACGTACTACATGGAGGACGTGCACCGCGCGGGCGGCATCCCCGCCCTGCTCGGCGAACTCCACCGCGCGGGCCTGCTCAACGAGGACGTCCACGCCGTCCACAGCCCCTCCCTCGCCGACTGGCTGAAGACCTGGGACGTGCGCGGCGGCTCCCCGTCCCCCGAGGCCGTCGAACTGTGGCACGCGGCCCCCGGCTGTGTCCGCTCCGCCGAGGCGTTCTCCCAGTCCGAGCGCTGGGAGGAGCTGGACACCGACGCCGAGAACGGCTGCATCCGCTCCGCCGAGCACGCCTACTCCAAGGACGGCGGCCTCGCCGTCCTCAAGGGCAACCTCGCCGTCGACGGCTGCGTCGTGAAGACCGCCGGCGTCGACGAGTCGATCTGGACCTTCGAGGGCCCCGCCGTCGTCTGCGAGTCGCAGGAGGAGGCCGTCGAGAAGATCCTGAACAAGCAGGTCACCGACGGCGACGTGGTCGTCATCCGCTACGAGGGCCCCAAGGGCGGCCCCGGCATGCAGGAGATGCTCTACCCGACGTCCTTCCTCAAGGGCCGCGGCCTCGGCAAGACCTGCGCGCTGATCACCGACGGCCGCTTCTCCGGCGGCACCTCCGGCCTCTCCATCGGCCACGCCTCCCCGGAGGCGGCCTCCGGCGGCACCATCGCCCTCGTCGAGGACGGCGACCGCATCCGCATCGACATCCCGAACCGCTCCATCGAGCTGCTGGTCGACGACGCCGAACTGGCCCGCCGCGAGCAGGCCCTGAACGGCGTGTACGCCCCGAAGAACCGCGACCGCAAGGTCTCGGCCGCACTGCGCGCCTACGCCGCGATGGCCACCAGCGCGGACAAGGGCGCCGTCCGGGACGTCAGCAAGCTCGGCTGACCCCCGCCCACGCCCCCGAAGCGGCCGCCTCCACGCACGAGCCGGCCGCTTCGGCCGTATGGGGGCTTGGTGGTACGGGGTGGCTTGGTGGTACGGGGTGGCATGGTGGCACGTGGTGGCCTGGCGGCGCGCGCCGGCCTGGCGGTACGGCGGCATGGGGCGGGCGGCACGCGGTGGCTCGGCGGCGCGGGGCCGCACGCGGCGCTGCGGCGGCTCACCAGGCGCCCGGGTGCCGCCCGTCCACGCCGAAGACCGTGCCGTCCGGCGCCGCGGCGTACACCCGCGTGCCCACCAGTACCGGCGCGGGCACCTCACCGGCGACCTTGTCGGAGTCCGCGCCCAGCCGCGCGGGAGTTTCCCCGACGAGCTTCCCGGTCCGGGCGTCCACGGCGATCAGCCGCCCGTCGGCGGCGGTGAAGTACACCAGCCGACCGTCGGCGACCGGCGCCGAGCCCCGGCTCACCGACGTCTCCAGGTGCCACAGCCGCTTCCCGCGCGCCAGGTCGAACGCCTCCAGCGAGCCGCCGGCCGCCAGCAGGTACACCACGTCACCGTGCACGGCCGCCTGCGTGTCCTGCCGCGGCACCGGCAGCGCCACCCGGTCCGCCGCGCGGGAGTGCGGGTCGTACCGTACGACGGCGTCCGTGTCGCCGTAGACGGAGTCGACGGCGGCGAAGTACACGGCCCGCGGGCGCGAGCCCCCCGGACCCGTGCCGACCGGCTTCACCGCGCCCTCCAGCTCGGCCGTCCAGCGCACCTCCCCGGTCGCCGGGTCCACCGCGCTGACGCGCGTACCCGTGCCGTCGCCCGTCGGGGCGGCGGTGTAGGCCAGCGGGTCCCCGGCGAAGGCCACGAAGGCAGGCATCGCGTGGCCCGGAATCCGCCGGCTCCACCGGTCCTCGCCGGTCGCGGTGTTCACCCCGGTGACCGTGCCGTCCGCGCGGGTGAGCAGCAGTGTGCCCCTGGCGTACCGCGTCGCGGACTGCCGCGGCAGGTCGCGACGCCATACCTCCGCACCGGAGACGGGGTCGAGCGCGGCCAGCCGCCGGCCGCCGTCCGGGTCGGGCTGCACCAGACCGCCCGAGACGACGGGCGGCCCGCTCGTCGGACCGGTCGTGGCGGAACGCGTCCACGCGCGCGTGCCGTCGGCCGGGTCGAGCGCGAAGACCTGCCCCGGCCGGGAGCACAGCAGCAGGCCCGCGCCGTACGCGCACTGCGGCACGGCCCCGCCCCTGGCCGCGGGCTTCGCCGCCCAGGCGCTGAACGCCGTCCGGGGCGAGGCGTCCTCCGGATCTCCGCCCGCCTCGCCGAACGCCCGCACGGACGCCAGCGCACCGCCGACGAGGACGGCGGCGGCGAGCCCGGCGAGTACGAGACGCCGCCGCCCGGCCCACGCGCGGACACGCCCTCGCGCTCCGGCACCCCGCGCTCCGGCACGACGCGCTCCAGCACCCCGCGCTCCGGCACCCCGCGCTCCAGCACCCCGCACCCCGGCATCCTGGCCGCTGGCGCCCGCCGGCACACCGGCACCGGCCTTCGCCTCGGCGCCGGAGGCCCCGCCGGCACGCTCGCCGCCGGCATCCCCGGCCGCCAAACCCGCGACCACCGCACCCTCGGCCGCGCCGGCACCGACCACCGCACCCTCGACGTCGCCGGCCCCGCCCTCCGCCGCCTCCGCGACCCGCTGCGCCGGTATGAACGCCTGCGTGTCGTACGACGCCGCGACCGACCGCAGCTCCCGCATCAACTCGTCCGGCGTGGGCCGCTCCTCCGGCTCCTTCGCCAGACACCGCAGCACCAGCGGCGCGAGCCCCTCCGGCACGCCCGCCAGATTTGGCTCGTCATGCACGACCTGGTAGGCGACGACATAGGGGCTGTCGGAGTCGAACGGCCCACGCCCCGTCGCCGCGTGCACCATCACCGAGCCCAGCGCGAAGATGTCGGCGGCGGGCCCCACCTCGCGCGGCCGCCGGAACTGCTCCGGCGCCATGAACGGCGGCGTGCCGATCAACTTCCCGGTCTCGGTGCGCAGTTCGCTGTCCTTCGGCCGGGAGATGCCGAAGTCGATGACCTTCGGCCCGTCCTCGGCGAGCAGCACGTTGCTCGGCTTCAGATCCCGGTGCACGACCCCCACCCGGTGGATGTCGCGCAGCGCCTCCGCCAGCCCCGCCATCAGCCGGCGCAACTGGGCCGCGGACATGGGCCCGTTCCGCTTCACTTCCTCGGACAAGGTGGGGCCGGGGATGAACAGCGTCGCCATCCAGGGCCGTTCGGCCTCCGGATCGGCGTCGACGACGGGCGCCGTGAAGGCCCCGCTGACCCGCCGGGCCGCCGCCACCTCCTGCCGGAACTGCCCCCTGAACTCGGGATCCCTGGCGAACTCCGCGTGTACGACCTTCACCGCGAGCTTCATCCCCGAGGGGCTGCGCGCGAGATGGACGACGCCCATGCCGCCGGAGCCCAGACAGGACTCCAGCCGGTAGTCACCGGCGTACTCCGGAAGTTCCGCTTCCGCGCCCGCACCGGTGTTTCGCTGTGGCGCCATGGACCACCCCCGTGCTCTTCGTCCGTGCGCGCGACGCACGGAGCCTAGTCGATGAGGCGTACGGGACCGAGGCGGCTTGCTAGCCTCCGTGTGCGAGTTGCGTACATATGTTTTGAGGCGCGACTGCAGGGAATCAACGCGATCCCATGGCCGATCCGAGCCATGGGTCAACGGGGGAGGTTTTCCATGTCCGTGGACAACACGGCAGAGGCCGTCGGCGTCGCCGAGGCCGCACCGGTGGAGACGGCGGCCGAGGCCGTCACGACGACGGCCCTGCGCTACTACCCGGTCGCCCCGGGCGTCCGGCTCAACGTCCGCAGCGGCCCCGGCACCAACTATCCGATCGTCCGCGTCCTGAACGAGGGCGCCCGCGTCCCGATCTTCTGCCAGCGCCCGGGCGAGACCGTCACCGGGCCCTACGGCACCTCGAAGATCTGGGACAACATCAGCCAGGGCGAGTACGTCTCCGACGCCTACGTGAACACGGGCACCGACGGCTACGTCGCCTCCCGCTGCCTCTGACGCCACCTGGCAGCCGACACAGGCGCCTGGCACCCGGCGCCTGACGCCCGGCACAGACATCAGGCCGCCTGACACCCGCCTGGGAGCCCGCACCCGGCCCGTCGCCCCACGGAAGCCATAATCGACGCGTGAGCGACGAAACCGGCACCCCGACGACGACCCCCGCGGCCGCGGGCTCCCAGCCCAGCACGCCGGCCCCAGGCTCAGGATCAGGCCCGGGCCCGCGCCCGGAGCCCCTCCGCTTCTTCGGCACGACCTGGCTGCACCACGACAACGGCTACGCCCTGCGCCGCGTCGCCGTCTCCGCCGGATCCCTCGCCGCCGCCGTCGTCTCCTGCCTGGTGCTGCGCTTCGCCTACGAGGGCCTGCTCATCGCCAACACCGGCAACCTGGTGTCCCTGCTGGTCGTCGGCATGTTCGCGGTGTGCAGCGCGCTCGCCTTCCGGCACACCTGGGACAGCTTCGGCAACCGCCCCGACCCCGAGCGCCAGGCCTCCCTGCGCGGCCTGCTCTCCATCGGCTTCGTCGGCTCCCTCCTCGCGTACTTCTTCCGCTCCCTCACCGAGGCCCCCGGCGAGAAGCTCCACCGCCGCGAGTACGAGGCGGCCCGCGCCCGGCACGAGAAGCGCACGTCCCGCCGCACCGGCAACCCGTCGAAGAAGCGCCGCCGCTGACGGCCGCCCCCACCCCCGGGACCGGCTCCCGCCCCCACCCCCGGGACCGGCTCCCGCGCCCGCCACCGGACCGACCGGCCACCACCCCACCGGACCGACCGGCCACCACCCCCACCGGACCGGTCCTCGCCCCACCCCACCGGACTGACCGGCCCTCACCCCACCCGCCCGTCCGCCCCCGAGCTCACCGAAACTCCCCGCCCCCGCGCGCGCCCTTGGCCACCATGGCCCCATGCCGACATCGCCGTACCACTCCGCCAGGGCCCACTCCTTCAACACCGCCGCCACCCAGTACGCCGCGAACCGCCCCTCCTACCCGCCCGTCCTCTTCGACACGATCGAGGCGATCGCCGGCCGCCCCCTCGCCGGCGCCCGGGTCGTGGACATCGGCGCCGGCACCGGAATAGCGACCGCCCTCCTGCACCGGCGCGGCGCGCACGTCGTCGCCGTGGAGCCCGGCAAGGGCATGGCGGCCGAGTTCCGCCGCGCCCACCCCGCCATCCCGCTCGTCCGCGGCAACGGCAACGCCCTCCCGCTCACCGACTCCTGCGCCGACTTCGTGACCTACGCCCAGGCCTGGCACTGGACCGACCCCGCCCGCGCCCTGCCGGAGGCGTTCCGCGTGCTGCGGCCGGGCGGCGCGCTCGCGCTGTGGTGGAACCTGGAGGCCGAGGACATTCCCTGGATCGCGGAACAGACCGAGCGCGTCCGACACCACTACGGCGACGACGTGATCGCCACCTGGGGCAGCCGCGGCCCCCACCGCACCAGCGCCCTCCCGGCGTTCGCCGCCGCCCTCGAAGCGACCGCCCCGGGCGCCGCCCCGCACTGCGTCCGCGAGGTCGTCCGCTGGAGCCGCCGCGTCCCCGTCGACACCCATCTCGCCAACCTCGGCAGCCACTCGATCTTCCTCGTGCACGGCGCGGACCGCAGGGCCGCCTTCCTCGCCGAGGAACGCGACCACCTCCTGCGCCGCTTCCCCGACGGCACGGTCGAGGAGGTCTACGACGTGGAACTCCTGCTCACCAAGGCCCCCTGACCGCACCCGGCGCCCCCTCTCACGCCGCTTGACGGGGTCCGCCCCCGAGAGGATTATTCATCACATGATGAATAACCAGGCAAGGCCCCCCGACCCCACCCCCACCGGCCCCGTCAACCGGACTCACCACCCCGCCGAGCTCGCCGCAGACCACGCGGCCGCCCCTGCGGCCGTCCACGCCGACGGCCTCACCGTCGTCCGCGGCCACCGCACCGTCCTGCACGACCTCCGCTTCACCGTCCCCCGCGGCCGGATCACCGGCCTCCTCGGCCCCTCCGGCTGCGGCAAGTCCACCCTCATACGCGCGATCGTCGGCACCCAGGCCAAGGTCACCGGCACCCTCGACGTCCTCGGCCGCCCCGCCGGCCACCCCGCCCTGCGCTCCCGCATCGGCTACGTCACCCAAGCCCCCTCCGTCTACGACGACCTCACCGTCCGCCAGAACCTCGCCTACTTCGCCGCCGTCCTCACCCCGGGCCGCGCCGCCGCCGAACACCGCCACCACGACGTCGACCGGGCCATCGCCGACGTCGACCTCGCCGGCCACGCCGACACCCTCGCCGGCAACCTCTCCGGCGGCCAGCGCAGCCGCGTCTCCCTGGCCGTCGCCCTCCTCGGCACCCCCGAACTCCTCGTCCTCGACGAACCGACCGTCGGCCTCGACCCCGTCCTGCGCCGCGACCTGTGGCAGCTCTTCCACGACATCGCCGCCTCCCGCGGCGCCACCCTCCTCGTCTCCTCCCACGTCATGGACGAGGCCGAGCGCTGCCACCGCCTCCTGCTCATGCGCGAGGGCCGGGTCCTCGCCGACGACACCCCCGACGCCCTGCGCGCCCGCACCGGAGCCGACACCGTCGAAGCGGCCTTCCTCCACCTGGTCGACGAGGCCGCGGGCCGCACGAAGGAGAGCACTCGATGAGCACCACCACCGCCCCGGCGCCACCACCGGCACCCACCCGCGCCCTGAACGCCTCCCGCACCACCGCCACCGCCGCCCGCGTCCTGCGCCAGCTCGCCCACGACCCGCGCACGATCGCGTTGATGATCCTCATTCCCTGCGTGATGCTGCTCCTGCTGCGCTACGTCTTCGACGGCAGCCCGCGCACCTTCGACACCATCGGCGCCTCGCTCCTCGGCATCTTCCCCCTGGTCACCATGTTCCTGGTGACCTCCATCGCCACCCTGCGCGAACGCACCTCGGGCACCCTCGAACGCCTCCTCGCCCTGCCCCTCGGCAAAGGCGACCTCATCGCCGGCTACGCCCTCGCCTTCGGCACCCTGGCGATCATCCAGTCCGCCCTCGCCACCGCCCTCGCCCTGTGGGCCCTCGGCCTCGACGTCACCGGCTCCCCGTGGCTGCTGCTGCTCGTCGCCCTCCTCGACGCGCTGCTCGGCACCGCCCTCGGCCTGTTCGTCTCCGCCTTCGCGGCCTCCGAGTTCCAGGCCGTCCAGTTCATGCCCGCCGTGATCTTCCCCCAGCTCCTCCTCTGCGGCCTCTTCACCCCGAGGGACGCCATGCACCCCGTCCTCGAAGCCCTCTCCGGCGTACTGCCCATGTCCTACGCCGTCGACGGCATGAACCAGGTCCTGCGGCACACCGACATGACCGCCGACTTCGTCCGCGACGTCCTGATCGTCGCCGGCTCCGCCCTCCTCGTCCTCGCCCTCGGCGCCGCGACACTGCGCCGCCGCACCCCCTGAACCGCACGTCCGCCCACCGGACACCCGCCCCGTCCCGCACCCCCGAGTGCGAGGATGGCCCCGGACGACGCACACCCCGGAGGGCACCCCAGCCATGACCCAGAAAGTCGCAGTCCTCGGCACCGGAAAGATCGGCGAAGCCTTGCTCAGCGGAATGATCCGCGCCGGCTGGACCCCCGCCGACCTCCTGGTCACCGCCCGCCGCCCCGAGCGAGCCGAAGAACTCCGCACCCGCTACGGAGTCACCCCGGTCACCAACGCGGAAGCCGCCAAGACCGCCGACACCCTGATCCTCACGGTCAAACCGCAGGACATGGGCACCCTCCTCGACGAACTCGCCCCCCACGTCCCCGCCGACCGCCTGGTCATCAGCGGCGCCGCCGGCATCCCCACGGCCTACTTCGAGGAACGCCTCGCCCCCGGCACCCCGGTCGTCCGCGTCATGACGAACACCCCCGCCCTCGTCGACGAGGCCATGTCCGTCATCTCCGCCGGCAGCCACGCCACCGCCGACCACCTCGCCCACACCGAGGAGATCTTCGGCGCCGTGGGCAAGACGCTCCGCGTCCCCGAGTCCCAGCAGGACGCCTGCACCGCCCTCTCCGGCTCCGGCCCGGCCTACTTCTTCTACCTGGTCGAAGCCATGACCGACGCCGGCATCCTCCTCGGCCTGCCCCGCGACAAGGCCCACGACCTGATCGTCCAGTCCGCGATCGGCGCCGCCACCATGCTCCGCGACAGCGGCGAACACCCCGTCAAACTCCGCGAGAACGTCACCTCCCCGGCCGGCACCACCATCAACGCCATCCGCGAGCTGGAGAACCACGGTGTCCGCGCCGCCCTCATCGCCGCCCTGGAGGCCGCCCGCGACCGCAGCCGCGAACTCGCCTCCGGCAACAACAGCTGACCCGCCCGATGACCGCCCCGCCCTGGGGCGGTCACGTCGCCGCGGCCACCACCTCCCGCGTCAGGACCACCCGCGCGAACCCGTCCCCGTGCAGCGACACCGCCGACGCCTGCCCCAGCTCGTCCGCGCTCTTGCGCCACCCGAACGGCCCGGCCAGATCGAAGGTGTGCGTCGCGTCGTACGCCACCACCACGTCGTAGCCCAGGTTCCCGCCCATCCGCGCCGTCGTCTCGACGCACAGGTTCGTCTGGATCCCGGCCACCACGAGCTGCCCGATCCCCTCCGCCTTCAGCCAGGCGTTCAGGTCCGGCGTCCCGTAGAAGGCCGAGTTCACGGTCTTCGACACCAGCAGCTCACTCCCGGCCCCCTTCCCACGCCGCTCCGCCACGTACTCCTTGAAGTCGTTGCCCTCCTGCCCCGGCCGCAGCGGCGACCGCGGATTCACCGAGTCATGCCGTACGAAGACGACCGGCCGCCCCGTCACCTGCCAGGCGTCGATGAGCGAGGCGATGTTCTCGTCGGCCCCCGGATTGTTCCGCGGCCCCCAGAACCCGGACTCGTCGAAGCCCTTCTGCACATCCACGACCAGCAGCGCTGCGTTCTTCGCGATCTCCATGCCCAGAAGCATGGCGCTCGCCCACCACCCGTCCCAGAGGCGCAGAAGTCATCGATCGATGGTTTACTGCCACCCATGTACCGCGTGGCCATGGTCGCCTTCCCCGGCATCCGCGCCTTCGACGTCTCCGTCATCACCGAGGTCTGGGGCACCGACCGAACCGACCGCGGGGTCCCCGCCTTCGACCTGCGCCGTGTCGCCACCGACACCAGCACCCCCCTCCCTCTGCGCGGCGGCCTCACCCTCCTCCCCGACCGCACCCTCACCTGGCTGTCCCGGGCCGACCTCGTCCTGATCCCGGGCCTCGACGACCACATCACCCCCGCCCCCACCCCCGTCCTCGACGCCCTGCGCCGCGCCCACGCCCGCGGCACCACGCTCGCCGCCCTCTGCGGCGGCGCCTTCACCCTCGCCCAGGCCGGCCTCCTCGACGGCCGCCGCGCCATCACCCACTGGGCACTCGTCGACCTCCTCCGCACCCGGCACCCACGCGTCACGGTCGTCCCCGACGCCCTGTTCATCGAGGACGGCAACATCTGGACCGCGGCCGGCACGGCCGCCGGCATCGACCTCTGCCTCCACCTCGTACGCCGCGCCCACGGTGCCGAGGCCGCCGCCGCCATCGCCCGCTCCATGGTCACGGCCCCCTTCCGCACCGGCACCCAGGCCCAGTTCATCGAACAGCCCACCCCCTGCACGGACCGCGACGCCGACACCCTCGCCGCCGTACGCGAACACGCCCTGCGCCACCTGCACGAACCGCTCACGGTCGCCGCCCTCGCCGCCCGCGCGGGCATGTCACCGCGCACCTTCGCCCGCCGCTTCACCGCCGAGACCGGCACCACCCCCCTGCGCTGGCTCCTCGAGCAGCGCATCGCCGCAGCCCAGAAACTCCTCGAACGCACCGACCTCCCCATGCCCGAGGTCGCCCGCCGCGCCGGCTTCGGCAGCGAGGTCACGATGCGCCAGCACTTCGCCTCGCGCCTCGCCACCAGCCCACGCGCCTACCGCGCCGCGTTCAGCACGGCTCCCGCCGCGGCCCCTGTATCAGCGGGGGCAGGCAGCAGCCCGATCGCGCGATAAGCGGCATCCACGGTCGGCCGGGCCATCCCCCGAGCCTTCTGCGCACCATCCCGCAGCACCCCCTCCACATAGCCGGGATCCGCACACAACTCCTTGTGCCTCGCCTGTACGGGCCTCAGGAGCTCGACCACGGCCTCAGCGGTGTCCTTCTTCAAGGCGCCGTACGACTCATATACACCGCTCAGCGCCTCCGGGTTCCCACCCGTACAAGCGGCGAGGATCTCCAGCAGATTCGCGACACCGGGCCGCGCCTCCCGGTCGTACACGACGTCCCGCCCGCTGTCCGTCACGGCCCGCATCACCTTCCTGCGCACCACGTCCGGCTCGTCGAGCAGATACACGATCCCCGGACCGACGTCATCGCTCTTGCCCATCTTCGACGTCGGCTCCTGCAGGTTCATCACCCGCGCCGCCACCCCCGCAGCCGTGGCCCGAGGCACCACGAACGTGTGCCCGTACCGCTGGTTGAACCGCACCGCCAGATCCCGGGCCAGCTCCACATGCTGCGTCTGATCGTCCCCGACCGGCACCTCGTCGGTCCCGTACGCCAGGATGTCCGCCGCCATCAGCACCGGATACGTCAGCAACGACAGCCGCACACTCCCGCCGCGCGCCCGCTCCCGCACGGCCTTCTCCTTGTACTGGATCATCCGCCGCATCTCGCCGTCGGTCGCCACGCACTCCAGCAGATACGACAGCCGCGCGTGCTCGTCCACATGACTCTGGACGAAAACGGTGCACTTCTCGGGATCGAGCCCCGACGCGAGCAACAGCGTCGCCGCCTGCCGGCTGAGCCGCCGCACGCGTGCCGGATCGTGTTCCACGGTCAGCGCGTGCAGATCGACGACACAGAACAGGGCGTCGGCCTGGTGCTGGTCCACCGCGGCCCACCGCCGCATGGCCCCCAGGTAGTTCCCCAGCGTCAGATGCCCGGTCGGCTTGACCCCGCTGAAGACCCGCTTCATCTCTCCACCTCCTGGTAGGGCCGCCGCCGTCACCGACGACCGACCCTCCCGGAGGGAGATACGACGACGGCCGCCGAGGCGGCGGCCGTCGAGTGCATACGTGAGGACGGCCGCCGTCAGGCGGCCCACCACTGCTGGGTGCACGTACGCGTAGTCACGGCACCCACGATACGCGGCAGGGGTGCCTCCCGCCCCGGAGTTGACACGCCCCACGCCCGTCCGTAGGGTTCTCCGAGTTGTCCGACGTGAGCGCCGACTCCGGTCGGTCCCCGGACAGCCATTCCGCAAGTACCAAACCACTTTCGACGCGCAGTCGATCTGTCGTCGTGCCATTGGCGTGCGTATTTACGGAATGCGGAATCCGCGTTCGAAAGGACGCAGCCCCCGATTAGCTCGGGAGCGAGGAATCCGCTAAAGTCTCACTCGTCGGAACGGCCCGCAACGGCCGGGAAGGCAACCCCCTCTGACTGGGAGTCAGGCCCGAAAGGATCTGATAGAGTCGGAACCGCCGGAAAGGGAAACGCGAGAGCGGGAACCTGGAAAGCACCGAGGAAATCGGATCGAGAAAAGATCTGATAGAGTCGGAAACGCAAGACCGAAGGGAAGCGCCCGGAGGAAAGCCCGAAAGGGTGAGTACAAAGGAAGCGTCCGTTCCTTGAGAACTCAACAGCGTGCCAAAAGTCAACGCCAGATATGTTGATACCCCGTCTCCAGCATCAGCTGGGACGAGGTTCCTTTGAAAAAACACAGCGAGGACGCTGTGAACGGTCGGGCCTATTCCGCCTGACTGTTCCGCTCTCGTGATGTGTCACCGGATGAAGCACGGTAACGTGTGGAGTTGACCGGTACTAATAGGCCGAGGGCTTGTCCTCAGTTGCTCGCGTCCACTGTGTTGGTTCTGAAACCACGAACAACCGTCGTAGCCGTTGCTGCGGCTCCGGTTGACAGTTTCATAGTGTTTCGGTGGTCATAGCGTGAGGGAAACGCCCGGTTACATTCCGAACCCGGAAGCTAAGCCTTACAGCGCCGATGGTACTGCAGGGGGGACCCTGTGGGAGAGTAGGACGCCGCCGAACAATTATTGGGAAAACCCCCGCATCACATGATGCGGGGGTTTTCTGCGTTTAAGGTCTATCGCATGCGCTATGACTTGGTCATCTTCGACAACGACGGTGTGCTCGTCGACAGTGAGCCGATTTCCAACCGGCATCTGGCGGCCTATCTCACCGAGCTGGGGCACCCGACGACGTACGAGGACTCCATCCGGGACTTCATGGGGTCCGCGATGCACCGGGTCCACGAGCTGATAGAGGAGCGCACCGGGCGGCGGCTGCCGGCGGAGTTCGACGACGTCTTCCACGCTCGGGTGTTCGCGGCGTTCGAACGGGAGCTGAAGGCCGTCGACGGGGCCGCCGAGGTGCTGGAGAAGCTGGCCGCGGACGGGGTGCCGTACTGCGTGGCGTCCTCGGGGAGCCATGAGCGGATCCGGGTGGGGCACCGGGTGGCCGGGCTGGAGCGGTGGTTCGACGACGGGCGGATCTTCAGTTCGCAGGACGTCGGGCGGGGCAAGCCGGCGCCGGACCTGTTCCTGCACGCGGCGGAGCGGATGGGGGTCGCGCCGGAGCGGTGTGTGGTCGTCGAGGACAGTCCGCTGGGGGTCCGGGCGGCGGTGGCCGCGGGGATGCACGTGTACGGGTTCACCGCCATGACGCCGGCCGCGAAGCTCGCGGGGGCGACCGGGCTGTTCTCCGAGATGGGGGAGCTGATCGGACTGCTCGCCTGAGCCGGCGCCGAACAGCTGAAGGAAATTCATCTTTGGCTTGATATACCCAGCGGTACGCCGGGGCCCTACGCTCGCCGCCATGACGGATCAGCTGCGGCGCGGCAGGGCTTCGCTGGCGTTCGGATTCTTCGCTCAGGGCGTCGCCTTCGCGTTGCTCGTGACGCGGATCCCGGCGATCCAGGACCGGTACGGGGTGTCGGACGCGCTGCTGCCGGCGTTCCTGGCGGCCGTGCCGGTGCTGGCCGGGGCAGGGAGCGTGGCGACCGAGTGGCTGGTGCGGCGCGTACCGGCCAGTGCGGTGCTGCGGTGGTCCCAGCCCGTCGTGCTCCTGGCGCTCCTCGGCGTGGGCGCGGGGGAGCGGATGGCGGTACTGGCCGTGGCGCTGGGGGTGTTCGGGCTGGCCGTGGGGGCGCTGGACGCGTCGATGAACATGCTCGGGGTGAGCCTCCAGCGGTCGTACGGGCGCAGCATCATGCTCGGGTTTCACGCGGCGTACAGCCTGGGCGGGATTCTCGGGGCCTCGCTGGCGTGGGTGGAGGCGCACTGGGGGCTGGCGCTCGGCGTGTCGTATCTGCCGGTCGTGGGGGTGTTGCTGCCGCTGTGTCTGGTGGGGAGCCGGTGGTACGTCGACGGGGGGCGGGCTGCGGCCGGTGAGGGGGAGGGGGACGCGGGTGGCGGCGGTGGTGTCGTGTTCAAGGCGCTGCTGCCGTTGTGCCTGGTGATGACCTTCGCGTACATCGGGGACTCGACCGTGGCCAACTGGAGTGCGAAGTACCTCCAGGACGTGCTGGGCAGTTCCGAGCAGGCGGCGACGGTTCCGTACAACGTCTACATGGTGACCACGCTGCTGGGGCGGGCCGTCGGGGACGCCGGGGTGCGGCGGTTCGGGGCCGTGGCGGTGGTGCGGGGCGGGGCGCTGGTGGCGGCGGCCGGGTTCGCGGTGGTGGCCGGGGCGCCCGGGGCGTGGGTGGGGATGCTCGGATTCACGCTGCTGGGGCTGGGGTTGTGCGTGCTCGTGCCGCAGACGTTCGCGGCGGCGGGGCGGCTGTTCCCGGGGGCGTCCGATGCGGCGGTCGCGCGGCTGAACGTATTCAACTACGTGGGGTTTTTGATCGGTTCGCCGTTGGTGGGGGCGTTGGGCGACGCGTGGAGTTACCGCGGGGCGATGCTTGTGCCGATGGTGCTGGTCCTGGTGACGCTGGTGTATGCCAGGTCGTTCGCCGCTCAACCGGACCGATACGGTGGCGGGCATGAGCGGCCGCGCACAGCTGATGTGGGACGAGGCAGTAACGGGGTATGACTTCGGGCCGGGGCATCCGATGGATCCGGTCCGGCTGGCCCTGACCCGGCGACTGGTCTCGGCGTTCGGGCTCGACCGTGAGGTGGAGGTCGTGGCGGCGAAGCCGGCCGGGGAGTCGACGCTGCGGCTCGTCCACCGCGAGGACTACATCGAGGCGGTCAAGGCGGCTTCGGCGGATCCCCGTCGGGCGGACGGATCGTACGGGATCGGGACGCTGGACGATCCGGCGTTCGCCGGGATGCACGAGGTGTCGTCGCTGATCGCCGGGATGTCGGTGGGGGCCGCGGAGGCGGTGTGGCGGGGCGACGCGCTGCACGCCGTGAACTTCGCGGGCGGGCTGCACCACGCGATGCCGGGCGGGGCGGCGGGGTTCTGCGTCTACAACGACGCGTCGCTGGCGATCGCGCGGCTGCTGGAGCTGGGGGCCGAGCGGGTCGCTTACGTGGACGTCGACGTGCATCACGGGGACGGGGTGCAGGCGGCCTTCTGGGAGGATCCACGGGTTCTGACGATCTCGCTGCACGAGCATCCGCGCACGCTGTTCCCGCAGACCGGGTGGCCGGAGGAGACCGGGGGCGGTGCGGGTGAGGGGTCCGCGGTGAACCTGGCGCTGCCGGCGGGGACCGGGGACGCGGGGTGGCTGCGGGCGTTCCACGCGGTGGTGCCGGAGCTGATCGCGGATTTCCGGCCGCAGGTGCTGGTGACGCAGCACGGGGCGGACACCCACTTCGAGGACCCGCTGGCGCATCTCGCGGTCTCGCTGGACGCGCAGCGGGCGGTGCAGGTGGCGTGTCACCGGCTGGCGCACGAGTACGCCGACGGGCGGTGGCTCGCGCTGGGCGGCGGCGGGTACGCCGTGGTGGACGTGGTGCCGCGGTCGTGGACGCATCTGGTGGGCATCGCGGCGGGGCGGGAGATCGCGCCGGAGACGGTGATCCCGGAGGCGTGGCGGCAGGAGGTGTTCGCGCGGACTCGGGAGCTGGGGCCGATGCGGATGACGGACGGCCGGTGGCCGGTGTCCTTCCGGGAGTGGGAGGACGGGTACGACCCGGCCGACCGGCTGGATCAGGCGGTGCTGGCGGTGCGGCGGGCGGTGTTCCCGTTGCGCGGGCTGCTGGCGTAGCGGCGGGGCCGCCGGCGTGGTCGTCGGGGTACGGCCCAGCGGTACGTGGGCGGGTCGGCGGCATGTGAGCGGCGGGGTGCACGGTGCCAGCGAGGGCGGCGGTGCCGTCGGTGCCGCGCGGCGCCGGCGGCCCGAGCGCGGTCAGCGGTGCTGTCGGCGCCAGCGGCGCCAGCGGCGCCAGCGGCGCCAGCGGTGCCGACGGTGGCACGGTGCCGACGGTGGCAGCGGGCGCCAGTGGGGTCAGCGGTGCCCTCGGTGGCGGCGGTGCGCCGGGCCTTCCGTCCAGTTACGCCAACCGCGCGGTGGTCCCCCGTTTCCGGGGCGGAGGCGGTTGGGGTCCGGCAGCATCGGTGCATGGTGAGTGCCGGGGTTCTGCGGGAGCATCTGGTGGCGGCCGGGCTGGCCGGGCGGGTGGCCACGGGGCGGGAGCGGAGTCTGCGGAGCTACCGGCTGTTCGCGGCTCGGGATCCCCGCGTGCTGATCGGCGTCGATCCGGTGGGAGCCTGGCGCGTGCCGGATTTGGTGGGATTGATGGCTGAAAGCTGTGGCGTTTCTGGTGACATGAGGTGCGTTTCGGGTCCGGATTTGATCGATCCGGAGCTGACGCTCGCCGCCCTGGACGCCTTCGCGGAGCGGCTCGGGGCCGCGGCGCGGCGGCGGGCGCCGGTGCTCCTCGGGACCGGGCACCCGCACCGGCTGCTCGGCTTCTACGCCGACTTGGCGGACGCCCTCTCGGCGGCGGGATGTGCTGTCCTCACACCGGCGAAGGGTCGCTGTGTCGACATATTGACCCGGTTCGGTCTACGCACACACAACCTCGACTACGTACGAGGAGTCGCGCTCGTGCGGGAACCCGCCGCCCCGGGCCACGGTCGTGCGACCGGCGCACACACGCATTCCCCGCTCCCGATTCGTACCGCTCTGGCCGCCGCGGCCGAGGCCGGCGGACCCCTTCCGGAGCTGGTGATCGGGGACCACGGCTGGGTCTGCGGAGCAGGTCAGCTGGGGTTTGAGGCCATTGGGCTGGCTGACACCGACGACCCCGCGCTCTTCGTGGGGCAGGCCGAGGGGTGCGTGGCCGTCGTCGTTCCGGTTGATGACGCTGTGCGGTCTGCTTACTACCGGCCGCTTACCCGCTACGTACTCAATCGAGCGTGTCTGTCACAGTAGGCCGCCGATGGGTGCACCTCTTCCCCACTTGCATCACCCGCCCCTAGTCTGGGGAGTGAGCACGCAGCGACGAAGAGTCACCGGAAGGGGAAGCCGGTGGCCGTCGAGTGCGGAAGGTTCAGGTGTGTCATGGCAGCTGGCGAGAGGCCTCTGAGCGAGGTTCAGTTCCTTACCGTGGCGGAAGTGGCCGCGGTGATGCGAGTGTCGAAGATGACCGTGTACCGGCTGGTGCACAGCGGTCATCTGCCCGCGATCCGGGTCGGGAGGTCCTTCCGGGTCCCGGAGAACGCGGTTCACGAGTACCTTCGCGACAGCTACGTGGGGGTGGAATCCGCCTGAGACGACGGTCCGGGGTGATCACCACAGGGCATTTTCGATCTCCCCGGTCACCCCGATTACGACCTCAGCGCTCGGTTGGGTAGGCTAGCCCCTCGTAGGTCGTGTGGGCCCATGGCGCCCAAACACCGAGTGATGAGAAGTGAGCGAGGGTAGTCGTGGGCTCTGTTATCAAGAAGCGGCGCAAGCGGATGGCCAAGAAGAAGCACCGCAAGCTGCTCAAGCGCACGCGCGTTCAGCGTCGCAACAAGAAGTAAGGCGACGCGGCAAGCCGCAACGCGCGCACCGCGTTTCTGTGGCCCCCCACCGGGTTCGGTGGGGGGCCACCCGCGTTTCCCGGTGGGCCGCACGCGTTTCCCGCGCGTTTTCCGTCATGTCACGCGTCAGGCGGTCGTCACAGGGCGGTGCCGACCCGCTAAGTTGGCCGCGAGAGGGGAACGCGGCAGGGTACGGGCGGGGACGCAGAGGACGTACGGCTGTACGACGTGGTACGAAGGAAGGCGCTGATCTTGGGCAAGGTCGTGCTCGTCACCGGAGTGGCCCGCCGGCTGGCCGGCCGGTTCGTACGGCGCATCCAGCGTGATCCGGAGGTGGACCGCGTCGTCGCCGTGGACGCGGTGCCGCCCGAGCACCACCTGGGCGGGGCCGACTTCGTCCAGGCGGACATCCGGCAGCCCGGCATCGCCCGGGTGGTCGCGGAGTCCGGCGCCGACACGGTCGTGCACATGGACGTCACGGGCACCGCGCTGGGCGGCGGCAGCCGGGCCACGGTCAAGGAGACCAACGTCATCGGCACCATGCAGCTGCTCGGCGCCTGCCAGAAGTCGCCGACGGTCCAGCGGCTGGTGGTGAAGTCCAGTACGAACGTGTACGGGTCGGCGCCGCGCGATCCGGCCGTTTTCAGCGAGACGACGCCGCCGAAGTCGCTGCCCAGCGGTGGCTTCGCCAAGGACGCGGTCGAGGTGGAGGGGTACGTCCGCGGGTTCGCCCGGCGGCGGCCGGACGTCGCCGTGTGCGTGCTGCGGTTCGCGAACATCCTCGGCCCGTGCGCCGACTCGCCGCTCGCCTCCTACTTCGCGCTGCCGGTGCTGCCGACCGTGTTCGGCTACGACCCGCGGCTGCAGTTCGTGCACGAGGACGACGTGATCGAGGTGCTGCGGCTGGCCTCGCACGAGCCGGCCCGGGGCACCCTGAACAGCGGCACCTTCAACATCGCCGGGGACGGTGTGGTGCTGCTGTCCCAGTGCTCGCGGCGGCTCGGGCGGCCCACGGTGCCGTTGCTGCTGCCCGCGGTGACCTGGGCCGGGTCGCTGGTGCGGACCCTGGGCATGACGGACTTCTCGCCTGAGCAGATCCGGCTGCTCACCCACGGCCGGGTGGTGGACACCACCCAGATGCGCGAGACGCTGGGCTTCGAGCCGAAGTACACCACCGCCGAGACCTTCGCGGAGTTCGCCCGCGGCCACGGCCCCGGGCTGCTGCCGCCGGAGGCGATGGCGGGCGCCGTCGACCGGCTGGCCGCCGCGCTGTTCGCCGAGCCGGGCGCGTCCCGCTCGCCGGGCCACGCGGCCGGCCACTCCCCGAGCCAGTCCCCGACGCAGAGCGCCAACTGAGGAGCGCAGCAACGATGGCGGATGCCAAGGTCATTCCCTTCGACGACGACCGGTCCCGCGGGGGCGCCGCACAGCGGCCGTCACGACGGCGGAGCACGGCCGGCCAGCGCGGTGGGGGCGGGGAGCAGGCGCGGGCGCGTGAGGCCGGCCGCGAGGCGGGTCGGGAGGCCGGTCAGGTGGGTGACGTCCAGCCGCTGCCCACGCGTGCCGCGGCGCCGCAGGACGCCCCCGTGAGCGGCGCGCAGGAGCCGCCGCGGCCGGGGGACGCCGGGTCCCTGGAGCGGCGGATCGCGGGCGGGCTGGCGTTCCTGCGCCGCCGCCTCACCGGGGACTACGAGGTCGACGACTTCGGTTACGACGAGGAGCTGACCGACCAGGTCCTGATGTCGCTGCTGCGGCCGGTGTACGAGAAGTACTTCCGGGTCGAGGTGAAGGGCGTCGAGAACATTCCGGCGGAGGGCGGGGCGCTGATCGTCGCCAACCACTCCGGGACGCTGCCGCTGGACGGCCTGATGATGCAGGTCGCGGTGCACGACCACCACCCGGCCGGCCGGCATCTGCGGCTGCTCGCCGCGGACCTGGTGTTCGTGCTGCCGGTGGTCAACGAGCTGGCCCGCAAGCTGGGGCACACCCTGGCGTGCGCGGAGGACGCCGAGCGGCTGCTGTCGCAGGGCGAGCTGGTCGGGGTGATGCCGGAGGGCTTCAAGGGCATCGGGAAGCCGTTCGGCGAGCGCTACAAGCTCCAGCGGTTCGGCCGGGGCGGTTTCGTCTCCACGGCGCTGCGGCAGGGCGCCCCGATCATCCCCTGCTCGATCGTCGGGGCGGAGGAGATCTACCCGATGATCGGCAACGCGAAGACGCTGGCGCGGCTGCTGGGCTTCCCGTACTTCCCGATCACGCCGACCTTCCCGTGGCTGGGCCCGCTGGGCGCGATCCCGCTGCCGACGAAGTGGACGATCCAGTTCGGCGAGCCGATCCCGACGGACGGCTATCCGCCGGAGGCGGCGGAGGATCCGATGCTGATGTTCAACCTGACGGACCAGGTGCGCGAGCAGATCCAGCACACGCTGTACAAGCTGCTGGTGCAGCGGCGGTCGGTCTTCTTCTGAGCCGCCCGCCGGGCCGTGGCGGTACGACGACGGGGGCGCCCTGGTGGAAGGGGCGCCCCCGTCGTCGTACGGCTTCTCGGGCCGCTGTTACTCCGCGTCCTCCGCCTCGATTCCCAGGCCGGGCAGCAGGCCGGGGAGGAGGGGCGGGACCGTGACGTCGGGCTCGGGGGCCGGCGCCCTGGTCTCGGACGGGGAGGTCGTGCCGGGGGTCTCCGGCGGGTCGAGGAGGCCGCCGGTGTTGCCGCCGAGCAGGCCGTCGCCGTCCTTGCCGGAGTCGGCCGACTGGCTGGGCCGTCCGGCGCTGCCGGACTGGCCGGTGTCGGCGCTGCCGCTGCCGGTGCTGGGCACCGAGGAGTGACCGGTGCCGGAGGATCCGGTGGACTCGTCGGTGTCCGGGCCCTGCTGCCCGCCGCTCGTGGGGCCGCCCTGTACGGGGGGCTGGGGGAGCAGGGACTGCAGCGGGGCGACCTCTTGGTCTATGGCGTCGAAGACCGACGACACCTGCTCGCTGACATCGCCCAGCTGGAGCGGCAGCCGTTCGCGCAGGGCGCCCCAGGCCTCGCGGTGCGAGCGGGAGAACGCGGACAGCGCCTGGATGGGGGCCAGCGAGTCGGGGTCGCGCTGGAAGGCCGCGCTGAGCAGCCGGTGGCCCTCGGAGGCGTCGTGGCGCATCCCGGACAGGGCGCGGCGGATTTCGCCGAGGGACTCGTGGTCGAGGTGGCCGCCGCGGCCGCGCTCCAGCAGCCGGCGGGCCTCGCTCAGGCGGGTGGATGCCTGGTCGAGATACATCCGGCCGCGCTCGTCGTCCTCGTCGGCCAGGCCCAGTTTGAAGTCCTCGATGCCCCGTTTGAGGCCGTAGAGCGAGTCACCGGGCAGGGCGTCCGAGCTCGCAGCGGCGACTCCGCCGAAGGCCCCGGCGGCGACCCCGACACTGAGGCCGCCGGCGGTGAGGCCCTTGGCCAGCCGGGTGCGCGGCCGGAACTTCCCCAGTGACGTCGCCCGGTGTGCGCCCCGGGTGCGGCGCTGTTCGGGGACCGATGGGTCCGCCTCGCCGCCCTCCTGCAGCATGGCCTCCATCGCGGCCACCAACTGGGCCCGCTGGACGACCTTCACCTCGGGGTCCAGCTCCGGTTTGGGCAGCTCGCCGAGACTGGTCGCGAGGGCCAGCAGGTGGCTCTGTCCGGTCGGCTCCGAGGCATCCGGTGCCGATGCCTCGGGCCGCTCGTCCGCCGTGTCCCGGTCGGACTGCTCCTCCAGAGCCTGGGCGAAGGCGTTCGCCCGCCGGTGCGCCGATACGTTCGCGATCACTGGCGGCACCTCCTCTCGTCATGACGGTCGACTCCCCAGGGGGTCCTGAGGGTTGCACACCCCGGCCGCGTCCACACGAACGAGCGATCGGATACGGCCGGGGAGTGACCACAGGGAGCCTGCATCCCGCACAACGAGCGGCGCGGTGCTTCGGTTACGGACGGCGGACGAGCGGACCGCGAAGTCAACGTGCCTTCACGGGCGGTGTGTTGAGGGCAGCGGAGAGTGCGCGCGGGCCGGGTGCCGGGCGGGGCGGGCCGTGGGTGGCGCGTTCAGCGGGCGTCGTCCGGGAGGAGCCGGGCGAGGGTGCGGACGGCGCGGTACTGGAGGGTCTTGATGGCGCCCTCGTTCTTGCCCATGACACGGGCGGTCTCGGCGACCGAGAGGCCCTGGAGGAAGCGGAGCGTCACGCACTCCTGCTGCTGGGGGTTGAGCCGCCGTACGGCGTCGAGCAGGGCGGCGTTGGAGAGGGACTCGAGGACGGACTCCTCGGGGGAGCGCTCGACCTCGTTGGCGTCGAGCATCTCGCCGGTGGTCACTTCGAGGCGGAAACGGCTCGACTTGAAGTGGTCGGCGACCAGGTTGCGGGCGATCGTGACCAGCCAGGCGCCGAAGTCGCGGCCCTGCCAGGTGAACGTGCCGATGCGGCGCAGGGCCCGCAGAAAGGTCTCGCTGGTCAGGTCCTCGGCGGTGGCCTTGCCTCCCACGCGGTAGTAGATGTACCGGTACACCGTGTCGCTGTACTGGTCGTAGAGGCGGCCGAAGGCTTCGGCCTCGCCGGCCTGGGCGCGCTCCACGAGGTCCATCATCCGGGCGCTGTCGCTGTCGGCGGCCGGCCGGCGCGCGGCGGGGGCGCCGGTGGCGCGTCCTCGTCTGCCGACCGCGGCGCCGCCGTCGGCCAGTGCGTAGCACGGGCCCGCGGGCGCGGCGGAGGCGAAGGCGGGGACGGCGTACGCGGTGGGGACGAAGTCGCGCAACAGTCGGAGGACCGTTGCGCGCAGCGTAGCCAGGCCCGAGGCGTCAACCCCGACGTGTGGGTACACGAGACTCCCAGAGGCAGAGCTTCCATCACGTGCAGTGCGGGACCTTTCACCCGTCGTAGCGACGGAGGGGTACCGGTTTGCGTCTGAGGAGAATAACGCTTCGTACAGGCGCTGCTACACCCAGTTGCTCAAATCATCGATTACGTCGCTTCTGTAACCGATTGACGCCCCATCGAGTTGCGCATAGTGACAACTTGTTGATCGGAAAGGTTCGGCTTCCGAGTGGGTCCGAGACGTGTTGTGGCCGGGTGCGGTAAGGAGGGACTGGCCGGGCGTCCGGGTGGGTACGACTGGTGGATTGGCCGCACGCCGCGGCGTGTCGGCCCGGCGTGACGCGCCCGGACCGCTAGCGGCGGCGGCGGTGCAGGGCGATGGCCGCGGCCGTGCCGCCGGCGACCGCGCCGACGCCCGCCGCGGCGGGGATGCCGACCTTCGCGGCCTTGCGGCCGGTGCGGTAGTCGCGCAGGCGCCAGTCCATGCGGCGGGCGTGTTTGCGCAGCTTGCTGTCGGGGTTGATCGCGTACGGGTGGCCGACCAGCGACAGCATGGGGATGTCGTTGTGCGAGTCGGAGTACGCGGCGCAGCGGGACAGGTCCAGTCCCTCCGCGGCGGCCAGGGCGCGGACCGCCTCGGCCTTGGCGGGGCCGTGCAGGGGCTCGCCGACGAGCTTGCCGGTGTAGACGCCGTCGACGGACTCGGCGACCGTGCCGAGCGCGCCGGTCAGGCCCAGGCGGCGGGCGATGACCTGCGCGATCTCCACGGGGGCGGCCGTCACCAGCCAGACCCGCTGGCCCGCGTCCAGGTGGGCCTGGGCGAGCGCGCGGGTGCCCGGCCAGATCCGCTCGGCCATGTACTCGTCGTAGATCTCCTCGCCGATGGAGCTGAGTTCGGCGACGCGGTGGCCCTTGACGATGGACAGCGCCGAGTCCCGGGCGTCCTGCATGTGCTCGGGGTCTTCGACGCCCGCGAGCCGGAACCAGGCCTGCTGCCAGGCGAACCGGGCCAGGTCGCGGGTCTCGAAGAACTTGCGCTTGTACAGGCCCCGCCCGAAGTGGAACAGGGCGGCGCCCTGCATGACCGTGTTGTCCAGGTCGAAGAAGGCGGCGGCCTGCTCGTCGCCGGGCACCGGGAAGGGGGGTTCCGCGCCGGAGACCCCGGTGGCCCCGGCGGACTTGCGCGCGGCCTCAGCCGAGGCCTCGCCTGCCAACACGCTGCGCGCCGTGGCGGAGCGCCTACGGCCCGTGAGCCATCCGAGAGCGGCCATGGCGTGAGCATAGCCATTTTGTTCGGAGGTTCCGTTCGCCGTGAGGGCGGAGGCGGTGAACACCGGGCTGCCGGACCGTCGAGGAAGGGCTGAAGCGCGGGCCCGCGGCGCGGGAGAATGGCCGGTATGAGTCCCATCTTCCGGCGGCGGGGCGCGGTCGCTCCCCGGGACCGTCTCGTCACCCTCATCCGCAAGCCCGGCTGCCACCTGTGTGATGACGCACAGATCGTCATCGAGAAGGTGTGCGCGGAACTGGGCGTGCCCTGGGAGCAGAAGGACATCACCCAGGACGCTGACCTGCACGATCGCTACTGGGAGCAGATCCCGGTCGTGCTGGTCGACGGGGAGCAGCACACCTTCTGGCGAGTCGATGAGGAGCGGCTTCGCAAGGCCCTCACGGCTTAGGATCCATGGCTGTCGTGGTCTCGGGGGCGTGGATCGTGAGGAAGGAAATCGGTCGTGACCCCCGTCACGTTGGCCGGGCAAATCGGACACTATCTTTGTGCACGCGTTCACAAAGACATAGCCTGCTGTCGACGGGGCGGTCTGGGGACGTATGACCGCCTACAGCCCCGCTCTACCCGCAGGAGCACCGTGGCAACTGGCCGAACTCACCGACCGGCGACCCGTAGCCGAGGGATTCCCGAGGCCACCGTCGCCCGGCTTCCGCTGTACCTCCGCGCCCTGACCGCGCTCTCCGAGCGCTCGGTGCCGACGGTCTCCTCCGAGGAGCTGGCGGCCGCGGCGGGAGTCAACTCCGCGAAGCTGCGCAAGGACTTCTCGTACCTGGGCTCCTACGGGACGCGTGGCGTGGGCTACGACGTCGAGTATCTCGTGTACCAGATCTCCCGCGAACTGGGGCTCACCCAGGACTGGCCGGTCGTGATCGTCGGTATCGGCAACCTCGGCGCCGCCCTCGCCAACTACGGCGGCTTCGCCTCCCGCGGCTTCCGGGTCGCCGCGCTGATCGACGCCGACCCGAACATGGCGGGCAAGCCCGTCGCCGGCATCCCGGTGCAGCACACCGACGACCTGGAGAAGATCATCCAGGACAACGGTGTGTCGATCGGTGTCATCGCCACCCCCGCCGGCGCCGCCCAGCAGGTCTGCGACCGGCTCGTGGCCGCCGGGGTCACCTCCATCCTGAACTTCGCGCCGACCGTGCTGTCCGTCCCGGACGGCGTCGACGTGCGCAAGGTCGACCTGTCGATCGAACTCCAGATCCTCGCCTTCCACGAGCAGCGCAAGGCCGGCGAGGAGGCCGCGGCCGAGTCCGCCGTACCGGCCGCCGCCCAGCGCGGCGACTCCGCCGACCAGGGACCCGACGGGGACATGCCCGCCGTGATGCCGGCATGAGCCTCCTCGTCGTCGGACTGAGCCACCGCAGCGCCCCGGTCAGCGTGCTGGAGCGGGCGGCGCTGAGCGCGGACGCGCAGATCAAGCTGGCGCAGGACACCGTCGCCGCCGAACCGGCCGGCGAGGCCGCCGTGCTGGCCACCTGCAACCGCATCGAGCTGTACGCCGACGTGGACAAGTTCCACGCCGGTGTCGCCGAGCTGTCCACCCTGCTCGCCCAGCACAGCGGGGTCGGGCTGGACGAGCTCACCCCCTATCTCTATGTGCACTACGAGGACCGGGCCGTCCACCACCTGTTCTCGGTGGCCTGCGGACTGGACTCCATGGTCGTCGGCGAGGGCCAGATCCTCGGCCAGATCAAGGACTCCCTGGCCCGCGCCCAGGAACTGCACACCGCCGGGCGGCTGATCAACGACCTGTTCCAGCAGGCCCTGCGGGTCGGCAAGCGCGCGCACTCCGAGACCGGCATCGACCGCGCCGGGCAGTCCCTGGTCACCTTCGGCCTGCAGCAGCTCGCCGTCGGCACGCCGGTCGAGGACTGGGTGCGCGGCAAGAGGGCGCTGGTGATCGGCGCCGGTTCGATGTCCTCGCTGGCCGCCGCGACGCTCGCGCGCGCCGGGGTCGCCGAGGTCGTCGTCGCCAACCGCACCCAGGAGCGCGCCGAGCGGCTGGCCCGGATACTCACCGAGGCCGAGGACACGGACGTGCCGGCCCGCGCGGTACCGATGGACGCGGTGCCGGCCGAGCTGACACGTGCCGACATCGCCGTCTCCTGCACCGGCGCGACCGGCCTGGTGCTCGCCGCCGAGACGGTCGCCGCCGCGGTGCGCGACCGCGCCGGCACGGTCGTCACCGAGGCCGCCGGCCACCCCCGTACGCCGGACCGGGCGGACGGGAAGGCGGCGGACGACCGGACCGGCGTACGGCCCACGCCGCTGCCGCCCACCAGCGTCGGCACCGAGGACGGCTGCCCGCTGGACCTGTCCGCGGCGCCCGGCTTCTCCGTGATGGGCGAGGCCGCCGTGGCCGGGATGGACGCGGCGACGCTGGAGCAGCACGCCGCCTGGGTCGTCGGCGGCACCACCGCCCGCCGGGAGACCGCCCGGCGCGGGCCCGAAGCCGACGCCGAGCTGATCGGCGCGCTCGCCGCGACCGCCTCCGCCGTCGGCCGCATCCCGGAGCGGCGCAAGCCCGAACCGGTGGCCGCCGAGCGCCCCGAGCCCGTGCTCTTCCTGCTCGACCTCGCCATGCCCCGCGACATCGACGCCGCCGTGCACCGGCTCGCCGGAGTGCGCCTCGTCGACATCGAGTCGCTGGCCGAGGCGTCCGCCGACGCGCCGATGGCGGCCGATGTCGACCAGGTCAGGCGTATCGTTTCCGACGAGGTGGCGGCCTTCGGCGCGGCGCTGCGGGCCGCCCACATCACGCCGACCGTCGTCGCGCTGCGCGCGATGGCCGCCGACGTCGTCGCCGCGGAGATCGCCCGGCTCGACGGCCGGCTGCCCGGCCTGGACGACAAGCAGCGCGGCGAGATCCGGCAGACCGTCCACCGGGTCGTCGACAAACTGCTGCACGCCCCGACCGTGCGGGTCAAGCAGCTCGCGGCCGAGCCCGGCGGCGCCGGGTACGCGGACGCGCTGCGCACCCTGTTCGACCTCGACCCCGAGACGGTGGCCTCCGTCTCCCGCGCCGAGGACAGCACCGAGAAGAACCGAGGGCCACGATGAGTGAGAAGGCGCTGAGGCTCGGGACCAGGCGGAGCAAGCTCGCCATGGCCCAGTCCGGGCAGGTGGCGGAGGCCGTCCGCCAGGTCACCGGGCGGCCCGTCGAACTGGTGGAGATCACCACCTACGGCGATGTCTCCCGGGAGGCGCTGGCGCAGATCGGCGGCACGGGCGTGTTCGTGACCGCGCTGCGCGACGCGCTGCTGCGCGGCGAGGTCGACTTCGCGGTGCACTCGCTGAAGGACCTGCCGACCGCGCAGCCCGCGGAGCTGGTCCTGGCCGCCGTGCCGGTGCGCGAGGACCCGCGTGACGTGATTGTCGCCAAGGACGCGCTGAAGCTCACCGACCTGCCGCGCGGCGCGCGCGTCGGCACCGGTTCGCCGCGCCGCATGGCGCAGCTGCACGCGTACGCCCGCGCGCACGGACTCGACCTCGCGTGCGTGCCGATCCGCGGCAACGTCGACACCCGGATCGGGTACGTCCACGACGGCGAGCTGGATGCCGTCGTGCTGGCCGCCGCCGGACTGAACCGGATCGGCCGCAGCGAGGAAGTGACCGACTTCCTGTCGGTCGACACGGTTTTGCCTGCCCCCGGCCAGGGGGCCCTGGCGATCGAGTGCACCGCGGACAACGCGGACCTGATCGCCGCACTCGGCGAGCTCGACGACCCGTTCACCCGGGCCGCCGTGACCGCCGAGCGGTCACTGCTCGCCGCCCTGGAGGCCGGCTGCAGCGCCCCGGTGGGCGCGCTGGCCGACCTTCCCCCACTCTCGGCTCCGCTCGAGCGGGGGGACCCCCAGGCCGCCGCCGGCGGGCAGATTGTCAAGGAAATGCGCCTGCGCGGCGTCGTCGGCACGACCGACGGTGCCACGCTGGTGCAGCTGTCCACCACCGGTCCCGTGCCCCAGACGCACGACCAGGCAGTGGCGCTCGGCCGCGAACTCGCCGCCGAGATGCTCGCCCAGGGCGCGGCCGGTCTGATGGGGGAGCGAGCACAGTGAGCCCCACCACCCTTCCCGCCGGTCCGGAACACGGTCACGTCACCTTCCTGGGTGCCGGACCCGGAGATCCGGGACTGCTCACACTGCGCGCCGTCGAGGCGCTGGCGAACGCGGACGTCCTCGTCGCCGAGCACCAGGTGCTCGACGTCGTGCGCGTCCACGCCAAGCCGGGCGTCGCCGTGGTGAACCCGGACCCGGATCCTTCCTCGGACCGGCTTCCGGGCACAGGCACGCCTCAGCTGACGGTGGTTGACGGCACGTCAACAACCGTTGTGGCGCCCGTGGAACGGGATGCCGCACATCTTGTCATGGAGGCCGCGCGGGGCGGCAGGCGGGTGGTGCGTGCCGTCTCCGGCGACCCCGGACTCGACGCGTACGCCGCCGAGGAGATGCTCGCCTGCGCCGCCGCCGGGGTGCCCTTCGAGGTCGTGCCCGGTGTCGCCGCCGCCGTCGGCGTCCCCGCGTACGCCGGTGTGCCGCTACGCGACGCCCAGGGCGCCGACGTGCGGTTCGTCGACGCGCGCACGGCGTCCGACCGGTGCTGGACGGAGGTGGGGGCGTCGGACGGGACGGTCGTCGTGTCGACGACGCTCGACTCCGTGGCGGCGGCCGCGGGGGAACTGGTCGCCGCCGGCCGCAAGCCGGACACCCCGATGACCGTCACCGTCGCCGGGACGACCACCCGGCAGCGGACCTGGACGGCCACCCTCGGCACCGTCGCCCAGACCCTGAAGCAGGCGAAGGTGCTGCCCTCGCCCGAGGGCGGGCAGCCGGTGATAGCCGTGGTCGGTGAGCGTTCCGCCGCCGCCCGCCGCGAGAAGCTGTCGTGGTTCGAGTCCAAGCCGCTGTTCGGCTGGAAGGTGCTCGTGCCGCGCACGAAGGAGCAGGCGGCGTCGCTCTCCGACCAGCTGCGGTCCTACGGTGCCGTGCCGCACGAGGTGCCGACCATCGCCGTCGAGCCGCCGCGCACCCCCCAGCAGATGGAGCGCGCGGTCAAGGGCCTGGTCACCGGCCGCTACGAGTGGATCGCCTTCACCTCGGTCAACGCGGTCAAGGCCGTCCGGGAGAAGTTCGAGGAGTACGGCCTCGACGCCCGCGCCTTCGCCGGGATCAAGGTCGCCGCGGTGGGCGAGCAGACCGCCAAGGCGCTCATCGCCTTCGGCGTGAAGCCCGACCTGGTGCCCAGCGGCGAGCAGTCCGCGGCCGGGCTCCTGGAGGACTGGCCGCCGTACGACCCGGTCTTCGACCCGATCGACCGCGTGTTCCTGCCGCGTGCCGACATCGCGACCGAGACCCTGGTCGCCGGGCTCATCGAGCTGGGCTGGGAGGTCGACGACGTCACCGCCTACCGGACCGTGCGCGCCTCGCCGCCGCCGGCCGAGACCCGCGAGGCGATCAAGGGCGGCGGCTTCGACGCCGTGCTGTTCACCTCGTCCTCGACCGTGCGGAACCTGGTCGGCATCGCCGGCAAGCCGCACAACGTCACGGTCATCGCCTGTATCGGCCCCGCCACGGCCAAGACGGCCGAGGAGCACGGCCTGCGGGTCGACGTCATGGCGCCCGAGCCGTCCGTGCACAAGCTGGCGGAGGCGCTGGCCGACTTCGGCATGAAGCGGCGGCTGGCGGCGCTGGAGGCCGGCGAGCCGGTGACGCGGCCGAGCGAGCGGCGTCCGGGGGCGCGCAGGCGGCGTACGACGACGTGAGACGCCTCCGGGCATGACGAACGCGTCCCGGACTGCGGTACGGGGCGCGTTCCTCTTCTTCCGGGCACCACCGGCCGGGACGGTGTCCGGAAACTCTTCCACGGCCCCTCCTGCCCCTCAGTAATCTGGCCCGATGGTCGATGTGGGGGTGGGCGAGCTGCGACGCAGCCGCGACAGACTGGCGAGGCAGGCCCGGGCCGCGGAGCAGGCGGGGGAGACGGCGGCGAGCGGGCTGCTGCTGTTCTACGCGGCGGAGTGCGGCTTGAAGGCAGGGGTGCTGCGGAGCGTCCTGAACCGCAATGACACGGCTGCTCTGCCGAAGGACCTCCGGTCGCACGATCTCCGGCGCCTGGCCAAGGCCTTGAACCTCAAGGACCCGGGCCCGGGCCCGGACCCGTTGAGATGCCGTCGGCACAGGGGCGGCACCTGGATCGAGTGCCACCAACTGCACGAGGCGTGGCGTTATGGTGCAGAGCTGCGGGCGGATGATCAGAAGGCGGCGCTGGAGGCCCTGAAGTCGCTGCTGGACGACGCCAGGAAGGGAACGTGAGCGTTGTGGCCGACAATCTGTTCACCTGGGTCGACGTCGACTCCCGATTGGCGCAGGCTGCCGTCGAGGGAGCGTGGCCCGGGTGGCTGCTGGAAGCCGACGCCTGGTGGGACGGGCTGGAACTGACCGTGGTGCCGGGCACCGCAGGCACCGAGGTCCGTGAGTGGCTGGACGCACTGTTCGGGCTTGGCTCCACGGCGGAGCGGGACGGGGCTCTCGAACTGGACCTGGACCGCCCGAGTTCGCATCCCCCCGAGGCGCTGGAGATCCGGCTGGTGGAGTCGGCGCAGCACGAGGGCGTCGTGCGTCGTCCCAGGCTCAGGGAGCGCCGTGTCACCCGAGAGCTGGGCGAGACGCTGCCCCGTCCGCGTTCCGCCGAGTTCGCTGACGGCAAGCAGTTGATCGCCTTCCACTCCTTCAAGGGCGGTGTGGGGCGCACGCTGCACACCGTGGCGCTAGCCGATCATCTCGCCGCGCAGGGGCAGCACGTGTTGCTCGTCGACGCGGACCTGGAGGCGCCCGGCATCACCTGGATGTACCAGGCCCAGGGAGGCCGCTGCGACATCGCGTACGAGGACGTCCTCGCCCTCTTGCACTCTGCCCAGCAGGGCGACCCGACGCAGGCCGTGCAGATCGCCGCCGCCTACCTGCCCAACCAACGGGTGTCGAGGTATCCGGGCACGGGATGTGTGACGGTCCTGCCCGCCAGCCGGAGGGCGCGGCTCGGTCCGCCGCAGATCGCTCCTGCGGACCTGCTGACCGAGGACCGGTCTCCGTACTTCCTGAGCGAGTCCCTCGCCGCGCTCGCAGGCGCTGCCGACGCGGACACGGTCATCCTCGACCTTCGCGCGGGTGCTTCCGAACTGGCCGCTCCGATTCTGCTGGACCCGCGCGTCATGCGGGTCTTCGTCACCACGATCAGCAGCCAGTCACTCCAGGGCACCGAAACGATGATCCGGCAGCTCGGTCTGCAGTCGCCCGCGGTCGCGAGGACCGATCCGACGCCGGGCGCCATCGTCACCCAGTACCGGCTCGACGTCCACGACGGCCATGCCGAGCAGGCCCGGACACGGCTGTCGGAGGCGCTGTCGTCGACCATCGCCCTGCCGGGGACGACGGCCGACGACTTCCCCCCGGACGACCTCGCGGTGGACGAGCAGGTCCTGACCGAGCCTGTGCTGAGCCCGTTCCGCGAGGAACTACTGGCTCTGCCGCAGAGCTGGGACGCGGTCATCGAGGTCGTGCGCCGCTGCGGTCTGCCGGAACTGCTTGTGGAGTTCGCCCCTGGTACGACGTCGCCCGGCGTGCCCGCCGAGGAGCCGGGCACCCTGGACAGCCGTCGACGCGCTCTGGAGGACAGCGCACGCCGACTCGTTTTCGCCGAGCAGCGCGGGATGGATGCCGGCCTCGGGTTCCTCACCACCGAGCCGGTACGCAGGTTGATCGCCGACCACAGCACCGACCTGCCGGTGGCGGTCGTGGTGGGTGCCAAGGGATCCGGCAAGACCTTCACCTTCGCCCGCATGTGTGCCCAGAAGTCCTGGGAGGACTTCGCCGCCGAGAACGGCCAGCGTGCCCAGAGATCGGCGAGGGTGGTGCCGGTCCTCGATCCCGTCAACATGGCGGAACCGAGGGAGGACATGGCGTCGCCGCAGCACCTGCGTGACCTGGCGGCAGGCGGCAGCGGTGTCACCGCGGACGACATCCGCAGTCACCTCAACGCCGGTCTGCGTGACGAGCGGGCGGATGACGCCGAGTTCTGGCGGGAGCGCTGGCTGGAGTGCCTCGCCCGGGCGGCCGGTGCGGCACGGGACGAGCCCACCGACGAGTTCCTCATCCACCTGAACAAGGACGCTTCCGTCGGCTCCCTCTTCGTCGTCGACGGCCTGGAGGACTGGCTGGAGTCACTGGAGACGGAACCCAAGCGCATTGCCCTGCGAACCCTGCTCATCGACGTTCCGGCCTGGCTGCGGCGACTGCGCAGCCGTTCGCTCGGCTTGGTGGTGTTCGTACGGCAGGACCTGGTCCGTACCGCGATCCGGCAGAACCTCGGACAGTTCCTCGACCGCTACTCGCCCTATGAACTGCGGTGGGACACCGAGGACGCGTTGCGGCTGTCCCTGTGGGTGGCGGCCAACGCCTGTGCCGTCACCGACCCGGCCCGGCCGATCGCGGACATGGGCTACGACGAGATCGTCCAGGCTCTGCTGCCCCTGTGGGGAGCGAAACTCGGCACGGACAGTTCCCGCGAGGCGTGGACCGAGCGGTGGGTACCCGCGGCTCTCGCGGATTTCAAGGAGCAGATCCAGGCACGTGACATCGTGCGCTTTCTCTGCGAGGCGGCCAAGGCCTCAGTGGGCGACAACCGCTGGTCCGACCGAGTGCTGACTCCGGCCGCCATGCGCCGGGCGCTGGGGGCGTGCAGCCGGGCGAAGGTTGATGAGATCAACCAGGAGAATCCGCGCCTGGGCAAGCTTCTGCGGCACATGTCGAGTTTCTCGGACTCGGTGAAGATGCCGTTCGAGGCGTCCGACGTGGGCCTGAACCCCGACGACGTGGATGCCCTCGAACAGTGGGGCGCCCTTGCCAAGGACGCCGACGGCCGCTATCGCATGCCCGAGATCTACCGACACGCCCTCGGTTTCCGCACGCAGGGCAGGGCCCGAGTCGTCAGGGGACTGTGAGCGGCCCTCCTCCCGGCTGGCCAGGCCGGGAGCGCGAGCCGGGTGTGCGCATGCGGCCCCGCGTCGGCTCGGTGCGGGGCCGCGCGTGTCCGCGCCGTCAGTTCCCGGAGGCGTACGGCAGGAAGGTCGCCCACGTGGTGGGGGCGAGGGTGAGGCGGGGGCCGTCCGGGTTCTTGGAGTCGCGCACGAGGACGTGGGCGGGGGCGGTGGCCACCTCGACGCAGTCGGGGCCCTCGTCCGTGCTGTAGCTGCTCTTTATCCACACGTGGTCCGGGCCGGCTCCGCCGTAGGGCTTGAGGGTCATGTCTCTCCAAGCACTTTCTCGATGAAGGCCATCGACTCTCGTGGGCTGAGAGCCTGCGCCCGGATAGTCCATAACGCATGTCGAGGAGCTGCACTTCCTTCGGATCGGCGATCACACGGCTGATGTGCTGCACCTCGACGTGCCCGACCGTGGTGCCCTCCTTGAGCCTGAGCAGCCTGAACGACCCGGCGAGACCCGAGTTCTCCTCGTGGCCGAGCGGAAGTACCTGAAGGTCGACGTTGGGGAACTTCGCGATCTTCAGGAGTCGTTCGAGCTGTCCCCGCATGACCGTCCTGCCTCCGATGGGCCGTCGAAGCGTCGACTCGCACTGGACGAAGCTGAAGACGGGCCGGACCGCCGTATCGCTGACGATCTCCTGACGTGCCACGCGGGCTGACAGCCGCTGTTCGAGCTCGTCGGGCGTGAAGGGAGGCCGACGAGCGCTGAACACGGCTCGTGCGTACTCCATGGTCTGCAACAGCCCATGGACGACGGAGTTGTTGTAGGCGCACAGCTCGACGGCCTCCGCCTCCAGTTTCTTCAGGTCCCGTACCTTCTTCGGATACCGGACCTCCGCCACGTCCCGCTTGAGTGCCGCGACTTTCCCGCCCGCGCCCAGCACCTCGTCCGCCGCGTCCAGGTATTCCGGCCGGGGAATCCGCCGCCCCCGCTCCACGGAGGACACCAGGTCCTCTCCGTACCCGATGGCCGCGCCGAACTCGGCCTGGGTGCGGCCGGCCGCCTCCCGCCACAGCTTCAACTGCCGGGAGACCGTGCGCAACACGGCCCCCGCCTCCTCGTCGTCCGGTCCCGCGTCCCAGTCGCTCACGGCCCTCGCTCTCCCGCCGGCCCTCATACGTTCCGTTTTTTTCACAGGCTGCCCACGAGCGGACACCGTGGGTGACGGGAATCGTCGGATCACCCCTCGCGGGTCCGCCGCGCCGGAGCCCGGAAACACGTGGACCGGTGGGGTGCGGGCCGGGGCCGCGGGCGGTAAAAGACCAAAGAACCCTGGGAGAAAACCCTCCCAACCAACCAAACCTCGCGTGTGTCACACGGGCGGGTGAAAGCGGTCGGTGCGGCTGGCGCGGCGGTGGCGCGGACGTGCAGTCTCGGCCCAGGCACCATCACAACCCCACACATGCATCGGCCCCCGCAGGGACTGCCATCCCGGGCGAGGGCCTGACCACAGAGGAAGCGAACCCTTCCCCATGGCTGAGACGAAGCCTAGCGCTGCCGCGCGCTCGCATCAGGGTGTTCGGCGCAGCGCCACCCGCTCCGGTGTCACCCACGTACGGGCGTACCAACCCGACCGGTACACGATCGTCGGCAACCACCTCGCCCAGCACCGCGAGCTGTCGCTGACCGCCATCGGACTGGCCACCCACATCCTGTCGCTGCCGGAGGGCGCCCCCGTCGACATCCGCAGCCTCGCCGAGCGCTTCCCCGAGGGGCGGGACCGGATCGCCTTCGCGCTGCGGGAGCTGGAGGCGCATGGCTACCTGGAGCGGGTGCGCGAGCGCACGGAAGCCGGCCGCCTGTACACGCGGACCTACGCCCACCACGTCCCCGCCGCCGAGGGCGCCGCCCGCGCCGCCGACGGGGCCGTGACCGGCGGGGAACCGGAACCGCCCGCGCCTGCCGCACCACCCGTCCCGCCGCAGATGGGGGAGCCCGAGCGCACCCCCGGTGACCGGCACCACGACAGGGCCGTCGCCCTGCTCACGGATCTGCGCCGCACCGACGACCGCCTCACCCTCTCCCGGCGGCAGGTGGACCGGCTCGCTCCCGCCGTCGCCGCCTGGTTCGCCGGGGGCGCCACGACCGCCGTCGTCCACCGCGTCCTGACCGACGGCCTCCCCGAGGACATGCGCCACCCGGCCGGTGTGCTCGCCCACCGCCTGCGCGAACTACTGCCACCACCCCTGCCCGTTCGTCCTCCGGCCGCGCCCGCCGACGCCGGAGCCGCCCGCCGCCCCCACCCGTTCCAGACGTGCGACGGCTGCGAGCGCGCCTTCCGCGCCCCGTGCCCCGGCCGCTGCCGGGACTGCCGGGACCACCCGGACCGGTCCCCGGGGGCGGGCGAGCCGCTCCGGGCGGCGTGACGCGGGCGGTCCCGAACCGCCACGGCCGCCCGCGTGCTAGAGCGGCGCGACCGTGTGGCCGAAGCGGAGCAGGTTGGCCGGGTCGTACGTCGCCTTCGCGCGGCGCAGGCGGTCGTGGACCTGCGGGGTCCAGGCGCGGGCGCGGTCGGCCTCGTCGCCCGGCGTGCCGTGGATGTTGACCATGGTGCGCCCGGTGCCGTACGGGGCCATGGCCGTGTACAGCTCCCTCGTGGCCCGCTCGACGGCCTCGGCGACCGGCGGGGCGGGCAGGACGCCGACCGAGTCCAGGAAGTACGCCGCGTCGCGGGCGCAGACGGCGTCCTCCGCGGCGGGCGGGCGGGCCAGCGCGCCGCCCATGTGGCGCACCTCCACCATCAGCAGCGGATACTCCGCGCCCGCGCCCGGGCCGGCCAGCTCCAGTAGCGTGCCGACGGCGTCGGCGGGCAGGTCGCGCAGCAGCAGGCACGACTCCCGGACCGGGAGGGGGTCCTGCGGTTCCAGGTGGATGCGGTCCAGGTCCGCGTGGTCCATCTCCTCGACCATGTTGACCGCGACCGGGGCGGCCGAGCGCAGCGGCGCGATCACAGCCTCACCCTCGGCCGGATCGCCCGGCCAGGCGAGCGCGACGCGGGCCCAGAAGCCGCCGCGCAGCGGCTCGGGGATCTGCGGGATGGGCGGCAGCCGCAGGATGGTGTACGCGCTGCACATCTCGTCCGGCACCGTCCGCGTCCACCGCTCCCAGGCGCGCAGCAACGGTTCGGCGTGCTCGGCGTGGCAGTACAGGCCCCCGCCGTACAGGCGCGGCACCGGCAGCAGGTCCATCACGAGGGACGTGACGACGCCGACGTTGCCCTTGCCGCCGCGCAGCGCCCAGAACAGCTCCGGTTCGTGCCCGGCATCCGTCTCGCGGGCGGTGCCGTCCGGGGTGACGACCTGGAAGGAGCGGACGAGGTCGGCGGTGAAGCCGTACGCCCGGCCGAGCACCGGCAGTCCGCCGCCCACCGTGTAACCGGCCACTCCCGCGTCCGTGGAGGTGCCGCTCAGGCCGGCGAGGCCGTGCGGGGCGCCCGCCGCCATGACGTGGCTCCACTTGGCCCTGGCGGCCACCGTCGCGGTGCGCCGGTCCGGGTCGACCCGTACGCCGGTCATCCGCGCGGTGCTGATCAGCAGGCCGTGGTCGATGGGGAAGTTGGCGCCGTGGCCGGTGGCCTGCACGGCGACCGGGGTCCCGGTGCGGTCCGCCCAGCGCATGGCCGCGACGACGTCGTCGGCGCCGGTCGCGCCCACCACCACGTCCGGGGTGTGCAGGGCGGCCAGGTTAAAGCCGGCGACCTCCTCGGCGTAGCCGTCGTCGCCGGGGCGCAGGACCGGGCCGCGGACGTCCGAGAGGGCGAAGAGGGCGGGGGTGGGGTGGGTGGCGGTCATCGGGTCCTCCGTGGCGCGTGCGACGACGGAGGGACGGCGGCGCGGCCGGCCGGAAGGGAGGGAGGCCGTCGGGGTCCTCGGGGTCCTCGGGGTTCTGGGACCGGTCGTGCGGATCGGTCGTGCGGGATCGGTGCTGCGAGCGGTCGTGCGGATCGGTCGGGCGGATGGGTGCGGCGAGCAAGCGTGTCTTCGTCTTTCCAGCATGGCTCCGGGGGGCCTCGGCTGCATGCGGGGCGCCGACTGGGCGTCGGTAAAGGGGGTGCCGGGGCGGGCGTAGCGTAGGCGTATGACGAAGTACGGATCCTTCCCCGGGACGCGTCCGCGTCGGCTGCGTACGAGCCCCGTCATGCGGCGGATGGTCGCCGAGACCCGGCTGCACCCGGCGGACTTCATCCTGCCCGCGTTCGTGCGCGAGGGCGTGAGCGAGCCGGTGCCGATCGCGGCGATGCCGGGGGTCGTGCAGCACACGCGGGACAGCCTCAAGAAGGCCGCCGCCGAGGCGGTGGAGGCCGGGATCTCCGGGATCATGCTGTTCGGCGTGCCGGAGGAGTCCAAGAAGGACGCCCAGGGCACGCCCGGGACCGACCCCGACGGGATTCTCCAGGTCGCCATCCGGGACGTGCGCGCCGAGGTCGGGGACGACCTGCTCGTCATGTCCGACCTGTGCCTGGACGAGACGACCGACCACGGGCACTGCGGCGTCCTCGACGAGCACGGCCGCGTCGACAACGACGCCACGCTGGAGCGGTACGCCGAGATGGCGCAGGTCCAGGCCGACGCCGGCGCCCATGTCGTCGGGCCCAGCGGGATGATGGACGGGCAGATCGGCGTCGTCCGCGACGCCCTCGACCAGATCGGGCGCGAGGACGTCGCCATCCTCGCCTACACCGCGAAGTACGCCTCCGCCTTCTACGGGCCGTTCCGGGAGGCCGTCGCCTCCTCGCTCCAGGGCGACCGCAAGACCTACCAGCAGGACCCGGCCAATGTGCGCGAGTCGCTGCGCGAGCTGGCCCTGGACCTGGAGGAGGGCGCGGACATGGTGATGGTCAAGCCCGCCGGCCCCTACCTCGACATCCTCGCCCGGGTCGCCGACGTGGTGGACGTGCCGGTCGCCGCCTACCAGATCTCCGGCGAGTACTCGATGATCGAGGCCGCCGCCGAGAAGGGCTGGATCGACCGGGATCGCGCCATCCTGGAGACGCTGACCGGCATCAAGCGTGCCGGTGCGCGCTCCATCCTCACCTACTGGGCGACCGAGGCCGCCCAGAAGCTGGGCCGGGACTAGCCGGACCAGCCGGGACCGGTCCGGGACGGTCGGTTCCCGGACTAGTTCAGCGCGTCCTCCATGGAGGACTGCCAGTACGTCACCGACAGGGAGCTGTCGTAGTAGACGCCCTCGGACGGGAGCGGCGGGGTCGCCGAGGCCCCGCCGTCGCTGTTGGGCGTGCCGCCCTGGAAGGAGACGGTCAGCTTCCGGGCGGTCGTGCCGCCATCGCCGCTGCCGTCCGCCGAGGAGAGCAGGACGCCCGCGTAGCCGGACTCGCCCGGCGCGAGCGTGGGCACCGCCTGCGGCTTGGTCTCCGGCCGGGCCTGCGGCACCCACTGCATCTCGTCGAAGCGGAGCACCGGGTAGTACATGAGGTTGCACGGCCTCGAGCCGGTGTTGGTGACGGTGAGCAGCATGTGGTTCAGCGGGCGGGGCACGGGCTGTGCGGTGACCGTGGTGTTGGAGCCGTTGCAGATGGTGCGCACCGGTCCGTCGTCGGAGCCGGAGCCGGAGCCGGAGCCGGAGCCTGAGCCGGAGCCGGCCGACCGTCCCGGGTCCGCCGATTCCGGGGCGTTGCGCGTCGGCTCGGGAGCCTGCCGGGTGCCTTCCGGGGCGCCCGACGGCCGGGCGGTCGTCGGCTTCGCGCTCGCCGTGGCGGCGCTCGGGGCGGTCGCGGACGGCGTGGTGGTCCCTGACGGCTTGCTCTCCACCCGCGCTCCCGTTCCGTCCTCGCAGGCGGTGAGCGCGAGGGCGGTGACGGCGATGCCGGTGGCGGCGAGCAGGCGGGTACGGCGGAACACGCGCATGGCTGAATCCTTCGTTCGAACAGGAGTTGAGGGCCGCCGCTCGACCGTCCGGCGGGAGCGGCGTGCTTGGATGAGAGGAGCCTGCGGTGTGTTCCGTCCCGGCTGCCAGACCAGGCGGGGGAAACGGGACGCTGGAACGCCCGCAGCCGCTTGACCTGGGGGAACATCCACCGGCTGGAATGCCGGAACGGGACACGGATACGGGGGCGGACAACGGTGCCGGAGGATTTCGCCGCGCTGCTGCGGGAGTTGAAGGAACGCTCGGGGCTCAGTTACGGGGTGCTCGCGCGGCGGCTGCACATGAGTACGTCGACGCTGCACCGCTACTGCAACGGGGACGCCGTACCGGCCGAGTACGCGCCCGTCGAGCGGCTGGCCCGGCTGTGCAAGGCGTCGCCGCGGGAGCTGGTGGAGCTGCATCGGCGGTGGGTGCTGGCGGACGCGGGGCGCGGGCAGCGCAGGGCGGCTGCGGGGCAGGTGCCGCGGGAGGGCGAGGCGGCGGCGGAACGGGTGCCGGAGGCGGTGCCCGAGGTAGTCCCGGAGGCGGTCCCGGATGCGGTCCCGGAGGCGGTGCCCGACGTGGTGCCGGATGCGGTCCCGGGGGCGGTGCCCGACGTGGTGCCGGATGCGGTCCCGGGGGCGGTGCCCGACGTGGTGCCGGATGCGGTCTCGCAGGCGGTGCCGGACGCGGCGGCCGAAGTGGTGCCGGACGAGGGGGCGCCCGAGGTGGCGACCGAGCCCTCGGGGCGGCGGCCCTTCCGCGGGCGGCGGGCCGCGCTCCTCGCCGGCGCCCTCGCCGTCGTCGCCGCCGTGGCGCTCGCGGTGAGCCTGCCGTCCGGGGGCCACGGGACGCCCGAGGCGACGGGCGCGCGCCAACCCGCCGGCGTGGCCGCGTCCGACGGCGGGCAGCGGGCCTCCGCGCACGCGTCGGCGTCCCTCCCGCCGTCCGCGTCGGGAACGCCGGAGGAGAGGCAGCGCAAGCGGGAGACGCAAGGGGAGAAGGGCAAGGGCGGAACCGGCTCCTCCGCCGGGAGCGCCGCCGACCCCTCCACGAGCCCCCGTTCCGCACCCCCGAGGCGCGGCGAGTCCGCCTCCGCCCCGGTGCCGCTGACCGTCACGACCCGCCCGTACGCCTGGGAGTCCCCGTGCTCCCAGCACTATCTGATCGACCGCCCGCCGGGCGAGGTGCCCCCGCCGCCGGTGGAGCTGGAGGCACCGGCGTGGGTCGCCTCCCAGCGGGCGGTGTCGGCGCGCGAGCAGTACGTGACGCTCACCGTGCAGGGCACCGGTCGGGAGACGGTCGTCGTGGAGGATCTCACCGTGCGGGTGGTGGGCCGGGGCGCGCCGCTGCCGTGGAACGACTACGCGATGGGCGTCGGCTGCGGCGGCGACGTGCCCACCCGGCCGTTCACCATCGCGCTGGACGCGGCGCGGCCGGCGGTGAAGGCGGCGGCGGGCGGCCGGGACTTCCCGTTCAAGGTGAGCGAGTCCGACCCGGAGGTCTTCCACGTCACGGCCGACGCCTCGGCGTACGAGGTGCGCTGGTACCTGGAGCTGACCTGGTCCAGCGGCTCCCGGGGCGGCACCTTGCTGATCGGCGACGGCGAGAAGCCGTTCCGTACCAGCGGCAACAACGGCCGTCCCGCGTACGACTTCCCGCTGGGCGGCTCCGGGTGGGGCGAGGCGATGGTCGACGCGGACGCCGGCGCCGACGGGTAGGCGTCCGGGGCGTACGAGTCGTACGGGCATCGGGACGTCCGTATCGCGGAAACACCGGTGTAGACGGCAGCTATCTCTCTAGGGTGCGGCCGAGACGGTACGCGACCGTCGTCCCGACGCACCCCAGGAGCCGCACCGTGACCCTCGCCGCCGAGTCCGCGCCCACCGCGTCCAGCCCAGCCCCCGCTCCCGTCCCGCCGCTCGCCGCCCGGGTGAGCGCGGTCGGCGGGTCGCCGGTCCGGGACATCCTGGCCGTCACCGCCCGCCCCGAGGTGATCAACTTCGCGGGCGGGCTGCCGGCGCCGGAGCTGTTCGACACGGAAGGCGTCGCGGCGGCCTTCCGGGACGTGCTCGCCGAGTCACCCGCGCGGGCGCTGCAGTACTCCACGACCGAGGGCGAGCCGGCGCTGCGGGCCGCGCTCGCCGCCCGGACCACCGCGCGCGGCCTGCCCACCGACGCCGGCGACCTGCTCGTCACCAACGGCTCCCAGCAGGCCCTGTCGCTGCTCGCGACCGCCCTGCTGGAGCCCGGGGACACGGTGCTGGTCGAGAACCCCTGCTACCTGGCCGCACTGCAGGCCTTCGGGTTCGCGGGCGCGCGGATCGTGCCCGTGCCCGGCGACCCGGACGGCATGGATCCGGCGGCGCTGGCGGAGCTGGTGGTGCGCGAGCGCCCCAGGCTGCTGTACACCGTGCCCACCTTCCACAACCCCACCGGCCGCACCCTGCCCGCCGAGCGCCGCGCCGCGATCGCCGCGGTCGCCGCCCGGCACGGCCTGTGGATCGTCGAGGACGACCCGTACGGCGAGCTGCGGTTCGAGGGGGAGCGGGTGCCGTGGATCGCCGCCCACGACGACGCGCGCGACCGGACCGTGCTGCTCGGCTCCCTCTCCAAGGTCATGGCGCCGGGGCTGCGGATCGGCTGGCTGCGGGCGCCCGCCGCGCTGCGCCGGGCCTGCGCGGTCGCCAAGCAGAGCGCCGATCTGCACACCCCGACCGTCACCCAGCTCGCCGCCGCCCGCTACCTGGCCGACCGCGACCTCGACGCGCACGTCGCCCGGGTGGCCCGCGCCTACGCCGGGCGCCGGGACGCGATGCTCGCCGGGTTGCCCGCGGCCCTGCCCGAGGGCTCGTCCTGGACCCGCCCCGAGGGCGGCATGTTCCTGTGGGCGCGGCTGCCGGAGCCGTACGACACGACCGCGCTGCTGCCGACGGTCGTGCGCGAGGACGTCGCCTACGTCCCCGGCGCCCCCTTCCACGCCGGCGAACCCGACCGCGCCACCCTGCGGCTGTGCTTTGTCACCCAGACTCCCGAGGAGATCGCGGAGGGGCTGCGCAGGCTGGCGCGGGGGCTCGCAGCGGCGTAGAACCGCCCGCGGAGTTACGTCGGCAACGCCCGCGGGGTTACAGGCGCTCGGGCGTGCGGATGCCCAGCAGGGCCATGCCCCGGTGCAGGGTGCGGGCCGTGAGGTCGCACAGGAACAGACGGTTCTCGACCTGCTCCGGCGACTCGGCCTTCAGCACCGGGCACTTGTCGTAGAAGGAGGTGTAGAGGGAGGCGAGCTGGTAGAGGTACGCGGCCAGCTTGTGCGGGGCGTACTCCCTCGCCGCCTCGTCCACCGTCTCCGCGAACGCGTCCAGGTGCAGGCCCAGCGCCCGCTCCGCCGCGTGCAGCCCCAGCTCCGGGCGGGCGGCGGGGCGGACCTCGCCGGCCTTGCGGAGGATGGACCGGATACGGGCGTACGCGTACTGGAGGTAGACGGACGTGTCGCCGTTCAGCGAGACCATCTGGTCCAGGTCGAACTTGTAGTCCCGGTTCGCCGACGTCGACAGGTCCGCGTACTTCACCGCGCCGATGCCCACCTGGGCACCCCGCTCGGCGATCTCCTCCTCGGACAGGTCCTGCGCCTTCTCCCGTACGACGGCCGAGGCGCGGTCGATGGCCTCGTCGAGGAGGTCGACCAGCCGGACCGTCTCGCCCTCACGGGTCTTGAACGGCTTGCCGTCCTTGCCGAGGACCGTGCCGAAGGCCAGCTGGTACGCCTTCACGTCGTCGTTCAGCCAGCCGGCCCGGCGGGCGGTCTCGAAGACCATCTTGAAGTGCAGGGACTGGCGGGCGTCGACGACGTACACCAGCGAGGTCGCCTTCAGGTTGAAGACGCGGTCGCGGATCGCGGACAGGTCGGTCGCCGCGTAGCCGTAGCCGCCGTCCGACTTCTGCACGATCAGCGGGACCGGCTTGCCGTCCGGGCCCTTGACGTCGTCGAAGAAGACGCACAGCGCGCCCTCCGAGCGGACCGCCACCCCCGACTCCTCCAGCAGCCGGCAGGTCTCCGCGAGCATGTCGTTGTAGCCGGACTCACCGACGATGTCGGGGTCGCGGATCTCCATGTCCAGCTTGTCGAAGACGGAGAAGAAGTAGATCTTCGACTCGTCGACGAACTTCTGCCACATGGCCAGCGTGTGCGGGTCCCCGGCCTGCAGGTCGACCACCCGGCGCCGGGCACGCGTCTTGAACTCCTCGTCGGAGTCGAACTTCTTGCGCGCGGCCTTGTAGAGGCGGTCCAGGTTGGACATCGCCTCCTCGCCGGAGACCTCCTCGTCGGCCTTGTGGTCCAGCTCGTGCGGGTGCTCGTCCAGGTACTGGATCAGCATGCCGAACTGGGTGCCCCAGTCGCCGATGTGGTGGCGGCGCACCACGTTCTCGCCGGTGAACTCCAGCAGCTGGACGACCGAGTCGCCGATCACCGCCGAGCGCAGGTGACCGACGTGCATCTCCTTCGCCACGTTCGGCTGGGCGTAGTCGACGACCGTGGTGCCCGGGTTCGCGGCGGCCGGGATGCCCAGGCGGCCCGTCTCGTCCGCGTACCGCGCGGCCAGGTTCCGCGTGATCGCCCCGTCCGCGATCGTGATGTTCAGGAAGCCGGGGCCGGACACCTCGACGTCCTTGATCAGCTCGTCCCCGGTGGTCACCCGGGCAACGACTTGCGTCGCCAGCTCCCGCGGGTTCGCCTTCGCCTTCTTGGCCAGCGCGAGGATGCCGTTGGCCTGGAAGTCGGCCCGGTCGCTTCGTCGCAGCAGCGGGTCGACCCCGTCGGCCTCCGGCAGGGCGGAGGCGAGGGCGTCGGCGAGGTGCTGCTGGACGGAGTCGCTGAGGGACGTGACCGAGGCCATAGGTGGGGTGCCGTTCTCCTCGTGGGGATCGATAGACACGGTCAGTATCCCATGGGGGGTAAAGCGGATTTCGCGGCCGCGGGGGCGGGGGGTGCGGTCTGTCGCCGGGTGCGGGCCGGTGGGGGTTGTTCGCGCGGTTCCCCGCGCCCCCGGGACGGGTGGCTGCGCCGCCGTCCCCGGGGGTTCGAAAAGGCGTTTTCTCGGATGCGGCACGTCCTGGGACAATGGGGCCACCATCAAGCCTTCAGCAACAGAGGACGTGCCGATCGTGGCTCAGAGCACCGAGACCACCGACTGGGTCTCCCGTTTCGCGGATGAGGTCATCGAGGAGTCGGAGCGCCGGGCCCCGGGCAAACCGGTCGTCGTCGCGTCCGGGCTCTCGCCCTCCGGCCCGATCCACCTGGGCAACCTGCGCGAGGTCATGACCCCGCACCTCGTCGCCGACGAGATCCGGCGGCGCGGGTACGAGGTCCGGCACCTGATCTCATGGGACGACTACGACCGGTACCGCAAGGTGCCCGCCGGCGTCACCGGCATCGACGACTCCTGGGCGGAGCACATCGGCAAGCCGCTGACCTCCGTGCCCGCGCCCAAGGGCTCACCCCACCCGAACTGGGCCGAGCACTTCAAGGCGGCCATGATCGAGGCGCTGGGCCAGCTGGGCGTCGAGTTCGACGGCATCAGCCAGACCGAGCAGTACACCTCGGGGGCGTACCGGGAGCAGATCCTGCACGCCATGAAGCACCGCCACGACATCGACGCGGTCCTCGCGCAGTACCGGACCAAGCCGAAGCCCGCCGCCGCGGTGCAGAAGCAGCAGAAGCCGGTCGACGAGGCCGAGCTGGAGGCCGCCGAGGGCTCCGGCGCCGCCTCCGAGGACGACGGCAGCTCCGGCTCCGCCGGCTACTTCCCGTACAAGCCGTACTGCGGCAACTGCGAGAAGGACTTCACCACCGTCACCTCCTACGACGACACGACCACCGAGCTGACGTACGCCTGCACCGCGTGCGGCTTCTCCGAGACCGTCCGGCTCAGCGAGTTCAACCGCGGCAAGCTGGTCTGGAAGGTCGACTGGCCGATGCGCTGGGCGTACGAGGGCGTGATCTTCGAGCCGAGCGGCGTCGACCACTCCTCGCCCGGCTCGTCCTTCCAGGTCGGCGGGCAGATCGTCGGGATCTTCGGCGGCAAGCAGCCCATCGGCCCGATGTACGCCTTCGTCGGCATCTCCGGCATGGCCAAGATGTCGTCGTCGAAGGGCGGCGTGCCCACCCCGTCCGACGCGCTGAAGATCATGGAGCCGCAGCTGCTGCGCTGGCTGTACGCCCGCCGCAAGCCCAACCAGTCCTTCAAGGTCGCCTTCGACCAGGAGATCCAGCGGCTGTACGACGAGTGGGACCGGCTGGACGCCAAGGTCGCCGACGGCACCGCCCTGCCCGCCGACGTCGCCGCGCACTCCCGCGCGGTGCGCACCGCCGCCGGTGAGCTGCCGAAGACGCCGCGCCCGATGCCGTACCGCACGCTCGCCTCCGTCGCCGACATCACCGCCGGCCACGAGGACCAGGCGCTGCGCATCCTCAGCGAGCTGGACCCGGCGCTCCCGCTGGCCTCGCTGGACGAGGTGCGGCCCCGGTACGAGAAGGCCGAGGCGTGGATCAACACCCACGTCCCCGCCGACCAGCGGACCATCGTGCGCGAGGAGCCCGACGCCGAGCTGCTGAAGTCGCTCGACGACCAGGCGCGCGAGTCGGTCCGCCTGCTGCTCGACGGGCTCGCCGACCACTGGTCCCTGGACGGCCTGACCCACCTGGTCTACGGCGTGCCGAAGGTGCAGGCCGGGTTCTCCGCCGACGCGACGCCCAAGGAGCTGCCGCCGGAGATCAAGACCGCCCAGCGCGCGTTCTTCGTGCTGCTGTACCACCTGCTGGTGGGCCGGGACACCGGCCCCCGGCTGCCCACGCTGCTGCTGGCGGTCGGCCAGGAGCGGGTGCGGCGCCTGCTCGGCGAGTAGGCCGGTCCGTACGACGAAAGGGGGCGCCCGGTGTTTCGCCGGGCGCCCCCTTCCGTCATCGCGCGCGGGCGCTCACGCGATGTGGTCCTCCTCCAGCTCCGCGTTGAAACGCTGCTGGAAACGGTCCGAGAGGGCCTTCAGGGCGCTCGGGGTGAGCTTCACGCCGTAGGTCGCCTCGATGTTGTCGCCGAGGACGCCCGGCGTGGGGAAACTGCCGTCGATCGACTGACGGAACACCTGGTAGTACGCCTCCTCGTCGGGCTCCGGGGTGCCGCCGCCCTCACCCAGCTCCCGCGTGCGGCCCGGCACGACCGGGATGGGGAAGCTCCCGGTGTCGTCCGCCGGAGGCTCCTCCTGGTACTGGTCCTCGTACTCCTCCGCCAGGCGCTGCTCCTCGTACCACTGGGCGTACGCGGCGTCCGGGTCGTAGTTGGGGTCGTAGTCGCCCTGGTACTGGACCGTGTGCGGGTCGCGGGCGTGCAGCCAGGGGTTCTGCGCGGGCTCCGGGGCCTGCTCCTGGACGGGGCCGCCCTGCCGGCGCGGCGCGGGCGCCTGGGTCGCCGCGGCGAGCTGCGGCTGACCGGGCTGCTGCCCGAGCTCCGGCTGCCCGGTTTGCTCCGCCTGGGGCGGCGCCGGCGGGATCAGGGCCGGTTCGATGCCCGCCGCCGCCAGGCCCGCCGGGGCCGTCTCCGACAGCGGGACGCCGTAGCGGGCCAGCCGCAGCGGCATCAGGGACTCCACCGGGGCCTTGCGGCGCCAGGCGCGGCCGAAGCGGGAACGCAGCCGCGCCTGGTAGACGAGACGTTCCTGCTCCAACTTGATCACCTGGTCGTAGGAGCGCAGCTCCCACAGCTTCATCCGGCGCCACAGCAGGAAGGTGGGGACCGGCGAGAGCAGCCAGCGGGTGAGGCGGACGCCCTCCATGTGCTTGTCCGCCGTGATGTCGGCGATCCGGCCGATCGCGTGCCGGGCCGCCTCGACCGCCACCACGAACAGCACCGGGATCACCGCGTGCATCCCGACGCCCAGCGGGTCCGGCCAGGCCGCCGCGCCGTTGAAGGCGATCGTCGCCGCCGTCAGCAGCCAGGCCGTCTGGCGCAGCAGGGGGAACGGGATGCGGATCCACGTCAGCAGCAGGTCCAGGGCGAGCAGGACACAGATGCCCGCGTCGATGCCGATCGGGAAGACGTAACTGAAGTCCCCGAAGCCCTTCTTGAGGGCCAGTTCGCGTACGGCGGCGTACGAGCCCGCGAAGCCGATGCCCGCGATGATCACGGCACCGGTCACGACCACGCCGATGAGAACGCGGTGCATCCGTGTCAGCTGTATGGGCGCGGCCACCCGTACTCCCCTCCCGCTGCGTGTTGTTGCGCGCAACAGAGTGGCACACGTGTGCGGGGAACGAGTGACCGGTCCGTGCAGGCTGCGCTTTCGTGGCCCTCGGGTCAGCTCTTCTTCGCCGGAGCCTTCGACGAGGCGGCCGGCGAACCGGCCGACCCGGACGGGGAACCGGCCGACGCGGACGCGGAGCCGGCCGGCTTCGACGGCGAGCCGGACGCGCCCGGCGACTTCGCCGCGCCGCCGCCCTCGTTCGCCTCGGACACCGCGGCGACCACCTCCTTGGCGGCCTTCGTCGCGTCCTTCATCAGGTCGTCGGCGTCCGGCGTCTTCTCGCCCGCCAGGCCCGCGCCGTTGTAGTCCAGGGTGACGACCACGTTCTCCACGCGCGCCACGATCGTCTGCTGCTTGAAGGAGCCTTCCTTCTTCTTCAGGTCGTAGCGCACCGCCGTCGCCTCGTCGCCGGTGCCGGCCAGCGGCTCCGCCTTGGTGTTCTTCGCACCCTCGACCGAGCGGACGTCGGTGACCTGCTTCTCGTAGTACTCCTGCGCCAGCTCCTCGCCCGAGCCGCGCGTCACATCGGACTCGAAGCGCAGCAGCGAGACGTTCAGCCAGCGGAACTGGGAGCCCTTCACGCCGTTGTTGTCGAGACTGTTCCAGGAGCAGCTGGCACGCGACGAGACATCGTCGGAGCTGCCCTCCTTGCCCGACTTCGTGCCCTTCGGGACGAGTTCTTCCAGCGTCTTCTCCGACAGCACGTCACACGCCTTCGGCAGGGTCCCGTACGCCGCGGCCCGCACCGTCGGCGACGGGCTCGCCGACGTGCTCGCACTGGCACTGGCCGCCGACGCCTTCGCCTCGTCGCCGGAGCCGGAGTCCGAGGAGCAGCCGGCGGCGAGCAGGATCACGGGGAGGGCGGCGGCGGAGACAAGGACACGCCCGCGCCGTCCGGCTCGCTCAACACGCTGGTCACGCTTCTCTCGCTGTGCTCGTCGCTGCATGGTTCCTTCACTCATGACGCTCGGTTCCTGCGGTCGGATCGGGTCCGAGGGGCCACGGTACGCGGTGAAGGAACCGTGCGTTTCCGGTTCGGCGGATGTGCGCGGGCGCGCGAAGCGGGGCTAACCGGCCAGCGAGTCGGCCAGTTGGGACGCCAGATTCAGCGCCCTGTCCTGCATTTCCTTGCTGTCCGGCGCCATGCCGACGGTCGCCGGCAGCTCCTCGTACTCGATGGTCACGATGACGTTCGACGTGCGGAACGCCACAGTCACCGTGCGCTGCCTGGCCGTCGAACCACTGCTGCTCAGCTCGTCGTCGACGAACGCCTCGTCACCGAGGTCGTCCAGGGTGCGGGGCCGGAGATCGGTGGGGGTGGCACTGGGGGAGCCGGAGCCGGAGGGGGAACCGGACGGCGAGCCGGAGGGCGAGGCGCCCTTGGCGGAACCGGCGGAGCGGCGGGCGGAAGGGCCGGTGGACGCGCCGGCCGAGGGGACGCCCGAGGGAGCACCGGCCGACGGCCCGCCGGATCCCTCCGCCGGGCCGGACGCCGCGGACGTGGCCGCCGCCGGCAGCGGCAGATCCGCCTTCGCCTGCTTCGCGGCGAACAGCTGCTGCGCCTGGTTGTCGTCGCTGATGGTGTTGTCGTACGACACCACCCGCTCCAGGTCGACGAACAGGTAGTTCGTCGCCGTCGGGGACGAGACCTTCCAACGGCAGCCCACCTTGCGGTCGTTGTCGAAGGTGAGCGTGGCCTCGCCCTCGTAGGCCTTCTCGCGCTGCTCCTCGTCCAGGATCTGCGCGATGCCGGGCAGCAGGTCGTCGAGGGTGTCCTCGCCGACCGCGGAACACGGCTCCGGGAGGGAGCGGTAGCGGCCGGGCTCGACGGTGGCCACGGCGGTGCCGCCGTCGTCGGGGTTGGTGCCGTCCGTGGTGCCGCCGTCGTCGGAACCGCCGGTGCAGCCGGCCAGCAGGGCCGCGAGGAGCGCGGCGGTGCCGGGTACGTACGCCTTCCGCTGCACGGTCAGGCTCCTCTCGCGGGGTAAATCGGTTGCCGGGCCGATCGCTGCCCGGGACACAATGTGTATCGCACGCGCAGCCGTGAACGCCGGTCCGTTGCCCCTTTCATCGACCTTGGCTCCGGTTTTTGCGATTCGAGAATTCTGTCCTGGATTACGGGGGATGAGGCGTATGTCGTACGTGGAAATGCCGGGCGCGAAGGTGCCGATCCGGATGTGGGCCGACCCCACGACGGTCGAGGAGGGCGCCCTCCAGCAGCTCCGCAACGTCGCGACCCTGCCGTGGATCAAGGGCCTGGCCGTCATGCCGGACGTCCACTACGGCAAGGGCGCGACCGTCGGTTCCGTCATCGCCATGCAGGGCGCGGTGTGCCCGGCGGCGGTGGGGGTCGACATCGGCTGCGGAATGTCGGCGGTGAAGACGTCCCTGACCGCCAACGACCTGCCCGGAGACCTGTCCCGGCTGCGGTCGAGGATCGAGCAGGCGATTCCGGTGGGGCGGGGGATGCACGACGATCCCGTCGACCCGGGACGGCTGCACGGGTTCGGCACGGCGGGGTGGAGCGACTTCTGGGGGCGGTTCGACGGAGTCGCCGAAGCGGTCAAATTCCGTCACGATCGCGCCGAAAAGCAGATGGGAACGCTCGGAAGCGGCAACCACTTTGTTGAGGTTTGTCTCGATACGACCGGTTCCGTATGGCTCATGCTGCACTCCGGGTCCCGGAACATCGGCAAGGAACTCGCCGAGCACCACATCGGCATCGCCCAGAAGCTGCCGCACAACCAGGGCCTGATCGACCGCGACCTCGCCGTCTTCATCGCGGACACCCCGCAGATGGCGGCGTACCGCAACGATCTGTTCTGGGCGCAGGAGTACGCGAAGTACAACCGCTCGATCATGATGGCGCTCCTGAAGGACGTGGTCCGCAAGGAGTTCAAGAAGGCGAAGCCGACCTTCGAGCAGGAGATCAGCTGCCACCACAACTACGTGGCCGAGGAGCGTTACGAGGGCATGGACCTGCTCGTGACCCGCAAGGGCGCGATCCGGGCCGGCTCCGGCGACTACGGGATCATCCCGGGGTCGATGGGCACGGGGTCGTACATCGTGAAGGGCCTCGGCAACGAGAAGTCCTTCAACTCGGCCTCGCACGGCGCGGGCCGGCGCATGAGCCGCAACGCGGCCAAGCGCCGGTTCACCACGAAGGACCTGGAGGAGCAGACGCGGGGCGTGGAGTGCCGCAAGGACTCCGGCGTCGTCGATGAGATCCCCGGCGCCTACAAGCCGATCGAGCAGGTCATCGACCAGCAGCGGGACCTCGTCGAGGTGGTCGCCAAGCTCAAGCAGGTCGTCTGCGTGAAGGGCTAGCCGAGCCGCTTCTCCAGCAGGGTCACCGCGTACGGGCTGCCTGTGCCGTTCGTTTTGGCGGGCTGTTCGCCGACGACCGTGTAGCCCGCCTGTTCGTAGTAGGCGCGCAGGCGGGGGTTGGCGGACAGGCAGTCGAGGCGGGCGTAGGGGCGGGAGGCGGCCCGGATGCGGGACTCGGCGTGGGCGAGGAGGGCGCGGCCGGTGCCCGGTGGGGTGGTGTGGGGGACCGTCATCAGGCGGTGGATGTAGCCCGCGTCCGGGGGGCGGGGGCCCCAGGCCGCCGGGTCGGTCCACCACAGTTCGCAGGCGCCGGTGAGGTGGCCGCCGGCGTACGCCAGCCAGACCTCGCCCTCGGCGACGCGGGTGCGGAAGTGGGCCTCGTCCTTCTCGCCGGGCTTCCACTGCTCGATGCCGCGGGCCAGTTGCCACAGGGCCGCCGTGTCGCGGAGGCGGACCAGGGCAGGGGCGTCCGCGTCGGTCGCTCTGCGGTAGGTGAGGGGCGGCCGGGTGGCGGGGGCGTCGTCGAGGAGGTGGGCGCGCAGGGTCGCCGCGAGTTCCGTCGCGTTCATCGCGAGCGCCTGTTCCACGTAGCCTTCGATCGAGCCGTAGCGGGCCTTCAGGGCCGTCAGGAACAGGCGCATCACCGAGGCGGGGGCGCGGCCGAAGGCCGGCCAGGCGGGGGTGCGGCCGTCGTTGCGCGCGGACCACTCCGCGAGGAGGGCGGGCGTGGCCAGTTCGGTGAGGCTGAAGTCCTCGACGATCGTGGGCTCGTCGACGCCGAGCAGGCCGAGGACCAGGGCCGCCAGTTCGCCGGTGCGGTCCTTGCCCGAGGCGCAGTGGAAGACCAGGGGGGTGCGGGAGCGCGCCGACTCGGTGATCAGTTCCAGGGCGCGGCCGATCTCCTCGGTGCCGTCCTCGGCGACCTCCATGAAGCGTTCGGCGAGGTAGGGGCCGGGGTCGGTGCCGGGGGGCAACGCGGCCTGGTGGTACGGGCGGTGCTCGATGCTGAGGTGGTGGTAGGCGAAGGACGGGTGCTCCGGGACGCGGCCGCGGGCGTCGATCTCCCAGGGGTGGCGCAGGTCGATGACCGTGCCGATGCCCAGGGCGAGGAACCGGTCCCAGTCCGGGGTGCCGGGGGCGAGCTTGCCGAGGGAGTCCGAGCGGTACAGGCGGCCGGGCCGGACGCGCCGGCCGTCTGTCGTCGGATAGCCGCCCAGGTCACGGAAGTTGTGCAGACCGGCGAAGGGGAGGTGTCTGTCCACGTCCGCGAGCCTACGGGTCCGCTCCGGCCGCTGACCCGTTACCGCTTCCGCTGCCCGCCCTCGCCGCTACTGCCCTGCTTCTCCCGGTGCAGCTTGGTGTTGGAGGCCTGGGCGCGCGGGCGGACCACCAGCAGGTCGATGTTGACGTGGCTGGGGCGGGTGACCGCCCAGGTGATGGTGTCGGCGACGTCGTCGGCGGTCAGCGGGTCGGGCACGCCCTCGTAGACCTTCGCCGCGCGCTCGGCGTCCCCGTCGAACCGGGTCAGCGCGAACTCCTCCGTCTTGACCAGACCGGGCGCGACCTCGATGACCCGGACCGGGCGGCCGACGATCTCCAGGCGCAGGGTCTCGGCGAGGACGTGGGCGCCGTGCTTGGCGGCGACGTAGCCGGCGCCGCCCTCGTAGGTGCCGTGCCCGGCGGTGGAGGAGACGACGACCACCGTGCCGTCGCCGCTCGCCTCCAGCTTGGGCAGCAGGGCCTGGGTGAGGTTGAGGGTGCCGATGACGTTGGTCTCGTACATCTGCCGCCAGTCGGCCGGGTCGCCGCTCTCGACCGGGTCGAGGCCGAGGGCGCCGCCCGCGTTGTTGACGAGGACGCCGACGGTCCGGAAGGCGGTGGCGAACTCGTCGACCGCGGGGCGGTCGGTGACGTCCAGCTGGTAGGCGGTGGCGGAGTGGCCGGCCGCGTTGATCTCCTCGGCCAGTGCCTCGATGCGGTCCTTGCGGCGGGCGGTCAGCACGACGCGGTATCCGGCGGCGGCGAGCTGCCGGGCGGTGGCGGCACCGATTCCGCTGCTCGCACCGGTGACGACGGCGATGCGGGACGCGGCGGGCGGGGTCATACGGCTGCTCCTCGGGCGGTGGGGCGGGGGGCGACGGCACGCTGGTACGGGGCGGGACGGACGGTGCCGTGGTACCGCTCGCCAGGATAGGCGTCGGCTCCGGTGGGAGAATGAGTCGGGTGAGTCGGGGGGATCCTCCCGATCGGAGGTGGATCATGGGAGAGGCGCGCGAGCTGATGGACCGGCTGACCGCGTCCGTCACCGGGCACGGGCACCTGGAGGCGCTCACCGACCTGTTCGCCGAGGACGCGGTCGCTCTCACCCCGGACGGGGAGCTGCGGGGGCGGGGCGCCGTCGTCGAGTGGTGGGGCCAGCTGACGGAGGCGGTGCCGGACGCCTCGTACCGGCCGGTGAACTCGTACGAGGTCGGGGACACGGCCATCGACGAGGGGGTCTACTCGGGGCGGAACACCGGGCCGGTGCGGCTGCCGTCGGGTGAGGCGCTGCCCCCGACGAACCGGGAGTTCGAGCTGCACGGTGTCGATCTCGCCACCGTCAGGGACGGGCGGATCGTCAGCTACCGGGTCTACTTCGACCAGATGTCCTTCCTCGATCAGCTGGGGCTGCTGCCGGGCGGGGAACCGGGGCAGGGCTGAGCGCGGGAGCAGGGACGGGCGTCCGGGCCTGGCCTGGGTGCTGGAGGAGGGACGGGCGCCTGAGCAGGGACGGGTGCCGGAGGAGGAACGGGCGCCGGAGCCGGGCCTGCGTGCCCGAGCAGGGGCGAGCCCCCGAGCCGGGCCGTGCGCCGTCGCGTGGTGTCACTCGCCGCGCGGTGCCCACATGATCACCGCCATGCCGGCGAGGCAGATCAGCGCGCCGGCGAGGTCCCAGCGGTCGGGCCGGTAGCCGTCGGCGAGGACGCCCCACAGGATCGATCCGGCGACGAAGATCCCGCCGTACGCGGCGAGGACGCGCCCGAAGTGGGCGTCCGGCTGGAAGGTGGCGACGAAGCCGTACGCGCCGAGGGCGAGCACCCCGCCGGTCACCCACAGCCACCCGCGGTGTTCCCGCAGGCCCTGCCAGACCAGCCAGGCGCCGCCGATCTCCAGGACGGCGGCGACGACGAAGAGGGCGGCGGAGCGGAGCACGGTCATGCCGGTCAGCGTCGCACGCGCGCGTCGGCGGGCCGGCACCCCGTCCTCGCCCCGGCCGCCCCGGCACCGCTGTCACCTGATGGACGGCGCCTGCCGCCGTCTCCGCGTGGGATACATCCGTCCGACATGCGTAGGACTGCGGTGTGTGAGGAGTGGGTGGCGTGCGCGGACGAGGGTGTGTGGTGGGTACGGCGGTGGCGGCGCTGCTGCTGGGAGCGGGGCCCGGCGTGGCCGGGGCCGGTGAGTCACGGGTGCGCGAGGTGCGGGCCGGTGTGCCCGAGGCGGATCTGGCGTATCACGGCGCGGCGGCGCTCGCGGGCGGGTGGCTGGACGTGCGGTTCCTGCCGCGCAACCACGGCCCCTCGGCCGTACCGGAGGCGACGGTACGGCTGCGCTGGTCGGCGGAGTCGGAGAACCGGCAGAGGTTGCCGCAGGGGTGTGCCCGGTCGGGGGAGCGGGTGGTGCTGTGCCGGCTGGGGGCGCTGGCGGTGGACGGGCTGGGGGAGCAGGTCCGGCTGCGGGTGCGGCTGCGCGGGGCGCCCGCGGAGGTGCTGATGGAGTTCGACACGGTGTGGCGCGGCGGGACGGTCGACCGGAACCGGGAGAACGACCGGCAGCGGGTGCTGGTGCTGGACACGGGGGATCCGTACTACTTCTGAGCCGGGGAATAAGGGGTCGTCTCCAGCCGTTCGAAGCGTATAGTTGAACGGTCAACCAATGGAGGCGGCCATGCAGTTCGGGATCTTCAGCGTCGGCGATGTCACGCCGGACCCCACCACGGGGCGGACGCCGACCGAGCGCGAGCGCATCAAGGCCATGGTCGCCATCGCGCTGAAGGCCGAGGAGGTCGGGCTCGACGTCTTCGCGACCGGCGAGCACCACAACCCGCCGTTCGTGCCGTCCTCGCCGACCACCATGCTCGGCTACATCGCCGCCCGCACCGAGCGGCTCATCCTGTCCACGGCCACCACCCTGATCACCACCAACGACCCGGTGAAGATCGCCGAGGACTTCGCGATGCTCCAGCACCTGGCCGACGGCCGGGTGGACCTGATGATGGGCCGCGGCAACACCGGGCCGGTCTACCCCTGGTTCGGCCAGGACATCCGGCAGGGCATCAACCTCGCCATCGAGAACTACGCCCTGCTGCACCGCCTGTGGCGCGAGGACGTGGTCACCTGGGAGGGCAAGTTCCGCACGCCGCTGCAGGGCTTCACGGCGACCCCGCGCCCCCTGGACGGCGTACCGCCCTTCGTCTGGCACGGCTCCATCCGCTCCCCGGAGATCGCCGAGCAGGCCGCGTACTACGGCGACGGCTTCTTCCACAACAACATCTTCTGGCCCGCCGACCACACCAAGCGGATGGTCGAGCTGTACCGCACCCGGTACGCCCACTACGGCCACGGCACCCCCGAGCAGGCGATCGTCGGACTCGGCGGCCAGGTGTTCATGCGGAAGAACTCGCAGGACGCGGTGCGCGAGTTCCGGCCGTACTTCGACAACGCGCCGGTCTACGGCCACGGGCCCTCCCTGGAGGACTTCACCGCCCAGACCCCGCTGACCGTCGGCACGCCGGAGCAGGTGATCGAGAAGACGCTGACCTTCCGCGAGTACGCCGGTGACTACCAGCGCCAGCTGTTCCTGGTCGACCACGCGGGGCTGCCGCTGAAGACCGTGCTGGAGCAGATCGACCTGCTCGGCGAGGAGGTCGTCCCCGTGCTGCGCGAGGAGTTCGCGGCACGGCGGCCGGCCGGTGTGCCGCAGGCACCCACCCACCAGTCCCTGCTGGCCGCCGCCAAGGACCCGGCCGCGGAGGACCCGGCCGCCAACGGCCCGGCCGGCACCGGCCCGGCCACCGAGGACCTGGACAAGGACCCGAAGGAGACCCTGGCATGAGGCTCGTCGTCGTCTCGGCGGGGCTGAGCGTCCCGTCGTCCACCCGGCTGCTCGCCGACCGGCTGGCCGCCGCCACCGCCGCGCGGACCGGCGCCCAGGTGCGGGTCGTGGAGCTGCGCGACCTCGCCGTGGAGATCGCGCACCACCTCACCAGCGGCTTTCCCGGGCGCGGGCTGGCCGCCGCGCTCGACGCGGTGACCGGCGCGGACGGGCTGATCGTGGTCACGCCCGTCTTCTCCGCCTCCTACAGCGGCCTGTTCAAGTCGTTCTTCGACGTGCTGGAGCGGGACGCGCTGGCCGGGAAGCCGGTGCTGATCGCCGCGACCGGCGGCTCCGCCCGCCACTCGCTGGTGCTGGACCACGCCCTGCGCCCGCTCTTCGCCCACCTGCGCGCCGTCGTCGCCCCGACCGGGGTCTACGCCGCCTCCGAGGACTGGGGCGCGGAGGGCCTGGAGGGGCGGATCGAGCGGGCGGCGGGGGAGCTGGCGGGGTTGATGCGCGCGGTGGGTGCCCCGGCCGCGGTGGCCCCGGCCGCGGTGGCCCGGTCCGCGGTCGCCCCGGCCGTGCCGCAGCAGCAGGGCGCCGCCGATGCCGCCGGTGAGCTGACCGTCGTGCCCTTCGAGGAGCAGCTCGCCGCGCTGCGGCGGAGCGGGTGAGAGGGCAGTAAGAAGCGGGGCCGGGTGTCGCCGGCGGCGGTCGTAGGGCCGTACGGCTTTGCCACACTGGGACGCGTGGCCCCGACTGTTCTGCTCGCCGAAGACGACCGCGCGATCCGGCACGCCCTGGAGCGGGCGCTGACCCTGGAGGGCTACCGGGTGATGGCGGTCGCCGACGGTGTCGAGGCGCTGGCGCAGGCGCACCGCACCGCGCCGGACGTGCTGGTCCTGGACGTGATGATGCCCGGGATCGACGGCCTCCAGGTGTGCCGGGTGCTGCGCGCCGAGGGCGACCGTACGCCGATCCTGATGCTGACGGCGCTGGTGGAGACCGCGGACCGGATCGCGGGCCTGGACGCCGGCGCGGACGACTACGTGGTGAAGCCGTTCGACGTGGAGGAGGTCTTCGCCCGGCTGCGCGCGCTGCTGCGGCGGACGGCCGACGCGCCCGAGATGCCGGTGCGGCAGGCCGCGCCGGTGCCCGTGCCCGCGCCCGCGAGACCGGCCGGTGACCGGCTGATCGAGGCCGCCGGGCTGCGGATGGACCCGCGGGCCAGGCGGGCCTGGCGCGGCGAGCGCGAGCTGGAGCTGACCCGCACCGAGTTCGAGCTGCTGGAACTGCTGGTGCGCAACGCGGGGATCGTCCTCGACCACGCCACGATCTACGACCGCATTTGGGGCTACGACTTCGGGCCGGGCTCGAAGAACCTCGCCGTCTACGTCGGCTATCTGCGCCGCAAGCTCGACCAGCCCGGCGCCCCGCAGCTCATCCACACGGTGCGCGGCGTGGGCTACGTGCTGCGGGAGAGCTGAGTGGGGTGGCGGCCGCGGCTGGTGTCGCTGGGCACCACGTTCGCGGTGTCCTTCGCGACGGTCACGGCCGCGGTGACCCTCCTCGTCGGCTTCCTGTCGTACAACGCCGCCGCCCGGCTGGTGCGGGTCGACCAGGTGTCCGTGTTCGACGAGGTCGTGCGGGATCTGCGCGGTGAGGTGCGGCAGTACCGGATGAGCCCGGCGGACTTCTCGTCCTCCGCGCCCGGCCACGACCTGGTGCGCCCGGCCCGCACCGATGTGCAGGTGCTGGGCCCGGACGGCGGCATCGTCGACAAGGGCAACCCCGGCCTGCCGGTCACCGCCTCCGACCGGGAGGTCGCCGCGGCGTGGTCGGCCGGGCAGCTCGTCGTGCACGCGGACGTCGACGTCGGTGACGACGTCTACCGCGTCGCGACCGTCGCGCTCGGCGGCGGCCGGGGCGCCGTGCAGGTGGCGCAGGAGTTCAGCGACACCGAGGACCTGCTGCGGGCGCTCCAGCAGCGCACCGTGCTGCTGATGGCGGCGGTGGTGGTCGCGGCAGGGCTGTTCGGCTGGTGGCTGGCTTGGCGGATCACGCGGCGGCTGGTGATCCTCACCGACGCCGCGGAGGCCGTCGCCCGCACCCGCCGGCTCGGCATCGAGGTGCCGGTCACGGGCCACGACGAGGTCGGGCGGCTCGGCCGCGCCTTCGACCGGATGCTCGGCCGGCTCGCGCAGTCCGAGGAGGACCAGCGCCGCCTGGTCCAGGACGCCGGCCACGAGCTGCGCACGCCCCTGACCTCCCTGCGCACCAACATCTCGCTGCTGCGCCGGATCGACGAGCTGCCGCCCGAGACCCGCGCGGAGCTGGTCGCCGACCTCGGCCAGGAGGCCCGCGAACTGACCGATCTGGTGAACGAGTTGGTCGACCTGGCGGCCGGCCAGTCCGACTCGGAGCCGCCGCAGCGGGTCGACCTCGCGGACCTCGCCGAGGACGTGGTGGGCCTGGCCCGCCGCCGTACCGGCCGGGTGATCACCCTGCGGGCCAACGGGGACACGACCGTGCACGGCCGGGCGGGGATGCTGACCCGGGCCATGTCCAACCTGGTGGAGAACGCCGCGAAGTTCGACCGGACGGGCACGGCGCCCATCGAGCTGGTGCTCTCCGGTCCGGCCGCCGGCGCGTGCGGCCCGGTGCGCGTGGAGGTCCTGGACCGCGGCCCCGGCATCGCCGACACCGACCTCGACCGCGTCTTCGACCGCTTCTACCGCGCCGCCGACGCCCGTTCCCTGCCCGGCTCCGGGCTGGGCCTGTCCATCGTCCGCGAGGTGGCGCTGGCGCACGGCGGTACGCCGTTCGCGTGCCCACGGGCCGGGGGCGGGTCGGCGATCGGGTTCACGGTGCGGGCGGGTGCGCCGGGGGCGGGCGACGGCGCTTGACCGGACTGCTCGTGGTGCGTCGCCGACGGGGTCCCGAGGGCTCTACGGCGCCTCGGGGTCCCTTGTCCGCGTGGTAGCCGCGCCCTGCGGACACTTGACGGTGAATGCGTCGGCGCAGGCGCCGCCGCCCTTGCACGTGACGGTGGCCACCGCCGGATCAGCCCATCCCAGGAACGCCGGATCAGCCCCTCCCAGACACGCCGCCGAGGCGGCCGGTCGGTGGAGGTCGCAGCTCAGGGCCACACCAGGCAGTACGGCTGATGCCCCGCCTCGTGCAGCCGGTGGCTGAAGTCCTGCCACTCGTGCAGCGATTGGAAGAGGCGGGGTTGTGACCTGGGCATTCTCGGTGAAACGTGCGTTGACCTGCGGGAACTCGTCTCGGTAGTTCTCACGGGTCAACGCCGTTTCCCAGGCTCATGTGCCCTGGATGTGCCCTCCGGGGACGTGGCTGGGGAGGCGCGTTCAGGCCCAGCTTTCGCGCTCAGAACGCCGTGATGAGGGCAGTGATGCGGAGAAGGATCCCAGTCGGGCAGTGTCCGCGAGGCGTCTTGAGCTGTTTGGTGGGTGTACCCGTACGCATACGGCTTGGATGAACGCGGGGCCGCTGCATGCGGTCGAATCCCAGTGAGGCAGGGTGGGGGCCATGGTGACCTTGGCGAGTTCCCTGACGGGCGGTTCTGTGCGGGAGGCTTCTCGCGCCTTGCTGGAGCCGGGCGGGCAGGCCCGAACTGTTTCTGTCTTCGGGACCGAGGCGCTGTGCTTCTACCGTCTGAACGAGGGCGAGCATGCGCGGCGCGAGGAAGTCTCCGCCGCCCGGGTGGATAAGCTGCCCGATCTTGAGTGCCTGCTGACACTCCCGGTGGGCGTTCCTGTTCCGCTGCAATCGCTGGACTCGCCGGCGCGGCGGGCGGTGCGAGGGCTGCCGTCGGGAGCGGTGGAGCGAGACCGGAAGACGGTCACCCGACGTGCCGTGCGGCCCCTGCAGGTGGATCTTGCTGTGGTTCGCGCTTCCGGGTGGCGCCAGGGCCTTGAGCGAGCGGGCCAATTTGCTCCCTTCTGCCGCCGGGCCATGCTCTTGGACCGTCTTCCAGCCCGACTGGATGAGGTCCTCGTCGAGGCCGACTTCTACGGCATTGGCGTGTTCGTCGCCTCTGGAGACGAGGTCGAGCTGGTACTGGAGCCGGAGGACTACAGGCCGCCCCGGCACACCGCTGCGGCCTGGTGGTTCGTCGAGGATGTGTATCAGCGCCTACGCTCGGCGGCGGCTGTCTGAGCTGGTGTCTTGGCGGTTTCGGGAGCGGTCAACGCCCATCGATCGAGCTGCGCCGGAGGCTTGAACGCCTTCGGCTGCCTGATGGACGTGTTGATCAGTTCGTACTGATCGAGAGCTTTACGGCAGCGGTCGAACCACCACTGCTGGCGTGCTGTGCCGGGCTTGACCGAAGTCAGGGCACGCAGCCACTCCATGAGGACCGCGACGTTGTGTGCCGCCGCTGCGGCAGGAAGCTCGCCGCGATTGCTTGTGAAGGCGTCCAGTGCGAGCTTGCCGACACAGGCCGAGCAGAAGCAGACCGGAGCTTCGGCGCCACCGTAACGCTTGGCGATCGTCTCACCCAGGAAGAAGGCCATCAGGTTGGGGAAGAGAACGTGCGGTGACTGGACGGGGATGCTCTTGTTGGTCTGCGCTTTTTCGCCGGGGGCGACGACGTGCCGGTAGCGGCTGCTGGCGCCGAAGGCTGTGAAGGCGGCACCGAAGGCCAGCGCGCCGAATGCCGCGAGATCCGTGCGTAGCAGGGCAGCCCCGGGGACTTCCTCGATGACCTGCTTGAGATGGCTTACGGCCTTGGCGTAACGCGCCAGGGGGTCCATCTGTCCGCCCAGCATGATGGCCTTCGGCCCCTTGACCATCCGCAGGTAGGCGATGAGCTGGCGGGTCGATTCCTCGTCGCGTAGCCAGGAGACATCCACCGGAGCGGCGAAGATCACCTCTGGGTCGTCGAGTTCCAGGACACGGGTCACGGCGGCCCGGAGGGCATCGGAGTCCTCGGCCCTGATGTAGCCGGTGGGGGTCATGGGGAGCGTTGCTCCGGCGTCCCGCTGCTCGGCCAGAGACAGTTCCAGGGGATCGTCGAGGAAGAGCGTGGGCTCGACGTCGTAGGGGAAGGGGTTCTCCTCGGTCGCGGCGCTGACCTCGTACACCGCTGGGTCGATCAGGAGTGGAGCGGCGTAGCCCTCCCTGTATCGCAGGGCGCCGGCCTTCTTCACGGCGTCGGTGCCACACAGGATGAGCCCACTGCGTACCGGGTCGACCTGCCCCTGGACGTAGCCGAGCCGGGCGGCGCTGACCTGGATCAGCATGCGGCCCTGCAGACCGTTCAGGCTGTCCGGCCGGTCTGGCGCACCCGCAGCGTCGGGAGGCTCGGTCAGATCGGAGCGCGGACGAGGCAGCGGGGCGGAACGGTCGGTCATGGTCACCTTCGGAAGGCCGGGAATGATGATGAACCGGCGCCCTCGACGTACAGGCGCTGGAAGTCTTCAGGAAGCAGGTGCGCGCAGGCAGCCGCATCCTCCAGAGTCATCTGGCGGTCGGTCAGCAAGGTGTTGACAAGGGCAACGAGGCGCTGCGGCTGCTCAGGGAGGACATCAACAGGCTCTGCGGTCCGGTAGCCGAGCGCTGACATCTCGATCATCAGGGTGCGGTACTGCCACTCGCTGACGGCGTTGAGCGTTTGGGCACGGCGCAGCAGCGCGCTCATGGAGACACCCCAAACCCGCTTCAGCTCCATCAGCTTGGTCAGATCGACGCCGCCGGAGAACGCCTGCCGGATATCGGAGGCAGGCATCAAGAACTCGGCAGCGAAGGCGTCGGCCTGCTTCTCCTGCGTGGACCCTGTGCCCGGCTCGTCATGCATCACCAGGTGACCCAGCTCGTGCGCGATGCTGAAGCGACGTCGGTCGCCCGGTGCCCGGGTGTTGACCAGGAGCAGAGGACGCCCGCCCGCTTCCCACTGGCTTACGGCGTCCAACAGGTCGCTGTCCAGGTCGCGGGTGATCACCAGTGCGCCGGCATTCTCCAGCACCGCGACCATGTCGGGTACCGGACCGGGGGCCACGCTCCACTCCCTGCGGACTCGCCGGGCAGCGTCCTTCGGGGTGGTGAGGTCATCCAGTGGGACTCTGAAGAAGCGATGTGAGACTGGCGGCAATGCCGCTGCGGACGCCAGGCCGTTCAGCTGAATCCGTGAGAGCACCACATGGGCGTGCACGCGTCGCAGAGCGGAGGCAGTCAAAGCTGCTTTCTTGCGGTGGTGGACCAGGCCCACCCCGATGCCGCTGACCTGCGGATCCAGGCACAGCAACTCAGGAGGGTAGCCAAGCGCGGCAGCGTACAGCTCAAGACGCTCATGTGTGACGACGAGACGACCAGCCTCGGCTCGGCTTACGTAGCCCTGGGAAACCGGCGTGGCGCCGCCTGGCGACGCCTTGGTCATAGCTGCGGCGACCTCAGCCTGCGTCAGCCCGCGGGACTCGCGCGCCAGCACGAGCATCCCGGGCTGCGCCTGCAGCTCAGTGATCGCCATACACGACACCACCTCGTATCAGACCTCAAAACAGTAGCACCAAATATTCCGTGACTGATTCGGCGTCATATGATGAAAGTAGCACTACAAGTGAGGGCCACTCTCTGAACAGTTGATTGTGGGCGCAGCAGCGTTCAGGCAGTGGCAGGGCGCGGTTCGCCGTGGAAGACCTGTCGGGCGTGCCAGTCGCAGTGAACTGCGGCAACAGGGCGAGCACCCGGCTGGGGGCCGATGAGTGGGCGGCCCGCGAGGGCTATGACGTGGTCGCGGGCGGCGGGGCTGTGGCCAACGAAGCGTTGTGACACCAGGATGCGTTGGTCGTTTCCCAGGCCGAGGACGCCCTTGTCGAAGAGCTTGTGGTGCAGCGAGCACAGGCACAGCCCGTTCTCGATCTCGTCGGGTCCTCCGAACGCCCACCAGCGCACGTGGGCGGCCTCCAGCCCGACGGGCACCGCGCCGATCCTGCCGTCGTATCCGCAGAAGGCGCACCGGTACTCGTAGGCGGTCAGCACCAGCTCCCGCATCCTCCGGTCCCGCTGCCTGTGTACGGGCGAGAGCTGCTCGGCCTCCGCCGGCTCCAGTTCCAGGCCGACGGCTTCGCACAGTTCTCGGTGCAGGGAGGGTGGGAAGTGCAGGTCGAGCAGCAATTGCGCCATTCTGCCGAGCAGGTCTGGTTCGCGTCGCAGCGCCGCTCTCAAGTCCGGCGCGAGCTGCCCGGTGGCGCCCGTCTCCCGGAGGTCCCGTATTCCGCTTCCAGGGCTTCCCGGTCCGCGATCGGTGCGCACTTCCCATACGCCGTCGCTGACCAGGTGGTGGAAGGGATAGGCGGGTGTCGTCTTGTTGGGTGGGCCGTACTCGGTCAGGAGGCGCTGCAGGTCCTGTTCCACTGCGGTGTATTGCAGGCCGCTGTCGGCATCATCCTGGAACCGGCCGAGGGCGTACAGGAGCAGCAGCGGCTTGTGCGGAGCGCGGGTACCGCTCCTGGTCCACTGCCTCAGCTTCGCTATCCGCTCCAGCCAGTCCATGGCGGCTGATCGTAGACGGGCCTGCCCGCACACGTGTGGACACTGCTCAGGACGGCTGCATGCCTGAGAACAGGACGCGGGCGTGGTGCGGTTCGGGGGCGATGAAGGCCCCGTGAGCCGTGATAGTGAGCCCGAGGCAGGCAGGCTTCGTGCGGTGTCGGTCTGAATCGGTCAGATCCGTTCACAGCGCCAACAGGCTATCTCCACAAGACATAAGATGATGCGCCTGGGTTGGCTGTTGCCCAGGTCGATGTCTGGGGCGAGGCGCCCCTGGTGGCTTGCGTCTGCCCCGAGGCGCTAGGGAACGGAGCGGCTGAGAACGGTGCACCTGCACAGCTTCACCGTGTGCGGATTCCGATCCCTCAAGGACGTCCGTGACATTCCGGTCAGCACACCTACCATCCTCGCCGGCCAGAACGACGGCGGTAAGAGCGCGGTGCTTGCCGCGCTGGCGTTCCTTGTGGGCAATGAGCAGTTGACCGAGGACGATCGTACGTACGAGCTCGACGCTTCGGATGGCGTAGACGTCGATGACTCGGCGCCTCTCCTGCGGTGTTCGACCACATGGGTGGAGGGACAGTTCACCCTCGACTCTTGGGAGTTGGAAACGTTCGGCTTCCCGACCGAGGAGTTGCGCGTACGGCGGCGCGCTGTCAACGGTGAGGACCCCGTCCTTGAGTGCTGGGCGCCGCTCGCGGACGACGAACGACTGCGTGACCCTTCCAAGCTGTCCCTCAACGAGGTGAGAGCCCTCGCCAAGCAGTTGCTCCCTGAGCTGTCGTCCATAAAACGCGGCGACATCGAGCCAGCCCTCTGCGGGTACGGCATGGCTCACGCCTCAGCGTCGGGCTGGGTTCCTGCTCCGAAGGAGATGGAGCGCCGCATGCCCCGGCTGATGCCATTCGACGGGAAGTCGGCCGATCCCGACGCTGCGGTGAAGACCGCGCTGATGGGCCGCTACCAGGCCCATATGGCGGACCCCACGCTTGAGGGCCAGTTGCAGTCGATCGAGGCCGGGATCAAGGAGCGACTTCAGGACGACGCCCGGTCTCTGTGCGAGCACATTCAGAGCCGTTGCGACGACCTCACTGATGTTGATGTCGAGCCTGTAGTCTCGTTCACTCACGGTTTCCGGGGTGCGCCGCTGCGAATCGCCCGTACGAAGGGCGAGACCGTGGGACTGGATCGTTCCGGCCTAGGTAGCGCACGCCGTATCTCCCTGGCGATCTGGGAGTGGAACAGCCAGCTGCTCACACACTTACCTTCGGACACCGGCGATGACCGCTGTGCGAGTAAGGTCAGCCGTCTAACAGGCGGATGGGCAGCGTTGCGCTCAACACCAGGTGGTGGACGTCGGATGGGGCTGGGCCCCTTTTTGAAACATCAATCAAAGGCGAGTTCGCGGAAGGTGTTGCGAACCTCGGTCAATGGCCCACGATCCCTTGTGTAGTAAAGCTTGTTGGTCAGGAGCACCGCCCAGCGGTCCTTGGTGGGGGAGATCCACATGCCCGTGCCGGTGAAGCCGTAGTGGACCCAGACGTCCTCCTCGATGGTGGTACCAGGAGCGGGGTGCCAGAACAGGCCGCGAGCGGGCTGGAGCTGCCCCGTCTCGATGGCCAGGGACTTGTTGATCCACTCGATGCCGAAATCAGCCCGGAGCTGTGACGCTGCGGGGGCGAGCATGTACTGGAGGAAGGTGGCGAGGTCGTCGAGGACGGTGAAGACGCCGGCGATGCCGCAGACGCCGCCCAGGAGGCGGGCTGAGAAGTCGTGGGCGACTCCCTTGAGGTGGGTGTCGGTGTCCTGGTCGAGTTCGGTGGGGGCGCAGCGGGCGGCGAGGTCGGCGGGCAGGGGGCCGAAGCGGGTGCCGGTCATGCCTAGGGGGTGCCAGGTGCGGGCGGTGGCCAGCTGGTCCAAGGGGCGGCCCGAGAGGTGTTCGGCGAGGTAGCCGAGGATGAGGGCGGCCCGGTCGGTGTACTCGACGGCTTCTCCGGGTGTCCGATGAAGTTGTTCTTGGAGGACGCCTCGGCGAATCTCCTGGGGGTCGGTGCCGTAGAGGTTCTTCAGCTGCGCCCGCAGTGGGACGCCGGCGGTGTGCGTCAGCAGCTGCCGGGCGGTGACGGCTCCGAGTGGGTGGCCGGTGACCTCCTGCCAGAAGCTGCCGAGCGGCTGGTCGAGGTCGAGGGTGCCGTCCTCCCACAGGGCCCCGATGGAGGACCAGACGGCCAGGATCTTGGTGAGGCTGGCGGCGTCGAAGACGGTGTCGGTGCGCATCGGCACCTCCGGCTCGTCGGGGTCGAGGACGCCGGTGGTGCCCCGGCCGAGGGTGCCGGTGGCGTTGCCGAGGGCCCACACGGCGCCGGGGTACACCTTGTCGCGGACTCCCTCGTCGAGCAGGGCTTCGATGCGGTCGCGGTCGTACGTCATGGTCTCCCTCTTCGCCGGGGGTGTCCCGTCGGTCAGCGTAGTGACGTTCGTGGAGCGGTTCGGGTAGTGACGTGTCGGGTCGTCTGGCGGTCGGTTCAGGTGAGCTGTCGGCCGAGGTCGGTCAGCAATCGTGCGGTCGCCGAGAGGGGATAGCGTGCCGCGTTTGCGTAGCCCGCCTGGCGCAGGTTGGTCATCAGCCCGGGTGTCTTTCTCAGCCGGTCGAGGTCGTGCGCGAGTGCGGCGGAGTGGGTGAAGTCGGTGGCCATGCCGGATGCGGCGAGGGCTTCGCTGAGGCCGGGTACGGGCTGGTAGAGGACTGGGAGTCCGCGTGCCTGGGCTTCCAGCGCGACCAGTCCCATGGCTTCCAGGGTGGTGGACGGCATGACCAGTACGTCGTGTTCGGTGAAGGCTTTCCACAGCTGTGGGCGGCGGAGCCAGCCGAGGTAGCGCACTCGTACGGCAGCTCGTTGCAGCAGCGGGGCCAGCGCGTGGAACTGGGCTCTGGGCGCCGCCACGCTCAACTCGACGCCGACCACCGGAGCCAGGCTCTTGATCAGGGCCTCGGCACCCTTCTCGGCGGTCAGGCGTCCTGCGTACAGGAGCCGCAGGTGGCTGGTGGAGGTGCGGGCCGGCCGGGCGGGCGGGGCGGTAAGCAGGTGGTCGGGGATGCCCCAGGGGATGTGGGAGATCTTGCGGCGGTCGATCTGCGGGGCGAGCTTGAGGAGGCGGTCGGCCATTGCGTTGGTGGGGACCACGATGGCGTCGGCGGCCCTGGCTGTCTCGCGCAACACTTGGAGCTGGTCTCGGTAGGTCTCGGCGAAGAGCAGGTCCGTGCCGTGGACGAGGGCGATCCGGGGGTGTGTGGGTAGGGCGCGGATGAGGGCTGGGGTGGCGCCGAACGCGAGGTGCTGCAAGTGGAGGACGTCGATCCGTGTGGGATCGAGCGTGGCTGTAAGCGCTCTGCGCAGGGTGGTGACGTAGCGGCTGAAGGCTGTTCCTTCCAGGCATTTGCCTGCTGCGGGGAGCAGGCTGAGGCCGGCGGGTGGACGGGGAGCGTGACCAGGTGGTGCGAGCATGAAGGCGCGGGCCGGGATGAGCGGTTGCTTGCCGGTGTAGAGGTCGAGGAAGAGCTCGACGCTGCCGCCGGGGCTTCCGACGGGGAGATCCAGGAAGGTGGCGGCCATCGGGTCGGTGGCCGAGCTGGCGTTCACCGCATTCCTCCGTCGATCTCCTCGTAGAGGCGCGAGATGTCGATGCCTTCCGTGGACGCGTACTTGGCCGGCTGCTGCTGGTAGCTGGCCGGGGCGCCGAAGGTGGTGAGGAAGACGAGCTTGCCGAAGGTCATGCCCGCATACACGCGCACCGGTCGGGCGGCGCGGATCTCCAGCGTCCAGCGGATCGCATGGCCCTGGTGTCCGAGCGGAGCCGACACGTGGACCCAGATGCCCAGGGAGCCGGTGGTGCGGTCGCCGTTGAGCATCTGCGCGTACGTCTCCGAACCAGTCCGCTCCAGCGTGATGCCCAGGTACAGCAGGCCAGGGCGCAGCACCAGGCCGGCGTTGGGGATGGCCTGCTCGGTGAAGGTGGTAGGCATTGCGGCGTCGAGGTCGCCGTCGCAGACGCGGATGGTGTTGCCGAGGCGCCAGTCGTAGGCGTTGGGGGAGACGCGGCTGGGCTCGTACGGGTCGATGGTGATCTCGCCAGCCTGGACGGCGGCCGCGATGGCGGGGCCGGTGAGGATCATGATGCCACCCCCCGGAGTCGGGCGAGGTCTCGCCAGTACGCGGAGGGTTGCGGTCCTGCAGCGGCCTGGTACTTGCCGCGGTAGAGGTCGATGGCGCCGGTGGAGACGAAGAACATGATCTGCCCGACCTTCATGCCGGCGTACACGCGCAGCGGTCGGATCGGGGTGAGCATGAGCGTCCACTGGCCGTGGAAGCCGATGTCGCCGATGGGGGCGGTGATCTCGACGAACAGGCCGAGGCGGCCGACGGAGGAGCGGCCGAACAGCAGCGGGACGAAGGTGTCGGAGCCGACCTCTTCGAGGGTGTGGCCGAGGTAGAGCTCACCTGGCTGGAGGATGTGGCCGTCCGGGCCGATGCTGGTTTCGTGAGTGGGGTTGGGCCGATAGGGGTCCAAGACGGGGGCCGTGTAGGTGATCAGGGTGGGGCCCAGACGCACGTTGTAGCTGTTGGGGTTGACCTGATCGGCGGCGAACGGGGTGATGTGGAGGCGGCCGTCATGAGCGGCAGCGGTGATCTCCGGGCCGGTGAGGATCATTGCCTGCCTCCTTCCGCGGTGTCGGTAGTGGTGAGGACGTGTTGGACTGCCTGGTCCAGACGCAGGCCGGCCTCGTGCGTGCGATCGCCGAGGTAGGTGTCGCCGAGGTAGTCGGTGGTCAGCACGGTGGTGACGGCATCCGGCAAGGGATCGGGGGCGGTGACGAGCGGGCCGGTCTGGGTGCTCAGCTGTGACAGCCAGCCGGGGAGGTCGCTGCGTGCCGGCTCAGGTACGTGGGCGTGCACCAGCTGGTTGGCGAACGGTTCGATGGAGAGCAGGTGGCCCTGGGTGAGGGTGTCGCCGAGGGGGACAGCGCGTAGTGCCGTCTCGTTGAGGATGACCGCGTCTGCCCCGAGTGCCTTACGCAGGCGGGCGGCGAGGTCCAGGAGCAGGTTGCGCCGGTCGAGGGGCTGGTGGCGGTAGGCCAGCCTGATGGGGCCGAGGACGGCGGCCAGCTGCTGTCTGACGTCCTCGATGCGTGAGCGCAGGCCCGCAAGCTCCGCGGGGACGAAGCTCGGGAGCTGATCCGGGAAGGATGTAGTGCCCGCGCCCCATCCCGCGCCCACGGGCGTGGCGATCGCATAGCCTTCGGCGAGCTCCCGGCCCTTGACGACCAGGGTGCCGTCGACTCGGACCGGCCCATATTGATCGCTGTGGCAGTGCCCGGCGAAGACCACGTCGAGGAACGGACAGGCCGCCGCGAGTTTCCGGTCTTCGTCGAAGCCGGAGTGGCTGAGCAGGACCCAGCTGTCCACGTCATGGTGGTGGGCGAGAATCACCTCGCGCAGGGCCTGGAGGGGATCGGTGACGCAGTGGCCGGCTCGTTGGGCGGCCGGGATCGAGTGGAAGGCTTGTTGACCGATCACGGCGGTTACGCCGACGCGCCGTCCATCGATATCGGCGATGTGCAGGCGGCGGAAGAGAGCGTCGCCAGTGTTGGCATCGATGGCGTTGGCGCAGACAGTGCGCCGGTGAAGGTCGGGTTCGAAGTGGTGGGTCCGGCCATGGTTGCCAGGGGCCAGCACGTCGTAGAGCCCGAGCAGGATCTCCCGCTCGATCGTGCCGCGACCGAGGCGGTAGTACCCACTGCCTTCGAAGAAGTCGCCGCAGTCCACGATGAGCGAGGTCGGGCGTAGCGCGTGGAGGTGAGTCAGGAACGGCGCGGCGTTGTCGAAAGCGGAATGCACGTCGGTCGTGGCAACGATCTGGCGGAGGACGCGGCCATCGCTGGTCATGGGGTGACCTCGCAGATGTCGGCGCCCAGGGTGCGCAGCTTGCCGGACAGGTCGGCGTGTCCGCGGCGCAGCTGGTCGAGGCCGCCGATGGTGGTGACGCCTCGGGCTGTGAGGCCGACGACCATGAGGGCGGACCCGGTGCGGATGTCGGTGGCTTCGACGCCCGCGCCCGTCAGCTGCTGGGGACCGGTCAGGCGGCATTCGGTGGGGGAGATCTCCTCGATGTCGGCGCCCAGGCGGGTCAGCTGCGGCAGCAGGTTGCCGTGGCGGCCGGGATTGATGGCGTCGGCGAACAGATGCGTGCCGGGCAGTCCGAGGGCGAGTGCCATGAGCGGTGGTTCGAAGTCGGCGTCGAGGCCCGCCGGGCTCAGAGAGGCGATGGCCCGCAGGGGACGACCAGTGGGGGCTGTCTCATGCGCGCGGACAGTAAGGCCACCCGGCTCCGCGTCTGCGGGGATGCCGAGCTGATAAAGGGCAGCCACGAACGGGCCTACGTCCTTGCCCTGCACGCCGTCGATGCGGGCAGTACCGCGCGTCGCGGCGATCGCGCAGGCCAGCGTGGCTGCCTCGATCTTGTCTCCGGGCACGGTCCAGGCAGCGGGGGCAGTCGGCGACGAGGAGGGCGGCGAGAGAGTGAGTACATGTTCGCCGGCCCGCGTCTCCCAGCCCACCGAACTCAGGGCGTCGAGCACGCTCAGGACTTCGGGCGAGAGATTGGGCTGACCCAGCCGTAAAGGCCGGCCGGTCGTGAGGGCGCGCAGTGTCGCGGCCACGGTCGCACCGCGGGAGCGGAAGGGCAGAGCGATGGAGACGGTGCCGGTTTGTGAGGTGTGGGCCTCGATGCCGTATCCGGAACTGTCCTGCCGGCTTCGGTCGCCGAACGCCTCGTACACCTTGAAGTGCAGCTCCATCCCGCGCGCACCGATTCGGCAGCCGCCCGGCCAGGGCAGCCGCGCCTGGCCGTAACGCGCCAGCAGAGCAGGGACGAGATAGTACGAGGCTCGGATCTGGGCTGCCTGCGTTAGATCGGGCAGTCCCCGAGATGATTCCGTCGGCAGGATCACATAGGTGGTCGGTTCACCGACGGGCTGCGTGACATGCCAGCCCGCCTGTTGCAGCAGAACAAGCATGATTTGGACGTCCGTGCTGTCCGGGACGTTGCTCAATCGGACCGGGCGACCGAAGGCCGCCGCAGCGGCCAGAAGCGGCAGAGCGGCGTTCTTGGAGCCGTCGACGCTCACGGTGCCGGCGAGCGGCGGCCCAGGGCGTACGGCGATCACCTCGGCGGCCACGCTGGGGGCGTGGGTGGTCGTCATCATCAACTCCTCTGGAGGGGGAGGAAGCAGGCGACTTCCTGGCTGGGTTTGCTGGGCAGGTCGATCTCGGCCCAGCAGCGCTTGCCGTTCTCGGTCGGTTCGGCGTGGTACCGGTCGGCGAGAGCGGCGACGAGGAACAGGCCCCGGCCGCCCTCGCGCTCCGCGTCGGGCAGAGCCGGGTGGGGTAGCACCGGGCTCCTGTCGCAGACCTCGATCCGCAGGACGGCCTCGTCGAGACGGACCACGAGCGCGACGGATCCGGTGTCGGCGTACTGGACCGCGTTGGTGACGAGCTCGCTGATCAGTAGTTCGGCCGCGTGCACCACTTCGGTGCCCAGTCCCCAGCCCCAGCCCGCTATAGCGTCCACGGCCTGGTGCCGGGCCTGGCTTGCTGCGGCGGGCGTCGTGGGTAGGGAGAGAGCGAGCTGGTGCGCTTCCATGAGCGGCCTCCCGGTGTAGGTGGGGCCACACCAAGCAACCAGGCCGTCGCCGTGAGTGGTGAGCCCTGAGGCTGGCGCTGCATGACTTATGCAGGAGCTGCATCACCGCGAACTACGGCTGACCTATGCTCGGTTCAGCAGGCAGGATCAGCGACGGCGGAGGGAGCCGTGGCAGATGGCCGATGCATATGGGGAAGCGAGACGGATCGCAGAACGGATCCGTCGAGCACGGGTGTTACAGCGGCGTTCACAGCACGACGTTGCCGCAGCGCTCGGGTATCACCAGTCCAAGGTGAGCCGTCTGGAGAGCGGTCGCGGCACGGAGGACATCCGCGTACTACGCGCCATCGCGCAGGAACTGAACATACCGCCTCATGAGTTGGGCCTTGCCCAAGCTCAGGACGTCCCCGCCGCCGATCAAGAAGCTGACGACATGCACCGCCGCACCTTCCTCGCCGCGAGCATCGCAGCGCTCGCGGCCCCGGCCGGCTCTTCGGCCTCGCACACCGCCCTAGTCCAGGCCCTCCTGCCCGGTCCCGGCCCTGCGGGCACCGATGGCCCCCAGGACACGGCCGTCCTGTACGAGCGCGTCGGATCAGCACTCAAGCTTTTCCACACCTGCCACTACACAGAGCTGGAGCGCACCCTCCCGAGCCTGATCGCCGACCTGCGTCTGGCGGCCGGTGATGCGACGGACAGGGACACCGTGTCCCGACTCCTGGCCACGGCGTACCAGACGGCGACGAGCCTGCTGCTCAAGCAGCACGACCAGGGCAACGCATGGCTCGCCGTCGGCCGGGCGATGGCAGAAGCCGAACGCTCAGGCGACCCGGTCGTTCTCGCCTCCAGCGTCCGTGTCCAGGCCCACGTCCTGGTCCGCGAGAAGCACGCCACAGAGGCCGTCACCCTGGTACGGCACACCGCGGACCAGCTCACCGGCTCCTACGACCGGCGTTCACCGAAGTACCTCGCCGCCGTCGGACTGCTGCTCCTGCGCGGTGTGACCGCGGCCAGCAGCCGCGGTGATCGCGCGGCCACGAAGGAATTCCTCACCGAGGCCAAGGAAGTCTCCCGGTACGTGACCCTGGACCGGCCCGACGCCTGGGCCACCTTCAGCCCGACCAACGTCGCTCTGCACGAGCTGAGCGCTCTGGTGGCCTTCGGCGACGCCGGCCTCGCCCTTCAGGCTGCCCGGCCCCTCATGCGCCGGCACATCCCGGTGCCCGAACGCCGGGCCGCACTATGGGTCGAAGCGGCCCGCGCCTACAGCCAGCAGGGCCGCCTCGCCGAAGGCTACCAAGCCCTGCGTATCGCCGAGACCTGCGCCGCCCAGGACATCCGCCGCCCCGACATCCGCCACCTGGTCGCCGACATGGCCGCCCGCGACCGCCGACGTACCCTGCCGGAACTGCACCACTTCAGTCGCCAACTGGGAGTCCCCGCGTGACCGAACCGACCGCCCCGGACAAGAAGCCCTTCCTGTACATCGTCGTGTGCGCGGCAGGCGTTGCCCGTGATGCCGGCAAGCTGATCACAGCCGCCCAGGAGGCGAACTGGGATGTCGGCGTCATCGCCACACCACAGGGACTCGGCTTCATCGACACCACGGCGATCGAGGCACAGACCGGTTACCCGATCCGCTCCGCCTGGCGTTCACCAGGAGACCCGCGCCCCCTGCCCCCGGCAGACGCGATCGCCGTGGCTCCCGCCACCTTCAACACGATCAACAAGTGGGCCGCCGGGATCTCCGACATCCTCGCCCTGGGCATCCTGTGCGAGGCGTACGGCATGGGCATCCCGACCGTGGCCCTGCCCTACCTGAACTCCGCCCAGGCCGCCCACCCCGCCTACCAGCAGAGTCTGGACCGGCTGAGGGGGATGGGTGTCCTGATCGGTTCCTGCGAACCGCACCGGCCGAGGGCCGGCGGCGCGGCGGACCGCTTCCGCTGGCAGGAGGCGCTGGAGTTGTTGGAGCCTCTGGCCAACACGGTGCGGTGACGCTGTTCCCTCGGTGTGGGAAACCTGAGGGTGAACGCGGCAGGTACCTCCGCGCCCGCTGACGGCATCACCGGTGTCGAGCAGGTGCCGCCAGGCCAGGCTGTGACGGGCTGGATGGAGTCTGGCCAGGCTGTGTCGGTCGGGCTGCAACGCTGGTGCGGGCTTGGGCAGCCCGTGCTCGGGCGCTGGGAGCCTGCCGGGCGGCGAGGCGTTGGACGCGCCAGGTGAGGGTCCTGGCGGTGGAGCGGGCGTCGTCGAGGGTGCGCTGGCGTGCGGCGTGCTGGAGGAGTTTGCTCGGGGTCGTGGCCGGCGTTCTCGGCTTCGGTGAGGACTGCGGCCAGTGCGGGCCAGGCAGGGTCGTCGAGGACCTGTTGGGCGTGGTCGGGCAGGATCACGAGGATCCGCTGGGCATGCCGTTCCATGGCGCGTGCCGGTGGTTGGCGCTGAGCCAGGGCGGCCAGCGGCCCGGCAGCAGCCTGTCGGTAGGCGGTCTGGAGATGGGCCAGGGTCTGGTGGGCGGCGGCGACCTGCTGGTCGTGCCGGCGGGCTTGGTGCCAGCGGGCTGTGGCGATGACGATGAGGACGGCGATGTCGAGGAACATCGCCAGCCCGGAGCCGTCGCCGGTGACCGGCGCGGTGCGCAGGGTTCGGACGGCACCCCGCAGGGCGCGGGCCTGGTCCTGCTGGGCGCGGATGCGGGAGCGGGTGGCGCGCTCGAAGGCGATGGCGGCCTGCTGCAGATGTGTCCGTAGGTGGCTGGGGGCGAGCAGCGGCAGGACGTCGATGGCTTCGCCGAGGGCAGCGATGTGGGCCTGGGCGGCTTCGTCGTCGCCGTGGTCGAGGTGGTGGAGGATGCGCTCGGCTGCTGCCGTGCCTGGTGCCACGGGTTGGGCCTGCGTCGGCTGCCCGGCTCCGCTGCGAGGCGGCTTTGCCGTCGAGGACATCGACTTCAGGACCGGTTGGATCCACGTCAACCGCCAGGTGCGGCTCGTCGGCACGAAGCCCGTCTTCGCGCTGCCCAAGGGGAACAAGATCCGGTCCGTGCCTCTACCGGCCCAGCTTGCCGCTGCCCTCAAGGCCCAAATGAAGGTGTTCCCGCCGGTCGAAGTGACCCTGGCCTGGGCCAAGCCGGACGGCGAGACGAAGACCTTCCGTTTCCTCTTCGTCGACCAGAAGGGGCGGGCCTACAACCGCAGCGTCTTCAACATGGGGGACTGAAAGCGCGCCCTGGCCGGCGCCGGCGTGATCCCGCCGCGTGAGCGCGGTGCGAGGTACCTCCAGGCGGCCCGGGAGGACGGGATGCACGCGCTCCGGCACGCCTACGCCTCCGTGCTCCTGGACGCGGGGGAGAGCATCAGGGCGCTCTCCGAGTACCTCGGCCACTCGGATCCGGGCTTCACGCTCCGGACGTACACGCACCTGCTGCCATCCAGCGAGACGCGAACCCGCAAGGCGATCGACGATGCCTTCATGGAGGAGTCGGCACGAGAAGCCCAGGGCACATCAGCGTCCCCGGCAAAACCAATGTGCCCTCAATGTGCCCTGGCCGCCTGACGGCCCCCCTCCGGGTCAAAAAGGGCGAGGCCCGAAGACCCCGCCCAACCCGCAGAAACCCCAGATCAGGGCCACACAAGGCAATACGGCTGATGCCCCGCCTCATGCAGCCGGTGGCTGAAGTCCTGCCACTCGTGCAGCAGTTGGTACACGTTGAACGCGTCCCGGGGGCCGCCGCGGTCCGGGACCGTGGACCAGATGAAGGCCGCCGCGCCGACGGCCTCCTCGCCGATGTCGCGGAGGGGGTCGACGACCGTCATGGGGAGTTTCACCACGGCGTAGTCGGGGTGGAGGACGACGAGCTCCAGGGGCGGGACCTTGTGCAGGGGGACGCCCTCGATGCCGGTGAGGACCATCGCGGCCATCGTCTCCGGCTTGATCTTGGTGAACATGCCGTTCATGCCGAGCTCGTCGCCGCCGAGTTCCTCGGGGCGCATCGAGATCGGGACGCGGGCCGCGGTCGCACCGTCCGGCGCGCCGAAGTACTTGTACGTCACCCCCACCCGACCACCATTCCTGCTCCCCGCCCGCAGGCGGTCGATCCGTCCGTCGTCCATACGTCGGTCGAACCGCTCGGGTTCACTCGGTAGATTCCGTGCCTGACGTGTCTCGGTCGTGTCCTCCGCCTCGCGTCGGTGCCTTCCCCGCCGGGCACGTCGAGGACCCAGGTCGTCAGTCCCCTCGCCCAGTCCGCCACCGCGATGCATATCTCCACCCGACTGCTGTTCTAGGACGCGTGGCCCCCGCCGCGCAACCCGATCATCGTGTCAGTGACCTCCCCCACGACCGCGCGCCGAAACGTGCCGGGAAACACCGGTCCGCCAGATCCTCGCGCCGGGAGTTCGGCCCCTCTGACCAAGCCATGCCCAGTCTCGCAGATGGGTGGGGCCGACGCTCGGTTCTCCGGCCGCCTACCCTGAGGAGGTCACCCAGCAACCGGAGTCCGAGAAGTCGGAGAAGTCGCAGGTCATGAGCGAACTGCCCTATTCATACGAAGCGCCTGCCTCGCAGGCCCTGTTCGACCGTGCGGCGGCCGTCACGCCCGGCGGCGTGAACTCCCCGGTGCGCGCCTTCCGCGCCGTGGGCGGAACGCCCCGGTTCATGGTGTCCGGGAAGGGGGCCTGGCTCACGGACGCCGACGGGCGGGAGTACGTGGATCTCGTGTGCTCCTGGGGGCCCATGATCCTCGGGCACTCGCACCCCGAGGTCATCGCCGCCGTGCAGGAGGCCGTCGCCCGCGGCACGTCCTTCGGTACGCCGGGTGAGGGCGAGGTCGCGCTCGCCGAGGAGATCGTCGCCCGGGTCGCGCCCGTGGAGCAGGTGCGGCTGGTCTCCAGCGGTACCGAGGCCACCATGTCGGCCATCCGGCTCGCCCGCGGCTTCACCGGGCGGGCCAAGGTGATCAAGTTCGCCGGGTGCTACCACGGGCACGTCGACGCGCTGCTCGCCTCCGCCGGGTCCGGGCTCGCCACCTTCGCGCTGCCCGACACCCCCGGTGTGACCGGCGCGCAGGCCGGCGACACCATCGTGCTGCCGTACAACGACCTCGACGCCGTGCGGGCCGCCTTCCGGGCGCACCCCGGCGAGATCGCCTGCGTGATCACCGAGGCCTCGCCCGGCAACATGGGCGTCGTCCCGCCGATGCCCGGCTTCAACCAGGGGCTGAAGGACGTCTGCGCCGAGAACGGCGCGCTGTTCGTCTCCGACGAGGTCATGACCGGGTTCCGCACCAGCCGCGCCGGGTGGTTCGGGATCGACGGTGTGGTCCCGGACCTGATGACCTTCGGCAAGGTCATGGGCGGCGGGTTCCCGGCCGCGGCCTTCGGCGGCCGGGCCGACGTCATGGCGCACCTCGCGCCCGCCGGTCCCGTCTACCAGGCCGGCACCCTCTCCGGGAACCCGGTCGCCACCGCCGCCGGGCTGGCCCAGCTGCGGCTGCTCGACGACGCGGCGTACGCCAAGGTGAACGCCGTCTCGGAGCAGATCCAGGCGCTGGTCAGCGAGGCGCTGACGAAGGAGGGGGTCGCGCACACGCTGCAGAACGCCTCCAACATGTTCTCCGTCTTCTTCACCGACCGCCCGGTCCGCGACTACGACGACGCCAAGGCGCAGGAGTCGTTCCGCTTCACCGCGTTCTTCCACGCGATGCTGGCGAACGGCGTCTACCTGCCGCCGTCCTCCTTCGAGTCCTGGTTCGTCTCCACCGCCCACGACGACCGGGCCCTCCAGAAGATCGCCGACGCTCTCCCGGCGGCGGCCCGCGCGGCCGCGGAGGCCACGGCATGAGCGCCGTAAGCCGGGACATCACCGTCGTCCACCTGATGCGGCACGGCGAGGTCGCGAACCCGGACGGCATCCTCTACGGGCGGCTGCCCGGGTACCACCTGTCCGACCTCGGGCGGCGGATGGCCGACCGGGTCGCCGAGCACCTGGCCTCCCGCGACATCGCCCACGTCGGCTCGTCGCCGCTGGAGCGCGCGCAGGAGACCGCGGCGCCGATCGCCAAGGCGCACGGCCTGGACGTCGCCACCGACGCCCGGCTGATCGAGGCCGACAACGTCTTCCAGGGCAAGACCTTCGGTGTCGGCGACGGCGCCCTGAAGCGGCCGGAGAACTGGAAGCACCTGGTCAACCCGTTCAAGCCGTCCTGGGGCGAGCCGTACATCGACCAGGTGGTGCGGATGATGGGCGCGCTGGACGCCGCCAAGGACGCGGCCCGCGGACGCGAGGCCGTGCTGGTCAGCCATCAGCTGCCGATCTGGATCGTGCGGTCGTACGTCGAGCGGCGGCGGCTGTGGCACGACCCGCGCCGCCGGCAGTGCACCCTCGCCTCGCTGACGTCCTTCACCTACCAGGGCGACCGGATCGTCTCCGTGGGTTACAGCGAGCCCGCCATCGACCTGGTGCCCCCGCATCTGCGCGCCGGTGCCCGGCCGGTGAAGGGGCAGGACAAGGCGTTCGGGGCGTGAGGTGCATACGTCCGTAGTGCCGTGAAAGCCCCGCACGTCTGGTTTTTATGAAAAGAAGATGATTTCGGGGCAACCAACCCGTTCGTCGTGCCCTCTGTCCAGGTGGACCAGCACAGAGCACAACGGACGGGGACGGCATGCGTCACATCAGCCGCAGGGGAGCGATCGCACTCGGGGCGGGGACCGCCGCCGCGCTCGGGATCGCCGGGTGCGGAAACCCCACCCCTTCAGAGGACGTCGGTCACGCCGGTGGTTCCCCCGGGCGCAAGAACGGCGACGAGAAGCCGAGCCGGCCCCCGGCCCGGCCGCTCGGCGACGGCTCCACCGCCTACACCGGCAAGCAGCCCCACCAGCCCCCGGCGCCCGAGCCGCTGGAGCCGGGGCAGACCCCGCCGCAGTTCGTCGTCTTCTCCTGGGACGGCGCCGGCGAGGTCGGCAACGGGCTCTTCCCGCGCTTCCTCGACCTGGCGAAGGAACACGGCGCGCACATGACCTTCTTCCTCTCCGGGCTGTACCTGCTGCCCGAGTCGAAGAAGCGGCTCTACGACCCGCCGAACAACCCCCGCGGCGCCTCCGACATCGGCTACCTCACCGACGGCCACATCAAGGACACGCTGACGTACGTCCGCCGCGCCTGGCTGGAGGGGCACGAGATCGGCACCCACTTCAACGGCCACTTCTGCGGCGAGGGCCGCGGCTCGGTCGCGCACTGGACGCCGGCGCAGTGGCGCAGCGAGATCGACCAGGCCACGTCGTTCGTCAAGGAGTGGAAGACCAACACCGGGTGGACCGGGCTGCCGCCGCTGCCGTTCGACTACGACAAGGAACTGGTCGGCGGCCGTACGCCCTGTCTGCTCGGGCAGGACAACCTGCTGCCGACGGCGCGCGAGCTGGGCTGGCGCTATGACGCGTCCTCGCCGGGCGGGCGCCAGGTCTGGCCGGTGAAGAGGCAGGGCATATGGGACCTCCCGCTGCAGCAGATACCTTTCCCCGGGCGCTCCTTCGAGGTCCTGTCCATGGACTACAACATGCTCGCCAACCAGTCCCTGAACTCCACGAACGCGCCCGCGCACCACCACCCGGCGTGGCGGGAGCAGTCGGCGCAGGCGTACATCCAGGGCTTCAGGCGGGCGTACGAGACAAATCGGGCACCGTTCTTCATCGGCAACCACTTCGAGCAGTGGAACGGCGGCATCTACATGGACGCCGTCGAGGAGGCGCTGACCCACATCGCGCGCGAGAAGGACAAGGGCGGGGACGTACGGCTGGTCTCCTTCCGGCAGTTCACGGACTGGCTCGACGTCCAGCGGCCCGAGGTGCTCGACAAGCTGCGCACCCTGGAGGTCGGGCAGGCGCCCGCCGGGGGCTGGAAGCGGCTCTGAGGGCGCCCGGAAGCGGTTCTGAAATGGGGGTTTCCGCCTGTAAGGGGGGTGCCCAAGATCCCCGGAACGGACATGCGAAACTTTTCACATGAGTGCCGCCAGCCGTACCCCCCTGCTCTTCGCCGGTGCCCTCGCCGCCGCGCTGGCGCTGTCCGCGTGCTCGTCCGGGGGAGGGACGTCGGGCGGCGGTGACACCAATCTGGTCACCGGCAAGTCGGGCATCGCGACGGCGGCGAAGGGCGAGCGCGCCAAGGCACCGGAGCTGTCCGGGAAGACCATCGACGGCAAGCGGCTCAGCACCGCCGACTACCGGGGCAAGGTCCTCGTCCTCAACTTCTGGGGCTCCTGGTGCGGTCCCTGCCGGCTCGAGGCGGAGAACTTCGAGAAGGTCCACAAGGACCTCAAGGACCAGGGCGTGCAGTTCGTCGGCATCAACACCCGCGACACCAGCACCACCCCCGCGCTCGCCTTCGAGGAGGAGCAGGGGATCACCTACCCGAGCCTGTACGACCCGACCGGCAAGCTCATGCTCCGGTTCGAGAAGGGCACGCTCAACCCGCAGCTGATCCCCTCCACCCTCGTCATCGACCGGGACGGCCGGATCGCGGCCCGCGCCCTGTCCGCGCTCAGCGAGGAGAAGCTGCGCGGCATGATCGAGCCGGTCCTGGCCGAAGGGCCGGGCGCGTCGGAGAAGTCGGGGAAGTGACGTGACCGTCACGCTCGCCGCGGCCACCGACCCCAACCAGACCGTGCTCAACGGGGCGCTGCTGCTCGCCCTGCCGATCGCCGTGCTGGGCGGGCTCGTCTCGTTCTTCTCGCCGTGCGTCCTGCCGCTGGTCCCCGGCTATCTGTCGTATGTGACCGGCGTCACCGGCACCGATCTCGCCGAGGCCCGGCGCGGCCGGATGGTCGCCGGCGCCTCGCTGTTCGTGCTCGGCTTCACCGCCGTCTTCGTCTCCGGCGGCGCGCTGTTCGGCTACTTCGGCGAGAGCCTGCGCGAGCAGCAGGAGACCCTGACCAGGGTGCTCGGCGTTCTCATGGTCCTCATGGGCGTGTTCTTCATGGGCCTGATGCCCTGGTTCACCCAGCGCGAGTTCCGCTTCCACAAGCGGCCGGTCGCGGGGCTGGCCGGGGCGCCGGTGCTCGGCGCGCTGTTCGGGATCGGCTGGACGCCCTGCATCGGCCCGACCCTCGCCTCCGCGCAGGCGCTCGCGATGCAGCAGGCCAGCGCCGGCCGCGGCGCCCTGCTCACCGTCGCCTACTGCCTGGGCCTCGGCCTGCCCTTCGTGCTCGCCGCGGTCGCCTTCCGCAAGGCCCTCGGCGCCTTCGGCTGGGTCAAGCGCCACTATGTGTGGGTGATGCGGGCCGGCGGCACGATGATGATCGCCACCGGTGTGCTGCTGCTGACCGGCGTGTGGGACCGCATCATCCAGGAGATGCAGGTCTGGTCCAACGGCTTCACTGTGGGGATCTGATCCATGAGCAAGACGACAACCAGCACCCCCGAAGGCCAGGACACCGGCCCGGAGACGGGCCAGGACGCCGGCCACGACCAGGACCTCGGCGCGGCCGGCTCGCAGCTGTCCACCGCGCCCCGCGAGGAGGCCCCGAACCTGCCCGCGCTGGGCGTGCTCGGCTGGCTGCGCTGGTTCTGGCGGCAGCTCACCTCCATGCGGGTCGCGCTGCTGCTGCTCCTGCTGCTGTCGCTGGCCGCGATCCCCGGCTCGCTGATCCCGCAGAACGGCATCGACGCCACCAAGGTCGAGGACTTCCGCGAGCGGCACACCACCCTCGCGCCGCTCTACGACAAGCTCGGCCTCTTCGACGTCTACAGCTCGGTGTGGTTCTCCGCGATCTACATCCTGCTGTTCGTCTCCCTCATCGGCTGCATCGTCCCGCGCACCTGGCAGTTCGTGGGCCAGCTGCGCGGCCGGCCGCCGGCCGCCCCCAAGCGGCTGACCCGGCTGCCCGCGCACACCACCTGGCGCACCGAGGCGAAGCCCGAGGAGGTGCGCCGGGCCGCGCTCGCGCTGCTCGAGCAGCGCCGCTTCCGCGCTCATGTCGCCGGGGACGCGGTCGCCGCCGAGAAGGGCTATCTGCGCGAGGTCGGCAACCTCGCCTTCCACATCGCGCTGATCGTCATGCTGGTCGCCTTCGGCTGGGGCCAGCTGTTCAAGTCCGAGGGCAACAAGCTGGTCGTGGAGGGCGACGGGTTCGCTAACACGCTGTCCCAGTACGACGACTTCAAGTCCGGCAGCCTCTTCCACAACGACGACCTGGTGCCGTTCAGCTTCGACCTGAAGAACTTCACCGGCACCTACGAGACCTCCGGCCCCAACAAGGGCACCCCGCGCACCTACCAGGCCGAGCTGACCTACAGCGAGGGCGCCTACGGCAAGGAGCGCCGCACGACCGTCAAGGTCAACGAGCCGCTGGAGATCGGCGACGCCAAGGTCTACCTGGTCAGCCACGGCTACGCGCCGGTCGTCACGGTCCGCGACGGACGGGGCAAGGTCGTCTACCGGGACGCCGTGCCGCTGCTGCCGCTGGACGGCAACGTCACCTCCTCCGGCGTCGTCAAGGTGATGGACGGCTACAAGGACGCCAAGGGCCGCAGCGAGCAGCTCGGCTTCAACCTGTTCTTCCTGCCGACCTACGGCGGCGGCACGATGCTGTCGCAGTTCCCGGCGCTGGTGAACCCGATGCTCGCGGTCTCCGCCTACCACGGCGACCTGGGGGTGAACTCGGGCATCCCGCAGAGCGTGTACCAGCTCAACAAGAAGAACCTCAAGGAGTTCAAGGACGCCAAGGGCGAGCTGCTGAAGAAGCAGCTGAAGCCCGGCGACACCCTGACGCTGCCGGACGGCGCCGGCTCGATCACCTTCGAGCGGGAGGTCAGGGAGTGGGCCGGCTTCCAGGTCGTGCAGGAGCCGGGCGGCGGCTGGGCGCTCGCCGGCGCCGTCGTCGCGATCCTCGGCCTGTCCGCCTCCCTGTTCGTCCAGCGCCGACGGGTGTGGGTGCGGGCGACCGAGGGCCCGGACGGTGTCACCGTGGTGGAGATGGCCGGGCTCGGCCGCAGTGAGTCCGCCAAGGTGCCCGAGGAGCTGGGCGACCTCGCCGCGACCCTGTACGAGAAGGCACCGGGCGCGCCCGCTGCCGACGACCCCTCAGAATCCCCCGTACCTGCCGAAGGGTCTGACGACAAGTGACTCTCGCCGCCGCGACGAACGAAAATCTCGCGAGCCTCAGCAACGCGCTGATCTACTCCGCGATGGCCGTCTACACCCTGGCCTTCTTCGCGTACATCGCCGAATGGCTCTTCGGCAGCCGCAGCAAGGTGGCCCGCACCGCGGCCGCGCTCACCCCCGCCAAGGCGACGACGGCGGGCCCGGCCGTGACCGTGAAGAAGGGCGGCACCACGGCCGTGCTGGAGCGGCCGCGGGTCACCGTGCGGGCGCAGGCCGGGGCGCGGGACGTGCCGGACGGCCCCGGGGCGCACGGCGGCACCGAGAAGGGCGACCTCTACGGCCGGATCGCCATCTCCCTCACCGTGCTCGCCTTCCTCATCGAGTTCGGCGGGGTGCTCGCGCGGGCTCTCTCGGTGGAGCGGGCGCCGTGGGGCAACATGTACGAGTTCAACATCACCTTCTCCACGGTGGCCGTCGGCACGTACCTCGCGCTGCTGGCGCTGAAGAAGAACGTCCGCTGGATCGGGCTCTTCCTGATCACGACGGTCCTCCTCGATCTCGGCCTCGCCGTCACCGTCTTGTACACCGCCAGTGACCAGTTGGTTCCCGCCCTTCACTCGTACTGGCTGTACATCCACGTCTCCACCGCGATCTTCTGCGGCGCGGTCTTCTACCTGGGCGCGGTCAGCACGGTCCTGTACCTCTTCCGCGACTCCTACGAGAACAAGCTGGCCGGCGGCGGCACGCCCGGCCGCTTCGCCTCCTCGGTGCTGGAGCGGCTGCCCGCCGCGGCCTCGCTGGACAAGTTCTCCTACCGGATCAACGCGGCGGCCTTCCCGCTGTGGACGTTCACGATCGTCGCGGGCGCCATCTGGGCGGGCGACGCGTGGGGCCGCTACTGGGGCTGGGACCCCAAGGAGGTCTGGTCCTTCATCACCTGGGTCGCCTACGCCTGCTACCTGCACGCCCGCGCCACCGCCGGCTGGAAGGGCCGCAAGGCCGCCTACCTGGCGCTCGCCGCCTTCGGCTGCTGGCTGTTCAACTACTACGGCGTGAACATCTTCGTCTCCGGCAAGCACTCCTACGCCGACGTCGGCCTCGGGGCGCTCCAGGCCGTCGGGTTCTGACGCCCCGCGCTCCGCACCAGGCCGGTTCCCGTGCCCTGAGGCACGGGAACCGGCCTGCGCCGTCCCGGAGCGGGACGTCCCGGGGCGGGCCGCCGCGGACGGGCGCGGCGGGCGTCCCCGACCGCGTGCGCGACCCCCGGCCAGGGGTCAGGCTGGTGTCATGACCGGAAAGACCGGAGCGAAGGCCGGACCGGGGACCGGAGGCGTCGAGCAGGGCACCAGCCAGACCCACGGGAACACGCACATCCTGCACTTCCTGGTGCGGATCCCGCGGACCATGGAGTCGGTGTGGCCCGCGTTCTCCACCCCGGAGGGGCTGGCGGCCTGGTGGACCCCGGCCGACGTGCTGGAACCCCGGCTCGGCGGCGCGGTCACCCTGCGTGAGCTGGGGTCCGGCACGGTGACCGCCTGGGACGTGGACCGGGTCGCGGAGTACACGGTCGAGACCGCCGGGCGCATCCGCTTCCATCTGGAGCGGGACGGCGAGCAGGCCAGCGTGCTGCGCTTCACGCACGAGTTCGAGGGCGAGAGGGAGTCGGAGTCCGGGTGGCGGGCCCGCTTCGAGCGGCTGCTCGCCGGCCTCGGGGCGTAGGCCTACGACGGCGGCAGGCACTCCTTGCCCGGCGGCTTCCCCTCCGGCCAGGCGATCTCCACGAACCTCGCCCGCCCCCGCGGCGTCAGCTCCACGATCGGCACGGCCTTGTCGTACGGGTTGCCGTGCACGTCCAGGCAGATCCAGCCGCTGGCCCCGTTCACCCGCAGCGAGCCCTTGACCTGCGGCCACTGCAGTCCGACGTCGGTCAGCGGCGGGTCGGTCCGGCCGTCCGGAGTGGCCTCGCGGATGCCGTGCACGGCGAGCCGCATCGCGTCGTAGGCGATGATCAGCTGCCCGTCCTCCAGGTCGACCGGGCCGATCGGCCCGATGGGCTCGCCGCGGCTGCTCGCCAGCAGTCCGTTCAGTTTCCGGGTGTCGGCGGCCGAGCCGCCGCTGGCCACCCGGTCCTCGGCGAAGGTGTCGGGGTGGGCGAGGGCGGTGTAGCGCACGGAGAGGTTGCGCAGGGCGGCGCGGTCGAGGTCGTGGTCGCCGGTGAGGTAGGAGCCCTCGTCGCCGGTGAGGACGGTGAACCTGCGGTCCTGGCAGCCGCGCGCGCCGAGCGCGTTGACGAACTGCCGCAGCTGGGTGTGGCGGCCGGCGAAGAGGATGGTGTCGGTCTCCCGCGAGGTGTCGCACACCAGGTGGGTGATCTGCCGGAACGTGTTGGCCGTGGTGCCCTCCCGGCTGCGGTCGGCGGGCGGGGTGAAGGGCTGCGGCTCGTACGGCGAGCCCTCGATGAGCCGCGCGAACGACTCCTGGAGGGTGCGGGTGTACGGGTCGCCCGGCTTGTCGTAGACCAGCAGCGCCCGCCCCGCCGTCACCTTGGCGAAGGAGGCCAGCGCGCGGGCCTCGTCGGTGTTGGTGGGCGCGACCCGGGCGAGGCCGGGGAACGGGTCGGTGCCGTGCTGTCCGTTGGCGAGGTCGTCGGCGGTGATGGAGGAGCCGACCACCGGGATCCCGCGCCGGGTCAGCTCGCGCACGGCCTTCTTGGTGTGGTGGGTGCTCTGCCCGATGCCGGTGACCGCTCGCAGCCGCTCCGGTCCCCTCGCCAGGCGTTCCAGCTCGTCGACGGTGTGCTCCCAGTGCTCCCCGGTCGCGCCGGGGTTGGCGAACGCCAGCCGGATCGCCGGGGTCTGCCCGTTGGCGGAGTGGTTGGCCTGGTACTGCGCGAGGTAGGTGCCCTGGAGCTGGTGCAGGACGTGGTTGACGGTGTCGCGGTCGGTCGCGGTGAACGGCTCGAAGAGGGCGACGGTGACGTAGGAGCCCTCCTTGAGGGAACGGTTCTCCCGCTCGATCGCGGCGAGCGTCTCCCGCAGCCGGGGCTGCCCGAAGTCGTACGCCGTCGTGGCCACGCCCACGCACTCGCCACCGCCGTGGAGGCGTACGACACCGGGGGCGCAAGAGCGGTCCTCGCGGGTGAGCGCGCGGACGGCGAAGGCCAGCCCGGCCACCAGCGCGGCGGTCAGCAGCAGGGCGAGATACCGGCGCAGCGGGATCTCCCAGACGTGTTCGCGCAGCCGGCCCCATGATCCGCGTCGCATCACGCACCCCCAGCGTGTTCGTCGTCGTCCTCGGGCAGCCCGAGCGGCCGTCCGGCGAGGGCGTCCTCGGGCCACTCCCGGGAGGCCCGCCACAGCAGGGCGTTGCCCGCCGGGCGCAGATCGGACAGCTGCTCCAGCTCGAACCGCAGCCGGTCGCACACCGTCGCGTCGGGCAGGACCAGCGGGTCGGACAGCTGCCACACCGCGTGCAGCAGCCGCCGTACCCGCAGGTGCAGCGCCGGGTCGGTCACCCCGTCGGGCACCTGGTACGCCGCGTCGGTCCGCCCGAGCGCGACCGCCGCCCGCCGGTCGCCGCGCCCGGTGAAGTCGCGGCCGCGGTCGTCGTGGGCGTGGAAGTAGGGCGCGCCGGCGACGAAGCGGAGGGTGGCGAGCCAGGTGCGGGTGTCCAGGACGGGGAACGCGTCGCGCAGGTAGCCGATGGCGGACCGGTCGGCGCCGAGGGCGAGCTGGTGGTACAGCCGGTAGCCGGCGCGCGCGGCGTCGCCGCCGCCGGGCCCGTAGTGCCGGATCAGCGTCTCGTGGGCCTGCCGCCAGCGCGCGTGGTCGGCGTCGAGGTGGTGCAGCCGCAGCAGCAGCAGGGTCCGGACGAAGGGGTCGCCGACGAACTGCCCGGCCGTGACCGGCATTCCCTCGTCGGCGAGCCGGGTCTGCAGGGAGCGGACGTCGGCGGGGCCGAAGTCGTCGGGGAGCAGGGCGTCGGCGAGGGCGCAGGCGGAGTCGTGGTCGTGGGCGGCGGCGAGGACGGTGAGTTCGCCGAGCCGGTCGGCGGGGACGAACCGGTCGAGGAGTTCCCGGTAGGCGGGCGCGCCCGGCTGGTCCTGGGCCAGGCGCACCTCGCCGGTGAGCAGTTCGGCCGGGGAGGCGGGGCCGGGCAGCCGCTGGGCGGCGGCCTCGGCGAGGACCGTGATGCCGAGCGGGTTGCCGCCGGTCAAGCGGTGGGTGGCGTGCGGCAGCTGGGGCGGCACGGGCAGCTCGCCGCAGGCGGCGCCGACGATGTGCAGGGTGTCGTCCGGGCCGAGCGGCGGCAGCGTCACCAGCAGGGCCCGCGAGGAGGGCGCCCCCGCGGCGGGCGTCCAGTCGGTGCGCCGGGCCAGCTCGGACAGCTCCCGCCGGACGGCGCTGCGCAGGAAGTCCCCGGTGCCGCGCAGCCCGGCGAAGAACACCACGTGGTCGGCGATGCCGTCGGCGCGGTCGCGCAGCACGGCGTCGGTCAGGCCGGGGCCGGGCGGGTGCTGCGCGTTGTCGAGGAGGACGAGGGGCCGACCGATGCGCCGCATCCGGGGCAGGACGCCGGAGTAGGCGTCGGTGAGGTCGGCGAGCAGGGCGCGCACCAGGTAGCGCTCGGCGTGCAGCCGGGAGGTGCCGCCGGCCCGGAAGTGGCCGGAGAGCAGCATCAGTCCGCGCCGGGCGTGCCCGCCCGCGTTGGGATAGTCCTGGTACCAGAGCGAGGCCCGCTGGTGGCGGCGGTTGCCGAAGCCCTCGGACAGCGAGTCGAGGGTGGCCTCGATGGCCGCGGTGAGCAGCTGCCCGGTGCCGCTGACGGCGGTGACCACGTTGGCGGCGACCCGCCCGGCCCACCGTCCGGCGAGCCCCGACAGCCAGGACCCGCTCTCGTTGAGCAGCAGGATCCGTTCGACCTCGCTGCGGATGCGCTCGGAGTCGGCGTCGTTCCAGCCGCCGGCGGCGACCGCGACCAGGCCCGACATCAGCCGCGGGAACGGGAGCCGCCCGGCCCCGGTGACCGGCGCGGCCAGTTGCTCGGCGACGACGAGCAGGGCCTGCGCGAGCGGCGACCAGGCCTCGCGGGGCCGTCCGGAGGGCGGCGCCGCGAACTCGGGGGCGGCGCAGTCGACGAGCGCGACGGGCGTGTGCCCGCGGTAGGCGTCCCGCAGCTCCTCCAGCACGGCGCTCTTGCCGAGCCCGCGCGCCCCGGCGAGCACGACGAACGGCACGTCGCGCGGGTGCTCGACGGCCACCGCACGGTGCTGGTGCGGACGCAGCCCCACCAGCCGCGGGGCCAGACCTGGCGGATCCGTTCCGAACAGTGCCCCGCGCCCGTGCAACCGTCTGTGCACCGCCGCACCTCCCCCGTCCGACGCGCTGCCCAACTCCAGGTTAAGGAGAGGGACTTGATTCGGACCAGGTCGCGTGGTGACCGTTGGGTCACGAAATCGCCGCGGCGCCGGACCGGCCGTGCACGGGGGAGGGCGCCGCAGCCCACCGGTGGGCGCCGCGGGTGAGGTAGGGGCGCTGACGTGCCTGCCGGGACGGCGTGGGCACCCGGGGGTAGAGGCAGGCGTACAGCCGGGCCTCGTTGAGGGCGCGGGAGACCCCGTGCGCGGAGAGCGCGAAGAGGTCGCCGCCGCTGTCGCCGCCCGTGCGGTACCGCTCCACCAGTCCGCGGTGCATCAGCGCCCGCCACACCTCGGGCTCGGCCAGGTGCAGGGCGCGCTGTTCGGGCACGGCCTCGCCGTTCAGCAGGCGTACGGTCAGCCGCCACTGGCGGCTCGGCATCGCCTCCGACAGGAAGCGGGGCAGCGCGGAGGCGGCGGCGATCGCGGCGCGCTCGATGCGCTCGGACAGCAGCTCCGCCCGGACGCTGGCCCGGTCCATGTCGGTGCGGCTCTGCGCGTACGCGGCGGTCGCCCGTGCCAGCGCGCGTTCCTTGAGGTCGCCCCGGAGCCGGCCGATCTCGTGGTTGACGAGCCGGCACGTCATGCCGACGGGCCGGCGCAACAGCGCGGCGACCGTCTTCAGGTCGGGCTCGTCCACGTGGACGGCGGCCACCTGGAACTCCTCGTGTGCACGGGCGAACAGCGCGTCCAGCAGCCGGGTCAGCTCCGCGCGGCGGCGGACGGCCTCCGGGTGGGAGGTCAGGGCGCGGTGGACGGTCCGCACGTTGACGGAGAAGGCGGCTGCCAGCCGGTGCGGCACGGTTCCGTCGTGGCGGGCGGGCAGTTGGGCGAAGAGTTCCAGGTCCCGGTAGGTGGTGCGGCTGACGCCCAGGAAGTCGGCGGTCTCGGCCGCCGTCAGGCCGGCGGCCGCGCGCAGGTGCCGGATGCCGTTCTCCGCGTCCGAGGAGGGCGTGCACAGGTGGCGGGGCTGGATTCCGAAGACCTTCGCCAGCTGCTCGATCCGGCCGGGTTCCGGGACGGAGGTGCCCTTCTCGTACGCGAGCACCCGCGACTTGGACGTGCCGAGCCGCCGGGCCAGTTCGGCCGAGCTGAGCAGCCGTCCGTCGACGCGGCGGCGCCTGCGGATGTCACGCAGTGCCTCGGGGTTGAAAGGAGCCGTGCCACGCGCCATGGAATGCACTCCTCCGCTGTTTTCTCCGCGCACGGTGTGGGCCAACGGTACTGTTTAGGGTCGGCCACGGGCAGCCCGCGCTCAAGACGCGCTGAGCCGGGCGGGGGTGGCCGCCCAGGCCGGGGCGGGCGGTGGGTTCCGCCGGTACCGTCTAAGGTTTGAGAGGGTTCTCGAAACAGCGCGGCGCACGGCAGTATCGGTGGCGCGCGACACGGGGGATCGCTGAGCTCCCGTGCTGTTCGACGCGTGAGTACGGATCTCCGGGTGCACAAACAAGTGGGCCCGCCCCCTGGCGATGTTGGCGCACCGGCCCAGGGGGGCGGACCCTGGCCGACCCGGCGACACGCGGCGGGTGAGGCGGCTACCTCATCCGCCGCACCCACGCAGCAGCTCGGCCAGGCCGATCGTGACGCCGGCGGCGTTGACGATCAGCTGGACCCGCTGCATGCGTAAGCGCGGACCGCCAGGTTGATCCGGCTCCTCGGGGCCGGTCGGGTCGGGTGGTTCACCCGGCTCCGGCTCGGTCTCGGAAGTGGCCATGATTGGATCACTCTCCTTTCCTCGGATGCACGCTCGTAGGCAGGTGTTGCCTACAGGCGTGGACCCGGGAAGGAGATGCGACAACCATACCGACTCGCTCGTGGCTTCCCGTGACGCTCTTCGAACAGACAGTGCACAGATTCATATGCGAACGGTCGGGTCTTTGCGGAACCCGAACTCCGCTTCGCCGGGGCCGCCGTTGCCGGCCTGCGGCGGGTGGTCATCTGTGCAGATCGGAAGGGGTTGCACAGGGGTGCGGGCGGTCGCGGCACCCGCAACGAGACCGCTCCGGCAAGGACACTGACGGGGCGTCAACGCGCCTGTGACATGCGCCACATTGACCGTCCCCGTGAGTCAACTGCCTTGGCCTACTCACCAGTAGGCACCCGGTGCCGTTTCACCGCCCCGCACGTCGGTCTCCTGTCGACGTCCCGGCCGCGCCGAGCGGGTCCGGGCCGTCGAGCTGGTCGAGCTGGTCGAGCCGGTCGAGGCAGTCGAGGTAGTCGTGAAGGCGGCCCGCGCCCCGGAGCATGGCCCGGGTGCGGGCCGTCAGCGTCTCGCCGCGCGCCGCGACCGCCGCCCGCAGCGCCTCGGTGCTGCCCTCCCGGCGCAGCCCCTCCAGCACCGGCCGGATCCGGTCGATCGGGTGGTGGCCGCGGCGCAGCGTGTGCACGAGCCGCGCGTCCCGCACGTCGACGGGCCGGTACAGCCGGTACCCGGTGCCGCGCTCCCGCTCCGGCACGATCAGCCCGGCCGCCTCCCACACCCGCAGCGCGGACGGCCGTACGCCGAGCAGCGCGGCGACCTCGCCGACGCGCAGCCCGCCGTGGGGCGGCCCGGCCGGCTTCCGTTCCGCCGGCGTCTCCAGCGTCTCCAGCGTCTCCAGCGCCTCGCGCGCCGCCTCCAGGGTGGCGCGCTCGGCGTGCAGCGCGGCGTGCGCGGCGTCGACCAGCGCGAGCGCGCCGGGTACGTCACCGGCGTGCACGGTCTGCATGATCCGGGCCGCCCCGGTCGTGCCGTACCCCTTCGACAGCGCCCGGTAGGCCAGCAGCGCCTCCCGGTGGACCGGCGCGAAGACGCGGTAGCCGGACTCGGTGCGCTCGGCCGGCGGCAGCACCCCGGCGTCCTCGTAGTTGCGGATCTGCTGGGCCGAGACCCCGGCGAGCCGGGCCAGGTCCACCGGCCGCAGCCGCTTGCTCTCCCTCACGGATTTGAAGCTTACGCGGCCCCTCCCCGCTTCCTGCCATGCAAAGTCCCAACAGGAGCTTCAATGAAACACTCGAAGCCATGGCCGACTCCCTGCGCGTCACAGGTGCCCGTCTCCACAACCTCAAGAACGTCTCCCTGACCCTGCCCAAGAACAAGCTGGTCGTCCTGACCGGCCTGTCCGGCTCCGGGAAGTCCACGCTCGCCTTCGACACCCTCCACCGGGAGGGACAGCGGCAGTACCTGGAGTCGCTGGGCGTGGTCACCGGGCTCGTCAGCAAGCCCGCCGTCGACTCCATCACCGGGCTGTCCCCGTCCATCAGCGTCGACCAGCACCACACCAACCGCAGCCCGCGCTCCACGGTCGGCACGGTCACCGAGGTCTTCACCTACCTGCGCCTGCTGTGGTCGAGGATCGGCGTCCGCCCCTGCCCGTCCTGCGGGGAGCGTGTCCCGCCCGCCCACTCCTTCGCCCACGACGAGGACGCCGAGCCCGGCCACACCCCCTGCCCGCACTGCGCCGCGCCCGTCCCCGAGCCGGTCATGGGCTCGTTCTCCTTCAACAAGCCGGCCGGGGCCTGCCCCGAGTGCACCGGACTCGGCGAGGTGATCCGCGCCGACGTCCGGCAACTGGTCGACGAGGAGCGGTCGGTCGCGGGCGGCGCGGTGCTCGGCTGGCACCCGAAGGTCACCGAGCGCAACGTGGCCGTGCTGCGGGCCGCCGCCGAACACTACGGCCTGGCCTTCTCGGCGAACACCCCGATCCGCCAACTCGCGCCGTTCACCCGCTCGTTGCTGCTGTACGGCGTGGAGTCCGACGAGTTCCGCCGCCACTTCCCGGACACCGCGCCGCCCGCCACGGTCACGGCCGGCCGCTTCGAAGGCGTCGTCACGGCGGTCCTGCGCCGCTACGCCGAACGCATCGACGACACCGACTACCGCGAGAAGACCGAACGCGTACTGCTGAAGGAGCCGTGCGGCGCCTGCGCGGGCACCCGGCTGCGCCCGGAGAGCCGGGCCGTCACCGTGCACGGACTCGGCATCGTCGACGCGTGCCGCCTGCCGCTGACCGAACTCGCCGCCTGGCTCGCCGGACTCCGGCAGCGCTCCACGCCCGACGAGTGGCTGTTCGCCGAGCCCGTCGTCGCCGACCTCACCGAGCGCGTGCGCCGCCTGGTCGACGTCGGCGTCGGCTACCTCACCCTGGAGCAGCCCACCCCCAGCCTGTCCGCGGGCGAGACCCAGCGGTTGCGCCTCGCCGCCCTCCTCGGCTCCGGCCTGACGGGCGTGCTCTACGTCCTGGACGAGCCGACCATCGGCCTGCACCCGTCGGACACGGCCCGCCTGATCGACGTCCTGCGCCGGCTGCGCGACCTCGGCAACACGGTGCTGGTCATCGAGCACGACCTGGAGGTGCTGCGCGCCGCCGACCACGTCGTCGACATCGGCCCCGGCGCGGGCCGCGACGGCGGCCGGGTGGTCGCCCAGGGCACCCCCGAGGAGGTCGCCCGCACCGAGGACTCGGTGACCGGCGCCTACCTGTCCGGACGGCTCCCCGCACCGGCCTCCCGGCGGCGCGGGGACGCGGACCGCGCCCTGGTCGTGCGGGGCGCGCGCGAGCACAACCTCAAGGACCTCACCGTACGCATCCCGCTCGGCCGCCTGGTCACGCTCACCGGCCCCTCCGGCTCCGGCAAGTCGACCCTGCTGCTGGACATCGTGGACCGCGCCGCCCGCCGCCGCTTCCACGGCGCCGCCACCCTGCCCGGCGCGCACGACGGCATCGACGGCTGGGAACACCTGGGCAAGGTCGTCACCATCGACCAGGAGCCGATCAGCCGCGTCCCGCGCTCCAACGCGGCCACCTACTCGGAGGCTTTCACCCCGATCCGCGAGGCGTTCGCGGCGGCCTCGGGCGGCCGGCTGACCCCCGGCCACTTCTCCTTCAACGTGCCCGGAGGCCGCTGCGAGCGCTGCGAGGGCGCGGGCGTGCTGACCGTGCACATGCACTTCCTGCCCGCCGTGGAGGTCCGCTGCCCCGCCTGCCAGGGCCGCCGCTTCCGCGACGAGGTGCTGTCCGTGCGCTACGACGGCCACGACATCTCCGAGGTCCTGGAGGCGACCGTCGACGAGGCGCTGGCACTCTTCGCCGACGTCCCGGCGGTCGCCGGCCGCCTGCGCCGCATGGCGGACGTCGGCCTCGGCTACCTCCCGCTGGGCCAGCCCGCGACCACCCTCTCCGGCGGCGAGGCCCAGCGCATCAAACTCGCCAAGGAACTGGGCCGCAGGCCCGCCGCCCGCACCCTGTACCTCCTCGACGAACCCACCACCGGCCTGCACGCCGCCGACACCGCCCGCCTCCTGGACGTCCTCCAGCGTCTGGTCGACGCGGGCCACTCCGTCGTCACCATCGAACACAACGAGGACGTGGCCCGCGCCTCCGACTGGCTGATCGAACTCGGCCCGGAGGGCGGCGCGGGGGGCGGCCAACTCGTGTCCGAGGGCCGCCCGGGGTGAGGCTCACTGCCGCTCCAGTACGGCGTAGTCCGCGAACGTGCGGCGGTAGCGCAGGTGCCGGGTGTCCTGGGTGTGCCTGCGCTGCCACTCCTCGACGTCCGCCGGGTGCGCGAACGGGCCCGAGGCCGCCCCGCACTCCGTCTCGTCCCCGGACACGCAGTACGCCTCGTACTCCGGCTGCGCGGACGGGTCCTGGACGATCGAGTACGGCACGTATCGGAAGAGCCGCCGGCCCGTCGACCGCTCGTTCACCGCGCGCACCCCGGCGGCCAGGCGTTCCTCCTGCGTCGCCGGTCTGATCCTCGCCGGGTCCGCCTCCCACTCCCGGCCGCCGCCCACGGGGCGCAGCAGGGCGTAAGGGCCCAGCCTGGCCTGGAATGCGCCCACCCTGCGCGTCTGGGGGTCGTAGACGAGCGTTCCCGGTTCCATTCCCGCACCTTTCGTCACTCTGGGTGTACCGAGCGTCGCGCAGGGGAATGGCCCGTATCAACGCGGAGCGCGTGCGACTGGGTGTTTGTCACGGAGGGGGAACCTGTGACCAGGCGGAACGCGGAAGGGGCCTCCGGCGCGACCAGTGCCGAGATGTTCGGCGAAGTGCTGCGTCACTTCCGGGAGATGGCCGGACTGACCCAGGAGGGCCTGGCGCGAGAGATCCCGTGCGACCGGTCCCATGTGGCGAGGGTGGAGGCGGGGACGCGGGTGCCGCAGGACACGTTCGCGAAGAAGTGCGACGAAGTGCTGGGTACGGGTGGGGTGTTGCTGCGGTTGTGGGGAAGGGTGGACTGGTATCCGCAAGTGCAGCACCCCGATTGGTTCAGGCGCAGGGCTGACATGGAGGCCCAGGCGGTCAAGCTGTACGAGTACCAGGAAATGGTCGTGCCCGGCTTGCTGCAATCAGCCCATTACGCACGGGCGTTGCTCTCCCAGAAGGCCGACGGCGAACTGCTCGAGGAACGAGTCCGTGCCCGACTGAGCAGGCAGCAACGGTTTCTCGCCCAGGACGGGCCGATGTACATCGCCGTGCTGGACGAGAGCTGCCTGCGTCAGCGCGTGGGCAACCCCGCCGTGATGCGCGACCAGTGCGCACACCTTCTGCGGCTCGGGCAGCGCCCCAACATCCGTCTCCAGGTTGCCCCGTCCGGTCGTTACGACCTTGTCCGCCCCAACAGTTCCATCTCCCTGATCACCATGCCCGACGGTGAGCAGTGGCTCTACACAGAGATGCTGAGCCGCGGCTACTTCACCAACGATCCGGAGGCCTACGCCCGGCAGAGCCGAACCTATGATGTGCTCAGGGCTGACGTACCGTCCGCCCGGGAGTCCGCTGCGTTGATCAGCGAGGCGATGGAAGGGTACGAGCGCGACCATGAGCAGTCACGACTTCAGCACCGTTTCCTGGATCAAGAGCAGCTACAGCGCCAACGACGCCGGCAACTGCGTCGAAGTGGCCCCCGGATTCCCCGGCGCCGTCCCCGTCCGCGACAGCAAGAACCCTGACGGCGCCGTGCTGGTCTTCCAGCGGAGCGCCTGGGCGCAGTTCACCGCGTCGCTCGGATGAGCGGCGGAGCCACCGTCGCCAGGCCCGCGAGGGCCATCGCCGCGCCCAGCCACAGCGGTGCCCGCAGGCCCCACCCGTCGATCGCCACGGCTCCCAGGGAGGAGCCGAGGATGATGCCGAGGGTGATGAACGACGAGTGGACGGTGTTCACCAGCGGGCCCGCGTTGCCCGCGCGCTGGACGCGGGTGACCATCGCGGGGTTCATGGTGACGCCCACCAGTCCGATGCCGAGCATGCAGGCGACCGCCGGGACGGGTACGTCGGTGAAGAGGGCGAAGCCGGTCAGGAAGACCAGGTTGAGCAGCAGGCCGGTGGCGAGGACGGGCAGGGTGTAGCGGTCGGCGAGGCGGCCGACGACGGTGTTGCCGACGACGGTGGCGGCGCCGTAGGCGATCAGCAGCGCGGGGACCGTGCCGGTGGAGAAGCCGGTGACCTCGGTGAGGATCGGGTTGAAGTAGCTGAACGCGGAGAAGGTCGCGCCGATGATCAGCGTGCTGGTGGACAGCGCCAGCAGCAGCCGGGGGCGCCGGAAGACGCGTACCTCGTCGCGGAAGCCGCCGCCGGTGCCCGCGGGGTCGGTGCGGGGCACGCCCGCGAGGGTGGCCGCGGCGGCGACGACGGTGAGGGCGGTGATGGTCCAGAAGGCCGCCCGCCAGCCCCAGCGTTCGCCGACGAGGGTGGACAGCGGCAGGCCCAGCAGGGTGCCGAGCATGAGGCCGTTCATGGCGACGGCGACGGCACGGCCGCGGACCTCGGGCCGGGTGAGCTGGGCGCACAGCGAGATGCCGACGCCGAAGAAGGCCTGTGAGGCGATGCCGGTGATGATGCGGGCGGCGAGCATGACGCCGTAGCCGGTGGCGGTCGCGGCGAGGACGTTGCCGGTGAGGAAGACGGAGAAGAGGATCATCAGGGCCGTGCGGGGCGGGAGTTTCATGAGGGCGACGGTCAGGAAGGGCCCGCCGGCGGCCATGGCGACCGCGAACGCGGTGATGAGGTAGCCGATCTGCGGGACGGTCACGTCGAGTCCGTCCGCCATCTGCGGCATCAGTCCGGCGACCACGAACTCACTGGTCACCATGGCGAAGATGCCGAGCGCCAGGACGTAGACGGCACGGGGCACGTTCGTTCTTCCTCTCTGGGCTGGTTCTGGAAAGATCAGTACAAAACTGGGGCATGGCGAGGCGTCGCCCGGCCGGGGATGCGGTTCTCAGCCGGTCAGCGCGTCCATCGTGACGTCGGCGATCGACTCCAGCGTGGCCCGGTCGGCGCCGGCCTGGCTGGAGATCCGCATGCCGCCCATCGCGGCGTTGACGAACCGGGCGAGCGCCCCGGAGTCCCGGGGCGAGGTGATGCTGCCGTCGCGGCGGCCCTCCTCCAGGACCGCGCGCAGGGCGGCGAGGCGCCGGGCGAGGTCGCGTTGCAGCAGTTCGGCGGCGCGCGGGTCGCGGCCGGCCAGCTCCACGGTCGTGTTCACGGTGAGGCAGCCGAGACTGCGGCCGCCCGCCCGGTGCTCCGTCTCGCCGTCGACGACCACGTCGAGCAGCGCGCGGATCCGTTCGGCGGCGCTGCGGCCGGTGTCCTCCAGGATCGCGAGCTGGTCGGCCGTCATGGTCTCGATGTAGTGGGCCAGCGCGCGCTCGAAGAGGTCGTGCTTGCTCTTGAACGTGTTGTAGATGCTGCTGCGGCCCAGTCCGGTGGCGTCACACAGGTCCTGGGTGGAGGTGGCCTCGTAACCCTTTTCCCAGAACGTGCGCATCGCCGCGTCCAGGGCCCGCCCCTCGTCGAAGTTCCGTGGTCGGGCCATGAGGTCACCTTACGGTTTTGGATCGCACGTTTCAATACCTCACCGCGCGGGCGGGTTTGAGGTCATCGCCGTCGCCGATACCCCCATCGGCAGGACGCCCCACCGGCGCGTGGACCCGCCCGGGCGCCCGCTCGTAGCGTCCGGGACATGACCTCACCGACCACCCCGTCCCAGCGCAGGGGCGCGGCCCAGCTGACCGCCGCCATGGTGCTCTCCGGCACCCTCGGCGTCTTCGTCGTCGAGTCCGGCGCCTCGCCGTTCGACGTCGTCTTCTTCCGCGTCCTGTTCGGCGCCCTCGCCCTCGGCGGCTACATCGCCGCCCGCGGCTGGCTCCGCGACCACGGCTTCACCCCGCGCACCCTCAAACTCGCCGTCCTCGGCGGTGTGTTCATCGTCTTCAACTGGGTCTTCCTCTTCCAGTCGTACGAGTCGACGTCCATCTCCGTGGCGACGGTCGTCTACCACACCCAGCCGTTCTACGTGGTGCTCCTCGGCGCCCTGCTGTTCCGCGAACGGCTCACCGCCGCCAAGGTGGGCTGGATCGCCGTCGCCTTCGCCGGACTGATCCTCGTCTCCGGCGTCACCCCCGGCGACCTCGCCTCCGGTGGCGGCTACCTGCTCGGCATCGGCCAGGCGCTGCTCGCCGCGCTGCTCTACGGCCTGTCCACGGTCGTCACCAAGCGGATCACGGGAGTACGCCCGCACCTGATCGCCCTCGTCCAGGTCCTCGTCGGCATCCCGCTCCTGCTGCCCTTCGCCGACTTCGGCGCCATGAGCGGCACGGGCGCCGACTGGGGCTGGCTGGTGGGCCTCGGCGTCATCCACACCGGGCTGATGTACGTGCTGATGTACGCCGCGTACGCCCAGCTGCCCACCGCGAAAATCGCCGTCCTGGCCTTCGTCTACCCGGCCGTCGCGATGGTGACGGACTGGCTGGTGTACGGCCACCACATCGGCCTCGTCCAGGCGCTCGGCGTCCCGCTCATCGTGACCGCCGGCCTCAAGGTCACCCTTGCTCGGCCACGAGCCGCCGCGCCTGCTCCACGAACAGCCGGGCGTGCGCCGCAAGCCGCTTCCCGGACCGCCACGCCAGCTGCGTGCGAAGCGTGAACGGCGGCTCCCAGTCCAGCCGTACCAGCGAGCCCTCGGCAAGTTCGGCGGCGACCGTGATCTCGGGCAGCAGACAGATCCCGAGACCGGCCGCCGCGGCCCGCTTGGTCGCCTCGATCGTGCCGAACTCCATGAACGACACGGGGGCCAGTGAGGTCAGCTCCCGCTCGAACAGGTCGCGGTAGGCGCAGCCGGGCTCGGTGGCGAGGAGGGAGTGGGCGGTGAGGTCGGCGGTGGTGGGCGCCTGACCGGCGAGCGGGTGGGCGGGGGCGGCGACCAGGGCCAGCGGCTCCACGGCGAGGACTTCCGTCTCCAGACCGGGGTGCTCGGTCTCCCGCTCCATCAGGAAGCCCAGGTCGTAGACGCCCTGGCGCAGCGCCTGCCGGGTCTCGTCGCCGATCGTCGTCCGCAGCGACAGGCGGACCTTCGGGTAGCGGTGGTGGAAGAACTCCAGCAACGGGGGCAGGCGGTGGTTGGTCAGCGACTCCATCGTGCCGACCACCAGCGCGCCCGTTGGTTCCTCGGTGCCCGCGACCGCCGCGCGGGCCTCCTCGGTCAGCTCCAGGATCTGCCGCGCGTACGGCAGCAGCCGCTCGCCCGCCTCGGTGAGCCGGATGCGGCTGCCCAGCCGGTCGAACAGCTCGGTGCCCAGCGCGGACTCCAGGGCGCGGACCTGGGCGGTCACGCTGGACTGCGCGTACTTCAGCTCGGCCGCGGCCCGGGTGAAGCTGAGGACCGTCGCGACCTTCTCGAAGGTGACCAGGAGCCGCAGCTCCACGTCAGGACTCGTCCCGCTTCTTCTTCCCGCCGTCCTCGTCGTCGTCCTTGTCGAGGGACTTCAGGAAGTCGGGGTTGTCGTCCGGGGCGACCCACTGGCGGGAACGGTTCGCCCGCACCCCGGACCAGCCGTCCGCGGCGAGCGCCCGCTTCTTGCCCGCGATCAGCCACGAGATCGAGCCGACCAGGGGGAACAGCAGGACGAGGATCGCCCACAGCGGCTTCGGCATGTGGCGGATGTCCTGCTCGTCCGTGCTGATGCAGTCGATGAACGCGTACACGCTCAGCGCCAGTGGCACGACGAACATCAGAACCCGGAGCATCGGTGCACCCCCAGTGGTACGGCGGGTCGGGAATCGCGGTGCGGCCCCCGTGACGGGGCCAGGGTAGCCCCTCGGGGATACTTGACCCCATGGCTTACGACGATCTTCGCTCCCTGCTCAGGGCACTGGAGCGCGAGGGAGACCTGAAGCGCATCAAGGTGGAGGTCGACCCGCATCTGGAGGTCGGGGAGATCGTCGACCGGGTGAACAAGGCCGGCGGTCCCGCCCTCCTCTTCGAGAACGTGAAGGGGTCGTCGATGCCCCTCGCCATGAACGTCTTCGGGACCGACCGGCGCCTGCTGAAGGCGCTCGGCCTGACGTCGTACGGCGAGATCAGCGACAAGATCGGCGGGCTGCTGAAGCCGGAGCTGCCGCACGGGTTCGTGGGCGTGCGGGAGGCCTTCGGCAAGCTCGGCGCGATGACGCACGTACCGCCGAAGAAGGTCAAGGACGGTCCCGTGCAGGAGGTCGTCCTGACCGGGGACGACGTGGACCTCGACCAGCTCCCGGCACTGTTCACCTGGCCCAAGGACGGCGGTTCCTTCTTCAACCTGGGGCTCACCCACACCAAGGACCCCGAGACCGGCATCCGCAACCTGGGCCTGTACCGCCTGCAGCGCCACGACAAGCGCACCATCGGCATGCACTGGCAGATCCACAAGGACAGCCGCAACCACTACCAGGTGGCGGCGCGGCGCGGCGAGCGCCTGCCGGTCGCCATCGCCTTCGGCTGCCCGCCCGCCGTGACGTACGCCTCCACGGCGCCGCTGCCCGGCGACATCGACGAGTACCTGTTCGCCGGGTTCCTCGCGGGCAAGCGGATCGAGATGGTGGACTGCAAGACGGTCCCGCTCCAGGTGCCCGCGCAGGCGGAGGTGGTCCTGGAGGGCTGGCTGGAACCGGGCGAGATGCTGCCGGAGGGCCCCTTCGGCGACCACACCGGCTTCTACACCCCGCAGGAGCCGTTCCCCGCGCTGAAGATCGACTGCGTGACGATGCGCAAGCGCCCGCTGCTCCAGTCGATCGTCGTCGGCCGCCCCCCGACCGAGGACGGCCCGCTGGGCCGCGCCACGGAACGCTTCTTCCTGCCGCTGCTGAAGATCATCGTCCCGGACATCGTGGACTACCACCTGCCCGAGGCCGGCGGCTTCCACAACTGCGCGATCGTCTCGATCGACAAGAAGTACCCCAAGCACGCGCAGAAGGTCATGCACGCCATCTGGGGCGCGCACATGATGTCCCTGACCAAGCTGATCGTCGTGGTCGACGCCGACTGCGACGTCCACGACCTGCACGAGGTCGCCTGGCGCGCCCTCGGCAACACGGACTACGCCCGCGACCTGACGGTGGTCGAAGGCCCCGTCGACCACCTCGACCACGCCTCCTACCAACAGTTCTGGGGTGGCAAGGCGGGCATCGACGCGACGAAGAAGTGGCCCGAGGAGGGCTACACCCGCGACGGCGGCTGGCCGGACATGGTGGAGTCCGATCCGCGGACGGCGGCTCTGGTGGACCGCCGGTGGAAGGAGTACGGCCTGTGAGCAGCGCATCGGCGGCCGTCCCCCAGCCGGGCCGCACCAGGGCCTTCCTGCGCCTGGTGATGATCGAGCACTCGATCTTCGCGCTGCCCTTCGCCTACATCGCCTCGCTGACGGCGATGTTCCAGCTCGACCGGAACATCCACTGGCGCGAGCTGGCGCTGGTCACCGTCTGCATGGTCGGCCTGCGCACCTTCGCCATGGCCGTCAACCGCATCATCGACCGCGAGATCGACGCCCGGAACCCGCGCACGGCGCACCGCGAACTGGTGACCGGCGCGATGTCGGTGAAGCACGCCTGGACCGGCGCGCTGATCGCGGTGGTGATCTTCCTCGGCTCGGCGGCCCTGCTGAACCCGCTCTGTCTCGCGCTGGCCCCCGTGGCGGTCGTGCCGATGGTGGTCTACCCCTACGGCAAACGGTTCACGAACTTCCCCCAGGCCATCCTCGGCCTCGCCCAGGCGATGGGCCCCGTCGGCGGGTGGCTGGCGATCACGGGGGAGTGGTCCTGGGACGCGGTCATCCTCGGCCTCGCGGTCGGCATCTGGATCGGCGGCTTCGACCTCATCTACGCCTGCCAGGACGTGGAGACCGACCGCGAGATCGGCGTCCGCTCGGTCCCGGCCCGCTTCGGCATCCCCGCCGCCATCTGGGGCGCCCGCGCCTGCCACGCCGTCACGACGGCCCTGTTCGTCTGGTACGCCCTGGCGACGGACGCGGGCGTCTTCTTCTGGCTGGGCCTGCTGATCGTCGCCGCCGCCTTCGTCTACGAGCACCGGATCGTCCGCCCCCACGACCTGTCCCGCCTCAACCGCGCCTTCTTCTCGGTCAACGGCTTCATCGGGATAGCCCTGTTCGTGTGCGCGCTGCTGGATCTTCTGGTGCGGGGTCTGACCGTCTGACTAGCGTGCGGCCTACCATCGAGTGCAGAGAGAGGGAGGCCGACGTGACCGTCTCGGACAGCGACCGCCTGCACTCGCAGCTCGCCCGGTACGAGGACATGTTCCGCGGGTACCGGATGGAGATTGTCGAGGGCAACATCGTGATGAGTCCGCTCAAGCCGTTCCACAACGAGACGATCATGCGGCTTTGGATGCAGCTCGAAGCCCAGCTCGACGGGGAGTGGGCGTTCATCAGCGACGTGGCCATCCCCTTCAGCGCGGACTTCGAGTTCTGCCCGGATCTCGCGGTGATCCCGGCGGCCGAGAAGAACAAGAACCTCAGCTCTTATCCGGCCGACCTGGTGGAGCTCGCCATCGAGGTGGTGTCTCCGAGCAGCGTGCGAAACGACTACGTCGTCAAGCACCGGCAGTACGCGGCCCGGGGCATTCCCAACTACGTGATCTTCGACCCGAACAAGGGCGAGCTGGTCACCTTCTGGAACCCCGGCCCGGATGGCTACCTCGGCCGTGACACCTTCCCCTACGCCGGCCAGGTGACGGTGGACACCAAGGTGGGGCGGCTCACCGTCGACACCTCCGCCCTCCCCGTCGACAAGGCGTCCTGACGAGTTACCCCGCGGACGTCGCCGGTACGCTCAAGATGTGAACGCAGGAGAATCGCAGCGCGTGCCTTGGATCGTGGGGGTGTCCGGGGCTTCCGGGACGCCGTACGCGGCGGCTGTGCTGCGTGGGCTGCTGGAGGCGGGGGAAGCGGTCGATCTCGTCGTCAGCCGGGCGTCGCGGCTGACGCTGCTGGACGAGACCGGGATCTCCTTCCGGGACGCGCGCTGGCGCGACGACCTGCGGGACTGGCTGGCGCGCGGGGCGGACGGGAAGCCGGACACCTTCGAGGTCGGCCTGGACCGCGTGCGGTACTGGAGCGCCGGGGACCTGGCCGCGGGGCCGTCCTCCGGGTCGTATCCGGCCAAGGGCATGATCATCGTGCCCGCGTCGACCGCCTCCGTCGCCGGAGTCGCGCTCGGGCTGTCCAAGGACCTGCTGCAGCGCGCCGCGAGTGTGGTGCTCAAGGAGCGGCGGCCGCTCGTCGTCGCCGTCCGCGAGGCGCCCCTGACCGGGCAGACGCTGCGGCACCTGGTCGCGCTGGACGACGCCGGCGCGGTCGTCGTCCCCGCCTCGCCCGGCTTCTACGCGGGCGCCACCCACATCCAGGACCTGGTCGACTTCGTCGCGGGCCGGGTCCTCGACGCGGTCGGCGTATCCCACACCCTCTACCGCCGCTGGGAGGGGGAACTCGGCGGCGGCTCCCGCGACGACTGACCCTCCCCCACGCTCATTTTCTCGGATCTCGGATCTCTTCAGCGGAAGGCTCGAATCGCATGGACGCGGTGGACAGGCAGCTCATCCAGGCCCTCAGGGAGAACGGCCGGGCCTCCTACGCGGAGCTGGGACGCCTCGTCGGCCTGTCGGGCCCCAGCGTCACCGACCGCATCAACCGGCTGGAGGCGGCCGGTGTCATCACCGGCTACCGCGCCACCGTCGACGCCGCCTCGCTGGGCCTCGGCGTCACCGCCCTGATCGGCATCTCGCTCTCCGACGCCGCCGACCACGAGGACGTGGCCCGCCGGCTGAAAGACCTTCCCGAGATCGAGGACTGCTGGTTCATCGCCGGCGACGACTCGTTCATGCTCAAGGTGCGGGCGACCGACGTGGACGGCCTGGAGAAGATCATCCGGCGGCTGTCCGGGACCAGGGGCGTCTCCCGGACCCGTACCACCATCGTGCTCTCCACGAAGTGGGAGAACCGGGTGGGCGAACTGCCGGAAGAGGTCCAGGCGTAGGTTGGTCGGAGTCTGTCGAGCGAAGGGAACACCATGGACGTCGGGCTCAAGCGCGAGCTGGAGGAGAAGGTCCGCTCCGGTGAGCGGCTGACCCGCGAGGACGGCATCGCGCTGTACGCGTCGGACGACCTGGCCTGGCTCGGCGGACTCGCCCACGAGGTGCGCACCCGCAAGAACGGTGACGTCGTGCACTTCAACGTCAACCGGCACCTCAACATGACCAACGTGTGCACGGCCTCCTGCGCCTACTGCTCCTTCCAGCGCAAGCCGGGGGAGAAGGACGCGTACACGATGCGCATCGAGGAGGCCGTCAAGCTCGCCAAGGCGATGGAGTCGGAGAACCTGACCGAGCTGCACATCGTCAACGGGCTGCACCCGAACCTGCCGTGGCGGTACTACCCCCGCTCGCTGCGGGAGCTGAAGGCCGCGCTGCCGAACGTCTCCCTGAAGGCGTTCACCGCGACCGAGATCCACCACTTCGAGACGATCAGCGGGCTCAGCGCCTCCGAGATCCTGGACGAACTGATCGACGCCGGGCTGGAGTCGCTGACCGGCGGCGGCGCCGAAATCTTCGACTGGGAGGTCCGGCAGTACATCGTGGACCACCGCACCCACTGGGAGGACTGGTCCCGCATCCACCGCCTCGCGCACGAGAAGGGTCTGAAGACCCCGTGCACCATGCTCTACGGCCACATCGAGGAGCCCCGGCACCGGGTCGACCACGTGCTGCGGCTGCGCGAACTGCAGGACGAGACCGGCGGCTTCCAGGTCTTCATCCCGCTGCGCTACCAGCACGACTTCGTCGACATGAAGGACGGCAAGATCCGCAACCGGCTGCAGGCGCGGACCACCATGGCCACGCCGGCCGAGGCGCTGAAGACGTTCGCGGTCTCCCGGCTGCTGTTCGACAACGTCCAGCACGTCAAGGTGTTCTGGGTGATGCACGGGCTGCAGACCGCCCAGCTGGCGCTCCAGCACGGCGCCGACGACATGGACGGGTCGGTCGTCGAGTACAAGATCACCCATGACGCGGACAACTACGGCACGCCGAACAAGCTGACCCGCGACGATCTGCTGGACCTGATCCGGGACGCCGGGTTCCGGCCGGTGGAGCGGAACACCCGGTACGAGATCATCCGGGAGTTCGACGGGCCCGATCCCGCCCGGCGGGAAGCTCCGCAGGCCATGCGGGTGTGAGGCCCGGTCGTTCTCCGGGTGCGGGTGGTGGTGGGCTGGTCGCGCCGTTCCCCGCGCCCCCGGCGGGGGTACTCCGGGCCTTGTGAAGAGCGCGCCCGAGGGCCAGTACACCGCCGAGCCCTTCGTGCCGGCCGGAGCGCCGGATCTCGACGCCCTGCGGCGGGCCGCCGCAGGGTGCCGGGGGGTGTCCGCTGTATCGCGATGCCACGCAGACCGTGTTCGGGGCGGGTGGCGCGGACGCGCGGGTCATGCTCGTCGGTGAGCAGCCCGGGGACCGCGAGGACCGCGAGAGGCGGCCGTTCGTCGGGCCCGCGGGGAAGCTGCTGGACCGGGCGCCGGCCGAGGCCGGGATCGATCCCGGTGAGGCCTACGTCACCAACGCGGTGAAGCACTTCACGTTCACGCGGGCGGAACCGCGCAAGCGGCGCATCCACAAGGCGCCGAGTCCGCGCGAGACGAGCGCCTGCGGGCCGTGGCTGGGCGCGGAGCCGGCGCTGGTCGGACCGGAGCTGATCGTCGTGCTCGGCGCCACCGCGGGCAAGGCGCTGCTCGGGTCGTCCTTCCGGGTGGGCGAGGTGCGCGGGACGGTGCTGGAGCGGGAGATCCACGGGCACCCGCAGCGGCTGGTGCCGACCGTGCACCCGCCGTCGGTGCTGCGCGCGGACGACCGCGAGGGGGCGTACGAGGGGCTGGTGGCCGATCTGAAGGTGGCCGCGCGCGTACTGGCGTAGCCGTCAGAGGGAGTACGCCCTCGTGGGCAGGTGTCGTAGCGGGGGAGCGGACCGTCACCGGCAGCTTGGCGTAATGGGTAGCATCGCTGCATGGCCCTTACCTTCACGCTCGATCCCGCCGTCACCCCCGAGCTGCGTGACGGCATCCTCGACCTGTGGACCGATGTCTCCAACGCGGGCGGAGCCGTCGGCTTCGTGCCGCCGGTGGAGCGCGAGACGGTCCGGCCGGAGCTGGTGAGGCACCTCGTGGCGATGGCGGAGGGCCGGGCCCGGCTGCTCGTCGGGCACGACGAGGAGGGGCGGGTCGCCGCCACCGCCTTCTTCCACTTCAACACCCACCGGCTGATGGCCCACTGGGCGTGGCTCTACACGGTGATGGTGCACCCCCGGCACCAGGGCAAGGGGTACGGCCGTGACCTGCTGGCCGCCGCGGAGGGTGCCGCGCGCGGCTTCGACGGGATCGAGGCGATCCGGCTGACCTGCCGGGGCGGGCTCGGCCTGGAGCGGTTCTACGGCTCCTGCGGCTACAAGGAGGTGGGCCGCGTGCCCGCCGCGATCCGGGTGGCGCCGGGCGACGACCGCGACGACGTGATCATGCTGCTGCCGCTGGGCTGACCCCCGTACAAGATCGGCATCCTGGCGTGCTTCACTGGACGCCGGCCCCTATGGGAATCGGAAGAGTGGATTGAGATGCTCCGGTACACGCTGATGCGCCTCGGGATCTTCGCGGGCTGCCTGCTGGTCGTCTGGGGCCTCGTCTACTCGGGTATCGCCCCGCGCGGTCTCGGCGCCTCCAACGGCCTGTGGGTCGTGCTGCTCGCGCTGGTGATCTCCGCGCCGATCAGCTTCGTCGTGCTGCGCGGCGAGCGGGACCGGGCGTCCGAGCAGATCGTGCGCAAGGTCGACCGGCTGAAGGCCGGCTTCGAGGCCGACCGCAGTCAGGAGGACCGCGCGGACGACGCGGCCCGCGCCCAGGGGCAGACGTCGTAAGACGCGTCACGTCCACGGCCGCCCCGGTTTCCGAAACCCCTGGAAACCGGGGCGATTTGCATTGTGAGGGTCATATTCCCCCTGTGCCTCTCAAAGTAAGGCTTTGAGGTTCCCAAAGTTCAGGTGTTACGGTCATCGGCATGAAGCCAGCAGTCGTGTCCGTCGACGCGCCGCCCCGCAGCGTTCCGCTCGTGGCCCGTCTGCACGTGGACCTCTGCCGGTGCGCCTCCGCCGGCTGTCCCCGCTGACGCATTCCGCCGCGCACCCCTTCCCTCTTTCCCCGGAGCATGTCCGTGTCCGCGAACACGAAGTCCTTCAAGCTGCCCTTCTGGGCCCAGATACTCGCCGGCCTCGTCCTCGGCGTCGGCCTCGGCTGGCTCGCCCGCAGCCAGGACGTGTCCTGGCTGGTCACCACCCTGGAGAAGACCGGCGGCATCTTCGTCGGGCTGCTGAAGCTCGCCGTCGCCCCGCTCGTCTTCTTCGCGATCCTCGTCTCGATCACCAACCTGCGGAAGGTCAACAACGCCGCACGGCTGGCCGGCCGCACCCTCCTCTGGTTCATGATCACCTCGCTGATCGCGGTGGCCATCGGCCTCGCCATCGGCCTGGTCACCAACCCCGGCGCCGGCACCGGTCTGACCCCGAAGGACGGTGAGCTGCCGGAGAAGACCGGCTCCTGGCTCGACTTCCTGACCGGGATCGTCCCGACCGACGTCATCACGCCGTTCACCGAGCTGAACGTGCTGCAGATCGTCTTCATGGCCGCCGTCGCCGGTGTCGCCGCCCTCCAGCTCGGCGAGAAGGCCCAGCCGATCCTGACCCTGAGCGAGTCCGTGCTGGAGCTGCTGCAGAAGGCCCTGTGGTGGGTCATCCGGCTCGCCCCGCTCGGCACCGCCGGCCTCATCGGCCACGCCATCGCCACCTACGGCTGGGACCTGATCGGCAAGTACGCCACCTTCACCGCCGACATCTACATCGGCTGCGCGCTGGTCCTCTTCGGCGTCTACCCGGCGCTGCTCGCCACCGTCGCCAAGGCCAACCCGCTGCAGTTCTTCAAGGGTGCCTGGCCCGCCATCCAGCTGGCCTTCGTCTCCCGCTCCTCCGTCGGCACCATGCCGGTGACGCAGAAGGTGACCGAGCGCCTCGGCGTGCCGAAGGAGTACGCGTCCTTCGCGGTGCCGTTCGGCGCCACCACCAAGATGGACGGCTGCGCCGCCGTCTACCCGGCGATCGCCGCGATCTTCGTCGCGCAGATCTTCGACATCCAGCTGGGCGTCGGCGACTACCTGCTGATCGCGTTCGTGTCCGTGGTCGGCTCCGCCGCCACCGCCGGCCTCACCGGCGCCACGGTCATGCTGACCCTCACCCTGTCCACGCTGGGCCTGCCCATGGAGGGCGTGGGTCTGCTGCTGGCCATCGACCCGATCCTGGACATGATGCGCACCGCCACCAACGTGGCCGGCCAGGCGCTCGTGCCGGTCATCGTCTCGGCCCGCGAGGGCCTGCTGGACCGCACGGCCTACGACTCGGTGGGCGCCGGCTCCCCGGTCGACGAGCCCGCGCCGGTCGTGGCCGACGAGCCGGGGGCGGTCAAGGCCACGGCCTGAACGATCGGTCAGTAGGGCGGTCGCACGGACCGTACGCTGTCCGCATGGGTTCCGTGAAGACCAAGCGGATGCCGCGTGCGGTCCGTGAGCAGCAGATGCTGGACGCCGCCGTGCAGATCTTCGGGCGGCGCGGGTACATGGCGGCGTCCATGGACGACATCGCGGAACTCGCCGGTGTGTCCAAGCCGTTGGTGTATCTGTATCTGAACTCCAAGGACGATCTGTTCGGCGCCTGCATCCGCCGTGAGGCGCGGGCGCTGATCGCGGCGGTGCGGGCCGGCATCGACCCGCAGCTGCCGCCGGACCGTCAGCTGTGGGACGGGCTGCTGGCGTTCTTCACGCACACCGCCGAACACCCCGACGGCTGGTCGGTGCTGCACGTCCAGGCCCGTACCCACGGGGACGCCTTCGCCGCCGAGGTCACCGCGATGCGGGACGAGGCGGTGGCGTTCGTGACCCGGCTGATCGCCGGGGCGGCCCCCGATGCGCACGCCGGGCGCGAGATCGCCGGGCTCGCCCAGTCCCTGGTGGGCGCCGCCGAATCGCTCGCCGCGTGGGCCAACACCACTCCCGGCGTCACCGCCCGGCAGGCGGCGACCACCCTGATGAACTTCGCGTGGGCGGGTCTCGGCGGCCTGCTGGAGGGGCGGTTCTGGTCACCGCCGCGAGCCTGACCTGCCTGACCCCAAGGGGTCCACGGTCGCGGTGAGATGGACCCGGCCGCCGCCGCGCAGGGCGAAACGGCCCTTCGCCGCGGCGAATTCGACGGTCCCCGGCAGCGGGAGGGGCGCGAGGAACCGGGCCCGCACGCGCACCGCGTCGGGGGTGCCGTGCGCGGCGAGACAGCGGGCCAGTGTCCACATGCCGTGCGCGATCGGCCGGGGGAAGCCGAACGGGCGCGCGGTGAGCGGGTGCAGGTGGATGGGGTTGCGGTCGCCGGAGACGGCGGCGTAACGGCGCCCGAGGTCCCCGCCGAGGGGCCACGCCGCGAGCGAGGGCAGCGCGGAGGCCGCGTCGGTGGCGGGCGCGGAGGCCGCGTCGGTGGCGGGCGTGGTCGCCCGGGCGGAGGCGGGTTCGGTCGTCGGGCCGGTGGCGGGTGTGGTCGTCGGGTCGGTGCGGGGGTCCGTGGGGCGGGCCGTGGCGTGCCGGGCGAGGTAGGTGCTGCGCGACTCCCACACGGTCTGCCCGCCCGACCGCAGCTCGGTCAGCACGGCCGCTTCCGTGCCCCGCCGGTGCGGCGCCAGTCCCTCGACGCGCACGGAGAGTTCGTAGGAGACGGTGGCCGGCAGCGCGGTGTGCCGGGTGAGGTCGAACGAGGTGTGGACCAGACCGAGCAGCGGCAGCGGGAAGGCGCGGGCGCTCATCAGCCGCATGGCCAGGGGGAAGCCGAGGACGTGCGGATACGTCGGCGGCAGCGCGTCCTCGCCGGTCGGGAAGCCGCAGACGCGCTCGTAGGCCGCCAGCCGCGCCAGGTCGATGCGCACCTCGGGGAGGGTGAGCGGGGCGCGGGGGAAGGCGGCGTCGGCGCGGGGGCGCCGGAAGGGGGACAGCAGGGCGCCGCGGAGGAGGGAACCGGCGAGCGTGGGCATGGGTACGGGGGGCTCCCTGGGGGCGGGTCCACTGATGCTTACTCCGGAGTAAGGTTACCTCAGGTAAGGTCTTGCCGCGTCCGGGAGTTCAGGCCGGCGCACGGTGCGCACGTCTGCCCCGGATCGGCCCCGAACCGCCGTGGAACTCGCACAGACCCCTCACGCGGGCGCCGTAGGATGCGCGTCCTGCCGGCGGTAACGCCACGAGCCGCCCGGAGGAGCCGTATGCCGATCTCGTACTCGTCCCAGCCGCTGCCGCCCGACTCGGCCGCCTCGGCCCTCGACTACGACCCGGACGCCGGACCCGTCCTCGTCGCACCGGAGATACGGCGGCTGGACGGCGAGGTGCGCGAGGCGGCCGTACCGCCGCTGGTGCCGCCCGTGACCCACGGCTCGCTCGCCGACCTGCCGTTCGAGAACGCGGCGGCCGTGCCCGCGCAGGCGGTGCTCAGCCGCCGTACCGGGGACGGGACGTGGGCCGACGTCACGGCGGCGGAGTTCGCCGCGCACGTGCTCGCGGTCGCCAAGGGGCTCATCGCCGAAGGGCTCGCGCCGGGCGACCGCATCGCCATCATGGCGCGGACCACCTACGAGTGGACCCTGCTCGACTTCGCCGCCTGGGCCGCCGGACTGGTCACCGTGCCGGTGTACCCGACCTCCTCCGTCTTCCAGACCCGCTGGATCCTCCAGGACTGCGGCGCCGTCGCCCTCGTCACCGAGACCGGCCGGCAGGCCGCCGCGCTCGGACCCGAACGGGAACGGCTGCCCGGACTGCGCCACGTGTGGGTCGTCGAACAGGGGCACGTGACGGGACTGGCCGAGCGGGGCGCGGCCGTCCCCGACCCGGAGGTCGAGGTGCGGCGCGCGATGCTCGGCCCCGACACCCTTGCCACCCTCGTCTACACCTCCGGTACCACCGGCCGCCCCAAGGGCTGCGCCCTCACCCACGGCAACTTCCTCGCCGAGGTCGACAACGCGATCGAACTGCTCTACCCGGTGTTCAAGGCGCGCACCGACGCGGAACCGGCCACGCTGCTGTTCCTGCCGCTGTCGCACGTCTTCGGCCGGATGGTCGCGGTGGCCTGCGTGCGCGCCCGGGTACGGCTCGGGCACGCGCCCGGTCTCAAGGCCGAGGAGCTGATCGCCGACCTCGCCGCCTTCCGGCCCACCTTCCTGCTGGCCATCCCGTACATGCTGGAGAAGGTCTTCAACAACGCGCGGGCCACCGCCGAACGCGGCGGCAAGGCGGGCTCGTTCGACCGGGCGGTGAACGTCGCCCGGCGCTACGGGGAGGCGGTCGAGGCCCGCCGCCACGGCACGGGGCCCGGACCCGGCGCCGCCCTGAAGGCGGCCCGCGCGCTGTACGACCCGCTGGTCTACCGCCGTATCCGCAACGCGCTCGGCGGCAGGCTCCGCTATCTCGTCTGCGGCGGCTCCCCGCTGAGCCGGGACCTCGCCGCGTTCTACCTGGGCGCCGGCATCGAGGTCTACGAGGGCTACGGCCTGACCGAGACCACCGGCGCCGCGACCGTCACCCCGCCCCTCAAACCCCGTCTGGGCACCGTCGGCTGGCCGCTGCCCGGCACCCGGGTGCGGATCGCCGCCGACGGCGAGGTGCTGCTGGCCGGCGGGCAGGTGCTGCGCGGCTACTGGGACCCGCACGCGGGCGGCGTCGTCCCCGCCACCGCGGACGGCTGGCTCCCGACCGGCGACCTCGGCCGCCTCGACGACGAGGGCTACCTGACCATCACCGGCCGCAAGAAGGAGATCCTGATCACCGCCGGCGGCAAGAACGTGGCCCCGGCGCCGCTGGAGAACTGGCTGCGGCAGCACCCGCTGATCTCCCAGTGCCTCGTCGTCGGCGACCGCCGCCCGTACGTCGCCGCGCTGATCACCCTCGACATGGAGGGCGTCAGCCACTGGCGGCGGATGAACGGCAAGCATCCCGTGCCGGCCGAACTCCTCACCGAAGACGCCGAGTTGCGGGCCGTCCTGCAACGGGCGGTCGACGAGGCCAACAAGCTCGTCTCCCGCCCCGAGTCCATCCGCCGCTTCGCCGTCCTGCCCGTCGACTTCACCGAGGAGGCCGGACAGCTGACCCCGTCGATGAAGCTGCGGCGCGCGGTGATCGCGCGGGACTTCGCCCGGGAGATCGAGGCGCTGTACGGCTCGTGACGTGACCTCCCGCCGGGGGAGCGGGCCGCGGGGTCAGGCGCGCGGCGGTGCCGTCGTGCCGCAGCGGGCGGCGACCGTGCCGGCGAAGGTCCTGGCCTGGGGGGTGAGCGCGTCCCAGTGGCGGACGGCCCAGCCGACGGCCAGGGGCCGCAGGGCGGGCACCGGCACGAGGCGCAGCCCCGCGGCGCCGGTGCCGCGGGCGCCCGGCAGGGCGGGGACCAGTGCGCGGCCCAGGCCCAGTTCGGCCAGGAGCAGGGCCGTGTCCCAGTCGGCGACGCTCGTGTCGTAGCCGAAGCGGACGCCGAGAGCGGCGCAGGCCGCGTCGAGGTGGGCGGCGGAGGTGGAGTTCGGGGGGAGGCGGATCAGCCGCAGGTCGGTCAGCTCCTCCGGGCGCAGGGCGGGGCGGTCGGCGAGGGGGTCGTCGGCGGGGACCGCGAGGACCCAGGGCAGCTCGGCCACCGGGTGCTGCTCGATGCCGCGCACCGGCGGGCCGAGGGTGATCCACGCGAGGTCCAGGTCGCTGTCGGTGAGCGCGTCGAAGCAGGCGCGGCTGGAGCTCTCGGTACGGAACTCCAGGCTGACCCGGGGGTGGCGGCGCCGGAAGTCGACGATGGCGTCCGCCATGAAGTGCCGTACGGTCGTCGCCCCCGTCGCCACCCGCACCGAGCCGGTCTCCCCGTCGGCCAGGTCCCGCAGCCGCCGCAGCGCGAGGTCGAGCCCCGCGATGCCCTCCGCGGCGGCGGCCTCCAGAACGCGGCCCGCCGCCGTGGGCACCACCCCGCGCGGGCGCCGCTCCAGCAGGCTCACCCCCGTCTCCCGCTCCAGCCGCCTGACGTGCTGGCTCACCGCCGACTGCGTACAGCCCAGGTCACGGGCCACGGCACTGAGGTTGCCGGCACGGCACACGGCCACGAACACGCGCAGGTCGTCGAGCGTCATGACATCCAAGCTATCGCTTGGGGCCGGGCAGTTTTCCTTAGGATTGACTGGGTGTCAGGTCGTGCACGACGATCGCCGCAGGGCCCGGGCGGCAACCCGCTCCGCGCTCCGCCGGGATCCGGACCCGAGGGGACACCCCCGTGGGCGGGGCGCGGAGCGGGTGCCGACCCACACGACCTGCCGACAGGGGGGACCCGGTTCATGACCCACACCGCCGAGCACGCTCGTGACCTGCTGCGCCGCTCGGGCGCCGACGCCGTCGGCCACCCCGGCGGCGGCACCCTCCTCGCCCACCTCGACCGCGTCCACGACCGGCTCGCCGGCTGGGGCGCCCGCCCCGCCCTCCAGCTCGCCGGCCTCTGCCACGCCTGCTACGGCACCGACGGGTTCGCCGTGGCCCTGCTGTCCCTGGCCCGGCGCGCCGAACTCGCCGACGTGATCGGCGCGGAGGCCGAGGCCGTCGTGTACGGGTACGCGAGCCTCGACCGCGCCGCCGGCTACCCGCGCTTCACCGACCCCGGCGCCGCCCTGCCCGACCGCTTCACCGGCACCGCCCGCCCCGCGGCCCCCCGGCTGCGCCGTGACCTCGCCGAACTCACCGCCGCGAACGAACTGGACCTCGCCGCCCACGACCCCGCCGTCCGCGACCGCTTCGGCGCCGAGCTGCTGGACCTCCTCACCCGCCTGCGCCCGCTGCTGACCGCGGCGGCCTGGGCGGACTGCCGGGCGGTGCTGGGGGACGCCTGACGCCCCCGGTTCACCCGCGCACGGCGGTCAGGAACGCCTGAGGAGCCGACTCGCCCTTGTCCTCCTCCGCCTCCCGCAGGGTCCGCGACCGTACGGCGAACCCGGCGTCCTCCAGCAGCCTGGCCATCCGCTCCGGCCGCCGCCGCTCGAAGTCGAGGCTGACGGGGCGACCGAAGGGCCGCTCCAGGCGGCGCGGCGCGTCACCGGCCTGGAAGGCGAGCAGGAGGTGGCCGCCGGGCGCCAGGACGCGGGCGAACTCGGCGAAGAGAGCGGGGAGGTGGTCGTCCGGTGTGTGGATGGTCGAGTACCAGGAGACGATCCCGGCGAGCCGCCCGTCCGGCAGACCGAGGTCCAGCATGGAGCCCTGCACGAACCGCAGCGCCGGGTTCTCCCGCCGGGCCACGGCCAGCATGGACGCCGACAGGTCCACGCCGAAGACCCGCACCCCGAGGGAGGCGAGGTGGGCCGTCACCCGCCCCGGCCCGCATCCGAGGTCCGCCACCTCCCCGGCGTCCGCGACCAGCCCGGCGAACGCCTCGAGGAGCGCCACGTCCAGCGGCGAGTGGGCGAGGACACCGGCGAAGTGGCCGGCGTAGTCCTCCGCGATGGCGTCGTAGAAGGAGCGGGTGGTGGTGAGGAAGTCGGTGTCGGTCATGGGCACGGACCCTAGACCCCGCCACCGACAGCACGTGGCGGCCCTCGTCCTCACGGCACGCCCAGCGCCCGCAGTACGGCCGTCGCCCCCACCCCCGCGAGGACCACGACCACGAACGGCGCTCGCCGCCACGCCAGTACGACCGCCGTCAGCACCCCGGCGGGGCGGGCCCACCCGGCGAGGCCAGTGTCCTCGGTGAGCGCGCCCGTGGCCAGCAGGGCGACGAGCAGGACCACCGCCCCGGCGGACAACAGCTCCTGCGCGCGCGGCGGCACGTGGACCCGCCCGTGCAGCACGGGCCCGACCAGGCGCAGGGCGTACGTCGCGGCGGCGAGCGCCAGGACTAGGACGACCGGCGCGCTCATCCCGCCACCGCCTTCTCGCGGGCGCCGCCGCCGTACAGCGCGAGCCCGGCGAGGGCGAGCAGCACCGGCAACCCCGCCGGGACGACCGGTGTCACGGCGAGCGCCACGCAGGCGCCGGGCAGGGCGCAGCGGCGCAGGCGGGGATCGTCGCGCAGGGCGGGGACCACGAGGGCGGCGAGGACGGCCGGGAAGGCCGTGTCCAGGCCGTAGGCCGCGGTGTCGCCGAGCGCGCCGCCCGCGAGGGCGCCGGCCAGGACGGAGACGTTCCACACGGCGAACAGTCCGATGCCGCAGACCCAGAACGCGGTGCGCCGCCGCTCCGGGTCGGGCTGGGCGAGGGCGAAGGCGACGGTCTCGTCGGTGATCAGGTGGGCGCCCGCCAGACGGGCGAGCCGGCCCCGCCCCACGACGTCGGCGACCGCCACGCCGAACGCGGCCAGCCGGGTGTTCAGCAGCACCCCGGTGGCGGCCGCGGCGAGCGGCCCGCCCCCGGCGAACAGCACCCCGAGGGCGCTGAACTGCGCCGACCCGGCGTACACCAGCAGGGACATCGCCACCGGCACCCAGACGGGCAGTCCCCCGGCGACCGCGATCGCGCCGAAGGAGATGCCCACGATGCCGCCGGCCACCCAGACCAGGGACGCGTCGCGGACCAGGGAGGCGACCGAGGGTGTTCGGAGTGGCGAACGCATGTTTTCTACAATGAACAGACGGCTCCCTGTTCGTCAAGCCGAACGATCGTACTTCTGGAGCGAACCACATGACCGACGGCACCCCGCGCACCCCGCCCCGGCTCCCCCTCGACTGGATCGCCGCCGCCCTGCGCCGCGAACGCGCCCGCGCCGGCCTGTCCCTGTCCGAGCTGGCCAAACGGGCCGGGATCGCCAAGTCGACGCTGTCCCAGCTGGAGGCGGCGAGCGGGAACCCGAGCATGGAGACGATCTGGGCGCTCGGCGTGGCCCTGGGCGTGCCGTTCAGCGCGCTGGTCGAGCCGCCGGCCCCGGCCGTCCAGGTGATCCGCGCCGGAGAGGGACCCGCGGTCGCCTCCGAACGGGCGGACTACGTGGCGACCCTGCTGTCGGCGAGCCCGCCGGGAGCCCGGCGTGACATCTACCACCTGCGGGCCGAACCGGGCGCCGCACGGGAATCCGAGCCGCATATCCCGGGCACGGTCGAGCATCTGATCGTGAGCACCGGACGGGTGAAGGCGGGGCCGCGCGGGGAGAGCGTGGAACTCGGGCCGGGCGATTACATGGCATATCGCGGAGATGTGCCGCACGCCTACGAGGCGCTGGCGCCGGGCACCACGTTCGTGCTGATCATGCAGCACGTCTGAGTGGGGCGAGAAGTCCGGGAATTCGCGAGAAGTTCACCCGCGGGAAGTTCGCCGGGGTCCACCGAAAAGGGCAGGAGCCCCGTCGCCGTACGGCGCGGGGCTCCTTGGGTACTGCACTCGATCCCGGATCAAGAAAGGATCAGACCGGGGTGACGTTCTCGGCCTGCGGACCCTTCGGGCCCTGCGTGACGTCGAAAGACACCTGCTGGTTCTCCTCGAGGGACCGGAAACCGGTCGCGTTGATCGCGGAGTAGTGGACGAAGACGTCGGGGCCGCCGCCCTCCTGGGCAATGAAGCCGAAGCCCTTTTCGGCGTTGAACCACTTAACGGTTCCGGTAGCCATAAGCCCTCCTTGGGCTCAAAGGGTTGCCCTGCTCCAGAACCAGCAAGTGTGAAGACGAGTTCTCACAACTGCATCCGCCTGAAAACGACGAGAGCCCGCGGTCACATGCTCCGCAGGCTCTGCACTGCAAGGGAAACCAAACTGCAACTTGCGGCGAGCCTAGCACGCGGGCACCCGAAAGCAATAGAGGTCAAGATCACGTCACCCGGATGTTTGAAGATCGCGACGCACCTCTGACGCCGGGGGTGAGGCCTGGACCCTATCCCACAGGGTCTAGCCTCGCGATGTGGACATTTCTCGCACCCGGCCGCGCGTCGGCCACATCCAGTTCCTGAACTGCCTGCCCCTGTACTGGGGGCTCGCGAGAACGGGCACACTCCTCGACTTCGAGCTGACGAAGGACACCCCGGAGAAGCTCAGCGAGCAGCTGGTGCGCGGAGAGCTCGATGTGGGGCCCGTCACCCTCGTCGAGTTCCTGAAGAACGCCGACGACCTGGTCGCCTTCCCGGACATCGCCGTGGGCTGCGACGGACCGGTCATGTCCTGCGTGATCGTCTCCCAGGTCCCGCTGGACCGGCTCGACGGCGCCCGGGTCGCCCTCGGCTCGACCTCGCGCACCTCGGTACGGCTGGCCCGGCTGCTGCTGGAGGAACGGTTCGGCGTCCGGCCCGACTACTACACCTGCCCGCCCGACCTCAGCCTGATGATGCAGGAGGCCGAGGCCGCCGTCCTCATCGGCGACGCGGCGCTGCGCGCCAACCTGATCGACGGGCCCCGCTTCGGCCTGGAGGTGCACGACCTGGGCGCCCTGTGGAAGGAGTGGACGGGGATGCCGTTCGTCTTCGCGGTCTGGGCGGCGCGCCGGGACTACGTGGAGCGCGAGCCGGTCCTCACCCGCCAGGTCCACGAGGCGTTCCTCGCCTCCCGCAACCTCTCCCTGGAGGAGGTCGCCAAGGTCGCCGAGCAGGCGGCCCGCTGGGAGGCCTTCGACGAGCGGGTCCTGGAGCGGTACTTCACCACGCTCGACTTCCGCTTCGGCGAACCGCAGCTCGCGGCCGTCGCCGAGTTCGCCCGGCGGGTCGGCCCGACGACCGGCTTCCCCGCGGACGTGCGGGTGGAACTGCTCCGGCCGTAGCGAGTCCGCGCCGCGGCGCGCGAAGGTGCGTAACCTGCTGGGGGGGGTGACAGGTCCACGGGGGAGGGGGCGCGCCATGCAGCCGCTCGGAGCGGACGAGCCCACCAGCGCGGGTCCCTACCGGCTGCTCGGCCGGCTGGGCTCCGGCGGGATGGGACGGGTCTACCTCGGCCGCAGCGCCGGCGGGCGCACGGCCGCGGTGAAGATCGTGCACCCGCACTTCGCGCTCGACGAGGAGTTCCGGGCCCGCTTCCGCCGCGAGGTCGCCGCCGCCCGGCGGGTCGGCGGCGCCTGGACGGCACCGGTCCTGGACGCCGACCCGGAGACGCCGGTGCCGTGGGTGGCCACCGCGTACGCCGCGGGCCCCTCCCTCGCGGCGGCGGTCGCCGGCACCGGCCCGCTGCCGGCGCACTCCGTGCGCGCCCTGGGCGCCGGGCTCGCCGAGGCGCTGGGCGCGGTGCACGGGCTGGGCCTGGTGCACCGGGACGTGAAGCCGTCCAACGTGCTGCTCACCCTGGACGGCCCGGTGCTGATCGACTTCGGCATCGCCCGCGCCATCGACGGCACCGCGTCCCTGACCTCGACCGGCCTCTTGGTCGGCTCGCCCGGCTACATGTCCCCCGAGCAGATCCTCGGCGAGGGCGTCACCGGCGCGGCGGACGTCTTCTCGCTGGGCTCCGTCCTGGCGTACGCGGCGACCGGCGAGCCGCCCTTCCCCGGCGACTCCTCCGCCGCGCTGCTCTACGAGGTCGTCCACGAGGAACCCCGGCTCACCGGCCTGGACGGCGAGCTGCGCGACCTCGTCGCCGCCTGCCTGGCCAAGGACCCCGCCGCCCGCCCGGCCCCCGCCGAGGTGGCCGCCCGGCTCGCCCCCGAGGGCGCCGCCCGCCTGATCGCCGAGGGCTGGCTGCCGGTCCCGGTCATCGAGGGGGTGAGCCGCAGCGCCGTACGGCTGCTTGATGTACCAGTCCGAGAGTCCGGAGTCCGGCCGCCCCCAGGCCCGCCTCTCCCGGGTCGAGTGACAGGAACGCGCCGTACCGGCGGGGCCGGTTGCACCGAACGGGGCGCCAAGGCGCTTGCCCCGCTGACAGACTGACGGGCCGACACGTCCACCCGTCACAGGAGCGTCGTATGCACTCGCCCCGACCGGTGCCGCCGCAGGAGCAGTCCGACTTCGCGTACGACCGGCTCACCGGCCGGCTCGCCGGGCCCGTCGGGGACAGCGGGGGCGCCACGCCGGCTGCGGCCGGTCCGCTGACCGACGGGGAGTACGTCCGGGAGTCGGTGCCCGGCTGCCGGCCGGTGCGGCGGCGCTCGGCCGGGCCCGGCGCGCGGGCGACGGCGCCGAGCGGCTCCCCGGCAGGGGAGCGGGGGCGTGACACCGCGCCGTGCCCGCACTCCGCGCCGCCGCCGTTCACCACGGTCGCCCGGCGGCTGAGCCACCTCGGCGACCTGTTCCCCGCCCGGCGGGACTGACCGTGCCGGTGATGTGGCTGACCGCCGCTGCGGCTGCCTGGGGCGCGGTGGCCGGCGCGGCGCTGCCCCGAGCCGCCTACCGGCTGTCGGTGCCGCACAGGGACGCGGGGGCGGTGACCACCGGTGGAGCGAAGCCCGCCGGGGCAGCGGAGCCAGCCGGTGGAGCGGAGTCCACCGGGGCATCCAGGCCCGCCGGGGGAGCGGAGTCCACCGGGGCATCGAAGCCCGTCGGGGGAGCGGCGCCCGCCGCGGCATCGGAGTCCCCGGGGGCATCGGAGCCGGCCGGCGCAGCGGAATCCCCGGGGGCATCGGAGTCCGCCGGGAGAGCGGAGCCAGTCGAGGGTGCCCGTTCCTCCCCGGGCCCCCTGGCCGCACGGCAGTGGCGGGCGGTCTGCCCGGCCGGGCATCCGTTGACCGGGCCGCTGGGCGGCTGGGTCGGTCCGGGCCGGTGCGGCGGGTGCGCCGGGGCCGGGCACGGCCCCTCCGCCCGCGCCCTCGCGGCCGTCACCGCCCTGCTCTGCGCGGCCCTCGCCGCCGCCACCGGACCCCGGCCCGAGCTGGCCGTATGGCTGCTGACCGGGCCGGCCGGCGTGCTGCTGGCGGTCGTCGACCTGCGGGTGCACCGGCTGCCGGACATGCTCACCCTGCCGCTCGCCGTCGCCGTCCCCGCCCTCCTCGGCCTCGCCGCCCTCGCCCCCGGCCACGCCGGTGACTGGACCGGCGCCCTGCTGGGCACCCTCGCGCTCGGCGCGGGCTACTTCCTGCTGTGCCGGATCAACCCGGCCGGCATGGGATTCGGCGACGTGAAGCTCTCCCTCAGCATGGGCGCCGTCCTCGGCTGGTACGGGCCGCACACCCTGCTGCTCGGCACCTTCGCCGCGTTCCTGCTCGGCGCGCTGTGCGCCGGCGTCCTGGTCGCGCTGCGCCGGGCCGGCCGCAGGACGGCGATCGCGTTCGGCCCGTTCCTGCTCGCCGGGGCCCTGCTCGGGGTGCTGTCGGGGGCGTACGCCGCCTAGCCCAGTGCGAGCGGTGCGCGGCGTCGCCCGGCCGTAGGCTCCTCGCGTCGACGAAGGAGCACGGCGCATGAGCTACCGCCTGAAGACCATCACCCGCGAGGACCACCTGGCGTTCGCCGCCGCCCGGCCGTCGGTGAGTCATCTGCAACTCCCCTCCTGGGGCGAGGTGAAGCGGGACTGGCGGGCGGAGAGCGTCGGCTGGTTCGACGCCGGCGACCGGCTCGTCGGGGCCGGACTGGTGCTGCTGCGGCCGCTGCCGAAGCTGAACCGGTCTTTCGCGTATCTGCCCGAGGGCCCCGTCATCGACTGGACCGCCCCCGACCTCGACGCGTGGCTGCGGCCCCTGCTCGCCCACCTCGAGGCGCGCGGCGCCTTCACCGTGCGGATCGGGCCGCCGGTCGCCCTGCGCCGCTGGAGCGCCGACGCGGTCAAGGCCGCCATCGCCGACCCCGCCGCCCGGCGGCTCGGCGACGTGGCGCCCACCGCCGAGGACCCGCACGCCCTCGGCCTCGCCGGCCGGCTGCGCCGCGCGGGCTGGCGGCAGAGCCCGCCCGGCACGGAGGACGGCTTCGCCGCTGGCCAGCCCCGGCACGTCTTCCGGCTGCCGCTCGCCGGCCGCTCCCTCGAGCAGATCCACCAGGGCCTCAACCAGCAGTGGCGGCGCAACATCAAGAAGGCGGAGAAGGCCGGCGTCAAGGTCGTCCAGGGCGGCTACGCGGACCTGGCCGTCTTCCACCGGCTCTACGTCGAGACCGCGGAGCGCGACCGGTTCGTCCCCCGCCCGCTGGAGTACTTCCAGCGCATGTGGACCGCGCTGCGCGCCGAGCACGAGGACCGGATGCGGCTCTACCTCGCCCACCACGACGGCGAGGTCCTCGCGGCGGCGACGATGCTGACCGTCGGCGAGCACGTCTGGTACTCCTACGGGGCCTCCACCAGCCGCCGCCGCGAGGTCCAGCCGAACAACGCGATCCAGTGGAAGATGATCTGCGACGCCCACGAACTGGGCGCGGCCGTCTACGACTTCCGCGGCATCACCGACACCCTCGACGAGGACGACCACCTGGTCGGGCTGCTGCGGTTCAAGGCGGGCAGCGGCGGCGAGGCCGTCGAGTACGCCGGCGAGTGGGACTTCCCGCTCCGCAGGGTGCTGCACCAGGCCTTCCGGCTGTACCTCTCCCGCCGCTGAGCCGGGTTTTCCGCTGGCGTACGCTGGTCCGGTCTGTCCGCAACCCCTGACGAAAGGGACGCCCCGGTGACCGAGAAGGCCGACCTGCAGTCTGTGCTCGACCGTGCCGCAGCGGGCGGGCGGATCACCCCCGAGGAAGCGCTCGACCTCTACCGCCACGCGCCGCTGCACGCGCTGGGCGCCGCCGCCGACGCCGCCCGCCGCCGCCGGTACGCGGGCGTGGAGCACATCGCGACGTACATCATCGAGCGCAACATCAACTACACCAACGTGTGCGTCACGGCCTGCAAGTTCTGCGCCTTCTACGCCCCGCCGAAGAGTGACAAGGGCTGGACCCGCGACCTCGACGACATCCTGCGCCGCTGCGCCGAGACCGTCGAGCTGGGCGGCACGCAGATCATGTTCCAGGGCGGCCACCACCCGGACTACGGCGTCGAGTACTACGAGAAGCACTTCTCGGCCATCAAGAAGGAGTTCCCGCAGCTCGTCATCCACAGCCTGGGGGCGAGCGAGGTCGAGCACATGGCCCGGATCTCCAAGGTCAGCGTCGAGGAGGCGATCCAGCGCATCCACGCCGCCGGCCTCGACTCCTTCGCGGGCGCCGGTGCCGAGCTGCTGCCGGAGCGGCCGCGCAAGGCCATCGCCCCGCTGAAGGAGAGCGGCGAGCGCTGGCTGGAGATCATGGAGACCGCGCACAACCTGGGCGTCGAGTCGACGTCCACGATGCTCATGGGCACCGGCGAGACCAACGCCGAGCGCATCGAGCACCTGCGGATGATCCGTGACGTCCAGGACCGCACGGGCGGCTTCCGCGCCTTCATCCCGTACCTGTACCAGCCGCAGAACAACCACCTGAAGGGCCGCACCCAGGCGACCATCTTCGAGTACCTGCGGATGATCGCCGTCGCCCGGCTCTTCCTCGACAACGTCGCCCACATCCAGGGCTCCTGGCTGACCACCGGCAAGGACGCCGGCCAGCTGACCCTGCACTACGGCGCCGACGACCTCGGCTCGATCATGCTGGAGGAGAACGTCGTCTCGGCGGCCGGTGCCAGGCACCGCTCCAACCTGATGGAGATGATCGAGATGATCCGGGGCGCGGACCGGGTCCCGGCCCAGCGCTCCACGACGTACGAGCACCTGGTCGTCCACGACGACCCGGCGAACGACCCCGTCGACGAGCGGGTCGTCTCGCACATCTCGTCGACCGCGATCGAGGGCGGCACCGCGCACCCCGAGCTGAAGATCCTCGCCTCCAACTGAGCCGCCGGTGCTGACCCTGCACGTCGCCGAGGCCTCGCCCGGCACGGCCGTCCTGGTGGACGGCGCGCGCCTGGCCGCCGTCGGCCCGTACGACGAGCTGGCCGCCGCCCGCCCGGACGCCCGGGTGCGGCGCTGGCCCGGCATCCTCACGCCCGGCCTGCTCAACCCGTACGGGCCGGAGCTGCTGGAGCGCACCTACCACCCCGACCCGCGCGAGGCCGACCGGCTCGGCACCGAGCCGATCGGCGGGGAGCGCGCGCAGGCCCTGTTCCGCGCGGACCCCGCCCGCCGGGGCGCCAGCGCGCGGCGCGGCGTGCAGCGCCTCCTCGCGCACGGCACCGTCGCGGTCGCGGGCGAGCTGCGCGACCGGGCCGCGCTGGACGCGGTGCGGCGCGCCGGGCTCGCGGTCGGGCAGCGGCCGCCGTCGCTGCCGGGGCCGCCGTCCCTGTCCCCGGTCCCGCTGATCCTGCTGCCGCCCCTGGCCGCGGGCGGCCCCGCCCGGTTCGCCGTCTTCGACGTGCCCGACCGGGCCGCCCTGGTCCGCCTGGGCGCCGCGACCTGCGTCGCGACGGTCGTCGCGGGCCGCCTGGTGTACCGCGGCCGCTGACCCTCGCCCTTCCCGCGCCCCACGATCCCCTGCGGGTCGTGGGGCGCTTCGGTGTGCACGCGTATTGACGGGCCGCTCGGCGAGCCCTTAGCGTCCGGCCATCCCTAATGTTTCGGGTCTGTCTTCGAATGTTTCGAAGAGGCCGAGCCGAGCCGACGGAATGAGACTCCCCATGAGATCCGTTCGCACCGCCACCGCGGCCCTCGCCGTGGCCGCCCTGTCGCTCCCCCTCCTCGCGGCCGCCCCGCACTCCGAGGCCCGGCACGACCGGCTGCGCGCGGCGGCCCCCGAGGGCTTCTTCGTGGGCACCGCCGTGGCCGGCGGCGGCCACCACCTGTCGCAGCCGTACCCCGACCCCTTCACCTCCGACAAGCAGTACCGGAAGATCCTGGCCCGCCAGTTCGGCTCGGTCTCCCCGGAGAACCAGATGAAGTGGGACTTCATCCACCCCGAGCGCGACCGGTACGACTTCGCCGCCGCCGACGCCATCGTCGCCTTCGCCGAACGCAACCGGCAGGTCGTGCGCGGCCACACCCTGCTGTGGCACAGCCAGAACCCGGAGTGGCTGGAGCAGGGGAACTTCTCCAAGGAACAGCTGCGCGCGATCCTGCGCGAGCACATCACCACCGTCGTCGGCCGCTACGCCGGGCGGATCCAGCAGTGGGACGTCGCCAACGAGATCTTCGACGACCAGGGCAGGCTGCGCACCCAGGACAACATCTGGATCCGCGAACTCGGCCCCGGCGTCGTCGCCGACGCCTTCCGCTGGGCGCACGCGGCCGACCCCCGGGCGAAGCTGTTCTTCAACGACTACAACGTGGAGGGCGTCAACGCGAAGAGCAACGCGTACCACACCCTCGTCCAGGACCTGCTGAGGCAGGGCGTGCCGGTGCACGGCTTCTCCGTCCAGGCCCATCTGAGCACCCGATACGGCTTCCCGGGCGACCTGGAGAGCAACCTGCGCCGGTTCGACGCGCTCGGCCTGGAGACCGCCGTCACCGAGCTGGACGTCCGCATGGACGTGCCGGAGGGCGGCGTGCCCACGGCGGAGCAGGAGCGCACACAGGCCGAGTACTACCGGCGGACCCTGGCGGCGTGTCTGGCCGTGGACGGCTGCGACTCGTTCACCATCTGGGGCTTCACCGACAAGTACTCGTGGGTGCCGGTGTTCTTCGAGGGCGAGGGCTTCGCGAACGTCATGACCGACGAGTTCGAGCGCAAGCCCGCCTTCTACGCGCTGCTGGACACCCTGAAGGCGGCCCGCGGGCGCTGAGCCCCGCCGCGCGCGTGCGACGCTGGTGTCGCTCGATTGGTCTGTACCTGCCACGAGGAAGGTCCGGGTCCATGCGCGGCACCACCGTCCCGCCGGGAACGCCCTGTCTCCCGCCCCGCCCCGGCGACGTACCCCTGCACCGGCTGGAGGTGACCGGTCCGCCCGCCGTCCCCTTCGCGGCGGGCAGCTTCGACGCCGTCGGCCCGCTCGCCCGCTCCGACCGGCCCCACCGGCACACCTTCTACGAGATCGTCCACGTCACCGCCGGTACCGGCACCCACGTCGTCGACCTCGCCCGCTGGCCGCTGACACCGCCCCACCTCGCCGTCCTCGCCCCCGGGCAGGTCCACCACTGGGAGGACGGCCAGGGCCTGGACGGCACGCTGGCGCTGTTCACCGAGGACTTCCTGGTGGACCACCCCGGCGACCGCGACCTGCTGCGGAGCCTCGCCGACCGCTGCTGGCTGCGGCCCCCGCCCGAGGACGACGAACGGATCGGCGCGCTCATGGCCGAGCTGGTGACGGAGCACCGGCAGCGCCGCCCCGGATACGCGAGCGTGCTGCGCGCACTGCTGCACGTCCTCGTCGTCCGGGCGGCCCGCCTTCCGCACGGCCCCGCGCCCGGCACCCCGGCCGAGGGACGCGGGGCCCCCGTGGCGCAGGCGTTCGTCCGCCTGATCACCCGGCCCGAAGCGCTCTCCTGGACGGTCCGCGCATGCGCGCACCGCCTCGGCGTCACCCCCGGCTACCTCACCCAGGCCGTACGGTCCGCCACCGGCCGCAGCCCCGGCCGCCTGCTCATCGAGGCCCGCGCCCGCCACGCCCAACGGCTGCTCGCGCACACCGAGTTGTCCGTCCGCCAGGTCGCCGCCCGCACCGGCTTCACCGACCCGGCCTACTTCAGCCGCTTCTTCCGCCGCGAGACCGGGCAGAGCCCCGGCGCCTTCCGAAAACACCACAGTGGCGCACACCAGTCCATCGAAGCCCCGCGGCCGCGCTCCTAGGGTCGGTCCCGTCCGGTTCACCGTCCTCCCGACACCCCCACGAGGAGCAGACATGGACGGCACCTCCCCGCAGCGCGACTCCCGGCACGGCGACACCGCGCACGGCAACTCCCGGCACGTGCGCCGCAAAACGGTGCTGCGCGCCGCCCTCGCCGCGACCGTCGGAGTCCCCACCGCCCTGCTGGGCGCCCCCGCCCTGGCCCGCACCCTGGCCCCCGCGGACACGGCACCCCCGCTCACCCCGCCCTGCGACGACGGCGACGACCCCACCCCGCCGCAGACCGAAGGCCCCTACTTCAAGCCCAACTCACCGCGCCGCACCGGCCTGCTGGAGGCGGGCACCCCCGGCACCCGGCTCACCGTGAGCGGATACGTCTTCGGCCTCGCCTGCCGGCCGATCACCGGAGTGCTGCTGGACTTCTGGCAGGCGGATGTCAACGGGGCTTACGACAACACGGGGTTCCGGCTGCGCGGTCACCAGTTCACCGGGGCCGACGGCGCGTTCACCCTCACCACGATCGTCCCCGGCCTCTATCCGGGCCGCACCCGCCACCTCCACGTGAAGGTGCAGGCCCCCGGCCGGCCGGTGCTGACCACCCAGCTGTACTTCCCGAACGAGCCCCGCAACAGCACCGACACGATTTTCGACCCGCGGCTGCTGATGACCGTCCGCGACGCGGGCGGCGCCAAGGAGGCCGCCTTCGACTTCGTGCTCGACGTGCCGCAGGACCCCGGCCCCACCCCGCCGCCGGGCGGCACCTGGGCCCCCGGCACCGCCTACCGGGCCGGCGACCGCGCCACGTACGCGGGCCGCGCCTACGTCTGCCTCCAGGCCCACACGGCCCAGCCCGGCTGGGAGCCACCGGCCGCACCGGCCCTGTGGCGAGCGGCCTGAGCCCGCCGGTCCGGGCCCCGGCGGCCATGACCTCTCGGCCGGCCGTACCCCCTCGGCGGGCCGTGGCCGCTGAGGCAGCCGCCGGACGACCGCCTCGGCTCCGCCCTGTGGGACCTGGCCACGTACCTCTGCTGCCGGCTGCTCGGCTTCGCCCACCGGGAGGGGACGCTGCGGCGGCCCGGCGCGGGGACGGCCGCCGGCCCCGCGCCGGGCCGCGATGGCGTACGGCGGCTGGTCGCTGTGCGGGTGGGTGGAGGACGTGGCGGCGAAACGCACGCCGCGGCTCCGGCCGCACGGCCCGGCTGCAACAATGAGGGCGTGACCCGCGCATCCCTGGACAAGCAGCCGCACGAAGTCGCCTCGATGTTCGACGACGTCGCGGACCGGTACGACCTCACCAACGACGTGCTGTCCCTGGGCCAGGCCCGGGGGTGGCGGAAGGAGGTCGCCAAGGCCGTCGACGCGCGGCCCGCGCAGAAGGTCCTGGACCTGGCCGCCGGTACGGCCACCTCGTCGCTGCCGTTCACCCGCGCCGGCGCCTATGTCGTCCCCTGCGACTTCTCCCTCGGCATGCTCCAGGTGGGCAAGCGGCGGCACCCGTGGCTGCCGCTGACCGCGGGGGACGCCACCCGGCTGCCGTTCAGGGACGACGTCTTCGACGCCGTCACCATCTCCTTCGGGCTGCGCAACGTCCAGGACTTCGACGCCGCGCTGCGCGAGATGTACCGGGTGACGCGGCCCGGCGGACGCGTCGTGATCTGCGAGTTCTCGCACCCCACCTGGGCGCCCTTCCGCACCGTCTACACCGAGTACCTGATGCGGGCGCTGCCGCCGGTGGCGCGCGCGGTGTCCTCCAACCCGGAGGCGTACGTCTACCTCGCCGAGTCCATCCGCGCCTGGCCCGACCAGGCGGGCCTCGCCGACCGGCTCAAGGGCGCCGGCTGGTCGCGGGTGGCGTGGCGGAACCTCACCGGCGGCGTGGTCGCGCTGCACCGGGGCTTCAAGGACAGCTGAGCGCGCTCAGCTCCGGCGGCGCCTGCGGCGCGGGCTCGGGCGGGGTCAGCTCGCGGCGGACGCCGCCGTGCGGCGGGCCGGGCTCGCGGGGCTCGCGGACGCCCGATCCGCCGCCGCCCTCCCCCTCGCCGGGGTCGAACCAGACGGTGACCGCGGCGCCGCGCGGGACCCGCGCGCCGGGCGGCGGGTACTGCCGTACGACGTGGTCGACGACGGCGCGGTGGAAGTCCGGGCGGTCGGGCGCGTCGAGGCGCACACCGTGGGCCTCGGCGGCGGCGCGGGCGTCGACGGCCATGAGACCGACGAGCCGTGGCACGCGTGCCGCGGACGTCCGGGGCGATGCGGTCGGTATGGGTGGTCTGCTCACCGATGTCACCCCCAGCGGTACGGAAAGGGTAACCGTCCGGGGTGTCGTCCGGAAGCGTCCGGTGTCGTTCCGTAGCCGAAGGTGACCGAGCGTCACAGATCCAGGCGGTAGCAGTGGCCCTGCTGCTCCGACTCGGGCGTCGTGAAGGTCTCCGCCAGCCGCATCCCCAGCCGCCGGGTCACCGCGATCGAGCGGGCGTTGCGGGCGTTGACCAGGGCGACCACGCTCGGCACGCCCGCCTCCCGCAGCCGCTCCAGCGTCATCAGCGCCGCCGCGGTCACATAGCCCCGGCCCCAGTGCTCCCGGCCCAGCCGCCAGCCGATCTCGATCTCCCCGGCCGGGCCCCACGGCTGCGGCCAGGGCTGCGCGCCGGTGAAGCCGATGACCCGGCCGTCCTCGTCCAGCATCGTCCACAGGCAGAAGCCGAGTTCGGCGTCGTGCTTGCGCTGACGGGCCGTCAGCTCCTCGTAGACGGACAGCTCGGCGGAGCGGCCGCCGTGGAATGCCATGACATCCGGGTGGTCGAAGACCCGGTGCCAGGCGACGGCGTCCTCGTCGGTGGGGACGCGCAGCCGTACCACGGGGAGCGTTCTGTTCACGGGGCAGCCCTTCAGCCGGTTGATCAATTCTGCTGAATAGACTGCCCATGTCCAGTGCCGGTCGGCACGCAGATTTCGAACTTGGGGAGATCCCGCCGTGACCGAGCCCCTCCTCTCCGACAACACCGCCGACGTGATCGTCGTAGGCGCGGGGCCGGCCGGCTCCACGACCGCGTACCACCTCGCCAAGGCGGGGCTCGACGTGCTGCTGCTGGAGAAGACCGAGTTCCCGCGCGAGAAGGTGTGCGGCGACGGGCTCACCCCGCGCGCGGTCAAGCAGCTCGTCGCCATGGGCATCGACATCTCGGAAGAGGCCGGCTGGCTGCGCAACAAGGGCCTGCGCATCATCGGCGGCGGCGTCCGGCTCCAGCTGGACTGGCCGGATCTCGCCTCCTTCCCGGACTACGGCCTGGTCCGCAAGCGCGACGACTTCGACGAGCAGCTCGCCCGCCAGGCGCAGAAGGCGGGCGCCCGGCTGTACGAGCGCTGCAACGTCTCCGGGCCGATCGTCGACGACCGCACCGGCCGCATCACCGGCGTCACCGCCAAGCTGGGCGAGGACAAGCGCGAGGTCTCCTTCCACGCGCCGCTCGTCGTCGCCGCCGACGGCAACTCCACCCGGCTCTCCCTGGCGATGGGCCTGCACCGCCGCGAGGACCGCCCGATGGGCGTCGCGGTCCGCACGTACTTCACCTCGCCCCGCCACGACGACGACTACCTGGAGTCCTGGCTGGAGCTGTGGGACCGCCGCGGCCCCGGCGAGGACCGGCTGCTGCCCGGCTACGGCTGGATCTTCGGCATGGGCGACGGCACCTCCAACGTCGGCCTCGGCGTCCTCAACACCTCCGACTCCTTCAAGGAGCTGGACTGGCGCGAGGTGCTGAAGGCCTGGTGCGCCTCCATGCCCGAGGACTGGGGCTACACCCCCGAGAACATGACCGGCCCGATCCGCGGCGCCGCCCTGCCGATGGCCTTCAACCGCCAGCCGCACTACACCCGCGGCCTGCTCCTCGTCGGCGACGCCGGCGGCCTCGTGAACCCCTTCAACGGCGAGGGCATCGCCTACGCCATGGAGTCCGGCCAGATCGCCGCCGACGTCATCGTCCAGGCCCACGCCCGGTCCACCCCGGCCCAGCGCGAGACCGCCCTCCAGCGCTACCCGCGCGTCCTCAAGGACACCTACGGCGGCTACTACACCCTCGGCCGCGCCTTCGTGAAGCTCATCGGCAACCCGAAGGTCATGAAGATCGCCACCCAGCGGGGGCTCACCCACCCGCTGCTGATGAAGTTCACCCTCAAGCTGCTCGCCAACCTCACGGACCCGACGGGCGGCGACGCGATGGACCGCATCATCAACGGCCTGTCGAAGGTGGCCCCCAAGGCGTGATCACGCCACCCCGTCCCGTGCCCGCCGTGCCGCCCGCCCGCTACGGCGGCCGGCGGCGGCCAGGGCCGCTCCCACCGCGGCGAGAGCGACGCTGACCCAGGCGGCGGCCCGCTGGTCGCCCGCCGCGGAGGCGGCCGCCCCGGCCGCCAGAGGCCCGGCGAACGCGCCCACGTTCAGCGCGGCCGTGGCGAACGAGCCGCCCAGCGCGGGCGCGCCGGACGCCGCCCGCAGCACCCGCCCCACCAGCGCCGAGCCGGCGCCGAAGGACAACGCGCCGAGGACGGCGGCCAGGAGGAACAGGGGTACGGCGCCCGAGGCGGTCAGGGCGAGCGCCGCCCAGCCGGCCGGCAGCGCGGCCGTCGCGTACCGGACGAGACGGCCGTCGCCCCGGCGGCCGGCCACGGTCACCCCGAGGAAGGCACCCGCTCCGAACGCCGCGAGCAGCCCGGGCACCACCGCCTCGGGCAACCGCGTCACCTCCGTGGCGACGACGGCGAGGTGGGCGAACGTCGCGAAGGTCGCCCCGTTGACGAGCGCGGCGAGCGCCAGCGCCGACCGCACCGGGCGTTCCCCGAGGACCCGCAGCTCCCGGCGGACCGAGACCGGGGCGCGGCCGGCGGCGCCGGCGGGCGCCGAGCGGAACACCAGCGCCAGCGCGGGCAGACACAGCGCGGCCACCGCCCAGAACGCCGCCCGCCACCCGGCCCGCTCACCGAGCAGCGCGCCCGCGGGCACCCCGGCGACGCACGCCAGCGTGACCCCGGACAGGAGCACGGCGGTCGCCCGGCCCTGCTCGGCGGGAGGGACGAGGGAGGCGGCCACGGACATCGCCACCGCCAGGAAACCGGCGTTGACGAGCGCGGCGACGACCCGGGTGGCGAACAGCACCGCGAAGTCGTCCGTGAGCGCGCCGGCCACATGCACGGCGACGAACGCCGCGAGGAACACCGCCAGCGCCCGGCGGCGCGGCCAGTGGGCACTCCAGGCGGCCATCACCGGGGCGCCGGCGACCATGCCGATCGCGTAGGCGGAGGTCAGGCTCGCCGCGGCGGCCGGTGACACGGACAGCTCCCGGGCGATGCCCGGCACGAGCCCGGCCAGCATGAACTCGGACGTCCCCTGGGCGAAGACGGCGAGGCCCAGGACGTGAAGGAGGAAAGGCAAAGAGTCGACTCCGGCGTGAGACGCGGGCAGGAAGCATCCGCGCGCCGGACAAGTCAGGGAAGGAGGAACCGGCCAGGCACGCGGAGCGCGTGTCCGGTCGCCGGGGGCGGCTCGGAGAGCCGTACGGCGGTCAGCCTGCGGCCCGCCGCCGGGCGACCGGCGGCTCCGCTCTGTCGGACTCGGGGTTCGTCACGCGAGGCACGCTAGCGGCGCGCTCGCGGCGAGGCAACGGGAATACCGTCCCGAGGACGGGCGGAGGGCCGCAGCCCCCGAGCGGCTGCGGCCCTTCCCACGATGAGAGGCGACTCAGAGGACGCGCACCGCGCCCGACGCCGGGTAGCCGGACAGGTCCTGGATGACGACGCCCTTGGAGGGGTTCGCGGCGTCCAGGTACTGGCCGTTGCCGATGTAGACACCCACGTGGTACGCGGAGCCCTTGCCACCCCAGTACAGGATGTCGCCGGGCTGGATCTGGGACAGCGGGATGTCGGTGCCGACCATCGACTGGTCCTGGGACACGCGCGGCAGGTCCACACCGACCTGGCGGAAGGCGGCCTGGACGAGGCTGGAGCAGTCCCAGGCGTTGGGGCCGGTCGCGCCCATGACGTAGGCGTCGCCCAGCTGGGCCTTGAGGAACGAGATGACCGTACCGACGCTGCCGCTCGCGGGCGCGGAGACGGACGGCGCGGACACGGAGCCCTGCGGGGACGCGGAGGCGGACGCGGACGCGGTGAGCGTGGTGCGCTCGGCGTCGCGGGCGGCGCGCTCGGCGGCGGCCCGGCGCGCGGCCTCCTCGGCCTTCTTCTTGGCTTCCGCCTTCTTCTTCGCCTCGGCGAGGTCGGCCTTGGCCTCCTTGGCGGCCTGGGCCGCGGCCGCGTCACGCTCGGCCCGCAGCTCGTAGTTCGCGGCGGCCAGTTCGGTGGCGTCCGCGGACTCGGCGACCTGGGCGGCCAGGTCGTCCGTCAGGGTGGGCAGTTCGAGAGTCTGCGTCACCGGTTCGGCGGCGTTCGCGGACGCCGACGCACCGGCCACTGCCACGGTGCTGAGGATGCCACCGGCAACTCCGGCCCGCATCGCGATCGAGGACGCGCTGCGGCGGGGCTTCCGGTGGCTGCGTATGTGAGCGGTGTGGGACATGAGAACAACCGGTATCAGGGGCTCCTTCATACCTTCAAGAAACGTGGCGTGCGCCACAGTTGCTCAATCAGGCCTCCGAAACCCGGTCGTCAGCCTCCTTATTGACGCCGTAACGGACATTGCGGACCCACCCTCTCAAGCCTGTGATCATGGGCTTTCGTCGTTACGCCCGAATTGCCCCGCGCCTACCACCGGTTGGGATGGTTGGCCAAGCCCGCTTCTCGGGGCCCCGCGCGAATGTGGCAGAGGTCACGGAACGGTTACCCGGAGGGGCGCGTCTCGGGCGCGCGGCGACGGCCGGCCCGCTCGTGAACGCGCGCACACGTCCACACCCCGCCTCGCGACTTCTTTCGAGGTGTGAACGGAGCCCCCTATCAAGAGATCGGGTCCAGCGCCAATTTGCATGCAGCGGAAATCTCTTGATATTGAGACGCCCCTTCCGAGCTGCGGCGACGAGCGAAAATGTCACTACTGGTGATCACTCTGACGCTTCGCGTACGAAGATCACCGCTCATACGACTTCATGATCCTTCGTCAGGTGGTGGAGATCACAAAGCTTGTGCAATACCCCGTGTCGCAGATCACAGAGCGGCGGGCATAAGATGCGAGGCAGTTGGGCTTGTGACCTGCTTCACATGTTCTCGATCTTCGCCGGGGCCAGCGGGGTTGGCGGGACCGGTGGGGCGGGTGTGAGCCCGGTGAAACCGCCAGCAGTCAGTGCCGACTGAGAGGAGCGAGGAGCGGTGAACGCGTATGCGCCCATCCTCGTACTGGGAGCCCTCGGGGCAGGCTTTGCGATCTTCTCCGTGGTCATGGCCACGCTGATCGGTCCGAAGCGGTACAACCGCGCCAAGCTCGAGGCCTACGAGTGCGGTATCGAGCCGACCCCCACGCCGGCCGGCGGCGGGCGCTTCCCCATCAAGTACTACCTGACGGCGATGCTCTTCATCGTCTTCGACATCGAGATCGTCTTCCTCTACCCCTGGGCCGTCACCTTCGACGCCCTGGGTGTGTTCGGGCTCGTGGAGATGCTGCTCTTCGTGCTCACCGTCTTCGTCGCCTACGCCTACGTCTGGCGGCGCGGCGGCCTGGAATGGGACTAGGGGCCTTTTAGTCATGGGACTCGAAGAAAAGCTGCCGAGCGGCTTCCTGCTGACCACCGTCGAGCAGGCCGCCGGGTGGGTGCGCAAGGCATCGGTCTTCCCGGCCACCTTCGGCCTGGCCTGCTGCGCCATCGAGATGATGACCACCGGCGCCGGACGGTACGACCTGGCGCGCTTCGGCATGGAGGTCTTCCGCGGCTCGCCGCGCCAGGCCGACCTGATGATCGTCGCCGGCCGCGTCAGCCAGAAGATGGCGCCGGTGCTGCGGCAGGTCTACGACCAGATGCCGAACCCCAAGTGGGTGATCTCCATGGGGGTCTGCGCCTCCTCCGGCGGCATGTTCAACAACTACGCCATCGTCCAGGGCGTCGACCACATCGTCCCCGTCGACATCTACCTCCCCGGCTGCCCGCCGCGGCCGGAGATGCTCATGGACGCCATCCTCAAGCTCCACCAGAAGATCCAGGGCTCCAAGCTCGGGGTCAACGCCGAGGAGGCGGCCCGCGAGGCGGAGGAAGCGGCGCTCAAGGCCCTGCCGACGATCGAGATGAAGGGGCTGCTGCGGTGAGCGACGCGAACGGCACCCAGGGTGCGCACGGGCCGGACCGGCCCAACCCCGAGCAGGACCTCAGCGCCTCCAACCTCCCCGGACAGCGCGGCGACGGCGGCGAGGAGATCCGCGTCCAGCGCGGCATGTTCGGCGCGAACAACGGCGGCGACACCTCCGGCTACGGCGGCCTGGTCCGCTCGGTCCGGCTCCCGGGACCGGCGAGCAGGCCCTACGGCGGCTGGTTCGACGAGGTCGCCGACGAGCTGGAGGGCGCGCTGGAGGAGCAGGGACTGCTCCCCGGCAACGCCATCGAGAAGACGGTCGTCGACCGCGGCGAACTCACCTTCCACATCGAACGCGAGCACCTGGTCCGCGTCGCCCGCACCCTGCGCGACGACCCGGCCCTGCGCTTCGAGCTGTGCACCGGCGTCAGCGGCGTCCACTACCCGCACGACAAGGGCCGCGAGCTGCACGCCGTCTACCACCTGCGCTCGATCACCCACAACCGGCTGATCCGCCTCGAAGTCAGCGCCCCGGACGCCGACCCGCGCATCCCGTCCCTGGTCGAGGTCTACCCGACCAACGACTGGCACGAGCGCGAGACGTACGACTTCTTCGGGATCGTCTTCGACGGCCACCCGGCCCTGACGCGGATCATGATGCCGGACGACTGGCAGGGCCACCCGCAGCGCAAGGACTACCCCCTCGGCGGCATCCCCGTCGAGTACAAGGGCGCCCAGATCCCGGCTCCGGACCAGCGGAGGTCGTACTCGTGAGCACTTCGCACGCCTCCCCCAGGGAGACCACTGAGGGCACCGTCTACACGGTCACCGGCGGCGACTGGGACGAGATCGTCCAGTCCGCGGCCAAGGCCGACGACGAGCGCATCGTCGTCAACATGGGCCCGCAGCACCCCTCCACCCACGGGGTGCTCCGCCTGATCCTGGAGATCGAGGGCGAGACGGTCACCGAGGCCCGCTGCGGCATCGGCTACCTGCACACCGGCATCGAGAAGAACCTCGAGTACCGGACCTGGACGCAGGGCACCACGTTCGTGACGCGCATGGACTACCTGACGTCCTTCTTCAACGAGACCGCCTACTGTCTCGCCGTCGAGAAACTGCTCGGCATCGAGGACCAGATCACCGAACGCGCCAAGATCATCCGCGTGCTCCTGATGGAGCTGAACCGGATGTCCTCCCACCTGGTGTGCATCGCCACCGGCGGCATGGAGCTGGGCGCCACCACGATCATGATCTACGGGTTCCGCGACCGCGAGATGATCCTCGACCTCTACGAGCTCATCACGGGCCTCAGGATGAACCACGCGTACATCCGCCCCGGCGGACTCGCCCAGGACCTGCCGCCCGGTGCGGTGGACCAGATCCGCGAGTTCGTGAAGAAGATGAAGCGGAACCTCCCGGAGTACGACAAGCTCGCCACCGGGAACCCCATCTTCAAGGCCCGCATGCAGGACATCGGCTACCTCGACCTGGCCGGCTGCATGGCCCTCGGCGCCACCGGCCCGATCCTGCGCTCCACCGGCCTCCCGCACGACCTGCGCAAGGCCCAGCCCTACAGCGGCTACGAGACGTACGACTTCGACGTCCCGACCACCGACACCTGCGACGCCTACGGCCGCTTCCTGATCCGGCTGGAGGAGATGCGCCAGTCGCTGCGGATCATCGAGCAGTGCCTGGACCGGCTCCAGCCCGGCCCGGTCATGGTGCCTGACAAGAAGATCGCCTGGCCCGCCCAGCTCGCCCTCGGGCCGGACGGTCTCGGCAACTCCCTCGACCACATCAAGAAGATCATGGGCACCTCCATGGAGGCCCTGATCCACCACTTCAAGCTGGTCACCGAGGGCTTCCGGGTCCCGCCCGGACAGGCCTACGCGGCCGTCGAGTCACCCAAGGGCGAACTCGGCGTGCACGCCGTCTCCGACGGCGGCACCCGCCCCTACCGGGTCCACTTCCGCGACCCGTCCTTCACCAACCTGCAAGCCATGGCGGCGATGTGCGAGGGCGGCCAGGTCGCCGACGTCATCGTCGCCGTCGCGTCCATCGACCCCGTGATGGGAGGCGTCGACCGGTGACCACCTCATCCTCGGAGCGAGCCGAGCGAGGCGTCAGTCTGGGCATGCCCGAGCTGCCCGCGCCCGACTACCCGGACGACGTCCGAGCCCGGCTCGAACGGGACGCGCGGGAGATCATCGCCCGCTACCCGGACTCCCGGTCCGCACTCCTGCCGCTGCTGCACCTGGTGCAGTCGGAGGAGGGCCACGTCACGCGCACCGGGATGCGGTTCTGCGCGGAGACGCTCGGCCTGACCACGGCCGAGGTCACCGCGGTGGCCACCTTCTACACCATGTACCGGCGCAAGCCCTCCGGTGACTACCAGGTGGGCGTGTGCACCAACACCCTGTGCGCGGTGATGGGCGGCGACGCCATCTTCGAGACCCTCCAGGAACACCTGGGCGTCGGCAACGGCGAGACCACCGACGACGGCAAGGTCACCCTGGAGCACATCGAGTGCAACGCGGCCTGCGACTACGCCCCCGTCGTGATGGTCAACTGGGAGTTCTTCGACAACCAGACCCCGGACAGCGCCCGGCGCCTCGTCGACGACCTGCGCGCCGGCCGGCCCGTCAGCCCCACCCGCGGCGCGCCCCTGTGCACCTTCAAGGAGACCGCCCGGATCCTGGCCGGCTTCCCCGACGAGCGGCCCGGCGCCGTCGAGGCGGGCGGCAGCGGCGGACCGGCGTCCCTGGTGGGCCTGCGCCTGGCCAAGGGCGAGGCGGCGCCCGCGCGCGTGGTCCACCCGCGCGGTGAGGCACCCCGTGACGAGCCGCCGCACCAGCCGCCGCCCGCGGAGCACCTCAGCTCCCACGACGCGCCGCAGTCCACATCGGCCTCCGACCCCGCGAACCCCAGCGGACCCGTCGCCGAGGAGGGGGAGTGATGACCGTGGTACCCGACGTCAAGGACACCAGCCCCGAGAAGCTGCTCGCACCCGTGCTGTCGGCCTTCTGGGACGAGGACCGCTCCTGGTCGCTGGACGTCTACCGGCGGCACGAGGGCTACGAGGGGCTGCGCAAGGCGCTCGCCATGTCGCCGGACGACGTGATCGCGTACGTCAAGGACTCCGGTCTGCGCGGGCGCGGCGGCGCGGGATTCCCGACGGGCATGAAGTGGCAGTTCATCCCGCAGGGCGACGGCAAACCGCACTATCTCGTGGTCAACGCCGACGAGTCGGAGCCCGGGACCTGCAAGGACATCCCGCTCCTCTTCGCCAACCCGCACAGCCTCATCGAGGGCATCGTCATCGCGTGCTACGCCATCAGGTCGTCGCACGCCTTCATCTATCTGCGGGGCGAGGTCGTCCCCGTCCTGCGGCGGCTGCACGAGGCCGTCCGCGAGGCCTACGCGGCGGGCTACCTCGGCAAGAACATCCTCGGCAGCGGACTCGACCTCGAACTCACCGTGCACGCGGGCGCCGGCGCGTACATCTGCGGTGAGGAGACCGCGCTGCTCGACTCGCTCGAAGGCCGCCGCGGCCAGCCGCGGCTGCGTCCCCCCTTCCCCGCCGTCGCGGGCCTGTACGCGTGCCCCACTGTCGTGAACAACGTCGAGTCGATCGCGTCGGTTCCCGCCATCATGAAGAACGGCAAGGACTGGTTCAGGTCGATGGGCAGCGAGAAGTCCCCGGGCTTCACGCTGTACTCGCTCAGCGGCCACGTGGCCAGCCCCGGCCAGTACGAGGCCCCGCTCGGCATCACCCTGCGCCAGCTGCTCGACATGAGCGGCGGGATGCGGCCCGGGCACCGGCTGAAGTTCTGGACGCCGGGTGGCTCCTCGACGCCGATGTTCACCGACGAGCACCTCGACGTGCCCCTCGACTACGAGGGCGTCGGCGCCGCCGGGTCCATGCTCGGCACCAAGGCCCTGCAGTGCTTCGACGAGACGACCTGCGTGGTCCGCGCCGTCACCCGCTGGACCGAGTTCTACGCCCACGAGTCCTGCGGCAAGTGCACCCCGTGCCGGGAAGGCACCTACTGGCTGGTGCAGCTGCTGCGCGACATCGAGGCCGGCAAGGGCGCCATGAGCGACCTCGACAAGCTGGCCGACATCGCCGACAACATCAACGGCAAGTCCTTCTGCGCCCTCGGTGACGGTGCCGCCTCGCCGATCTTCTCCTCGCTGAAGTACTTCCGCGAGGAGTACGAGCAGCACATCACGGGCCGCGGCTGCCCCTTCGACCCGGCCAAGTCGACGGCCTGGGCCGATCACCGCACGGAGGTGAACGCATGACCGTGACCACCAGCGCCCCCGCCGGCGGGGGAGAGGCGGCGGTCCCGCCGGAAGATCTCGTCACGCTGACCATCGACGGCATCGAGATCAGCGTGCCCAAGGGCACCCTGGTCATCCGCGCCGCCGAACAGCTCGGCATCGAGATCCCGCGTTTTTGCGACCACCCCCTCCTCGACCCGGCCGGCGCGTGCCGCCAGTGCATCGTCGAGGTCGAGGGCCAGCGCAAGCCCATGGCGTCCTGCACGATCACGTGTACGGACGGAATGGTCGTGAAGACTCAACTGACCTCACCGGTCGCCGAGAAGGCCCAGCACGGCGTGATGGAGCTGCTGCTCATCAACCACCCGCTGGACTGCCCGGTCTGCGACAAGGGCGGCGAGTGCCCGCTGCAGAACCAGGCCATGTCGCACGGCAACGCCGAGTCACGCTTCGAGGGCAGGAAGCGCACCTACGAGAAGCCGGTGCCGATCTCCACCCAGGTGCTGCTCGACCGTGAGCGCTGCGTGCTGTGCGCGCGCTGCACCCGCTTCTCCAACCAGGTCGCCGGCGACCCGATGATCGAGCTGATCGAGCGGGGCGCCCTCCAGCAGGTCGGCACCGGCGAGGGCGACCCCTTCGAGTCGTACTTCTCCGGCAACACCATCCAGATCTGCCCGGTCGGCGCGCTCACCTCGGCGGCGTACAGGTTCCGCTCCCGCCCCTTCGACCTGGTCTCCTCGCCGTCGGTGTGCGAGCACTGCTCCGGCGGCTGCGCCACCCGCACCGACCACCGGCGCGGCAAGGTCATGCGGCGCCTCGCGGCCAACGACCCCGAGGTCAACGAGGAGTGGATCTGCGACAAGGGCCGCTTCGCGTTCCGCTACGCACAGCAGCGCGACCGCCTCCAGACGCCGCTGATCCGCAACCCCGAGGGCGAGCTGGTGCCGGCGTCCTGGCCGGAGGCGCTGCAGATCGCCGCGCAGGGACTGCTCGCCTCGCGCGGCCGCACCGGTGTCCTCACCGGCGGCCGGCTCACCGTCGAGGACGCCTACGCCTACAGCAAGTTCGCGCGGGTGGCGCTCGACACCAACGACATCGACTTCCGCGCGCGGCCGCACAGCGGTGAGGAGGCCGACTTCCTCGCCGCGCGGGTCGCGGGCCGCGGCCGCGACCTCGACGGCACGGGCGTCACGTACACCTCCCTGGAGAAGGCCCCGGCGGTGCTGCTCGCCGGGTTCGAGTCCGAGGAGGAGGCGCCCGGCGTCTTCCTGCGGCTGCGCAAGGCCTGGCGGGGGCACGGACAGCAGGTGTTCGCCCTGGCCACCCACGCCACGCGGGGCCTGCGGAAGGCGGGCGGCACGCTGCTGCCGGCCGCGCCCGGCACCGAGACCGAGTGGTTGGACGCGCTCGCCGCCGGGGTCGGCCTGGAGGGCGACGGGGCGAAGGCCGCCGAGGCGCTGCGCGCCGAGGGCGCGGTGATCGTCGTCGGCGAGCGGCTCGCCTCGGTCGCCGGAGGCCTCACCGCCGCGGTCCGGGCCGCGTCCGCGACCGGTGCGCGGCTGGTGTGGATCCCGCGGCGGGCGGGCGAGCGCGGCGCCGTCGAGGCCGGCGCGCTGCCCTCGCTGCTGCCCGGCGGACGCCCGGCCACCGACCCGCGCGCGCGGGAGGAGGTCGCCGCCGTCTGGGGCCTCGCCGGCCTCCCGCACCGCTACGGCCGCGACACCGGCCAGATCGTGGAGGCCGCCGCCACCGGGGAACTGGGCGCGCTGCTCGTCGCGGGCGTGGAGGTCGCGGACCTGCCCGACCCGGCCCGCGCGCGGGAGGCGCTCGCCGAGGCCGGCTTCGTGGTCTCGCTCGAACTGCGGCCCAGCGAGGTGACCGCCCTCGCGGACGTCGTCCTGCCGGTCGCCGCGGTCGCCGAGAAGGCGGGCACCTTCCTCAACTGGGAGGGCAGGGTGCGCCCGTTCGAGGCCGCGCTCAAGCCCGACCAGATGACCCGGCGCCTCGCGCCCAGCGACGCGCGCGTGCTCCAGATGCTCGCCGACGCCATGGACGTCCACCTGGGCCTGCCGGACCTGCGGACCATCCACGCGGAGCTGGACCGGCTCGGCGCCTGGGACGGCCCGCACGCCACCGGGCCGCTGGAGACCGCGGCCCCGCTGCCCCGGCCCGCGGCCGGGGAGGCGGTCCTCGCCGGGCACCGGCTGCTGCTCGACCAGGGCGTCCTGCAGCAGGGCGACGAGGCGCTGGCCGGCACCCGGCACGCCGCACGCGCGCGCGTGTCGGCCGCCACGGCCGCCGAGGCCGGCGTCGTGGACGGCGACGCGCTCGCCGTGACCGGCCCCGCCGGCACCGTCGAACTCCCGCTGGAGATCACCGAGATGCCCGACCGCGTGGTGTGGCTGCCGCTGAACTCCACCGGCGGCGGTGTCGCCTCCGACACCGGCGCGCTGCCCGGCTCCCTCGTCCGCATCGGCCCGGCCACGCTCGCCGGCGAGGCCCCCAAGGAGGTGGAGGCATGAGCCCGTACCTCGCCGCTGAAGACCTCTCGATGTTCGGCCGCGACCCGTGGTGGCTGGTCGTCGTCAAGGCGGTCTTCTGCTTCGCCTTCCTGATGGTGACCGTGCTGATCTCCATCGTGATGGAGCGCAAGGTCGTCGCCTGGATGCAGCTGCGCATCGGCCCCAACCGGCACGGCCCGTGGGGCATGCTCCAGTCGCTCGCCGACGGCATCAAGCTGATGCTGAAGGAGGACATCGTCGTCAAGCGCGCGGACAAGGTGGTCTACGTCCTCGCGCCGATCGTCGCCGCCATCCCGGCGTTCATGGCGATCGCGGTGATCCCCTTCGGCCCGGCCGGCAACGAGATCTCGATCTTCGGCCAGCGCACCACGATGCAGCTCACCGACCTGCCGATCGCGATGCTCTACATCCTCGCGGTCGCCTCGGTCGGCATCTACGGCATCGTGCTGGCGGGCTGGAGCTCCGGATCGACGTACCCGCTCCTCGGCGGCCTGCGCTCGTGCGCGCAGATGATCTCGTACGAGATCGCCATGGGCGCCGCGTTCGCCTCGGTGTTCCTCTACTCCGGGTCGATGTCGACCTCGGCGATCGTCGAGGCCCAGCAGGACCGCTGGTACGTGGTGCTGCTGCCGGTGTCCTTCCTGATCTACATCGTGACGATGGTCGGCGAGACCAACCGCGCCCCCTTCGACATGCCGGAGTCCGAGGGCGACCTGGTCGGCGGCTTCAACACCGAGTACTCGTCGATCAAGTTCGCGATGTTCATGCTCGCCGAGTACGTCAACATGGTGACCGTCTCGGCCGTGTCCGTGACGCTCTTCCTCGGCGGCTGGCGCGCCCCGTGGCCCGTCAGCACCTTCTGGGAGGGCGCCAACCACGGCTGGTGGCCGCTGCTCTGGTTCACCGTCAAGGTGCAGCTGCTGCTGTTCTTCTTCGTCTGGCTGCGCGGCACGCTCCCGCGGGTCCGCTACGACCAGCTGATGAAGCTCGGCTGGAAGGTCCTCATCCCGGTCTCGGTGGTCTGGCTGATGCTGGTCGCCACCGTGCGGACGCTGCGCAACGAGAACTACGACTTCGCCGACATCGCCCTGTACGTGGGCGGCGGCGTCCTCGCCCTGCTGCTGCTCTCCTTCGTCGCGGACTTCTTCCGCGAGCGCGGCAAACCGGCCCAGGCCCCGGTCGAGCCGGCCGCCTTCGACCCGATGGCGGGCGGATTCCCCGTGCCGCCGCTGCCGGGCCAGGAGCTGCCGCCGGTGCCGCGGCGCCGCTCGCGCCGCGAGCGGGAGCTGATTGTCAGTGGCGGACCCGATACTCACAGTGACGGATCGCGTGACGGAAAGGAGGCGTCCGATGGCTGAGGAGCCCCAGGAGGGCGGGCACACGTCGCCCGGTTTCCAGAACCCCGTGGCCGGCTTCGGCGTGACCTTCAAGGCCATGTTCAAGAAGCGGCTCACGGAGCAGTACCCGGAGCAGAAGAAGACCACCGCTCCGCGTTTCCACGGACGGCACCAGCTCAACCGCCATCCGGACGGCCTGGAGAAATGCGTCGGCTGCGAGCTGTGCGCCTGGGCCTGTCCCGCCGACGCGATCTACGTCGAGGGTGCGGACAACACCGACGAGGAGCGCTACTCGCCGGGCGAGCGGTACGGGCGGGTGTACCAGATCAACTACGCCCGCTGCATCCTGTGCGGCCTGTGCATCGAGGCGTGCCCCACGCGCGCGCTGACGATGACCAACGAGTTCGAACTGGCCGACTCCAGCCGCGCCAACCTCATCTACACCAAGGAACAGCTGCTGGCCGGTCTCGACGAGGGCATGGTCGACACCCCGCACGCCATCTACCCGGGCATGGACGAACAGGACTACTACCGGGGCCTGGTGACGGAGGCCGCGCCCGGCACCGAGCGCCAGGTCGCCCACTCCGAGGGCGAGGTCGTGCAGGAGGCCGACTCCACCTTCGGCGGGACCGAACCGGCGTCGGAGAAGGTGATCGGCCGATGACCGCGCAGCTCGCCGCCTACACCACCTCCACCGGAGAGGCCGTCCAGTTCTGGATCCTCAGCACGGTCGCGGTGATCGGCGCCCTGTGCACCGTCTTCATGAGGAAGGCCGTGCACAGCGCGCTCTGCCTGGCCGGCACCATGATCGTCCTGGCGGTGTTCTACCTCGCCAACGGCGCCTACTTCCTGGGCGTCGTGCAGATCGTCGTCTACACCGGCGCGATCATGATGCTGTTCCTGTTCGTGGTGATGCTCGTCGGCGTCACCGCCGCGGACTCCCTGAAGGAGACCATCAAGGGCCAGCGCTGGCTGGCCCTGCTGTGCGGGCTCGGCTTCGGCATCCTGCTCGTCGCCGGCATCGGCAACGCCTCGCTGAACGAGTGGGGCGGCATCGGCACGGCCAACGCGGGCGGCAACGTCGAGGGCCTGGCGGCCCTGATCTTCACCAAGTACGTCTTCGCCTTCGAACTCACCGGCGCCCTGCTGATCACGGCCGCCGTCGGCGCCATGGTGCTCACCCACCGCGAGCGCACCGAGCGCGCCAGGACCCAGCGGGAGCTGGCCGAGCAGCGCGTCCGCGAGGGCAAGCACCTCCCGCCGCTGCCTGCACCGGGCGTCTACGCCCGACACAACGCCGTGGACATCGCGGGCCTGCTGCCCGACGGCACCCCGTCGGAGCTGACCGTCAACAAGACGCTGCGCGCACGCGGCCAGATCAGGGACGTCTCCGCGCAGGCGCTGAACGACCTGCGGGCGCTGGAACAGCGCGCCGAGGAGCGCCTGGAGCGGACCGGGACCGTGCCGGCGACCTTCAAGCGGACCGAGGAGGCGTCGAAGTGAACCCCGTCTACTACCTGTATCTCGCGGCGCTGCTGTTCGCGATCGGCGCCACCGGCGTGCTGATCCGGCGGAACGCGATCGTGCTGTTCATGTGCGTGGAGCTGATGCTCAACGCCTGCAACCTCGCGTTCGTCGCCTTCTCCCGGATGCACGGCAACCTCGACGGCCAGATCATCGCCTTCTTCACGATGGTCGTCGCCGCCGCGGAGGTCGTGGTCGGGCTCGCGATCATCGTGTCGCTGTTCCGCGCCCGCCACTCGGCCTCGGTCGACGACGCCAGTCTGATGAAGCTCTAAGGGGTCGCTGAAGTGGAGAACCTGATTGCGCTGCTGATCGCGGCGCCCCTGCTCGGAGCGGCCGTCCTGCTGTGCGGCGGCCGGCGGCTGGACGCCGTCGGCCACTGGCTCGGCACCCTGCTGGCGTTCGTCTCCTTCGCCCTCGGCGTCGTGCTCTTCGCCGACCTGCTGGGCAAGGACGCCGAGCACCGCACGCTCACCTCGCACCTGTTCAGCTGGATCCCGGTCGAGGGCTTCCAGGCGGACATCGCCTTCCGCCTCGACCAGCTGTCGATGACGTTCGTCCTGCTGATCACCGGCGTCGGCTCGCTGATCCACCTCTACTCGGTCGGGTACATGGAGCACGACGAGCGGCGCCGCCGCTTCTTCGGCTACCTGAACCTGTTCCTCGCGGCGATGCTGCTGCTCGTCCTCGCCGACAACTACCTGCTGCTGTACGTCGGCTGGGAGGGCGTCGGTCTCGCCTCCTACCTGCTGATCGGCTTCTGGCAGCACAAGCCCAGCGCCGCCACGGCCGCGAAGAAGGCCTTCCTGGTCAACCGGGTCGGCGACATGGGCCTGTCGATCGCGATCATGCTGATGTTCACCACGTTCGGCACCTTCGCCTTCGGCCCGGTGCTCGGCAGTGCGGGGGACATCTCCGAGGGCACCCTCACCGCGATCGGCCTGATGCTGCTGCTCGCCGCCTGCGGCAAGTCCGCCCAGGTGCCGCTGCAGTCCTGGCTCGGGGACGCGATGGAGGGCCCGACCCCGGTCTCCGCCCTCATCCACGCCGCGACCATGGTCACCGCGGGCGTCTACCTGATCGTCCGCTCCGGAGCGATTTTCAACGCCGCTCCCGACGCCCAGCTCGTCGTCACCATCGTCGGCGCGGTCACGCTCCTGTTCGGTGCGATCGTCGGTTGCGCCAAGGACGACATCAAGAAGGCGCTGGCCGGCTCGACCATGTCGCAGATCGGCTACATGGTGCTGGCGGCCGGCCTCGGCCCGATCGGCTACGTCTTCGCGATCATGCACCTGGTCACGCACGGCTTCTTCAAGGCCGGGCTGTTCCTGGGCGCCGGCTCCGTCATGCACGGCATGAACGACGAGGTCGACATGCGCCGCTACGGCGGCCTCAGGAAGTACATGCCGGTCACCTTCGTCACCTTCGGCCTCGGCTACCTCGCGATCATCGGCTTCCCCGGCCTGTCCGGCTTCTTCTCCAAGGACAAGATCATCGAGGCGGCGTTCGCCAAGGGCGGCACCGAGGGCTGGATCCTCGGCGGCTGCGCCCTGCTCGGCGCGGCCATCACCGCCTTCTACATGACGCGCGTGATGCTGATGACGTTCTTCGGCGAGGAGCGCTGGCGCAACGCGCCGACGCCGTCCCCGGCCGAGCCGGACGTGGAGCCCGCCGCCGAGACCCGCGGCGACCACACCGAGCCGCACCCGCACGAGTCGCCGAAGATCATGACGATCCCGATGATCGTGCTGGCCGTCGGATCGGTCGCGGGCGGCGCGTTCTTCAGCATCGGCGACCGGTTCATCCACTGGCTGGAGCCCGTCACCGGGCACGCCCACGGCCACCCGCCGATCAGCGCGGGCACGGTCACCGCGGCGACCGTGGCGTGCATGGTGATCGGCGTCGCCCTCGCCTGGGCGCAGTACGGCCGCCGCCCGGTCCCGGCGGTCGCCCCGCGCGGGTCCCTGCTCACCCGGGCCGCCCGCCGCGACCTGCTCCAGGACGACTTCAACCACGTCGTCCTGGTCCGCGGCGGCGAGCACCTGACCCGGTCCCTGGTGTACGTCGACCACACCCTGGTCGACGGAGTCGTCAACGGCACGGCGGCCTCGGTCGGCGGCCTCTCCGGACGGCTGCGCCGCCTCCAGAACGGCTTCGCGCGGTCGTACGCGGTCTCGATGTTCGGCGGTGCGGCGGTCCTGGTCGCCGCCACCCTGCTGATGAGGGCGGTCTGATACCGATGTCCTTTCCCCTGCTGACAGCGACGGCGGCGCTCCCGGCGCTCGGGGCGGTCGCCACGGCCGCCGTCCCGGCCGCGCGGCGCACCGCCGCCAAGTGGCTGGCGCTGCTCGTCTCGCTCGCCACCCTCGCCCTCGCGATCGCCGTCGTGATCCGCTTCGACCCGGGCGGCGACCGCTACCAGCTCACCGAATCGCACTCCTGGATCAAGGACTTCGGCGTCCGCTACGAGCTGGGCGTGGACGGCATCGCGGTCGCGCTGATCGCGCTGACCGCCCTGCTGATCCCGTTCATCATCCTCGCGGGCTGGCACGACGCCGACCCGCTGGAGACCGGCAGCAAGCGGTGGCGGCCCACCCAGGGCTTCTTCGCCCTGATCCTGGCCGTCGAGGCGATGGTGATCCTCTCCTTCGAGGCCACCGACGTCTTCCTCTTCTACATCTTCTTCGAAGCCATGCTCATCCCGATGTACTTCCTCATCGGCGGCTTCGGGGACCGTGCCCACGAGCACGGCGAACAGGCGGCGGCGACCCAGCGGTCGTACGCGGCGGTGAAGTTCCTGCTCTACAACCTGGTCGGCGGTCTGATCATGCTGGCCGCGGTGATCGGGCTGTACGTGGTCGCCGGGAACTTCTCGCTCACGGAGATCGCCGAGGCCCGCGCCAACGGAACGCTCGACATGGCGACGAGCACCGAACGCTGGCTCTTCCTCGGCTTCTTCTTCGCCTTCGCGGTGAAGGCGCCGCTGTGGCCGCTGCACACCTGGCTGCCGAACGCGATGCAGGAGTCCACCGCCCCCGTCGCGGTCCTCATCACCGCGGTCGTCGACAAGGTGGGCACCTTCGCGATGCTCCGCTTCTGCCTCCAGCTGTTCCCGGAGGCCAGCACGTGGGCCACGCCCGCGATCCTGGTGCTGGCGCTGATCAGCATCATCTACGGGGCGCTGCTCGCGGTCGGCCAGCGCGACATCAAGCGGCTGATCGCCTACGCGTCGATCTCCCACTTCGGCTTCATCATCATGGGCATCTTCGCGATGACCAGCCAGGGCCAGTCCGGCGCGACCCTGTACATGGTCAACCACGGCATCTCGACGGCCGCGCTGATGCTGGTCGCCGGCTTCCTGATCTCCCGGCGCGGCTCGCGGCTCATCGCCGACTACGGCGGGGTGCAGAAGGTCGCCCCGGTGCTCGCCGGAACCTTCCTGATCGGCGGCCTCGCGACCCTGTCGCTGCCCGGACTCGCCCCGTTCGTCAGCGAGTTCCTGGTCCTGGTCGGCACCTTCGCCCGCTACCCGGTGATCGGCATCATCGCCACCTTCGGCATCGTGCTCGCCGCGCTCTACACCCTCGTCCTCTACCAGCGGACGATGACGGGCCCGGTGAAGCCGGAGGTCTCCGCGATGCCGGACCTCAGGGTGCGTGAGCTGGTGGTCGTGGCGCCGCTGGTCGCGCTGCTGATCGTGCTCGGCGTCTACCCGAAGCCGGTCACGGACATCGTCAACCCGGCGGTCGAGCAGACCATGTCGGACGTACAGAAGAAGGACCCCCGGCCCGAGGTGGAGGCGGCCAAGTGAGCGCATCAGCCGTCCACAGCCTGTGGACAACGGCGGCAACCGCGGCCGAACCGATCTCGAAGATCGACGCACCGAAGATCGAGTACGGGCAGCTGGCGCCCACCCTGATCGTCGTGGGCGCGGCGATCGTCGGGGTGCTCGTCGAGGCGTTCGTCCCGCGCAAGTCGCGGTACTACGTCCAGCTGTTCGTGTCCGTCGTGGGCCTGGCCGCCGCCTTCGCCGCGGTCGTCGCGCTCGCCGCCGACGGATACGGCACCACCAAGGCGCGGATCGCGGCCATGGGAGCCGTCGCCGTCGACGGTCCGGCCCTGTTCCTGCAGGGCACCATCCTGCTGACCGCGCTGGTCGGCCTGTTCACCTTCGCCGAGCGGCGCCTGGACCCGGCGGCGCACGGCAAGCCGGTCGACTCCTTCGCCGCGCAGGCCGCCTCCGTGCCCGGCAGCGACAGCGAGAAGGCCGCGGTCAAGGCCGGGTTCACCACCACCGAGGTGTTCCCGCTGCTGCTGTTCGCGGTCACCGGCATGCTGCTGTTCCCGGCGGCCAACGACCTGCTGACGCTGTTCGTCGCGCTGGAGGTGTTCTCGCTCCCGCTGTACCTGCTGTGCGCGCTGGCCCGCCGCAAGCGGCTGATGTCGCAGGAGGCCGCGGTGAAGTACTTCCTGCTCGGCGCGTTCGCCTCCGCGTTCACCCTGTTCGGCATCGCGCTGCTGTACGGCTACGCCGGCTCGATGTCGTACGCCACGATCGCGCAGGTCGTCGAGGGCACGGTCACCGACGTCACCCCCGCCCTGGCGAACACCATGGGCAATGACGCGCTGCTGCTGATCGGCGTCGCGCTGATCGTGATGGGCCTGCTGTTCAAGGTGGGCGCGGTGCCGTTCCACATGTGGACGCCGGACGTCTACCAGGGCGCGCCGACCCCCGTGACCGGCTTCATGGCGGCGGCGACGAAGGTGGCCGCGTTCGGCGCGCTGCTGCGCATCCTGTACGTCGTCCTGCCGGGCCTGCGCTGGGACTGGCGGCCGGTGATGTGGGGCGTGGCGATCGTCACCATGCTGGGCGGCGCGATCGTCGCGATCACCCAGACCGACATCAAGCGGCTGCTGGCGTACTCGTCGATCGCGCACGCGGGATTCATCCTCGCGGGTGTCATCGCGACCACGCCGGACGGTGTCTCGTCGGTCCTCTTCTACCTGGGCGCCTACTCGTTCGTGACCCTCGGCGCGTTCGCGGTCGTCACGCTGGTGAGGGACGCGGGCGGCGAGGCGACGCACCTGTCCAAGTGGGCCGGGCTGGGGCGCCGCTCCCCGCTGGTCGCGGCCGTGTTCGCGGTGTTCCTGCTGGCCTTCGCGGGCATCCCGCTGACCAGCGGTTTCGCGGGCAAGTTCGCCGTGTTCAAGGCGGCGGCGGAGGGCGGCGCGGTCCCGCTGGTGGTGGTCGGCGTGATCTCGTCGGCGATCGCGGCGTTCTTCTACATCCGAGTGATCGTGCTGATGTTCTTCAGCGAGCCCAGGCCGGAGGGCCCGACGGTCGCCGTGCCGTCGCCGCTGACGATCACCGCGATCACGGTGGGCGTCGCGGTGACGCTGGTGCTCGGCGTGGCGCCGCAGTACTTCCTGGACCTCGCGGGGCAGGCGGGCGTCTTCGTGCGCTGACCCCGCCCACCGGTACGGCCGCGGCCCGGCATCCCTCACGGGGGATGCCGGGCCGCCGTGCGCCGACCGTGCCTGTGGATAACTTCCGGGACTGTCGGTGCCGCCCCCTATCGTGGAGGCAGTGGTCGAGGGACGACGTACGGGGGGCACGACGATGGGCGGGACGGGCGGTATCGCCGAGATGACAATGACGCCAGGTGAGGCGCTGGACACCCTGCGGAGGGTCTTCGGCTACGAGGCCTTCCGCGGCGAGCAGGAAGCCGTCATCGAGCATGTCGTGGCCGGCGGGGACGCCGTGGTGCTCATGCCGACCGGCGGCGGCAAGTCGCTGTGCTACCAGATCCCGGCCCTGGTCAGACCCGGCACGGGCATCGTCGTCTCCCCGCTCATCGCGCTGATGCAGGACCAGGTGGACGCGCTGCGCGCGGCCGGCGTGCGCGCCGGGTTCATCAACTCCACGCAGGACTTCGACGAGCGGCGCGTCATGGAGGCCGAGTTCCTCGCGGGCGAGCTGGACCTGCTCTATCTCGCGCCGGAGCGGCTGCGGCTGGACGCCACGCTGGACCTGCTCTCGCGCGGGAAGATCTCCGTCTTCGCGATCGACGAGGCGCACTGCGTCGCCCAGTGGGGCCACGACTTCCGCCCCGACTACCTGACCCTGTCCGTGCTGGGCGAGCGCTGGCCGGACGTCCCCCGGATCGCGCTCACGGCGACCGCCACCCGCGCCACGCACCGGGAGATCACCGAGCGGCTGGACATGCCCCGGGCCCGGCACTTCGTGGCGAGCTTCGACCGGCCGAACATCCAGTACCGGATCGTGCCGAAGGCCGACCCGAAGAAGCAGCTGCTGAGCTTCCTGCGCGAGGAGCACGCGGGCGACGCCGGCATCGTGTACTGCCTGTCGCGCAACTCGGTCGAGAAGACCGCCGAGTTCCTCACCCGCAACGGCATCGAGGCGGTGCCGTACCACGCGGGCCTGGACGCGGGCACCCGCGCCGCCCACCAGTCCCGCTTCCTGCGCGAGGACGGCCTGGTCGTGGTGGCGACCATCGCCTTCGGCATGGGCATCGACAAGCCCGACGTACGGTTCGTCGCCCACCTGGACCTGCCCAAGTCGGTGGAGGGGTACTACCAGGAGACGGGCCGCGCCGGCCGCGACGGACTGCCGTCCACGGCCTGGATGGCGTACGGCCTGAACGACGTCATCCAGCAGCGCAAGCTCATCCAGTCCGGCGAGGGCGACGAGGCGTTCCGGCGCCGGGCCCAGGCCCACCTGGACGCGATGCTCGCGCTGTGCGAGACCGTCCAGTGCCGGCGCGGTCAGCTGCTCGCCTACTTCGGCCAGGAGCCGGACCCGGCGGACTGCGGCAACTGCGACACCTGCCTGACTCCGCCGGAGACCTGGGACGGCACGGTCGCCGCGCAGAAGGTGCTGTCGACGGTGGTGCGGCTGCAGCGGGAGCGGGGCCAGAAGTTCGGCGCGGTGCAGATCGTCGACATCCTGCTCGGGCGGCGCACCGCCAAGGTGATCCAGTTCGACCACGACCAGCTGTCCGTGTTCGGCATCGGCGACGACCTCACCGAGGGCGAATGGCGGGGCGTCATCCGGCAGCTCCTCGCCCAGGGTCTGCTGGCGGTCGAGGGGGAGTACGGCACGCTGGTGCTGACCGAGGCCAGCGGGGCGGTGCTGCGGCGGGAGCGGGAGGTGCCGCTGCGCAAGGAGCCGAAGCGGCCCACCACCGCGAAGCCGGCGTCGGCCACGGCACGGGGTGAGCGCACGTCCAAGGCCGCGGCCGCCGAGCTGCCCGAGGAGCTGGTGCCGGCCTTCGAGGCGCTGCGCGCCTGGCGGGCCGAGCAGGCGCGGGAACAGGGCGTCCCCGCCTATGTGATCTTCCACGACGCGACCCTGCGGGAGATCGCCACGGCGTGGCCGTCCTCGCTGCGGGAGCTGGGCGGGATCGGCGGAGTGGGCGAGAAGAAGCTGGCGACGTACGGGGAGGGCGTGCTGGGGGTCCTCGCCGGACTGGGCGACCGCCCCGGCGCGGGTGCGGCGCCCTTGTCGACGGGTGCGGAGGGCTCCGCCACGGGTGCGGGGGCTTCCGCCGGTCCCGACGGCGACGACGCCTTCGGCCCGCACGACTGGTCCGCGGAGGAGCCGGAGCCGGACTGGGCGTGAGGTCGGACGGGGCGTGAGGGCCGGCGCGGGCTTCAGACCGGGTGGGGGTGTGCGGCCGGATTGGGCGTGAGGCCGGCGCGGGCGTGCGGCCGGACTCGGCGTGCGGCTCGGGCGTGCGGGGAGGCGTGGGCGTGTGGCGGCGGGGCGTGGGCGTGGCGGCCGGGCGCGGGCGCGGGCGTGCGGCCGGACTGGGCGTGAGGCGAGGCGTGGGCGTGCGGCCGGACTCGGCGTACGGCCGGGCGCGGGCGCGGGCCCGGCGCGGGTGGGCGGCTGGGTGTGGGTCGGTGGGCGGTCAGCTCAGTGCCGTCAGACCCGGTGCGAAGGTGATCAGCAGGGGGAGCAGCGGCACCAGTGCCGCCGCCGTCGTGGTCAGGGCCCGCCGGCGGCGGTCCAGCCGGGGCGGCGGCTCCAGCAGGCGGTCGACGCGCTCGCCGAGCAGCCGGTGGCTGGAGGCGCAGGACAGCACGCCGCGGTGCTGGTTCAGCTCGATCAGGGCGAGCGCGGTGGTGAGGTGACCGCAGCGCCGGGAGGCGGTGTCGTCGGCGGCCAGTTCGACCAGGCGGTGGGTCTGGTCGCAGAAGTGCGCGAACAGCGGGATACGGGGGAATCCGGTGGCCAGCGCGGTGGACAGGTGCAGCAGCCAGTCGTGGCGGGCGCGGGCGTGGCCGCGCTCATGGGTGAGGACGGCGTCGAGCTGGTGGTCGGTGAGGCGGTGCAGGGCGCCGGTGGTGACGACCAGCTGCGGCGGGTGGCCCGGCAGCCACCAGGCGTCCGGGTACTCGTCCTCCAGGACCAGCAGCGGTCCGCGGGCGGCGGGCAGCCCGGTCGGCAGATCGGGGGCGCGCTCGCGCAGATGGGCGCGGGCCTGGCCGCGCCTGCGCCGGGCCTCGGCCAGCTCACGGGCGAGCATGGCGGTGGTCCAGGCGGCCCCGCAGGCCAGCAGCAGGGTCAGCGCGGTGGCCCAGGGCGGCGCGGCGGACAGGTCGTACGCGGCGGTGACGGCCGGCGGGGCCGGGGCGAAGACCTGGTCGCGGACGGTCTGGAAGACGGCCGCCGCGCCGAGCGTCAGCGCGGCCAGGCAGCACAGCAGCACGGTGGCGACCAGGCACTGCCACACCCACAGCCCGACCACCGGCTCCCGTTCGGGCCAGGCGGCACGGGTCAGCGCGCGGGGGACCGGCACGGCGGCCGTCACGGCGAGGACGCTCAGCAGGAGCAGGCAGACGGTCATGCCAGGGGCTCCGGATCCGGGAGACGTAAGGGCGGCTTCGGTCGTGCGATGCGGGCGAGGGGCGCGCGCCGTCCGCGTCGCGCACCGCGTCGCGCACTCCGCCCGCCGCCAGTATGACGGCGGGCGGGGCCCGGAGTCAGCGCCCCGGCCGGGGCGTTACCGCACGTCACCTCTCCACCGCGGGGCGTCGCCCAACACCTCAAGCGGCGCCGGGCGGTTCAGGCGGGCACGATCGTCCCGGTCACCTCGCCCAGACCCACCCGGGCGCCGCCCGGACCCGGTGCCCAGGCGGTCAGGATGACCGTGTCGCCGTCCTCCAGGAACGTGCGCTTGCCGTCGGGCAGTTCGAGCGGGTCGCGGCCGTTCCAGGTCAGCTCCAGCAGGGACCCGCGCTGGGCGGGCTCGGGGCCGCTGACCGTGCCGGAGCCGTAGAGGTCGCCGGTGCGCAGGGAGGCGCCGTTCACCGTCATGTGGGCGAGCTGCTGGGCCGCGGTCCAGTACATGGTGGAGAAGGGCGGCTCGGAGACCACGTGGCCGTTGACCGCGACGGAGATGCGCAGGTCGTAGCCGCCGGGCTCCTCGCCGGAGTCGTCCAGGTAGGGCAGCAGCCCGTGGGTGCGCTCCGGCGGCGCCACGCGCGCCTCCTCCAGGGCGTCCAGCGGGGTGATCCACGCGGAGACGGAGGTTGCGAAGGACTTGCCGAGGAACGGCCCGAGGGGGACGTACTCCCAGGCCTGGATGTCCCGCGCGGACCAGTCGTTGAGCAGGCACAGTCCGAAGACGTGCTCCCGGAAGTCGCCCAGCGGGACGGGGCTGCCCATCCGGGACGGCGTTCCGACCACGAAGCCGACCTCGGCCTCGATGTCCAGCCGGACCGACGGTCCGAAGACCGGCGCCGGGTCGGCGGGCGCCTTGCGCTGGCCCGCCGGGCGGACGATGTCCGTGCCGGAGACCACGACCGTGCCGGAGCGGCCGTGGTAGCCGATCGGCAGATGCTTCCAGTTGGGGGTGAGCGAGTCGGGGGCGTCCGGGCGGAACATCCGGCCGACGTTGCGGGCGTGGTTCTCGGAGGCGTAGAAGTCGACGTAGTCGGCGACCTCGAAGGGCAGGTGCAGGGTCACCGACGACAGGGGGTGCATCAGCGGGGCGACGGTCTCCCGGTGGGACGGCACGGTCACCCAGGCGGTGAGCGCGCGCCGCACGTCCGACCAGGTGGTGCGGCCGGCCGCGAGCAGCGGGTTCAGCGTGGGCCGGTCGAGCAGCGAGGCGTACGGGGAGCCGAGCGCGCGGGCCGCCGCGCCCGCGTCGAGCACATGGTCGCCGAGCCGGACGCCGACGGTCCGCCGCTCGGACCCGGCGGGCGAGAACACGCCGTACGGAAGGTTGTGCGGACCGAAGGGGTCGCCCTCGGGGACATCGAAGGGGGGCATGGGGTACTGCCTCACTTTCGTACGTGCGGTCCATGCGGTCGCAGCAACGTTACGGCGGTGATCCCGGTTTGGGCAGTGTCCCCCATGCCGGTGATGCCGGGCGGCGTACCACCGGTCCGGGAGCCGCAGGGCGCCTCCTGGGAGTGAAAACCGGACGACGGAAAGGAAGTTGAGAATCAGCGGGGCGGGCGCCGGGTCCGTATTCTCTGATCATGGCCGCACCCACCGCATATGCCGCGCGCACCGCGTACTCCCTCATCGCCACCGACCTCGACGGCACTCTGCTGCGCGGCGACGACACGGTCTCCGACCGGTCGCGCGCCGCGCTCGCGCGGGTCGCGGCGGCCGGCGCCCGGCATCTGGTGGTGACCGGCCGGCCGGCCCCGCGGGTGCGCCCGCTGCTGGAGGACCTGGGCTGCACGGGCCTCGCGGTGTGCGGGCAGGGGGCACAGCTGTACGACATCGACGCCGACCGGCTGCTGTGGTCGGTGACCCTCGACCGGGAACTGGCGGAGACCGCGCTCGGCAAGATCGAGGCCGAGGCGGGGCAGGTGTACGCGGCGGTCGACCAGGACGGGGTCGACGGGCTGACGCTGATCGAGCCGGGCTACCGGATGCCGCACCCCACTCTGCCCGCGGTGCGGGTCGGGCGGCGCGAGGACCTGTGGGGCGAGCCCATCAGCAAGGTGCTGCTGCGCCACCCCACCCTGTCGGACGACGAGTTGGCGACGGTGGCGCGTTCGGTGGTCGGCTCGCTGGCCACCGTGACGATGTCGGGACCGGGCACGGTCGAGCTCCAGCCGTGCGGCATCACCAAGGCGACCGGCCTCGCGCTGGCGGCCGGCCATCTAGGACTGCGGCCCGAGGACACCCTGGCCTTCGGCGACATGCCGAACGACATCCCCATGTTCGACTGGGCGGCGTACGGCGTCGCCATGGCCAACGCCCACCCGGAACTCAAGGCGGTGGCCGACGAGGTCACCCTGTCGAACGAGGACGACGGCATCGCCGCCGTCCTCGAACGGCTCTTCGGTGCGACGGGGGGCACCGGTCGCCTGGTGAGCCCGGCTCAGCCGGTGCGCGTCGCTCGGGACGCCCTCCGGTAAGTCCCCGAGTGCGCCCCTCGGTACGCCCCTCGGTACGTCCCTCAGTACGCCCCGAAGACGTTGTCGATGGAACCGTAGCGGTCGGCCGCGTAGTTGCAGGCCGCCACGATGTTCGCGACCGGGTCGTACGGGTCGTAGGCCGTGCCGGGCACGTGGTACGCGGCGAAGGTCGGGTCGATGACCTGGAGCAGGCCCTTGGACGGCGTGCCCTTGGCGGCGTTGGAGTCCCAGAGGTTGATGGCGTTCGGGTTGCCGGACGACTCGCGCATGATGTTGCGGTAGATGCCGTCGTAGCTGCCGGGGATCCCGTGCTGGGCCATGATCGACATGGCCTGGCGGATCCAGCCGTCGAGGTTGTCGGGGTACGCCGTGGCGGCGGTGGCCGCCGCCGGGGTGGCCGCGGCGGCGCCGGTCGCGCCGATCAGCGGCAGCGCGAGTACGGCCGCGCCGGTGCCGGCGGCGGCGAGAGCGCGGGCGAGACGGGTGCGTCGGCGGCTCCTGACCGGCTGGTCGGCGGTGGACAGGGCCTGAGCGGGCACACGTGCGGGCATGGTGAACGTCCTCTCCCACGCCTGCGAGGTGAGCTGTCGGGTTCGGGCGGGGAGCTGCCCGGCCGCGCGCTTCGAAGCGCGCGGCTTCACCCCAAGCCGCCCCGGGCGCTGCCCGGACCGGCGTGTTACCTGGGTCCCCCGCTCCTGCCGTACGAGTGAGTTCGTGGTGGGTGGCGCGGGCGGCGGCAGGATTCGGCGTTCCGCCCGACGGACCGGGAACGTATGCGAGAGCCCGTGTCCGGAACAAGTAGCGGATTCACTTATCGCGCCGGTTGACCATGATCAGCGCGTTTGGCGTACTTGATCCTTTTTCGCGGTCCAGGGTCAACTGCCAACAGAGAAGGGGAATCTGATGAGGAGTCTGTGAGGAGCCTGTGACAGGGCTGTCGTGAGTCAACTCACGTCGAGGAGCAAGTGCCCCAAATCGGGCAATAAGTTCAAGGTGTGCTATGTCTGCCACGGGGGTGGAACCCCTTAGGGAGTGCACGTCGTTGTCGAACCGGATGGGCTGGAGAAGGGGGGAGGGCCGGTGGGAGGGCCGGTGGGAGGGCCGGCGGGAGGGTCGGTAGACGTGTACATGTCATCACCGTAGATATGCCTTCTTATCAGCTGATCAAAAACATTCCGGGCGTGATCCGATAGCGCCCGTGCTGTAACCGTGGGCGGCATCAGTGATCGAAACGTGACCGGATACGCTGACTTGAGTGAAGGCAGCGATGTATCGACAAACCGCGTAGTCGCCAGTAGACACCAGCAGACAGGAGACCCCTCGTGACCGTCGTCGGGCCGTTCGGGCTGAGCGTGCGGGACCAGGCTCTGGAAGCCGATGTCCAGGCCGGATTGGCGGCTGTCGAGGAAGGGCTGCTCGAGGCCACCAAGAGCGAGGTCCCCTTCATCACGGAGGCCGCGCAGCATCTGGTGCGGGCCGGCGGGAAGCGGTTCCGTCCGCTGCTCGTGATGCTCGCCGCGCAGTTCGGTGACCCCTACGCGCCGGGCGTGGTGCCGTCCGCGGTCGTCGTGGAGCTGACCCACCTGGCCACGCTGTACCACGACGACGTGATGGACGAGGCGGCCGTGCGGCGCGGCGTGCCCAGCGCCAACACCCGCTGGGGCAACTCCGTCGCGGTCCTCACCGGCGACTTCCTCTTCGCCCGCGCCTCCCACATCCTCGCCGACCTCGGCCCCGAGGCGGTCCGGGTGCAGGCGGAGGCCTTCGAGCGGCTGGTGACCGGGCAGATCCTGGAGACCGCGGGCCCGCAGGACGGGCGCGACCCGGTCGACCACTACCTGGACGTGCTCGGCGGCAAGACCGGCTCGCTGGTGGCGGTGTCCTGCCGGTTCGGGGCGATGATGTCCGGCGCGGACGAGTCCGTGGTGAGCGTCCTCACCCAGTACGGGGAGCGGCTCGGCGTCGCCTTCCAGCTCGCCGACGACGTGCTCGACATCGCCTCCGACTCCCACGAGTCCGGCAAGACCCCCGGCACCGACCTGCGCGAGGGCATCGCCACGCTGCCCGTGCTGCGGCTGCGGGAGCTGGCCGCGCGCGGCGGACGGGCCGAGGACGTCGCCCTGTGCGAGCTGCTGGAGTCCGACCTCAGCGACGACGACCGGCACGCCCGGGCGCTGGCCGCCCTGCGCGCGCACCCGGCGCTGGAGCAGGCCCGCCGGGACACCGTGCGCTACGCCGAGGAAGCGCGCGCCGCGCTGGCCCCCCTGCCGGAGTGCGACGCCAAGCGGGCCCTCCAGGAACTGTGCGACGCGGTGGTCCACCGGGCGGGCTGAGGGCCGAGGGGGGCTTCACCGGCCCGCTGACCCTCACCGGCCGTCTGACCCTTATCAGCCCGCCCGAGCTTCACCGGCCGGTCTGATCTTCACCGGACCAATCTGATCTTCACCGCTCGTGTCCGGCCGTCGCCTTCTGCGGCGTCTCCGGTCCGTCCTCCCCTTCCGGGAGCCCCCACCCCTACGGGACGGGGGTTATTCCGGTGTGTCGTGTCATACCGCAGCAGTACGCGGAGTTGATCCCGCGGTCTGACGAAAACCGTGCCCGGTTTTGGTCAGATGGATGGCACGAAGGAAGCCACGGAACAGCCACCACACCTCACCCGGTCGGGTGAGAATGGGCGGGCCGACGACGGAGGTAGGGCACACATGGCACCGTACGAATCCGACGAGAGTACGACCGTGCGGCGGCGCAAGGCCGGCCGGTACGTCGTTCCGGTCGCGGTGGTGGGGGTGGCGGCCGGGACCATCGGGCTCGTCCCCGCCCTCGCCGACTCCGGCAGCCCCGACCTGCCGAAGATCACCGCGCAGCAGCTCATACAGAAGATCGCCGAGTCGGACGTCGAGCGGCTGTCCGGCACCGTGAAGATCACCACGGACCTGGGGCTGCCCGACCTCGGCGGCCTCGAAGGCGCCCTGGGCGGCGCCGCGGCGACCGCGCCCGGCGGTGACGGGGACGGGGACGGCTCCACCGCCGACCCCTCGGCCAAGCTCACCGAGCTGGTGACCGGCACCCACACCCTGCGCGTCGCGGCCGACGGCCCCGACCGCCAGAAGCTGTCCGTGCTGGAGAACGCCGCCGAGTACAGCCTCATCCACAACGGCAAGGACGTCTGGGGCTACGACAGCGCGTCCAACGAGGTCTTCCACGGCACCGCGGAGGAGACCGGCGAGCGCGCCGGGGAACCCCCGGCCACGCCGAAGGACTTCGCCGAGCAGGCGCTGAAGGCGGTCGACGACACCACCTCGGTCACCGTCGACGGCACCGCGCAGGTCGCCGGGCGGGACGCCTACAAGCTGGTCATCGAGCCGAAGCAGTCCGGCAGCACCGTCGGCGCGATCACCATCGCCGTGGACGCGAAGACCTGGATGCCGCTGAAGTTCACCCTCACCCCGGCGAGCGGCGGCGCCGCCGTCGTGGACGCCGGCTTCACCCAGCTCAGCTACGCCAGGCCCGCCGCCTCCACCTTCGACTTCACCCCGCCCAAGGGCGCGAAGGTCACCGAGGAGAGCGAGGAGGGCGAGGCCGGGCGGCAGCCCATCGCCCCCACGGACGAGGCGGATCCGGCCAAGGGTCTCGACAAGGGCTTCGGTGAGGCCTTCGGCCAGGACTCCGAGGGCATGAAGGTGATCGGCGAGGGCTGGAACTCCGTCGCCGTGTTCGACACCGGCGGTCCGGGCCTGCCCAGCGGCGACGAGGTCGGCGGCGACCTGGGCGGCTTCCTGGACTCCCTCGGCGACCAGGTCAAGGGCGACTTCGGCTCGGGCACCGTCTTCAAGACCCGCCTGATCAACGCCCTGATCACCGACGACGGCAAGATCTACGCCGGTGCCGTCACCCAGGAGGCGCTGGTGAAGGCGGCCGACGCGGGGCAGTAGTCCGGCACGCACGACGGAGCAAGCGGCCAGAGTGAGGGAGCCCATGCGCGAACCGCCCGCCACGGCAGGGGCCGGCGAGGACGGCCGTCCCGGTCCTGACGACCCGGACGGCGTCATCGTCACCCGTGCGCTCACCAAGCGCTACCGCGGCGGGCAGCTCGCCGTCGACGGTCTGGACCTGACCGTCCCGGCGGGCAGCGTCTTCGGCTTCCTCGGCCCGAACGGCAGCGGCAAGACCACCACCATCCGCATGCTGATGGGCCTGATCGAACCCACCTCCGGTACGGCGCGGGTGCTCGGCCGGCCCATGCCGCGCGCCGCCTGCGCCGTACTGCCGCAGGTCGGCGCCCTCATCGAGGGCCCGGCCCTGTACGGCTTCCTCTCCGGCCGCGACAACCTCCTGCGCTACGACGCCGCCGACCCGACCGCCGATCCGCGCACCCGGCGCGCCCGCGTCGCCGCCGCGCTGGACCGGGTGGGGCTCACGGCGGCGGCCGGGAAGAAGGCGAAGGCGTACTCCCTCGGCATGAAGCAGCGCCTCGGGCTGGCCGCGGCCCTGCTCCAGCCCCGCAGGCTGCTCGTCCTGGACGAGCCGACCAACGGCCTCGACCCGCAGGGCATGCGGGAGATCCGCACACTCGTGCGGGAACTGGCCGACGACGGCACCACCGTCTTCCTCTCCTCCCACCTGCTCGACGAGATCGAGCAGGTCTGCACGCACGCCGCGGTGATGGCCAGGGGCCGTCTGATCACCCAGGGCACGGTCGCCGACCTCGCGGCCGGACTGCGCGGCCGGCTCGTCGTGACCACGCCGGACACCGGGGACGCGGCGCGGGTGCTGAAGGAGCGAGGCGTCGCGGACGTCGTCGTGGCGGAGGAACGGGTCAGCGGCGAGGCGCCCGAGGGGGAACTCGGCGACCTCAACGCCGCGTTGGTCACAGCGGGGGTGCGGGTGCGCGGCTTCGGTATCGAACGGGCCTCGCTGGAGGACGCGTTCGTCGCGCTGACGGGGGAGGGGTTCGATGTCGCGGGCTGACGTCGCCGTGCCGGGCGGACGCGCACCGAGCGCGCTGTGGTCCCTCGGCCTCCTCCGCAGCGAGCTGGTCACCACCTTCCGGCGCTGGCGCACCCTCGCGCTGCTCGGCGTGCTGGCGGCCGTGCCCGTGCTGGTCGGGGTGGCCGTGAAGATCGAGACCAGCGACGGCTCGTCGGTCTCCGGCGGGGGCGGCGAGGGCCCGGCGTTCATCGCCCAGATCACCAACAACGGGCTGTTCCTGGTCTTCACCGCGCTCGCCGCGACCCTGCCGTTCTTCCTGCCGATGGCGGTGGGCGTGGTGGCGGGCGACGCGCTGGCCGGCGAGGCCAACGCGGGCACCCTGCGCTATCTGCTGGTCGCCCCGGCCGGCCGCACCCGGCTGCTGCTCACCAAGTACGCCGCCACGACGGCCTTCTGTCTGGCCGCCACCCTCGTGGTCGCGCTGTCCGCGCTGGCGGTCGGGGCGCTGCTCTTCCCGCTCGGCGACCTCACCACCATCTCCGGCACCCGGATCGGCTTCACCGAGGGGCTGGGCCGTGCCCTGCTGATCGCGCTGGCCGTCGCCGCCTCGCTGACCGGGATCGCGGCGCTCGGCCTGTTCGTCTCGACGCTCACCAACAGCGGCATCGCGGCCATGGCGACGACCGTGGGTCTGCTCATCACCGTGCAGATCCTCGACCAGATCCCCCAGCTGGACGCCCTGCACCCGTACTTCTTCTCCCACTACTGGCTGTCCTTCGCCGACCTGATGCGCGAGCCGGTCCTCTGGGACGACCTGCTGCGCAACCTCGGCCTCCAGGCGCTGTACGCGGCGGTGTTCGGGTCGGCGGCGTGGGCCCGGTTCACGACGAAGGACATCACCGCCTGAGCCGGAGCCCGGAGCCGGAGACGGAGCCGGGCCGGTGGGCCGAGTGGCAGCGGATCCGGGCCAGGGCGTACGGAGGCTCAGTCCCGTCCGGGGAAGCGGGCCAGCGGGGCCTCGCCCGCGAAGAAGGTCTTCGCGCGGGCCAGGGCGTCCGTGTCGCTCAGGACCTCGCCCGGCTTGTCGCCGATGCCGAGCAGCACCCCGCCGAAGCGCATCCCCATGTACGCGGCCGTGTTGTTCAGGGTGCCGATCAGCGGTTCGGCGACCTCGGCCTCGGTGGCGAGGGCGGTGACGCCCCACAGGGTGCGCCCGGCCATCGTCGCGCGGAAGTCGACACCGGGGATGCGCAGCCAGGCCGCCCAGTGGTCCAGGTAGCGCTTGGTCTGCGCGGACACCGAGTACCAGTACAGCGGTGAGGCGATCACCAGGTCCGTCGCGGCGAGCGCGGCGTCACGCAGAAGGGTGATGTTCTCGTGTTCGGGGAGGGGGCCGTCACCGTCGCTGACACCGTCGGCGTGCCGGCGGTCCTCGAAGTCCGGCAGCGGGTGCTCGGCGAGGTGGATCCAGCGCTGCTCGACGTCGCCGGGCAGCTGCTCGGCGGCCCGGCGGGCCAGCAGTTCGGTGTTGCCGCCCCGGCGGCTGCTGCCGAGCACGAAAAGGAAGCGACGGGCCATGGGGTCCCCCTGGTCGACGAGCTGACGCCCGGCATCATATGCATATGCATGTACCGGTCGTCCAGCCCCTCCGGGCGGCTCTTGGGACGAGGCTGTGACGCCGCGGTGACCGAGGACCGTCGGGGAGCGGCCAGACTCGACGGTAGGGTCCAGGGTCCGCCGACTCGTGGACGCGTTTCGATTGAGGGAACCGATGTCTCGTTTCAGCCGCGAGCAGCAGCAGGACCAGCAGCACGACGGCGCGCTTCCGGCCGCCCCGGTCGACGTCCGCGTCCACGCCGGCGGCGGCGCCGGTGGCGGTCCGGTTGCGGGCGCGGTGACGGTCGACGGGGCACCGCTCGTCCCCGCCCCGGGCGAGGAACCCCAGCAGGCCGTCCTGAATCACCTCCACCGCATCGCGCGCGGCACCGGCCGCCCCGTCCTCGCCACCGTTCACGACGAGCGCATCGGCTACGTCGTCCCCCTCCGGGTCGATCCGGACGGCTCCAGCCGCTTCACGAACCGCCCCACGCCGACACCCCCCACCCCTGCCCCCGCTCCCGCCGCCGGTCCGGGCACGGTCGCACCCCCCACGGGCACCTTCGGCCCGCCCCCGGCCATGACCACCGAGCCGCACCCGGCCCCGGTCAGCGCCCCGACGGCCACCACCCCGGCGATCACCGCCCCCGGCGGCACGCCCCCTCCCCACCGCTCCCCCGACCCCAAGCCCACCCCGCCCCGAGGCTTCGACGCCGTCGCTGAAGCCGTGCTCGGTGACGACACCCCCGCCCATGCCTCCGGACACGCCCCCGGAGGAACCCCCGCGAACGCCGCCGCGCGGACGCCGCTGGCCGAGCCCCTGGCCCGGATCGGCGAGGCCGTGCGGGAGGGCCGCATAGACACCGCGTCCGCCCTCGCCGACCAGGCGCTGCGCGACGGGACGGCGACGCTGGGGCCGGATCACCCGGAGGTCCTGCGGCTGGGCGAGCTGACCGCCTACGTGGCCTACCTGGCCGGCGACCCGGTGCGCGCCTTCCGGCTCTCCGTCGACCTGGTGCACGCGCGGCGCCGTACGGGCGACGCGGAGGCGGCGTACGGCAACGTGCAGAGCGCGGCGACGGCCTGGCGCGCCGTACGCGATCCCCGGTGCGGCCTGGATCTCGGGCACGAGCTGATCGCCCTGTGGTCGACGCTGGCCGCCGAGCCCGGCCCGGCCGCCGAGGACGCCGACGAGCTGGAATCGGCCCGCACCCGCATGACCCGCCTCACGGACCGCGCCCGCAAGGCGGCGGCCGGGCCGGCGGCGGGGTGACGCGAGCGGGCCGAGACACCCCCTAGTGCACGCAGAACTCGTTCCCCTCCGGATCCGCCATCACCACCCACTGGCCGGCCGGTTCCCTCACCTCCCGCAGCACCCTCGCGCCCAGCGCTCCGAGCCGCTCCACCTCCGCCTCACGCCGGTCCGCGCCCGGATGCAGGTCCAGGTGGAGCCGGTTCTTGCCGGACTTCGGTTCGGGAACGCGCTGGAACAGCAGACGGCGCCCGAGGCCCGTGCCGCTGTACTCGTCGTACGGGTCGTCGGGGTGCCGTACGGCGATCAGGTCCCGGAAGGCGGGACGGCCGTGGAAGTCCACGGTGGCCTCGGCGGGCAGCGCACCGCCGTCCAGCAGCCGCCGGACCAGCGCGCTGTTGTCCTCGACCGCGTAGCCGAGCGCCGCGGCCCAGAAATCCGCCTGAGCGTGCGGATCCACGGCGTCGATGACGACCTTCCAGTGCACGGGTGCGGGCGCGAACGCCTCGGCTGTCTCGTCCATGCCTCAGTTATAGGGCCGGGCACTGACAACGGCCCGGCGCGCCGGGCCGGGCCCCGCGAGCACACCGCCCGGGCCCGCCGCCCCTACGGCCGCGTGTCGACCGGCGGCACCTTCAGCTCGCCGGCGTTCGACGGCGCACCGTCAAGGGCACCACCGGCACCACCCGCAGCCGCAGCGCCGGCCGCCGCGGCCGCCGCCCGCAGGGTCCGCGCGGAGCGGTGGGCGGTGTGCAGGGCGTCCCAGGTGAGCAGGGCGAGGGCCAGCCAGACCAGGGCGAAGCCGGCCCAGCGCTCCGGGGGCATGGCCTCGTGGAAGTAGAGGACGCCGCACAGGAACTGGAAGACCGGGGCGAGGTACTGCAGCAGGCCGATGGTGGACAGCGGCACGCGGATCGCGGCGGCGCCGAAGCAGATCAACGGGAGCGCGGTGACGATGCCGGTGGTGGCGAGCAGCGCCGCGTGGCCGGGGCCCTCGCTGGTGAAGGTGGAGTCGCCCCGCGCGCCCAGCCACAGCAGGAACGCGAGGGCGGGCAGGAACTGGATCGCGGTCTCGGCGGCCAGCGACTCCAGCCCGCCGAGGTTGACCTTCTTCTTGATCAGGCCGTAGGTGCCGAAGGAGAAGGCGAGGATCAGGGAGATCCACGGCGGACGGCCGTAGCCGACGGCGAGCACGACGACCGCCACGGCACCGATCCCGACCGCCGCCCACTGCACGGGCCGCAGCCGCTCCTTCAGCAGCAGCACGCCCAGGGCGATGGTGACCAGCGGGTTGATGAAGTAGCCGAGGGAGGCCTCGACGACCCGGTCGTTGTTCACGGCCCAGATGTAGACGCCCCAGTTGGTGGCGATGACGGCCGCGGCGGCCGCGATCAGCGCGAGGCGGCGGGGCTGCCGCAGCAGCTCACCGGCCCACTTCCAGCGCCGCAGCACGAGCAGCACCGCGGCGACCACGGCGAGGGACCACACCATCCGGTGGGCGAGCACCTCGGTCGCCCCGGCGGGCTTGAGGAGGGGGAAGAACAGGGGGAACAGCCCCCACATCCCGTACGCCGCGAAGCCGTTCAGCAGACCTATGCGCTGCTCGCCCCTGGACTTCCCGGCCACGGCTCCTCCTTCGTACCGCTTTCGACTGCACGAAGGTAACGCCGCGGACCCCCGCCTGTCATACCCGTATCGCCATACGGTCATGACAGGCGGGCTGGGTGCCGGGCGCTCAGCCCTTCAGCGCGGCGGCGACGGCGTCCGCGAGCGAGGTGGTGGGGCGGCCGGTGAGCCGGGAGAGGTCACCGGTGGTGATCTCCAGCTCGCCCTTCTCGATGGAGGCGTCCACGCCGGCGAAGACCGCGGCCACCGGCTCGGGCAGCCCGGCGCCGGTGAGGATCTCGGCGTACGCGTCGACGGAGACGGCGTGGTAGACGATCTCCTCGCCGGTCTGCCGGCTCAGCTCCGCCGCGTAGTCCGCGAAGCCGAAGGAGGTGTCGCCGCCCAGCTCGTACGTGCGGTTCTCGTGGCCCTCGCCGGTCAGCACGGCGACCGCGGCGGCCGCGTAGTCGGCGCGGGACGCCGCCGAGACGCGGCCGTCGCCCGCGGCCTGGACCACGGCGCGGTGAGCCAGCACCGGGGCCAGGTTCTCGGTGTAGTTCTCGAAGTACCAGCCGTTGCGCAGCAGCGTGTACGGCACGCCCGAGGACAGCAGGATCTCCTCGGTGGCGCGGTGGTCGTCGGCGAGCGCGGCGGTCAGGCTGCCCGGGGCGCTGGTGTAGGCGAGCAGCGCGACACCGGCGGCGCCGGCGGCGTCGATGACCACCTTGTGCTGGGCGGGGCGGTCCTTGTCGACCTCGCTGCCGGAGATCAGCAGGACCTTGTCGCCGGCGGTGAAGAGGCCGTCGAAGCTCCCGGGCGTGTTGTAGTCGGCGACCGCCAGGCGTACGCCGCGCGCCGCGAGGTCGGCGGCCCTGGCCTCGTCCCGCACGACCGCGGTGATCTGCTCGGCGGCGACCTTCTCCAGCAACTGCCCGACGACGTGACGGCCGAGCTTTCCGGTGGCTCCGGTGACGACGATGCGCATGGTTCACAACTCCCTTGGGGGTGGCTCTGTCCACTAACCCTAAGAGGTGCGCTAACTATGGGAAAGTACCCACTTTGACGTAAGGTACTGGCATGACGGTAAGTGACTGGCGGGTCGACGGCGAGGACATGTGCCCCTACCGGCTGGTGCTGGAGCACGTCACCAGCCGCTGGGGCGTCCTCGTCCTCATCCGGCTCCTGGAACGCCCGCACCGCTTCAGCGAGCTGCGCCGCGCCATCGGACGGGTCAGCGAGAAGATGCTCACGCAGACCCTCCAGACCCTGGAGCGCGACGGCCTGGTCCACCGGGACGCCAAGCCGGTGATCCCGCCCCGCGTCGACTACTCCCTCACCGGCCTGGGCCGCGAGGCCGCCGAGCAGGTGCGCGCCCTCGCCGCGTGGACCGAGCACCGGATGGACGCGGTGGAGAACGCCCGCCGGGCCTACGACGAGGCCCGGGCGCCGTAGCGGCCCGGGCCTCGGTGCTTCAGGGGCGGTCAGCCGGCGGTCAGCCGACGACCGTCCAGGTGTCCCCGCCCGCCAGCAGCGCGGCCAGATCCCCCTTGCCCTTCCGCTCGACGGCCGTGTCCAGCTGGTCGGACATCTGCGCGTCGTACACCGGCCGCTCCACCGCGCGGAACACGCCGATCGGGGTGTTGTGCAGCGTGTCCGGGTCGGCGAGCCGGGACAGCGCGAACGCGGTGGTCGGGGAGGCCGCGTGGGCGTCGTGGACCAGGATGTCGGCCTCGTTGTCCGGCGTCACGGTCACGATCCGCAGATCGCCGGTGGCCCGGTCCCGGACGACGCCCTTGGTCAGCCCGCCGCCGAAGCGGATCGGCTGCCCGTGCTCCAGCCGGATCACCGCCTCCTCCGCCGACTGCCTGTCCTTCAGGGCGTCGAAGGCGCCGTCGTTGAAGATGTTGCAGTTCTGGTAGATCTCGATCAGCGCGGTGCCCGGGTGGGCGGCGGCCTGGCGCAGCACCTCGGTGAGGTGCTTGCGGTCGGAGTCGACCGTGCGGGCCACGAAGGACGCCTCCGCGCCCAGCGCCAGCGACACCGGGTTGAAGGGTGCGTCCAGCGAGCCCATCGGCGTCGACTTGGTGATCTTGCCGACCTCGGAGGTGGGCGAGTACTGGCCCTTCGTCAGACCGTAGATCCGGTTGTTGAACAGCAGGATCTTGAGGTTGACGTTGCGGCGCAGGGCGTGGATCAGGTGGTTGCCGCCGATGGACAGCGCGTCGCCGTCGCCGGTGACGACCCACACGCTCAGGTCGCGCCGGCTCGCGGCGAGGCCGGTGGCGATCGCCGGGGCGCGGCCGTGGATGGAGTGCATCCCGTAGGTGTTCATGTAGTACGGGAAGCGGGAGGAGCAGCCGATGCCGGAGACGAAGACGATGTTCTCGCGCGCCAGGCCGAGCTCCGGCATGAAGCCCTGCACGGCGGCGAGGATCGCGTAGTCACCGCATCCGGGGCACCAGCGCACTTCCTGGTCGGACTTGAAGTCCTTCATGGACTGCCTGGCCTCGGCCTTGGGGACCAGCTTCAGTGCCTCAGTCATCGATGGCCTCCTTCAGGGCCTCGGCCAGCTGCTCGGCCTTGAACGGCATGCCGTTGACCTGGGTGTAGGAGCGGGCGTCGACCAGGTACTTCGCCCGGACGAGGGTGGCGAGCTGGCCGAGGTTCATCTCGGGCACGACGACCTTGTCGTAGCCGCTCAGGACCGCGCCGAGGTTGCGCGGGAAGGGGTTGAGGTGACGCAGGTGGGCCTGGGCGATCCGGCCGCCCTCCTTGCGGACGCGGCGTACGGCCGCGGTGATCGGCCCGTAGGTGGAACCCCAGCCGAGGACCAGGGTGCGGGCGCCGGCCGGGTCGTCGACCTCCACGTCCGGCACGTCGATCCCGTCGACCTTCGCCTGCCGGGTGCGGACCATGAAGTCGTGGTTGGCCGGGTCGTAGGAGATGTTGCCCGTGCCGTCCTGCTTCTCGATGCCGCCGATCCGGTGCTCCAGACCCGGGGTGCCGGGGACGGCCCACGGGCGGGCGAGCGTGCGCGGGTCGCGCTTGTAGGGCCAGAAGACCTCGGTGCCGTCGTCCAGGGTGTGGTTCGGGCCCTGCGCGAACCGCACCCGCAGGTCCGGCAGCTCCTCCAGTTCGGGGATGCGCCACGGCTCGGAGCCGTTGGCCAGGTAGCCGTCGGAGAGCAGGAAGACGGGCGTGCGGTACGTCAGCGCGATCCGCGCCGCCTCCAGCGCCGCGTCGAAGCAGTCCGCCGGGGTGCGCGGCGCGACCACCGGGACCGGCGCCTCGCCGTTGCGGCCGTACATCGCCTGGAGCAGGTCCGCCTGCTCGGTCTTGGTCGGCAGACCGGTGGACGGCCCGCCGCGCTGGATGTCCACGATCAGCAGCGGCAGCTCCAGCGAGACGGCCAGCCCGATCGTCTCCGACTTCAGCGCCACGCCGGGACCGCTCGTCGTCGTCACCGCCAGCGAGCCGCCGAACGCCGCGCCCAGCGCCGCGCCGATCCCGGCGATCTCGTCCTCCGCCTGGAAGGTGCGCACCCCGAAGTTCTTGTGCTTGCTCAGCTCGTGCAGGATGTCCGAGGCCGGGGTGATCGGGTACGAGCCCAGGAACAGCGGCAGATCGGCCTGGCGCGAGGCGGCGATCAGGCCGTACGACAGCGCCAGGTTGCCGGAGATGTTGCGGTAGGTGCCCACCGGGAAGGCCTTCGCCGCCGGCGCCACCTCGTAGGAGACCGCGAAGTCCTCGGTCGTCTCGCCGAAGTTCCAGCCCGCCCGGAACGCGGCGATGTTGGCCTCGGCGATGTCCGGCTTCTTCGCGAACTTCGACCGCAGGAACCTCTCCGTGCCCTCCGTCGGCCGGTGGTACATCCACGACAGCAGGCCGAGCGCGAACATGTTCTTGCTGCGCTCGGCCTCCTTGCGGGTGAGGTCGAAGTCCTTCAGCGCCTCCACGGTCAGCGTGGTCAGCGGCACCGGGTGCACGCTGTAGCCGTCCAGCGACCCGTCCTCCAGCGGACTGGTCTCGTAGCCGACCTTCTGCATGGCCCGCTTCGTGAACTCGTCCGTGTTCACGATGATCTCCGCACCGCGCGGCAGATCGCCCACGTTGGCCTTCAGCGCGGCCGGGTTCATCGCCACCAGCACGTTCGGCGCGTCGCCCGGGGTCAGGATGTCGTGGTCGGCGAAGTGCAGCTGGAAGGACGACACACCCGGCAGGGTGCCGGCGGGCGCGCGGATCTCGGCCGGGAAGTTGGGCAGCGTCGACAGGTCGTTGCCGAAGGACGCGGTCTCCGAGGTGAAGCGGTCACCGGTGAGCTGCATACCGTCACCCGAGTCCCCCGCGAACCGGATGATCACCCGGTCGAGGCGGCGGACGTCCTTCGTCCCCGCCGGTCTGCGCTGCCCTCCCACGACGGCTCCGTCGGCCTGCTCCGCTGGGCTACTGACCTGGCTCGTCACTGAACTGGACCTCCCTCGAGGCGGCTGTCGGGGAGCGGCCTGCCCGCAGGCGTTCCCAGGATCAACCCTACGACCGTGAAGGGGGCGTGCCCTCGGTCATTCGCGGGAAGACCACGCGCGCCCGGCGCCGCCCGCCCCGTGCGGCCCATGCCTGCCACCTGACTGTCACCGCCCCCACCAGGCGTTTCGTCGATTGCCTTCAGGAAATCAGGAATTCAGATACGTCAGCACGGCGAGGACCCTGCGGTGATCGCCCTCGCTCGGGGACAGCCCGAGCTTCAGGAAGATGTTGCTGACGTGCTTCTCCACGGCGCCGTCGCTGACCACCAGCTGCCGCGCGATGGCCGAGTTCGTCCGCCCCTCCGCCATCAGCCCCAGCACCTCGCGCTCCCTCGGGGTAAGCCCCGCCAGCACGTCCTGCTTACGGCTGCGGCCCAGCAGCTGGGCGACGACCTCCGGGTCCAGCGCGGTGCCGCCCCGCGCGACCCGTACCACCGCGTCCACGAACTCGCGCACCTCGGCGACCCGGTCCTTCAGCAGATACCCGACCCCGCGGCTGGAGCCGGCCAGCAGCTCGGTGGCGTAGCGCTCCTCCACGTACTGCGACAGCACCAGCACCCCGAGCCCCGGATGCGCCTTGCGCAGCTGCACCGCCGCGCGCACCCCCTCGTCCGTGTGCGTCGGCGGCATCCGCACATCGGCGACCACGACGTCGGGCAGCGCGTCCTCCGCCGCCAGATCGGCCATCGTCTTGATCAACGCGTCGGCGTCCGCCACCCCGGCGACGACCTCGTGCCCACGGTCGGTGAGCAACCGGGTCAGCCCCTCTCTGAGCAGCACCGAATCCTCGGCGATGACCACCCGCACCCTGTCCTCCACGCCCTTGGCCCCCAGCCGACCGTCGCGATTGCGTACGAGTCCAGCATTCCAGCTTCGGGCGCCGCTTGAGGGCGGGTGGGATCAACCGGACGGGCGGCGGCCTGCCGCCCCTGACCTCGCGGACCTCACGTGCGCCAGGGCAGCTCCGCCGTCACCCGGGTGGGCCCGCCGGGCGGGGAGTCGACGACGAGGACGCCGTCGACGGCGTCGAGACGTTCGGTGAGGCCGGCCAGGCCGGAGCCGGCCGCCGGGTCCGCGCCGCCCACGCCGTCGTCGGTGACCTGGAGCATCAGCCGGTCCCCGGACCGCCACACGTCCACCGACGCCGACCCCGCCCCGCTGTGCCGCTCGACGTTGCGGAGCAGTTCGGAGACGGTGAAGTAGGCGATGCCCTCGATCGCGGGCGCCGGCCGCGAGGGCAGGTCGACCTCCACCCGCACCGGCACCGGGCAGCGGGAGGCGACCGCGGAGAGCGCCGCGTCGAGGCCGCGGTCGGTGAGGACCGCCGGGTGGATGCCGCGCGCCAGGTCCCGCAGCTCCCGCAGGGCCGTCTTCACCTCGCCGTGCGCCTCGTCCACCAGTCGCGCCGCCGCCCGCGGGTCCTGCGCCAGCTTCTCCCGCGCCAGCCCCAGGTCCAGCTCCAGCGCCGCCAGCCGGGCCTGCGCCCCGTCGCGCAGCTGACGCTCGATGCGCCGCAGGTCGGCCGCCGCGCCGTCCACCACCACCCCGCGGTCGGACTCCAGCTCCACCACCCGCGACCCCAGCCGCGACGGCCCGAGCAGCCCGCTCACCAGCAGCCGGTCGACCGTGGTCAGCGCCCGCACGATCCACGGCGCGGCCAGCGTGAACAGCAGCCCCACCAGCGCGGTCACGGTGATCTCGAACGGGTTGTCGAGGTAGATGTGGTGGCTCTCGTCGCCGTAGAGCTGGAGCCCGCCCTGCCCGCCGTACATCGGGAAGAGCCAGAACCACAGCGGATACGTCAGCAGCGCCACGCCGTACGTCCAGAAGGACACCGCCACGGCGAACGAGAACACCGCCCACGGGAAGTGCAGCACCGCGTACAGCAGATGCCGCCACGACGTGCCGCTCTTGAGGACCGCCCCCATCCACGCCCACAGGCCGCTCCTGCGGGCCCGCAGCGGCTCCGGGTCGGCCACCCGCATCCCGAGCAGCGCCCGCGCCCGGGTCCGCTCCAGCGCGCCCAGGCCCCGGCACCCGGCCAGCCCGGCCGCCAGGACCGGAACGCCCAGGAAGGTCACCAGCAGCCCGGCGCCGAGGGAGAGCATCGTGACGGCGTACACGAAGAGCAGCACGCCGATCGGCAGCCCCAGCAGCACGTACGCGAACTCCCGCCAGGCGCGCGGCTCGAACGGCGCGCGCAGCCCGGCCGGCAGCCGCGCCCCGCCGCCGCGCCGGTCCTCGCGCCCGTACGCGTACCCGTACCCCTGTCGGGGGCCGTTCCCGTTCCCGTACTCCCGGCCGTACTCGGTGGCCATCGGCTCGCCCCGTCCTTCTCGTCTCGTCCGTCTCGGCGGTCTCGGCTGCCCGTCCGTCTGTTCCGGTCCCGGACCGCCGCGGGGGGTGCGTGTCGTCCGCGCCCTGCCGGTCTCCAGCCTGCTCGGCCCAGGGCGCGGGAACCATGGAGGCCGTCGGCGTCCCGGGAGGGGGGTTTTCCCTACCCCCGCGGCCGGTCCCGCCACGGCAGCTCGGCCGTGATCAGCGTCGGCCCGCCCTCGGGGGAGTCGACGACGAACAGCCCGTCCACCGCGTCCAGCCGCTCCGCGAGCCCTCGCAGCCCGCTCCCGCCGTCGAGCCCCGCACCCCCGCGGCCGTTGTCCCCGACCTGGATCAGCAGCCGGTCCCCGGACCGCCACACCTCGACCGACGCGGAGGTCGCCGCGCTGTGCTTGCTGACGTTCTGCAGCAGCTCCGAGACGGTGAAGTAGGCGATGCCCTCGATGGCCTCGGCGGGCCGCTCGGCCAGATCGACGGCCACCTTCACGGGAACGGTGCAGCGGGAGGCGACCGCGGAGAGCGCCGCGTCGAGGCCGCGGTCGGTGAGGACCGCCGGGTGGATGCCGCGCGCCAGGTCGCGCAGCTCCTGCAGCGCCAGCTTCACCTCGCCGTGCGCCTCCTCGACCATCGCCGCCGCCGTGTCCGGGTCCTCCAGCAGCTTCTCCTTCGCCAGGCCCAGCCCCATGGCCAGCGCGACCAGACGGGCCTGCGCGCCGTCGTGCAGGTCCCGCTCGATGCGCCGCAGGTCGGCCGCGGCGGTGTCCACCACGACCCCGCGGTCGGACTCCAGTTCGGCGATACGCCGCTCCAGCTCGTCGGAGGGCGACAGCAGCCCGCGCACCATCGCCCGGTCCGCGTTGGCCAGCCCCCGCGCTATGAACGGCAGCACCGGCCACAGCACGAACAGCGAGGTCAGCGTGATGGTGAAGGTGAGGACACCCCACGGCAGCCGGATGAAGTCGTACAGCACGGTCCGCCAGCCGACCGGGTCCTTCAGCGCCATCCACAGCTGACCGAAGATGCCGCCGCCCCGGTCCCCGCCGCGGGCCCGCAGCGGCAGCGGGCTCGGCTCGTCGATCCGCACCCCGAGCAGTGCGCGGGCCCGCGCCCGCTCCGCCTTGCCGATCTGCCGCGCGCCCATCAGCCCGGCCGCCAGCAGCGGGAACCCGATCACCGTGATCGTCAGGAAGGCGCTGGTGAACAGCACCGTGGCGACGTACACGAAGCCCACCAGGGACATCGGCAGATTGGCCAGGAGATGCGCGATCTCCTTCCAGGTGTGCGCGTCGTAGGCGAGCCGGACGGGCGGCGGGCGGCCGTCGCCGTCACCGTCGTCGCGGCGGGACGCGGTGGCCGCGGGGGTCCCGGCGGGCGCGGGCGTCCCGGCGGGGGTCGCGGAGGCCGCGGTCGTCGCCGGGCTCGCGGGGGTCGCGGAGGCCGCGGTCGTCGCCGGGCTCGGCGGCGGGAAGTGTTCGGTCATATCGGCTAGCGTGCCGGGCGGCGCCCGGTCGCGCCATGAGGTGCGCCGCCGAGCCCGGGCGGGGGAAAACCCCACCCCCGCATCTCAACGCGTGACGGGCTGCTTACGGCCTCTTTGACAGGCCCTAGACTCGCCTGCGTACAGATCGTTCGAGATCGAACATCGTTCGAACAAAGCGCAGAGTTGTTCTAGGTTGTTCGGAGAACGTCGAGGTCAGGGAGCGAGGAGACGGACGTGCGGGAACCGACCGTCGAACCGGCTGTGGTCGTCGCGGCGGACTACTTCCAGTCCTATTCCGTGGTCGGACTGCTCGCCGCCATCGGTGTGCTCTTCGTCGCCGTGGCCTTCGCGGCCGGCCGGCTGCTGCGCCCCGTCGTGCCCACGCACGAGAAGCTGCTGACGTACGAGTGCGGCGTCGACCCCGTCGGCGAGGGCTGGGCCCACACCCAGGTCCGCTACTACGTCTACGCCTTCCTGTACGTGATCTTCGCCGTCGACTCGATCTTCCTCTTCCCCTGGGCGACCGTCTTCGCCGACCCCGGCTACGGCGCCGCCACCCTGGTGGAGATGTTCCTCTTCCTCGGCTTCCTCGCCGTCGGCCTGCTGTACGCGTACAAGAAGGGCGTCCTGACATGGACGTGACCCGAGAACCCGCTCAGACCCCGCGGTCCGCTGCCGCCCCGGAGCCGCAGTCCGCGCCCGCGCCCGCTCCCGCCCCGGAGCCCGTTGCGCTGCCCGAGCCCAAGCGGCTGGGCGCGCTGGCCCGCCTCGCCCCGGAGCCGATGAAGGTGGTCCTCAACTGGGGCCGCCGCTACTCGCTGTGGGTCTTCAACTTCGGCCTCGCCTGCTGCGCGATCGAGTTCATCGCCGCGTCGATGGCCCGCCACGACTTCATCCGGCTCGGCGTGATCCCCTTCGCGCCCGGCCCCCGCCAGGCCGACCTCATGGTCGTGTCCGGCACGGTCACCGACAAGATGGCGCCGGCCGTCAAGCGGCTGTACGAGCAGATGCCCGAGCCGAAGTACGTCATCTCCTTCGGCGCGTGCAGCAACTGCGGCGGCCCCTACTGGGACTCCTACTCGGTGACGAAGGGCGTCGACCAGATCATCCCCGTCGACGTCTACGTCCCCGGCTGCCCGCCCCGCCCCGAGGCGCTGCTCCAGGGCATCCTCAAGCTCCAGGAGAAGATCGCCCGCGAGTCGCTCGGCGAGCGCTACGCCACCGCACCGGCGCGCCCCTCCACCGCCGCCCTGACGAGCGGGCTGGTCCGGCCCCCGGCCCCGGAGGGGGACGCGCGATGAGTGCGGTCGGCTGGCTGCCCGCCCCCGCCGAGGACCTGTTCGGCCCCGACGCCACGGCCGAGGAGTCCTACGAGGTCCTGACCGTCGACGTCCCGCCGGCCACCTGGACCGACGCCCTGCGCGCCGCCCGGGACGAGCTGGGCTGCACCTACTTCGACTGGCTGAGCGCCGTCGACGAACCGGGCACCGGCTTCCGGGTCTCGGCGCACGTCGTCGCGCTCTCCCCGGTACGCCGCCTGCTGCTGCGGACCACCGTGCCGCACGAGGCGCCCCGGCTCGCCTCCGCCGTCGACGTCTACGCGGGCGCCGCCTGGCACGAGCGCGAGACCCACGAGATGTTCGGCGTCTCCTTCGAGGGCCACCCCGCCCTCGACCACCTCCTGCTCCCCGACAACTTCGAGGGCCACCCCCTGCGCAAGGACTTCGTCCTCGCCGCCCGCGTCGCCAAGGCGTGGCCGGGCGCCAAGGAGCCGGGGGAGTCCGAGCACGGCGGCCCCAAGCGCCGCCAGATGCTGCCGCCGGGCGTCCCCGACCCCAACGAGTGGGGCCCGCTGAAGGGCCAGCTGCCCCCGGCCCCCGCCCGCCCGGCCCGTGCCGCCGGCCGCGCCACCGCCGCCGGCGACCGCCCCGTACGGCGGACCCGTACGGCGGGGGAGGGCTCGGCGAGCCAGACGACGGCCGCAGCGGGGGCTGCGGCTGGTGCCGCCGCTGGTGCTGGTGCCGGTGGCGCGGCAGCCGGTGCCGCCGCCGGGACGCCCGCCACCGCCACCCCGCGCCGCGCCCGCAGCGCGTCCGAGGGTTCGGCGTCGCAGCACCCGGCGGCCGGTGCAGTGGGCGAGCCGCAGACCCCGCCGGCTCCCGCCGCGACCCCGCGCCGCGCCCGCAGCGCGAGCGAGGGTTCGGCGTCGCAGCGTCCGGCGGGCACGCCCCGGCGTGCGCGGAGCGCGTCCGAGGGCTCCGCGTCCCAGCGCGCCGAGGCGGCGGAGGCCCCGCCGGCCCGTCCCGCCGTCGCACCCCGCAGCCCGGACGCCCCCTGGCACCACGCCCGCCCGGCGTTCGAGGAGACCGAGCCGAAGCCGGAGCCCGAGCCGGAACCGGAGGCCAGGCGGCCCGAGCCGGGTGCCGGGCAGCCGCAGCGGCCGGAGCGGCCGGAGCCGAAGCAGCCGGAGCGGGAGCAGCCGCAGCCGGACCCGAAGCAGTCGGAGCCGGAACCCGGCAGCACCCCGGCCGGTACCACTGACAACACCACCGGCGACACCACCACCGACCACACCCCAGACCACACCCCCGAAGACCCCACAGGAGGCCCGCGGTGAACGACGTGCTCGACGTCGCCCTGCGACTCCTCGTCGTCTTCGGCGTCTTCCTCACCTTCCCGCTGATCATCGGCCAGACCGAGCACAAGGTGATGGCCCATATGCAGGGCCGCCTCGGCCCCATGTACGCCGGCGGCTTCCACGGCTGGGCCCAGCTCGTCGCGGACGGCGTGAAGTTCGCGCAGAAGGAGGACGTGGTCCCCGCGGGCGCGGACCGCCGTATCTTCCAGCTCGCCCCCGCCGTCGCCCTCCTGCCGTACCTGCTCGTGCTGCTCGCCATCCCGATCGGTCCCGGTGAGGGCGCCGTCGGCGAGGTGATCGACGCGGGCGTCTTCTTCGTGCTCGCCGTCATGGGCGTCGGCGTCCTCGGCTCCCTCATGGCCGGCTGGGCCAGCGCCAACAAGTTCTCCCTCCTCGGCGGTCTGCGCACCGCCGCCCAGCTGCTCGCCTACGAACTGCCGATGCTGCTGACCGCCGCCTCGGTGGCCATGGCGGCCGGCACCGTCTCGATCCCCGGCATCCTCGACGCCTTCGAGTGGTGGTGGCTGCCCTGGCAGATCACCGGCGCGCTCGTGTTCTTCGTGGCGGGCCTCGCGGAACTGCAGCGCCCGCCCTTCGACATGCCGGTCGCCGACTCGGAGATCATCTTCGGCGCGTACACCGAGTACACCGGCCTGCGCTTCGCCCTCTTCCTCCTCGCCGAGTACGCCGGGATCGTCGTCCTGTGCGGCCTGACCACCGTCCTCTTCCTGGGCGGCTGGCACGGCCCCTGGGGCGCCGACGGCCTCGGCTGGGTCTGGACCCTGCTGAAGACGGCCGTCCTCGCGTTCCTCGTGATCTGGCTCCGCGTCACCTACCCCCGCCTGCGCGAGGACCAGCTGCAGAAGCTGTCCTGGACCCTCCTCGTGCCCCTGTCCCTCGCCCAGATCGCCCTCACCGGCATCGTGAAGGTGGTGATCCAGTAACCATGGCCCGCATTCCCGGCAGTGGCCTCGCCAAGGGCCTGGCCGTCACCCTCCGCACGATGACGAAGAAGACCGTCACCGAGCAGTACCCCGACGTGCAGCCCGACCTCCCGCCCCGCACCCGCGGCGTGATCGGCCTGTTCGAGGAGAACTGCACGGTCTGCATGCTCTGCGCCCGCGAGTGCCCGGACTGGTGCATCTACATCGACTCCCACAAGGAGACGATCCCGGCGGCGACCCCCGGCGGCCGTGAGCGCAGCCGCAACGTCCTCGACCGCTTCGCCATCGACTTCTCGCTGTGCATGTACTGCGGTATCTGCATCGAGGTCTGCCCGTTCGACGCCCTGTTCTGGTCCCCGGAGTTCGAGTACGCCGAGACCGACATCCGCGACCTCACCCACGAGCGCGACAAGCTCCGCGAGTGGATGTGGACCGTCCCGGCCCCGCCCGCCCTCGACCCGGGCGCGGAGGAGCCGAAGGAGCTGGCCGCCGCCCGCAAGACGGCGGAGAAGCTGGCCGCCCAGCAGCAGCCCCCGGCCACCGGGCCGACGCACGCCGACGAGCAGGTGCGCGCCGCCGAGTCCGCCACCCGCCCGCAGGGCGCCTCCGCGCAGCAGACCGACCGGCCGAGGCCGAAGCGGGAGGGCACGGCATGACCCTCGCAGCCGAGACCCACGGCTTCCTCTCCCCGACCGGCGTCGAGATCGCCTTCCTCCTCGTCGGCCTGGTCACCTTCGGGGCCGCCCTCGTCACCGTCACCACCCGGCAGCTGGTGCACGCCGCGCTGTGGCTCGTGGTGACCCTCGGCGGCCTCGCCGTCGAGTACCTCCTGCTCACCGCCGAGTTCATCGCCTGGGTGCAGGTCCTCATCTACGTCGGCTCCGTCGTCGTCCTCCTGCTGTTCGGGCTGATGCTCACCAAGGCCCCCATCGGCCGCTCCCCGGACGCCGACTCCCACAACCGCTGGGCCGCCCTCACCGTGGCCGTAGCCTCGGCCGCCGCCCTGGTCTGGGTCGTCGTCGACGCCTTCCGCACCACCTGGATCGACCTCGACGGCCCGGCCGCCGGAACCACGAAGGTCACCGGCGAGAGCCTGTTCCAGAACTGGGTCCTCCCCTTCGAGGCCCTGTCCGTCCTCCTCCTCGCCGCCCTGGTCGGCGCGATCGTCCTGTCCCGCAAGGCCAAGACCGGCGCCGCCGCGGCCGACGGGAAGGAAGGCGTCCGCTGATGCACCTCGCCTATCCCGCCGTCCTCTCCGCCCTCCTGTTCTGTACCGGCCTGTACGGCGTCCTCGCCCGCCGCAACGCGATCCTGGTGCTGATGTCGGTCGAGCTGATGCTCAACGCCGTCAACCTCAACCTGGTCGCCTTCGACGTCTGGCTCAGCCGGGCCGCCGAGGAGACCCTGCACTCCGGGCAGGCGCTGACGCTGTTCACCATCGCCATCGCCGCCGCCGAGATCGGCATCGGCCTGGCGATCGTCCTCGCCGTGTACCGCAACCGCGGCACCTCCGACATCGACAAGCTCCGCGACACCGCCGAGGGGCACGAGCCGGAGGGCCACGAGACCGGCACGCCCGCGACCGGGACGGGCGCCGAGAAGGCTGAGGCCACCGCGTGACCACGACCACCCTCGCCGTACTCGTCCCCCTCCTGCCGTTCCTCGGCGCCGCCGCCGGCCTGGCGCTCGGCCGCACCGCCCCCGGCTTCGTCCGCCCCCTCGCGGTCCTGCCGGTCCTCACCGCGCTCGCCCTCGCCGTGGTCGTCGCCGTGCACCAGGGCGGCGACGACGCCATCGACGCCGCCACGGAACTCACCCCCACCGGGTCGGTCCCCATCGAGCTGGCCCTGCACATCGACGGCTTCGCCGCGCTCGTCGCCGTCCTGGTCGCCTTCGTCGCGACCTGCGTGCAGATCTACTCCACGGGCTACCTGCGCGAGGACCCGCGCTACCCCTCCTACGCCGCGCTCGTCTCCCTGTTCACCTCCGCGATGCTCCTCGTCGTCTACTCGGGCGACCTGATGGTGCTGCTCGTCGGCTGGGAGGTCATGGGCATCTGCTCCTACTTCCTGGTCGGCCACTACTGGGAGACCCCGGAGGCCCGCGCCGCCTCCCTCAAGGCCTTCCTGGTGACCAAGCTCGGTGACGTCCCCTTCCTCATCGGCCTGTTCGCGCTCGCCGGCGACGCCGGATCGTTCCGCATCACCCGCATCCTCGGCGCGGTCGCGGGCGGCGGGCTCGACCACCCGACGCTGATCGCCCTGCTGCTCCTCGCCGGGGTCGCCGGCAAGTCCGCGCAGTTCCCGCTGCACACCTGGCTCCCCGACGCGATGGCGGGCCCCACACCCGTCTCCGCGCTGATCCACGCCGCGACGATGGTCGCCGCCGGTGTCTACTTCATCGCCCGGCTCCTCCCGGTCTTCGAGGCCTCGCAGGCCGCGATGGTCGTCCTCGCCGTGATGGCCGCCGTCACCATGGCGGGCTCCGCGCTCGCCGCCCTCGCCCAGGACGACATCAAACGCGTCCTCGCCTACTCGACGATCGGCCAGCTCGGCTACATGACCGGCGCCCTCGCCGTCGCCGACCGCGGCGCCGCCGTCTTCCACCTCCTGTCCCACGGCGCCTTCAAGGCGCTGCTGTTCCTCGCCGCCGGCGTGATCATCCACGCCACCGGCACCAACTCGCTGGCCGCCATGTCCCGCATGAGCCACCTGCGCGACCGCGTCCCCGACGCCTACTGGACGATGACCGTGGCGCTCCTCGCGCTCGCCGCGATCCCGCCGTTCAGCGGCTTCTTCTCCAAGGAGGCCGTCCTCGGCGCCGCCGAGCACGTCACCACCGGCCACACCGGGCACGCGCCCGCCGCCGCGGGCTGGATCGTCCTCGTCGCGGGCCTGCTCACCGCGCTGCTCACCGCCGCGTACGCCACCCGCCTGTGGCTGCTCGCCTTCCGCGGCCACGGCACCGAGGCCCCCGACCACGGCCGCCAGCCCGTCACCATGACCGTCGTGCTGTGGGTGCTCGCCGCCCCCTCCCTCGCCCTCGGCGGATTCGCCTACCAGTCCTTCCCCGGCTGGTTCGACGGCGGCGACCTCGGTCCCACCCTGGTCACCTCCGTGCTGGGCACGGGCCTCGCCCTGGCCGGCGGCCTCGTCACCTACGCCGCCTGGCGCCACACCGGCGCCCGTACCGCCCGCGTCCCGCTCGGCGCGGTCGCCGCCCACCCCGGGGGCGACGCCGGCCAGGTCGAGGCCGAGGCCATCGCCGCCCACACGCCCGCCTACGGCGACATCGCGCAGGCCCCCGACCCGGGCGACCCCGGACGGCTGCTGCTCGGCCCGCTGCACCGCCACGCGGCCGCCGGCTTCCGCCTCGACGCCGTCTACTCGACGCTGTTCGTCCGCCCCGTCCGGGCCGGCGCGAGCCTCGTCAGGTTCCTCGACCGCGAGGTCGTCGACACCTACGTACGCGGCGCGGGCGCCCTACCCCGCTGGCTCGGCGCCGCCGTACGGCGCGCCCAGACCGGCAATGTGCAGACCTATGTGAGCGCGCTGCTCGCCGGCACCGTCGTCCTGGTGGTCGCCGCCGTCCTCGTCGCCACGGGAGCGTGAGCAGGCGTGATCGATATCAGCGAGTCCGTGATGCAGTTCCTTCTGGCGTTCGTCGTCGTCGGCCCGCTCCTCGGGGCCGCCGCCGCTCTGCTGCCCGCCCCGCCCGGACTGAAGGGGAAGTCGCCCGAGCAGGCCGTGCTGCGCCACGGCGTCACCGTGACCGGCGCCGTGCTCATCGCCGCGATCGCCCTGGCGCTCGGCTTCGACCACGACCAGCCGTCGAAGATGCAGGCCACGACGGACATCAGCTGGATCCCCGCACTCGACGTGCGCATCCACCTCGGCATCGACGGCATTTCCCTCCCCCTCGTCGTGCTGACCGCGCTGCTGACCTTCCTCTGCGCGCTCTACAGCTACTTCAAGCTGCCCGCGGGCCCGTCCCCGAAGGCCTTCGTCGCCCTGCTGCTCGTCCTGGAGTCCGGCACCCTCGCCACCTTCGCCGTCCTCGACCTGCTGCTGTTCTTCCTCGCCTTCGAGATGGTCCTGATCCCGATGTACTTCCTCATCGCCCGCTGGGGCGGCGAGGGCCGGGCCGAGGCCGCCTGGAAGTTCATCCTCTACACGCTGCTCGGCTCCGTGGTCATGCTGCTCGGCCTGCTCCTGATCGGCCTGCGAGCGGGCACCTTCGACATGGTGGCACTCGCCACTGACAACGGCCGGTCGCTGAGCACGTCCGTGCAGGTCATCGCCGTTCTGGCGATCGGGATCGGGCTCGCCGTGAAGACCCCGATGTGGCCACTGCACAGCTGGCTGCCCGACGCCCACACCGCCGCCCCGACCGTCGGCTCCGTGCTGCTGGCCGGCGTGCTGCTGAAGATGGGCACGTACGGGTTCGTCCGCATCCTGCTGCCCGTCGCGCCCGACGGCTTCCGCACCTTCGCGCCGTACCTCGCCGCCTTCGCCGTCGTCGGGATCATCTACGGATCGCTCGCCTGCCTCGCCCTCGCCCGGCGCGGCGCGAGGGGCGACCTGAAGCGGCTGATCGCCTACTCCTCCGTCGGTCACATGGGCTTCGTCCTGCTCGGCATCGCGACCATGACCCCGACCGGCGTGAACGGCGCCCTGTTCGCCAACGTCGCCCACGGCCTCATCACCGGCCTGCTGTTCTTCCTCGTCGGCGCGCTGAAGGAACGCACCGGCAGCACCGACCTCGACACCCTCGCCGAGGAGACCGGCGCCGCCCTGTACGGCCGGGCGCCGCGCCTGGGCGGCCTGCTCGCCTTCGGCGCCGTCGCCTCGCTCGGGCTGCCGGGCCTGGCCGGGTTCTGGGGCGAGATGCTCGCGCTGTTCGGCGCGTTCGACCCCGCCGACGGGCTCAGCCGCCCCGCCTTCCTCACCTTCATGGCGGTCGGCGCGTTCGGCACCCTGCTCACCGCCGCCTACCTGCTGGTCGTGGTCCGCCGGGTCTGCATGGGCGCCCTCCCGCAGGACACGCCGAAGCTCACCGACGTACGGGGCTACGAGTTCGCGGCCTGGACGCCGCTCGTCGCCCTCACCGTCGTCGCCGGACTCTGGCCCAAGACCCTCCTCGGCCTGACGGACCCGGCCGTGCAGCAGCTCCTCGCAGGAGGCACCCGATGAACTCCCTGGCCCAGCCGGCCGCCGCGTCGCTGATCCAGTCCGTCGACTGGCTCGCCGTCGCGCCGCCCACCGTCGCGGCCGTGATCGCCCTCGTCGTCCTGGTCGCCGACCTGTTCGTGGCCGAGCGGCGCAAACCGCTCCTCGGCTATGTCTCCGTCGCCGGCCTGGCCGCCGCCATGCTCATGCTGCTGCCCCTCCTGGACGGCGACCGCGCCACCTTCTGCGTGCCCGCCGACCCCGCCGCGTGCAGCTACGTCGCCGACCGCTTCACCCTCGTCCTCCAGCTGCTCGTCCTCGGCGGCGCCCTGGTGGCCGCCCTGCTGTCCGTCACCGGTCTCAAGGACGCGCGCGGGGGGCTGCCCGAGGGGGAGTTCTGGTTCCTGCTGCTGTCCTCCGCGGCGGGCGCCGCCCTGCTGCCCGCCTCCCGCGACCTCGCGACCCTGATCGTCGCCCTGGAGGTCGCCTCGCTGCCCGCCTTCGCCCTCGTCGGCCTCAAGCACGGCGACCGCAGGTCCTCCGAGGCGGCGCTGAAGTTCTTCCTGTCCTCGGTCACCGCCACCGCGGTCAGCCTGATGGGCGTCAGCTTCCTCTACGCCACCACCGGCAGCCTCTACCTGACCCGGATCGCCGAGCGGATCCAGGGCGTCGACGGACAGCTCCACACCCTCGCCCAGACCGGCGTGGTCCTCACCCTCATCGGCTTCGCCTTCAAGACGGCCGCCGTGCCCTTCCACTTCTGGGTGCCCGACACCTACGTGGGCGCGCCCCTGCCGGTCGCCGCCTACCTGTCCGTCGTCGGCAAGGCGGTCGGCTTCTCCGGCCTCGTCCTCGTCACCGTCATCGCCCTGCCGTCGTACGCCGACGTCTGGGGCCCCGCGCTCGCCGTGCTCGCCGCCCTCACCATGACCGTCGGCAACGTCGGCGCCCTCCGGCAGGCGGCCACGCGCGCGTACAGCGCGGTACGGCTGCTGGCCTGGTCCTCCGTCGGCCAGGCCGGCTACCTCCTGGTCCCGATCGCCGCCGCCGCGTACTCCGACGACGCCGAGCGCTCGATCGGCTCCACGATCGCCTACGCCCTCATGTACGGCGTGGTCAACCTCGGCGCCTTCGCGGTGGCCGCCCTGGTCGGCCGTACGAGGTCCCTGAACCGCGTCGCCGACTACCGCGGCCTGTACGCCGCCCACCCGGTCACCGCCCTGCTGCTGGCCTTCTTCCTGCTCTGCCTGGCCGGGCTGCCGCCGGGCATCATCGGCCTGTTCGCCAAGGTCACCGTCTTCTCGGCGGCCGTCGACGGGGGCCTGGGCTGGCTGGCCGTGGTCATGGCCGTGAACGTCGTGATCGCGCTGTTCTACTACCTCCAGTGGACCGCCCTGCTGTTCCGCGCGCCCGAGGGGGAGCCCGCGCGGCACCGCGTCCCGGCCCCCGTCACGGCCGCGATCGCCGTCACCGCCGTCCTCGGCATCGCCCTGTCCGGGGCGCCCCAGCTGGTGCTGCGCTTCACCGACACCGGCCTCTTCTGAGGCCTTCTCGGCCGAGCCGTCCGGGCAGCCTCACTCGGACGGCTCAGCCGCGCCCCCGCAGGCACAAGGGAACTAGTGCTCGCCGCCCGGCGTTGACCGAAGCGGGAGGGTCCACTGGACGTGACACCACGACTCCGGTGCGACAAGCGATTCAGCAAGCAAAGGGTTCCCCTGCTGCACCACTTGGAGGGCGTACCGTGCACCGCCGGCACAACGGGCTCAGGACCGCAGTACTCCTCGGGGGACTGTCCGCACTCATCATCGTCATCGGCGGCTTCTTCGGCCGTACGGGGCTCGTCGTCGCCGTCCTGGTCGCCCTGGGCACGAACGCGTACGCGTACTGGAACAGCGACAAGCTCGCCCTCCGCGCGATGCGCGCCCGCCCGGTCAGCGAGTTCGAGGCGCCGGGGCTGTACCGGATGGTCCGCGAGCTCTCCACGCAGGCCCGCCAGCCCATGCCCCGGCTGTACATCTCCCCGACGGAGGCCCCCAACGCCTTCGCGACCGGCCGCAACCCGCGCAACGCCGCCGTGTGCTGCACGGAGGGCATCCTCCGCCTCCTCGACGAGCGCGAACTGCGCGGCGTCATCGGCCACGAGCTGAGCCACGTCTACAACCGCGACATCCTCATCTCGTCGGTCGCCGGCGCCCTCGCCACCGTGATCATGTTCCTGGTCAACTTCGCCTGGCTGATCCCGGTCGGCCGCTCGGACGACGACGACGGCCCCGGCCTGTTCGGCATGCTGCTGATCATGCTCCTGGGACCGCTCGCGGCCTCCCTCATCCAGCTGGCCATCAGCCGCTCGCGGGAGTACGAGGCCGACGCCTCCGGCGCCCAGCTCACCGGTGACCCACAGGCCCTGGCCAGCGCCCTGAGAAAGCTGGAGGCGGGCACCAAGCAGCTCCCGCTGCCCCCCGAGCCGCGGATCGAGACCGCGAGCCACATGATGATCGCCAACCCGTTCCGCCCCGGCCAGGGCCTGGCCAAGATGTTCTCCACCCACCCGCCGATGGCGGAGCGCATCCGCCGCCTGGAACAGATGGCAGGTCCCCCACGGTGAAGACGATCCTGAACATCATCTGGCTGGTGCTGAGCGGCCTGTGGCTGTGCCTCGGCTACTTCGCCGCAGGGCTGCTCCTGTGCGTCACGATCATCGGCATCCCCTTCGGGATAGCCGCCTTCCGCATCGGTGTCTACGCGCTGTGGCCCTTCGGGTACACCACGGCCGAGCGCCGCGACGCCGGCGCCCCGTCCCTCGTCGGCAACGTCCTGTGGCTGGTCCTCGCGGGCTGGTGGCTGGCCCTCGCCCACATCGCGACCGGCATCGCGCTCTGCCTCACGATCATCGGCATCCCGTTCGGCATCGCCAACTTCAAGCTGATACCCGTCTCGCTGGTGCCGCTGGGCCGCGAGATCGTCCCCTCGGACCGCCCGTTCGCCACGAAGACCTGGTGAGGCCGCCGGACCACCCGGCCGCCCCCAGACCACCCAGCCCTTGGATCACCCAACCCCCGGATCACCTGGCCGCCCCCGGACCACCCGGCCGCCGCCGGGCCGGGATCACCGCGCGGACGCCCACCACCGCCGTACCCCGTACGCCACCAGGCCCGCCGCCAGCACCCCCGCACCCGCCGCGACCGACACGCCGGGCAGCGAGAACGCCAGCACCACACAGCCGAGCAGTCCCACGGCCGGCACCACGCGGGCGCGCACGGAGGCGTCCAGCGTCCATGCCGAGGCGTTGGCCACGGCGTAGTACGCGAGCACCCCGAACGACGAGAAGCCGATCGCGCCCCGCACGTCCACCGTGGCCGCCAGGACGGCGACCACCGCGCCCACCGCCAGCTCGGCCCGGTGCGGCACCCGGAAGCGCGGATGCACGGCGGCCAGGACGCCCGGCAGATGCCCATCACGCGCCATGGCGAGCGTGGTCCGGGAGACGCCCAGGATCAGCGCCAGCAGCGAGCCCAGCGCCGCCACCGCTGCCCCGACGCGCACGACCGGCACCAGACCCGGCAGCCCGGCGGCGCGCACGGCGTCGGCCAGCGGAGCGGTCGCCCGGGCGAGCCCGCCGGAGCCGAGCACGGACAGCACGGCGACCGCCACGCACGCGTAGACCGCGAGCGCGATGCCGAGTGCCAGGGGGATCGCACGGGGGATCGTCCGGGCGGGATCGCGCACCTCTTCGCCGAGCGTGGCGATCCGCGCGTACCCGGCGAAGGCGAAGAACAGCAGACCGGCCGCCTGGAGCACCCCGCCGAAGCCCTCCGAGGCGCCGATGTCGAGCCGCGCGGCGTCGGACGCGGCCGACCCCAGGCACCCGGCCACCACGGCGGCGAGCACGGCCAGCACCACCGCCACGATCGCCCGCGTCAGCCAGGCGGACTTCCGCACACCGCCGTAGTTCACGGCGGTCAGCGCCACGACCGCCGCCACCGCCACCGCGTGCGCCTGACCGGGCCACACGTACGCGCCCACGGTGAGCGCCATGGCCGCGCAGGAGGCCGTCTTGCCGACGACGAACGCCCAGCCCGCCAGATAGCCCCAGAAGGGCCCCAGCCGCTCCCTGCCGTACACGTACGTGCCGCCGGAGGCCGGATAACGGGCCGCGAGCCGGGCCGAGGACATGGCGTTGGAGTAGGCGACCACGGCCGCCACGGCGAGCCCGGGCAGCAGCCCGGAGCCGGCCGCGCCGGCCGCCGGGGCGAGCGCGGCGAAGATCCCGGCTCCCACCATCGAGCCCAGCCCGATGACCACGGCATCGGTCAGCCCGAGGGAGCGTCGCAGTCCGGCAGGGGACGTCGTCATGGCGGCACCCTACTGATCCGGCCGGCCGCCCCCGCACACGGAGGGAGGGCGGGCACGAAACGCCCGCCCTCCCTCCCGCCGGCCCGCGCGGCCTAGCGGTAGTTCACGAACTGCAGCGCGAAGTCGAAGTCCTTGCCCTTCAGCAGGGCGATGACGGCCTGAAGGTCGTCCCGGCTCTTCGAGCTGACCCGCAGCTCGTCACCCTGGACCTGCGCCTTCACGCCCTTGGGACCCTCGTCGCGGATGATCTTCGCGACCTTCTTCGCGTTCTCCTGCGAGATGCCCTCCTGGATCGACGCGAAGATCTTGTACTCCTTGCCGGACAGCTGCGGCTCGCCCGCGTCCAGTGCCTTCAGCGAGATCCCGCGCTTGATCAGCTTGGACTGGAAGACGTCGAGGACAGCCTTCACCCGGTCCTCGGAGTTCGCCTCCATCAGGATCTTGTCACCGGACCACGAGATCGAGGCCCCCACGCCCTTGAAGTCGTAGCGCTGCGAGATCTCCTTGGCGGCCTGGTTGAGGGCGTTGTCGACCTCCTGCCGCTCGACCTTCGAGACGATGTCGAAACTGGAGTCGGCCATGTCCTGTGGCTCCTTGCATCGGGTGCGAATCGGGGTGCGTAGCGGCGTACGCGGGTCGACGGCCGGCCCCGCGCGGTGCCGGGCCGCATCCGGACAAGCCTAGCCACCCCCCGTCCCCCGGGTGCCGATCAATCGGGTGGCGAAGCACCCCTCCTCATCGGGTATTGTTTACGTCGTTGCCAGGGAGCACCGCCGAAAAGCGGTTCGAACGGCAGCGACCCCGGCGGTGTGCCCGAGCGGCCAAAGGGAGCAGACTGTAAATCTGCCGGCTCAGCCTTCCCAGGTTCGAATCCTGGCGCCGCCACTTCGGGAAAGACCCTCTCCTCTGCGAAACGCAGGGAGGGGGTCTTTTCGTTTCCGCATCCCGTCCCCCGCATCCGCATCCGCGTGGCGGGGCGCGGCGGGTGTGGTGACCCTCACGGGGCCGGGAACCGCGCGGGCACACTGGGGGCATGTCGTCCCGTCGCAGAACGTGTCCCGAGTGCCGTCGTGAGATCGCCGTCGTCGCCGGGCGGTTCGCCCGGCACGATCCGCCCGGCGCCCGGGAGGACGGGCGGCTGGTGTCCTGTCCCGGGTCGCGTCGGCCGGCGCAACTGGGCGCCGTGCAGCCGTCGTTGGACGGCTATGTGGTGCCTGAGTTCCCGGGGCAGCTGCCGCTGTTCTGACTCCCCGTCCGCCCCGCGCGGCGGTCACTCACCGGCGACCGACTTCACCGCCACGGACACCGGCGTCGACCCGCCGACCAGCTCCAGGGTCAGACCGGCCGTCGCCGGGGTCTCCAGCAACTCGGCCAGGACGGCGGCCACGTCGTCGCGCGGGACCGCGCCACGGCCCGTGTGCGCCTCCAGACGGACCAGGCCGGTGCCGGGGTCGTTCGTCAGCGAACCGGGGCGCAGGATCGTCCAGTCGAGCGCGTCCAGGCCCCGTACGTACGCGTCCGCCTCGCCCTTGGCGCGCAGGTAGACGTCGAAGATCTCGTCGCCCTCGTGACGCGGGTCCGCGCCCATCGACGACACGACCAGGAAACGCCGTACCCCCGCGCGGACCGCGGCGTCCGCGAACAGCACCGCCGCGCCCTTGTCCACGGTGTCCTTGCGCGCCGCCCCGCTGCCGGGCCCGGCGCCCGCCGCGAACACCGCCGCGTCCGCGCCCTGAAGATGCGCCGCGACCTCCTCGACCGTGGCCGACTCCAGGTCCAGCAGCACCGGTTCGGCGCCCGCCTCCCGCAGGTCGTCGCCCTGTTCCTCGCGGCGGATGAGCCCCGCCGGCTCGTAGCCGCGCAGGGCGAGCAACCGCTCGAGCCGCAGCGCGATCTGACCATGTCCACCAGCGATGACAATGCGCATGTCTTCGACCGTACGCCCCCGCGACCACTCGCGCCGCCGTACGCCCCACGCCCGCCGCACCGCGCGCCCCCGCACACCCCTCAGGAAGGCCCGCCCCGCCCCTGTCGCGGCAGTCCCAGCTCCACCGCGGAGTCGCAGTACTCCCGCACCGCGCTCGTCCGGGTCACCACGCGCCCCTGGTGCACCACGAGCCGGCTCTGGGCCAGCGAGAGCGCGCCGGACAGCCGGTCGGCGCGCAGCGCGAGGAGTTCGGCCGGGAAACCGGCCTCCACGCGGACCGGGGGCAGGCCCAGGGCCGCCCGCGCGGAGGCGCTGACGGTGTCGTAGGCGTCCTCGGGGGACAGGCCGTGACCCGAGGCGAGGAGGTAGGCGGCCTCCAGCGGGTCCCCGCGCCCCACGGGGTTGGACACGTCGCGCAGCGCGCCGCTCCCGGCCGCGACCCGGACACCGGCGGCGCGCAGCAGCCGTACGGGCGCCGTCCCGCGGCCCTCCACGCCCCCGCAGCCGCCCTGTGGCAGGCACACCACCGTCACGCCGGCCGCGGCGAGCTGGTCCGCCGTTCGGCCGGCGACAGCGGCGGGCAGGCGCGCGAGAGAGGCGCACGGCCCGATCGACACGCCGGGGCGCAGGCCGCCCGCCATGGCGGCGAGCCGGGCCAGCCGCGCCGGGTCGGCGGCGTCGGTGTGCAGGTCGACGGGGCAGCCGTGCTCCGAGGCGACCTCCAGCACGGCCTCGACGTAGCCCGCCGGGTCCGGGTCCGCGTCGGGACAGCCGCCCACCACACAGGCGCCCATTTTCACCGCGTCCCGCAGCATCGCCAGGCCGTCCGCACCGGCCGCCCCGGTCAGCACCCGCGGCATCGCCACCGTCGTCAGCTCCACGAGCCCGCGCAGCGCGCGCCGCGCCCGCAGGACGGCCCGCAGCGCGCCGAGCCCCTGGACGTCGCCCACGCGCACGTGCGCCCGCACCGCGGTGGCCCCGTGGCCGAGCTGGAGCAGGGCGGCCTCCGTGGCCCGGCGCTGGACGTCCCGCGGGTCGTGGGAGACCGGCCCGTCCGCGTCGGCGGACAGCGCGGTGTCCGCGTGGGCGTGCGGTTCGGCGGGGGCCGGGAGCAGCAGATAGCCGGTCAGGTCGACCCGGGCGCCGTCCGCGCGCGTACCGCCGCCCAGGCTGCCGGCCGTGCCGACCGCCTCGATCCGCCCGCCGCCGAGCCGTACGTCCACGGTGCGGCCGTCCGTCAGCCGCGCCCCGCACAGCAGCAGGCCCCCGTCGGACCGTCCCGGCGAGCCCGACGGCGACGAGGACGAGCGGGGCGGCTGCGGCTGGCTGTCGGGCATCGCGCTCCAGTGGCTCGGGGGCTGTGCCGGGGGCACAAGATCACAGAGAGTGAGTCGAGCGTAGGACGACGTCCCTGCTGGGGCGGGGAGGAGCGCAATAGTCGTACCGGTGTGGTTGCCCGGACCGGAGCGCCGCGCGGGGCTCCGGTGAGGCCTGGGGCAAGGGCCGGGGCGGGGGTCCGGGAACGGATTTGGGCGAACGGCGGGCAACCGTGTAATGTCTTCCTCGCTCGCCCCAATAGCTCAGTCGGCAGAGCGTCTCCATGGTAAGGAGAAGGTCAACGGTTCGATTCCGTTTTGGGGCTCTGATGTGAGAGGTTCCCGCCGCGAGGCGGGGCCCGATCGCATCGCAGCGGTGTAGCTCAGTCGGTAGAGCAAGCGGCTCATAATCGCTGTGTCACCGGTTCAAGTCCGGTCACCGCTACTCAAAGTAGCCGATTGCCGGGTCGGTCCGACGATCGGCTACTCTTCATGTGCGTTCATTTCTAGTCCCCGTTCGTCAAGGAGCACTCACGTGGCTGCCACCGACGTCCGCCCGAAGATCACGCTGGCCTGCGTGGAGTGCAAGGAGCGGAACTACATCACCAAGAAGAACCGGCGTAACAACCCGGACCGTCTTGAGATGAAGAAGCACTGCCCGCGTTGCAACGCGCACACCGCGCACCGCGAAACGCGATAACAAGGCTCGTTCACGAGGCCGCCCCCGCAGTACCGGGGGGCGGCCTCGTGGCGTTTGCGGCCGCTGGGCCGGACCGTTCACCGGTCGCCCCCAGCCGTCCGTCCGGTCATCCACAGCAAGACATCAGGAGGTGCCGAGCCATGGCGCTCGACCAGTCCTTCGTGGGGCGGACCTACCCGCCCACCGAGCCCTACGAGGTGGGCCGGGAGAAGATCCGGGAGTTCGCGGAGGCGGTGGGAGACGCCAACCCGGCCTACACCGACCCGGAGGCCGCCAAGGCGCTCGGTCACCCCGATGTGATCGCCCCGCCGACCTTCGTGTTCGCCATCACGTTCAAGGCCTCGGCCCAGGTCGTCGCCGACCCGCAGCTGGGCCTGGACTACAACCGCGTGGTGCACGGCGACCAGAAGTTCGCCTACCGGCGCCCGGTCCGCGCGGGCGACCGGCTGACGGTCACCTCGACCATCGAGGCGATCAAGTCGATGGCCGGCAACGACGTCCTGGACATCCGCGGCGAGGTGCACGACGAGGCCGGTGAGCACGTCGTGACCGCCTGGACCAAGCTCGTGGCCCGCGCGGCCGAGGAGGCGTGAGCAAGATGACCGCCAGCATCGCGTACGCCGACGTCGAGGTCGGCACCGAACTGCCCGCACAGACCTTCCCCGTGACCCGCGCCACGCTCGTGCGCTACGCGGGTGCCTCGGGCGACTTCAACCCGATCCACTGGAACGAGAAGTTCGCCAAGGAGGTCGGACTGCCGGACGTCATCGCGCACGGCATGTTCACCATGGCCGAGGCGATCCGCGTGGTCACCGACTGGGTCGGCGACCCGGGCGCGGTCGTCGAGTACGGCGTCCGATTCACCCGGCCCGTCGTCGTCCCGAACGACGACCAGGGGGCGACCATCGAGGTCAGCGGCAAGGTCGCCGCCAAGCTCGACGACAACACGGTCCGCGTGGACCTCACCGCGACCAGCGGCGGCCAGAAGGTGCTGGGCATGTCCCGCGCGGTCGTCCGCCTCGCCTGACCCCCCAGGTCACCGGAGCAGGGGGCGCCTGTCCATGACGGGTGCCCCTCATGCATGGGTGCCTTCACGCGCGGCTGCCCCTCATGCATGGGCTTGATCCTGAAGCAGCGAAACCCCTGCCCACAGACCCCCTTGACTAAGTTAGTGATTGGGCACTAACTTAGTCGCATGGTCAGGATGAGCGCAGAAGAGCGACGCGAAAGCGTCATCCGCGCGGCGATCGCCGAGTTCGCGCAGAACGGCTACCACGGCACGTCCACCGACGCGATCGCCAAGCGCGTGGGTGTCTCGCAGCCGTACCTCTTCCGCCTCTTCCCCGGCAAGAAGGCGATCTTCCTCGCGGCCGCCGAGCGCTGCCTGGAGGACATGCGCCGGACGTTCGAGGAGGCGGCGGGCGACCTCAAGGGAGAGGAGGCCCTGCATGCCATGGCCGAGGCGTACAACGTGCTGCTCGCCAAGGAGCCGGAGCGGCTCCAGATGCAGCTCCAGACGTACGTCGCGGTGGCCGCCGCCGAGGCGGCCGGCGACCACGAGTTCGGCGAGATGGTCCGCCGCGGCTGGATGGAGCTGTGGGACACCGTCCATCTGCCCCTCGGGGCGGACATCGCCGAGACGACGACCTTCATGGCGTTCGGCATGCTCGTGAACACCCTGACGGCGATGGGTTTCCCGCCGGAGCACCGGGTGTGGAGCGGGCTCTACGACTCGGCGAAGACCAAGAGAGTGGCGCACCACTAGGCCACCAGGACCACCAGGGGCGGCACGGCTCTGTGCGCCTTTTCACGCCCGCAAAAGTTAGTCATCAATAACTAACCAACGTTCGTTCGCTACTTGCTCACGCTCTGGGGGAGCGATGTCACAGCAGACCGCACCGCGCGGAGGAGTCCTCTGGGCCCTCCTGATCACCAGCGTCGCCGGATTCATGGCGGCCCTCGACAACCTCGTCGTCACCACCGCACTGCCCTCCATCCGCGAGGACCTCGGCGGCGCGCTGCACGACCTGGAGTGGACCGTGAGCGCCTACACGCTCACCTTCGCCGTCCTGCTGATGACCGGCGCGGCACTCGGCGACCGCTTCGGCCGCCGCCGGCTGTTCGTCATCGGACTGGTCATCTTCACCGGCGCGTCCGCCGCCGCGGCCCTGGCACCGGGCATCGACTTCCTGATCGCCGCCCGCGCGGTGCAGGGCGTCGGAGCGGCCGTCATGACACCGCTCACCCTGACCCTCCTCACGGCAGCCGTCCCGGCCGAGAAGCGCGGCATGGCGTACGGCATCTGGGGAGCCGTCAACGGGCTCGCGGTCGCCTCCGGACCGCTCATCGGCGGCACCCTCACCGAGCACATCTCCTGGCAGTGGATCTTCTGGCTGAACGTGCCGCTCGGTCTCGCCCTGATCCCGCTGGCCCGCCTGCGGCTGAAGGAGTCCCACGGCGCCGACACCCCGCTCGACATCCGCGGCACCGTACTCGCCAGCGGCGGCCTCTTCGGCATCGTCTACGGCCTGGTGCGCGGCCCCGTCGACGGCTGGAACGGCGCGACCGTCCTGACCGCCCTGATCACCGGCACCGTCCTGCTCGGCGCGTTCATCGGGCACGGCATCCGCGCCCGCAACCCCATGCTGCCGATGCGTCTGTTCCGCTCCCGTGCCTTCGCCGGCATCAACGCGGCCGGACTGATGATGTTCCTGGGCATGTTCGGCTCGATCTTCCTGCTCAGCCAGTACATGCAGGGCGTGCTCGGCTACTCGCCCACCGAGGCCGGACTGCGCATGCTGCCGTGGACCGCCATGCCCATGGTGATCGCCCCGATCGCCGGCATCCTCTCCGACCGCGTCGGCGGCCGTCCGATCGTCGCCGCGGGCCTCTTCCTCCAGGCAGCCGGCCTCGGCTACCTCGCCTTCGCCGCCACGGCCGACGCCTCCTACGCCTCCCAGCTGCCCGGACTGATCCTCGGCGGCTTCGGCATGGCCCTGTACTTCGCCCCGTCCTCCGCGCTCGTCATGTCCAGCGTGGCCGTCAGCGAGCAGGGCATCGCCTCCGGCGCCAACAACGCGCTCCGCGAGGTGGGCGGCGCGCTCGGCATCGCGATCATGTCCTCCGTCTTCACGGCCCAGGGCGGCTACGAGTCCGCCCAGACCTTCGTCGACGGCCTGCGGCCCGCCCTCGTGGTCGGCGCCGCGGTGGTCGCCCTGGCGGCAGCGGCCGCCCTCGCCATCCCGCGCTCCCGCCCCGCCCAGGCGGCCCCCGGCGCCCCGGCGGCCACGAAGGAACCGGTCCTGGAGACCGCCGGCCGCTGAACCCCGCGGTGCGCCCCGCCGCGTACGGCCCCGCCCTCTCCCGGGCGGGGCCGTACCCGTGCGTACCGGGGCTGTCGGTGCCGTCTCGTAGTCTTGGGCCCGTGCAGGAACTCCACGACGCCCCCCTCGCCCCGCTGACCACCTTCCGGCTGGGCGGCCCCGCCACTCGCCTGGTCACCGCCGAGACCGACGCCGAGGTGATCGCCGCGGTCCGCGAGGCCGACGCCGGCGGGACGCCCCTGCTGCTCATCGGCGGCGGCTCCAACCTCGTCATCGGCGACAAGGGCTTCGACGGCACCGCCCTGCGCATCGCCACGCGCGGCCTCACCCTCGACGGCACCACCCTGGAGCTGGCCGCCGGCGAGGTGTGGACCGACGCCGTCGCCCGCACCGTCGAGGCCGGCCTCGCCGGCATCGAGTGCCTCGCCGGCATCCCCGGCTCCGCGGGCGCCACCCCGATCCAGAACGTCGGCGCGTACGGCCAGGAGGTCTCCTCCACCATCACCGAGGTCATCGCCTACGACCGCCGCGCCGGCGAGACGGTGACCCTCTCCAACGAGGACTGCGCCTTCGGCTACCGCCACAGCCGCTTCAAGTCCGACCCCGAGCGGTACGTCGTCCTGCGCGTCCGCTTCCGCCTGGAGGACGCCGGCGGCCTCTCGGCGCCGGTCAAGTACGCCGAGACGGCCCGCGCCCTCGGCGTCGAGCCCGGCGACCGCGTGCCGCTCGCCGACGCCCGCGAGACCGTCCTGAAACTGCGCGCCGGCAAGGGCATGGTCCTCGACCCGGAGGACCACGACACCTGGTCCGCCGGCTCCTTCTTCACCAACCCCATCCTCACCGACGCCCAGTTCGCCGCCTTCCGGGCGCGCGTTTGCGAACGCCTCGGCGCCGACGCCGAACCCCCGGCCTACCCGGCCGGACCGGGCCACACCAAGACGTCCGCGGCCTGGCTGATCGACAAGGCGGGCTTCACCAAGGGCTACGGCACCGGCCCCGCCCGCATCTCCACCAAGCACACCCTCGCCCTCACCAACCGCGGGAACGCCACCACGGAGGACCTGCTCGCCCTCGCCCGCGAGGTGGTCGCCGGGGTCCGCGAGGCCTTCGGGATCACGCTGGTCAACGAGCCGGTGACGGTCGGCGTCAGCCTCTGACGGCCCCCGCCCGGGGCCCCGGCCTCTCACACCGGCGTGGTCAGCCACCGGTCCACCCCCGCCAGCAGCTCCGCCTTCACCCCCTCCGGCGCCACCGACGCCCGGATCGACTGCCGGGCCAGCTCCGCCAGCTCCGCGTCCGTGAAGCCGTGATGCTCCCGGGCGAGCTCGTACTGCGCGGCCAGCCGCGAACCGAACAGCAGCGGATCGTCCGCGCCCAGCGCCATCGGCACCCCCGCCTCGAACAAGGTCCGCAGCGGCACGTCCTCCGGCTTCTCGTACACCCCCAGCGCCACGTTCGAGGCCGGACACACCTCGCAGGTCACCTGCCGGTCCGCGAGCCGCTTCAGCAGCCGGGGATCCTGGGCCGCCTGCACCCCGTGACCGATGCGGTTCGCGCCCAGATCGTCGAGACAGTCCCGTACCGACGACGGCCCGGCCAGTTCCCCGCCGTGCGGCGCCGACAGCAGCCCGCCCTCCCGCGCGATCGCGAACGCCCGGTCGAAGTCCCGGGCCATGCCGCGCCGCTCGTCGTTGGAGAGCCCGAACCCGACGACGCCCCGGTCCGCGTACCGCACCGCCAGCCGCGCCAGCGTCCGCGCGTCCAGCGGATGCTTCATCCGGTTCGCGGCGACCAGCACCCGCATCCCCAGGCCGGTCTCCCGCACGGCCGTGTCCACCGCGTCCAGGATGACCTCCATCGCGGGGATCAGCCCGCCCAGCCGGGGGGCGTACGACGTCGGATCCACCTGGATCTCCAGCCATCGTGAGCCGTCCCGCAGATCCTCCTCCGCGGCCTCCCGCACCAGCCGCTGGATGTCCTCCGGCGAGCGCAGGCACGAGCGCGCCGCGTCGTACAGCCGCTGGAACCGGAACCAGCCCCGCTCGTCCGTCGCGCGCAGACTCGGCGGCTCGCCGCTGACCAGCGCCTCGCTCAGCGCGTCCGGCAGTCGTACGCCGTACTTGTCGGCCAGCTCCAGCAGGGTGCCCGGCCGCATGGAACCGGTGAAGTGCAGGTGCAGATGGGCTTTCGGCAGCTCAGAGAGATCACGTACGCGCTCCATTCCCAGATCCTGCCGTACGCCCCCGCCGCCTCGGTAGCCCGTTCACCGATCGTGGTCCTGCTCGCACAAACAAAGGGGGGCGCCCGCCGTGTCCGGCAGGCGCCCCCGACAGGGCGGACGTCAGTCCCTGGCCTCCGCCAGCAGCTTCTGGATCCGCGAGACGCCCTCGACGAGGTCCTCGTCACCCAGCGCGTACGACAGCCGCAGGTACCCCGGCGTCCCGAACGCCTCACCCGGCACCACGGCGACCTCCGCCTCGTCCAGGATCAGCGCGGCCAGCTCGACCGAGTCCTGCGGACGCTTCCCGCGGATCTCCTTGCCGAGCAGTCCCTTCACCGACGGGTACGCGTAGAAGGCGCCCTCCGGCTCCGGGCAGATCACGCCGTCGATCTCGTTCAGCATCCGCACGATCGTCTTGCGGCGCCGGTCGAACGCCTCCCGCATCGTCGCGACCGCGTCGAGGTCACCGGAGACCGCCGCGAGCGCGGCGACCTGCGCCACGTTGGACACGTTCGACGTGGCGTGCGACTGGAGGTTCGTCGCGGCCTTGACGACGTCCTTCGGGCCGATGATCCACCCGACCCGCCAGCCGGTCATCGCGTACGTCTTGGCGACGCCGTTGACGACGATGCACTTGTCGCGCAGCTCCGGCAGGATCGCCGGCAGCGAGGTGAACGTCGCGTCGCCGTAGACCAGGTGCTCGTAGATCTCGTCGGTGAGCACCCACAGGCCGTGCTCGACGGCCCAGCGGCCGATCGCCTCGGCCTCGGCCGCGCTGTAGACCGCGCCGGTCGGGTTCGACGGGGAGACGAAGAGGACGACCTTCGTCCGCTCGGTGCGGGCCGCCTCCAGCTGCTCCACGCTCACCCGGTAGCCGGTGGTCTCGTCGGCGACGACCTCCACCGGGACACCGCCGGCCAGCCGGATCGACTCCGGGTAGGTGGTCCAGTACGGCGCCGGGACGATGACCTCGTCGCCCGGGTCGAGGATCGCGGCGAACGCCTCGTAGATCGCCTGCTTGCCGCCGTTGGTGACCAGCACCTGCGACGGGTCCACCTCGTAGCCGGAGTCGCGCAGCGTCTTCTCGGCGATCGCGGCCTTCAGCTCGGGCAGGCCGCCGGCCGGGGTGTAGCGGTGGTACTTCGGGTTCCTGCAGGCCTCGACGGCCGCCTCGACGATGTAGTCCGGGGTCGGGAAGTCGGGCTCGCCGGCGCCGAAGCCGATCACCGGACGCCCGGCGGCCTTCAGGGCCTTCGCCTTGGCGTCCACGGCGAGGGTGGCGGACTCGGAGATCGCGCCGACTCGGGCGGAGACCCGGCGCTCGGTGGGAGGGGTTGCAGCGCTCATGGAGCCCATCGTTCCAGACCGGAAACGCGCCCGGCACACGGGTTTCACGGAGTGAGCAGGACCGGGCAGAGCACGGAACACCCGTCCGGATCCCCGCGCCGGCCTGGGTGATCTTCCGGCGAACGCACCCCGCTCTCCCGCCGGACACCGGCCGGTCCTGCCGCGCCGGGCGCCGTCATGGGTGCTTTCTGTTCGACGCCCGGCCTCGGACCACGTACACTCTCACCTCGTTGGCTCTCACGGGCCGCACTCGTCCGGTGCACACCGAGCACCCGTCCGGATGCGGTACGTTGGGGGACAGACAAAGGGTCGTAGCTCAATTGGTAGAGCACCGGTCTCCAAAACCGGCGGTTGGGGGTTCAAGTCCCTCCGGCCCTGCTACACACACCGCCAGGATGTGTGCGCAGGTACGTACAGCAATGCACCGCCGTGCGGCTCAGACCGGGCGCGGCACGGCCACGACCCGGGATCAGGTGAGGACTATGACGGACGCCGTGGGCTCCATCGACACGCCTGATGCCCAGGACGAGGCGCCCGAGTCGAAGAAGAGGACGCGCAAAGGCGGCAAGCGCGCGAAGAAGGGCCCGCTGAAGCGGCTCGCCCTCTTCTACCGCCAGATCGTCGCGGAACTCCGCAAGGTCGTCTGGCCCACGCGCAGCCAGCTGACGACGTATACGACCGTCGTGATCATCTTCGTCGTCATCATGATCGGCCTGGTCACCGTGATTGACTATGGGCTCGACCACGCAGCCAAGTACGTCTTCGGCTGAGCCAAGAGCGAAGGGCGCCGTCACTGGCGCCCCTTTCGCGTGTTCCACCCGTATGTATCCAGGAAGAAGCAGCCACCGTGTCTGACCCGAACCTGAACGACGCCATCGAGCCGGATGCGTCCGTGGATGACGAGCTCGACATCGTCGAGGGCGCGGACGAGGACCTGGACGAGGTCGAGGCTGCCGACGCCGAGGAGCCGGCCGAGGAGGCCGCCCTCGAGGTGACCGACGAGGACGAGGCCGAGGACGCCGAAGAGGCCGAGGCCGCCGCCGAAGCCGAGGAGGCCGAGGCGGAGCCCGAGCTCGACCCGGTCGAGAAGCTCCGCCAGGAGCTGCGCAGCCTGCCCGGCGAGTGGTACGTGATCCACACCTACGCCGGTTACGAGAACCGCGTGAAGACCAACCTGGAGCAGCGCGCCGTCTCGCTGAACGTCGAGGACTACATCTTCCAGGCCGAGGTGCCGCAGGAAGAGGTCGTCCAGATCAAGAACGGCGACCGCAAGACCATCCGCCAGAACAAGCTCCCCGGCTACGTCCTGGTGCGCATGGACCTGACGAACGAGTCCTGGGGCGTCGTCCGCAACACCCCCGGCGTCACCGGCTTCGTGGGCAACGCCTACGACCCGTACCCGCTGACCCTGGACGAGATCGTCAAGATGCTCGCCCCGGAGGCCGAGGAGAAGGCCGCCCGCGAGGCCGCCGAGGCCGAGGGCAAGCCGGCCCCGCAGCGCAAGGTCGAGGTCCAGGTGCTGGACTTCGAGGTCGGCGACTCGGTCACCGTCACCGACGGCCCGTTCGCCACGCTCCAGGCGACCATCAACGAGATCAACCCGGACTCGAAGAAGGTCAAGGGCCTGGTGGAGATCTTCGGCCGCGAGACCCCGGTCGAGCTGTCCTTCGACCAGATCCAGAAGAACTGAGCGCCAGCAGCGAGCGCGCGGTACCGAACACGTCGACGTCCGAGGGCGCCCCGCCGGTGAGCACCGGGCCGGGGCGCCCTCGGCGTGTGCGCACCGCGCCGGCCGCCGGGCTCCTCCTGCTCGCGCTGACGTACGTGGTGTGCTTCCCCGCCGCCTGGCAGCGCGCCGAGGCCCGGGGCGGCAACCGGCCCGCGCCGTCTTCCACGACGGCGCCTGTCTCCTCGGCGGGTGCCGTGTGACGTTCCCGGTCGCGGGGGAGCCGGTGACGGCCGCGCTGCCGGCCGGTACACGGGCCGGCGGGCTCGCCGACGGCGACTCCGTAGCCGTGCTCCACGTGCCGGGCGAGCCGGGGCGGGCCGTCCTCGCGGACGACGCCGGGCGCGGGAGCGTGGCCCTGCTGCTCGCGCTGCCACTGGCGGCGACACTCGCCGCGCTCGCCGCCGGGGCGGCGCACCTGGGCCGCGGCGAGCGGCGCGCCCGGCCCGTGCGGTCCTCTTGACCAGGGCGATTTCTGGTACGGAGGAAGCAGGGGCTATCGTTGTGCGGTATGCCATCTGCCTGGATCACGCTCCGGCGCCGATCCCCCTGTCGCAGGTGGTAATCAACCTCTCAGTAAGGACCCGGAGAGAGCATGCCTCCCAAGAAGAAGAAGGTCACGGGGCTCATCAAGCTCCAGATCCAGGCCGGTGCCGCCAACCCGGCCCCGCCGGTCGGCCCCGCGCTGGGTCAGCACGGCGTCAACATCATGGAGTTCTGCAAGGCCTACAACGCCGCGACCGAGTCGCAGCGCGGTTGGGTCATCCCGGTGGAGATCACGGTCTACGAGGACCGTTCCTTCACCTTCATCACCAAGACCCCTCCGGCCGCCAAGATGATCCTCAAGGCCGCGGGCGTGGAGAAGGGCTCCGGCGAGCCGCACAAGACCAAGGTCGCGAAGATCACCCGCGAGCAGGTCCGCGAGATCGCCACCACCAAGATGCCCGACCTCAACGCCAACGACCTGGACGCCGCCGAAAAGATCATCGCCGGCACCGCCCGTTCCATGGGCGTCACGGTCGAGGGCTGACCCTCACCCCCGTAGCGACAGCAGAAGTGTGGAAGGGCCTGCTCGGCCCGGACCACGACTCCTAGACTCAACAGGAGCTTTAAGTGAGCAAGCGCAGCAAGTCTCTCCGCGCTGCGGACGCCAAGATCGACCGGGAGAAGCTCTACGCTCCCCTCGAGGCCGTCCGTCTCGCCAAGGAGACCTCCACGACCAAGTTCGACGGCACCGTCGAGGTCGCCTTCCGCCTGGGTGTCGACCCGCGCAAGGCCGACCAGATGGTCCGTGGCACCGTGAACCTCCCGCACGGCACCGGTAAGACCGCCCGGGTCCTGGTCTTCGCGACCGGTGACCGTGCCGAGGCCGCGCGTGCCGCGGGCGCCGACATCGTCGGCGCCGACGAGCTGATCGACGAGGTCGCGAAGGGCCGTCTGGACTTCGACGCCGTCGTCGCCACCCCGGACCTCATGGGCAAGGTCGGCCGCCTCGGCCGCGTGCTCGGTCCCCGTGGTCTGATGCCGAACCCGAAGACCGGCACCGTGACCCCGGACGTCGCCAAGGCTGTCACCGACATCAAGGGCGGCAAGATCGAGTTCCGTGTCGACAAGCACGCGAACCTGCACTTCATCATCGGCAAGACGTCGTTCGACGACACCAAGCTGGTGGAGAACTACGGCGCGGCCCTGGAGGAGATCCTCCGTCTGAAGCCGTCCGCCGCCAAGGGTCGCTACATCAAGAAGGCCGCCATCACCACCACGATGGGCCCCGGCATCCCGGTCGACCCGAACCGCACCCGCAACCTCCTCGTCGAGGAGGACCCGGCCGCGGTCTGAGCCTGAGGCTCACCCGAACCGGTTCACGGGCCCCGCACTCTTCCTGGGTGCGGGGCCCGTTCCCGTTTCCGGCCGCAGTGTGGCGCGAGCGGCCGTGTGGTGCTGTGCGGCCGTGTGGCGCTGTGCGGTGCGCTCGGCGCCCTGTGGCGCCTGATGCCTCCGGAGAATACGGGGCCCGCGGTTCTCCCTCTCGGATAGGCTCGCGGCCTCTGTGTGTCAGGCTGCGTCAGCCATGTGTCCCGTGGGGGGAATCCATGAAGTCCGCCAGGTCCGCCAAGCCGTCCATATCCGCCGCCGCGCTCGCCGCCCTGCTGCTCGCCGGCGGTGCCGTGAGCTGCGGGACGGAGGAAGCGCCCGCGATGTCGCCGGCGGCGGCCGTCGCCGAGGCGGCGAAGAACACGGAGGACATCTCCTCCCTCCGCTACCGCATGAAGGGCGAGATCCCCCAGCAGGGCCACGTCGAGGCCGAGGCGTCCTTGCGGACGAAGCCCTCCATGGCCATGAGCATGCAGATGTCGGCGCTCGACCAGGGCCCGGAGGGCACCGTCGAGATCCGCCTCGTCGACAAGGCGATGTACATCGGCGGCGGCCCGGAGATGGCCAAGGAGATGGACGGCAAGAGCTGGATGAAGTTCGACCTGTCCGCGCTCGGCGCCGACAAGGAGATGAACCAGCTCGGCGCCGCGGGCACGGCCGAGAAGAACCCGGCCGCGGAGACCGCCCTCCTCACCGGCGCCGAGGACGTCGAGCGGGTCGGCACCGAGAAGGTCGACGGCGTGCAGACCACCCGGTACTCGGGCACGGTCACCCTCGACGAGTTCCGCGACTCCCTGAAGGACGAGGACAGGGCCACCCGCGAGCGCCGCGAGAAGAGCCTCGACCAGTACGAGAAGATGGGCGTCGACGAGATCACCATGGACATGTGGGTCGACGGCGAGGATCGCACCAAGCAGTTCCGGGTGCGCGGCAAGGCCGACGGCGGCCCGCTCGACCTGACCATCACCTTCCTCGACGTCAACGAGCCGGTGAAGGTCACCGCCCCGCCCGCCGGGGAGGTCGCCGACCTCGCGGAGATGATGCGCGAGAGCGGCGCCTGACCGCCGTAACCGGTCCTCCGTCCGGCGTACCCGATCGTCCCGCGGTGACCGGATTTGCTTGACGGCGATCCGGTCACGTACTCTCCTACCGAAGCCAAAGACCGCTGGTCGTTGCCGTGCGCTCATACGAGGGCGCGGTGGCCGAAGGATCCGCTGAACTGCGGACGACCCGCGCAGGTGACAGTGGAAGTGCTCCCGGATCGGTTCCGCCCGTACGGAATCCGTCTGGTCGAGCTACGCCCCGTGCGCCTGTGCCGGGGCGTTTCGTTTTCCCCAGTCCTCCTTCGGGTCCGCGCGGTCCGAATCACCCGGAAGGAGGCCGAGGCTCTATGGCGAGGCCCGACAAGGCTGCCGCGGTTGCCGAACTGACGGACAAGTTCCGCAGCTCCAACGCCGCCGTGCTGACCGAGTACCGCGGTCTCACCGTGGCGCAGCTCAAGACGCTGCGTCGTTCGCTCGGTGAGAACGCCCAGTACGCCGTGGTGAAGAACACGCTGACCAAGATTGCGGCCAACGAGGCCGGGATCACGCTGGACGACCAGCTCTTCGCTGGTCCGACGGCCGTCGCCTTCGTCACCGGTGACCCGGTGGAGTCGGCGAAGGGTCTCCGTGACTTCGCCAAGGAGAACCCCAATCTCGTCATCAAGGGCGGTGTCCTTGACGGCAAGGCGCTGTCCGCCGACGAGATCAAGAAGCTTGCGGACCTCGAGTCCCGCGAGGTTCTGCTGTCCAAGCTGGCCGGTGCCTTCAAGGCGAAGCAGTCCCAGGCTGCCTCCGTCTTCCAGGCCCTGCCCTCGAAGCTCGTCCGCACCGTGGACGCGCTCCGTGCCAAGCAGGACGAGCAGGGCGGTGCCGAGTAATTCGGCTCGCTTTCTGATCCTCGCCGCCTGAGCGCGGCAAGGGTCGCAGCGGGCCCGAACGTACGCCCGCCTCACCCAGTACATCCGGCACCTGCCGATTGAGTGGAAGGACCGCCATCATGGCGAAGCTCACCCAGGACGAGCTGCTTGCCCAGTTCGAGGAGATGACCCTCATCGAGCTCTCCGAGTTCGTGAAGGCCTTCGAGGAGAAGTTCGACGTCACCGCCGCCGCTGCCGCGCCGGTCGTCGTCGCCGGTGGTGCCGCTGGTGGCGCCGCCGCCGAGACCGCCGAGGAGAAGGACGAGTTCGACGTCATCCTCACCGGCGCCGGCGACAAGAAGATCCAGGTCATCAAGGTCGTGCGCGAGCTGACCTCCCTGGGTCTGAAGGAGGCCAAGGACCTCGTCGACGGCACCCCGAAGCCGGTCCTCGAGAAGGTCAACAAGGAGCAGGCCGACAAGGCCGCCGAGGCCCTCAAGGGCGCCGGCGCCTCCGTCGAGGTCAAGTAAGACCTCGCGGTTCGCACCGCACTCCCGCGACGCCGAGCACAGCCGTCTGAGGCGTAGCCTCGCGAGGCTGTAACGCGAACGCACCGAAGAGCGATCATCCATCCGGGTGGTCGCTCTTCGGCGTTCTCGGAGGGCGGGCCGCGCTTGCCTTGCGCCCCCCGTGGGGAGGGGTAAGGTGATCTTCGTCGTGTCTCCGGAGCACCTGGTTCCGGCCAAGGGGGCCTTGACGAACCGCACGCAGCGCGCAATTCTCAGGACGCGTCGTCACAACGGTCCGAATCCGAGGCATGGATCGACGACGAAGAGGGCAGTATCAACGTGCGTTGAGGGCAGGCATGACGCAGGCGTTGAGAACAAGGGTCTCCGGAATCCGGGGCTGGACATCAGTGTGCCGAGTGGCTACACTGACCCTTTGCGCTGCCTGTTAGCTGTCCCCTGCCCGTCACCAGGGGTCTGCCCTCACCCGAGCACCGGCACCTCGTCCCCTCTGACCTGGGGAAAGTGTCTCTGCATATGGGGGAGGGGCCGGTACGCGCGTAGTGAGTCCGAGCCCTCGGAAGGACCCCCTCTTGGCCGCCTCGCGCAACGCCTCGACCGCGAATACGAACAACGCTGCCAGCACCGCCCCGCTGCGCATCTCCTTTGCAAAGATCAAGGAGCCCCTCGAGGTTCCGAACCTTCTCGCGCTCCAGACCGAGAGCTTCGACTGGCTGCTCGGCAACGACGCGTGGAAGGCTCGCGTCGAGGAGGCCCTCGAGAACGGTCAGGACGTCCCCACCAAGTCCGGTCTGGAGGAGATCTTCGAGGAGATCTCCCCGATCGAGGACTTCAGCGGGTCGATGTCGCTGACCTTCCGCGACCACCGCTTCGAGCCGCCGAAGAACTCGATCGACGAGTGCAAGGAGCGCGACTTCACCTACGCCGCGCCGCTCTTCGTCACGGCCGAGTTCACGAACAACGAGACCGGCGAGATCAAGTCCCAGACGGTCTTCATGGGCGACTTCCCGCTCATGACCAACAAGGGCACCTTCGTCATCAACGGCACCGAGCGTGTCGTGGTGTCGCAGCTGGTCCGTTCGCCGGGTGTCTACTTCGACTCCACCATCGACAAGACCTCTGACAAGGACATCTTCTCCGCCAAGATCATCCCGTCCCGGGGTGCCTGGCTGGAGATGGAGATCGACAAGCGCGACATGGTCGGTGTCCGCATCGACCGCAAGCGCAAGCAGTCCGTGACCGTCCTCCTCAAGGCGCTCGGCTGGACGACCGAGCAGATCCTCGAGGAGTTCGGCGAATACGAGTCCATGCGCGCCACCCTGGAGAAGGACCACACCCAGGGCCAGGACGACGCGCTGCTCGACATCTACCGCAAGCTGCGTCCGGGCGAGCCCCCCACGCGTGAGGCCGCGCAGACGCTGCTCGAGAACCTCTACTTCAACCCCAAGCGCTACGACCTCGCCAAGGTCGGCCGCTACAAGGTCAACAAGAAGCTGGGTACGGACACCCCGCTGGACGCGGGCATCCTGACCGTCGAGGACATCATCGCGACGATCAAGTACCTGGTGAAGCTGCACGCCGGCGAGACCGAGACGACCGGCGACAACGGCGAGACGGTCGTCGTCGAGACCGACGACATCGACCACTTCGGCAACCGTCGTCTGCGCAGCGTCGGCGAGCTCATCCAGAACCAGGTCCGCACGGGTCTGGCGCGTATGGAGCGTGTCGTCCGCGAGCGGATGACGACCCAGGACGTCGAGGCGATCACGCCGCAGACCCTGATCAACATCCGGCCGGTCGTCGCCTCCATCAAGGAGTTCTTCGGCACCAGCCAGCTGTCCCAGTTCATGGACCAGAACAACCCGCTGTCCGGGCTGACGCACAAGCGTCGTCTGTCCGCGCTCGGCCCGGGTGGTCTCTCCCGTGAGCGGGCCGGCTTCGAGGTCCGCGACGTGCACCCGTCGCACTACGGCCGCATGTGCCCGATCGAGACCCCCGAAGGCCCGAACATCGGTCTGATCGGCTCGCTCGCCACCTACGGTCGCGTCAACGCCTTCGGTTTCGTCGAGACGCCGTACCGCAAGGTGATCGACGGCCAGGTCACGGACGAGGTCAACTACCTCACCGCCGACGAGGAAGACCGCTTCGTCATCGCGCAGGCCAACGCGCCGCTCACCGACGACATGCGGTTCGCCGAGGCCCGCGTGCTGGTCCGCCGCCGTGGCGGCGAGGTCGACTACGTCGCGCCCGAGGACGTGGACTACATGGACGTCTCGCCGCGCCAGATGGTGTCGGTCGCGACCGCCATGATCCCCTTCCTCGAGCACGACGACGCCAACCGTGCCCTCATGGGCGCGAACATGATGCGCCAGGCCGTTCCGCTCATCCAGGCGGAGGCCCCGCTCGTCGGCACCGGCATGGAGTACCGCTCCGCCGTCGACGCCGGCGACGTCGTCAAGGCCGAGAAGGCCGGTGTGGTCCAGGAGGTCTCCGCGGACTACATCACCACCGCCAACGACGACGGCACGTACATCACGTACCGCCTGGCCAAGTTCGCCCGCTCCAACCAGGGCACCTCGGTCAACCAGAAGGTCATCGTCAACGAGGGCGACCGGGTCGTCGAGGGCCAGGTCCTCGCCGACGGTCCGGCCACCCAGAACGGCGAGATGGCCCTCGGCAAGAACCTGCTCGTGGCGTTCATGCCGTGGGAGGGTCACAACTACGAGGACGCGATCATCCTGTCGCAGCGCCTCGTGCAGGACGACGTCCTCTCCTCGATCCACATCGAGGAGCACGAGGTCGACGCCCGTGACACCAAGCTCGGCCCCGAGGAGATCACCCGGGACATCCCGAACGTCTCCGAGGAGGTCCTCGCCGACCTCGACGAACGCGGCATCATCCGCATCGGCGCCGAGGTCATCGCCGGTGACATCCTCGTCGGCAAGGTCACGCCCAAGGGTGAGACCGAGCTGACGCCGGAGGAGCGCCTGCTGCGCGCGATCTTCGGTGAGAAGGCCCGTGAGGTCCGTGACACCTCGCTGAAGGTGCCGCACGGTGAGACCGGCAAGGTCATCGGCGTGCGCGTCTTCGACCGCGAGGAGGGCGACGAGCTGCCGCCCGGCGTCAACCAGCTGGTGCGTGTGTATGTTGCGCAGAAGCGCAAGATCACCGACGGTGACAAGCTCGCCGGCCGCCACGGCAACAAGGGTGTCATCTCCAAGATCCTGCCGATCGAGGACATGCCGTTCCTGGAGGACGGCACCCCGGTCGACATCATCCTCAACCCGCTGGGTGTGCCGTCCCGAATGAACCCGGGACAGGTGCTGGAGATCCACCTCGGCTGGCTCGCCAGCCGCGGCTGGGACGTCTCCGGCCTGGCCGACGAGTGGGCGCAGCGCCTCCAGGCGATCGGCGCCGACAAGGTCGAGCCCGGCACCAACGTGGCCACCCCGGTCTTCGACGGTGCGCGCGAGGACGAGCTGGCGGGTCTGCTGCAGCACACCATCCCGAACCGCGACGGCGAGCGCATGGTGCTCCCGTCCGGCAAGGCGCGGCTGTTCGACGGCCGTAGCGGTGAGCCGTTCCCGGACCCGATCTCGGTCGGCTACATGTACATCCTGAAGCTGCACCACCTGGTCGACGACAAGCTGCACGCCCGCTCGACCGGCCCGTACTCGATGATCACCCAGCAGCCGCTGGGTGGTAAGGCCCAGTTCGGTGGCCAGCGGTTCGGCGAGATGGAGGTGTGGGCACTCGAGGCCTACGGCGCCGCCTACGCCCTCCAGGAGCTGCTGACCATCAAGTCCGACGACGTCACCGGCCGCGTGAAGGTCTACGAGGCCATCGTCAAGGGCGAGAACATCCCCGAACCCGGCATCCCCGAGTCCTTCAAGGTGCTCATCAAGGAGATGCAGTCTCTCTGCCTGAACGTGGAGGTGCTGTCCAGCGACGGTATGTCCATCGAGATGCGTGACACCGACGAGGATGTCTTCCGCGCTGCGGAGGAGCTCGGTATCGACCTGTCCCGGCGCGAGCCGAGCAGCGTCGAAGAGGTCTGACGGGAGTCCGGTCCGGAGGTTCAGCGATGAAGATCCCTGAGCCTCCGGCCGGCCCCAGGACCCCCGTATCAGACCCCAAGACTTACGACCCTGAGAGGGATTGACGCATAGTGCTCGACGTCAACTTCTTCGACGAGCTCCGGATCGGCCTGGCCACCGCTGACGACATCCGTCAGTGGAGCCACGGTGAGGTCAAGAAGCCCGAGACCATCAACTACCGCACCCTCAAGCCCGAGAAGGACGGACTCTTCTGCGAGAAGATTTTCGGTCCGACCCGGGACTGGGAGTGCTACTGCGGCAAGTACAAGCGCGTCCGCTTCAAGGGCATCATCTGCGAGCGCTGTGGCGTTGAGGTCACCCGCGCCAAGGTGCGCCGTGAGCGGATGGGCCACATCGAGCTCGCCGCCCCCGTCACGCACATCTGGTACTTCAAGGGCGTCCCGTCGCGCCTCGGCTACCTGCTCGACCTCGCTCCGAAGGACCTGGAGAAGGTCATCTACTTCGCGGCGTACATGATCACGTACGTCGACGAGGAGCGCCGTCAGCGCGACCTGCCGTCGCTGGAGGCCCACGTCTCCGTCGAGCGCCAGCAGATCGAGCAGCGCCGCGACGCCGACCTGGAGGCCCGCGCCAAGAAGCTCGAGTCCGACCTGGCCGAGCTGGAGGCCGAGGGCGCCAAGGCCGACGTGCGTCGCAAGGTGCGCGAGGGTGCCGAGCGCGAGATGAAGCAGCTGCGCGACCGCGCGCAGCGCGAGATCGACCGCCTCGACGAGGTGTGGAACCGCTTCAAGAACCTCAAGGTCCAGGACCTGGAGGGCGACGAGCTGCTCTACCGCGAGCTGCGGGACCGCTTCGGCACGTACTTCGACGGCTCGATGGGTGCCGCGGCGCTGCAGAAGCGCCTGGAGTCCTTCGACCTCGAGGAGGAGGCCGAGAAGCTCCGCGAGATCATCCGCACCGGCAAGGGCCAGAAGAAGACCCGTGCGCTCAAGCGCCTGAAGGTCGTCTCCGCGTTCCTGCAGACCAGCAACAGCCCCAAGGGCATGGTGCTGGACTGCGTGCCGGTCATCCCGCCAGACCTGCGTCCGATGGTGCAGCTGGACGGTGGCCGCTTCGCGACCTCCGACCTGAACGACCTGTACCGCCGTGTCATCAACCGCAACAACCGCCTGAAGCGGCTTCTCGACCTCGGCGCGCCCGAGATCATCGTGAACAACGAGAAGCGCATGCTCCAGGAGGCCGTGGACGCGCTGTTCGACAACGGCCGTCGTGGCCGTCCGGTCACCGGCCCGGGCAACCGTCCGCTGAAGTCCCTCAGCGACATGCTGAAGGGCAAGCAGGGCCGCTTCCGCCAGAACCTGCTCGGCAAGCGTGTGGACTACTCCGCGCGTTCCGTGATCGTCGTCGGTCCGCAGCTGAAGCTGCACCAGTGCGGTCTGCCCAAGGCGATGGCGCTGGAGCTGTTCAAGCCGTTCGTGATGAAGCGCCTGGTCGACCTGAACCACGCGCAGAACATCAAGAGCGCCAAGCGCATGGTGGAGCGCGGCCGCACGGTCGTGTACGACGTCCTCGAAGAGGTCATCGCCGAGCACCCGGTGCTGCTGAACCGTGCTCCCACCCTGCACCGCCTCGGCATCCAGGCCTTCGAGCCGCAGCTGGTCGAGGGCAAGGCCATCCAGATCCACCCGCTCGTGTGCACCGCGTTCAACGCGGACTTCGACGGTGACCAGATGGCCGTGCACCTGCCGCTGTCCGCGGAGGCGCAGGCCGAGGCCCGCATCCTGATGCTGTCCTCGAACAACATCCTCAAGCCCGCCGACGGCCGTCCGGTGACGATGCCGACCCAGGACATGGTGCTGGGTCTGTACTTCCTCACCACGGACGCCGAGGGCCGCGAGATCAAGGGCGAGGACCGCGCGTTCTCCTCGGTCGCCGAGGCGATCATGGCGTTCGACGCCGGCGAGCTGTCGCTCCAGGCGCCGGTCGACATCCGCTTCCCGGTGGGCACCATCCCGCCGCGCGGCTGGGAGCCGCCGGCCCGCGAGGAGGGCGAGCCGGAGTGGCAGCAGGGTGACAGCTTCACCCTGAAGACCACGCTGGGCCGCGCGCTCTTCAACGAGCTGCTGCCCGAGGACTACCCGTTCGTCGACTACGAGGTCGGCAAGAAGCAGCTCTCCCAGATCGTCAACGACCTGGCGGAGCGCTACCCGAAGGTCATCGTGGCGGCGACGCTCGACAACCTGAAGGCGGCCGGCTTCTACTGGGCGACCCGTTCCGGTGTCACCGTGGCCATCTCCGACGTCGTCGTCCCCGAGGCGAAGAAGGAGATCGTCAAGGGCTACGAGGCGCAGGACGAGAAGGTCCAGAAGCAGTACGAGCGCGGTCTGATCACGAAGGACGAGCGGACCCAGGAGCTCATCGCGATCTGGACCAAGGCCACCAACGACGTGGCCGAGGCCATGACGGGCAACTTCCCGAAGACCAACCCGATCTTCATGATGGTCAACTCGGGTGCCCGAGGAAACATGATGCAGATGCGTCAGATCGCCGGTATGCGCGGTCTGGTGTCGAACGCGAAGAACGAGACCATCCCGCGGCCCATCAAGGCGTCGTTCCGTGAGGGTCTGTCCGTGCTGGAGTACTTCATCTCCACCCACGGTGCCCGTAAGGGTCTCGCCGACACCGCCCTGCGTACCGCCGACTCGGGTTACCTCACCCGTCGTCTGGTCGACGTCTCCCAGGACGTCATCATCCGCGAGGAGGACTGCGGCACCGACCGCGGTCTGCGCCTGGCGATCGCCGAGCGCGGCGAGGACGGCTCGCTCATCAAGGCCGAGAACGTCGAGACGTCCGTGTACGCGCGCTGCCTCGCCGAGGACATCGTCGTGGACGGCAAGGTGCTGGCCCCGGCCGGCACCGACCTGGGCGACGTGCTCATCGACGAGCTGATCACCCACGGCGTCGCCGAGGTCAAGACCCGCTCGGTCCTGACCTGTGAGTCCGCGGTCGGCACCTGCGCCATGTGCTACGGCCGTTCGCTGGCCACCGGCAAGCTGGTCGACATCGGTGAGGCGGTCGGCATCATCGCCGCCCAGTCCATCGGTGAGCCCGGTACCCAGCTGACGATGCGTACCTTCCACACCGGTGGTGTGGCCGGTGACGACATCACCCAGGGTCTGCCGCGTGTCGTCGAGCTCTTCGAGGCCCGTACCCCGAAGGGTGTCGCCCCGATCTCCGAGGCCGCCGGCCGCGTGCGGATCGAGGAGACCGAGAAGACCAAGAAGATCGTCATCACGCCGGACGACGGCAGCGACGAGATGGCCTACCCCATCTCCAAGCGCGCCCGTCTGATGGTCAGCGAGGGCGAGCACGTCGAGGTGGGCCAGAAGCTCACCGTGGGTGCCACCAACCCGCACGACGTGCTGCGCATCCTGGGCCAGCGTGCCGTTCAGGTCCACCTGGTCGGCGAGGTCCAGAAGGTGTACAACTCGCAGGGTGTGTCGATCCACGACAAGCACATCGAGATCATCATCCGGCAGATGCTGCGCCGCGTGACGATCATCGAGTCCGGCGACGCCGAGCTGCTGCCCGGCGAGCTGGTCGAGCGCTCCCGCTTCGAGCAGGAGAACCGTCGTGTGGTCCAGGAGGGCGGTCACCCGGCCTCCGGTCGTCCGCAGCTGATGGGTATCACCAAGGCCTCGCTGGCGACGGAATCCTGGCTGTCGGCCGCCTCCTTCCAGGAGACGACCCGAGTCCTGACGGACGCGGCGATCAACGCCAAGTCCGACAGCCTCATCGGCCTCAAGGAGAACGTCATCATCGGTAAGCTCATCCCGGCCGGTACGGGTCTGTCCCGCTACCGCAACATCCGGGTCGAGCCGACCGAGGAGGCCAAGGCCGCGATGTACTCGGCCGTCGGCTACGACGACATCGACTACTCGCCGTTCGGCACGGGCTCCGGCCAGGCCGTTCCGCTGGAGGACTACGACTACGGTCCGTACAACCAGTAAGCGAGTCGCCTGAACACGAAGGGCGGTCACCCCGGTGGGTGGCCGCCCTTCGGCGTGTCCGCAGTCAGAGGCCGGTGCGCAGATAGGGCTCCAGGGCCCGGATGCGGGTGGGGTTGTCGGGGTGCGTGGACAGCAGGCGGGCCAGTCTGCCCGGCTTCTCCAGCCGCTGCCCCGTCGCCCGCGCGTGCGCCTCCAGGGCGTCCTCCTCGGCCTGCAACCGGTACAGCACCTGTGTCATCTGACCGGCGAAGCCCAGGTCGGCGGCCTGCTGGTCGGCGCGCAGCTCGCCCTTGCGGCCCATGTAGGCCAGCAGGTAGGGGGCGAGGACCAGCGGGACGGTGATGTACGGGACCACCAGCATGCCCGCCGTCAGGAGGACCCCCATGAACAGCACCAGGACTCCGGTGGCCGCCGCCGAGAAGACACTGGCGATGACGAGCGCGAACCGGGCGAGGCGCTTGGTCAGCGCCCAGGCGGCGCGGCCCGGCAGGGAGTACCAGTAGCCGAGCAGGCCGGCCCAGGCGTGACCGCCGGTGTGATGGCCGAGTTCGTGGGCGAGTACGGCGGCGAGGTTGCTGCTCGGTATCTCGTTGAGGGCGTACGTGGTGACGCTGACGACGTGACCGGCGACGGCGGACGCGTTCAGCTCGGTGCTGTTCTCGACCATCAGCTCGTAGGAGTGGGCCTCGATGCCCGCGCGGGCGGTGACCTCGCGCCAGACGGGCTCCAGCCGGGCCCGCTCGTCGGCCAGCGGGGCGCGCAGCGTGAGGACGTGGCGGGCGAAGGCCAGCTCGGTGGGCCGGTGGAAGACGAACGCGCCGGAGGCCAGCCACAGCAGGACGGTCACCCAGGCACCGGCCGGGCCGGCCAGGGCCTCGGCGACGGTGGCCACCACGGCCAGGCTCACCAGCAGGCCCGGTACGTGGATCAGCAGCCGCCCGATCGCGGTGGCGTCCGCGCCGCGCTGGTGCTCGGCCACATGGATACGGGAGCCGGCGTGACGGTAGTCGAGGTCGTCGGGGGCTCCGGTGGGCTGTGACGGGACGGCGGCGGTGACGCCGGGGGCGACGCCGGCGGTACCGGCGGGCGGTGGGGTGCCGGGGCCGGCCGGGTGGACGGGCGGGGTGGGGCCGGCGGCCGGGTACGCGGGGGACGGGGCGGTCGGATACGCCGGGGGCAGGGGCGTCGAGTACGCCGGTGGGACGGCCGTCGGGTACTGAGGGGGCGACGGGGCGGAAGAGTACTGCGGGGGCGGTGCGGCCGTCGGATACCGCGGTGGCGGCGGGGCGGCCGGGTACGGGGGTTCCGGTACGGCGGCCGGGTCCGGTGGCTGTGTCATGGGAACTCCTTCGTGCGTGCGGGTCTTGCGAGCCCTCGGGCGGAACGGGGGATCAGCCGGCCAGCAGGCCCGCGGGCAGCAGGACCGTCCCGGCGCAGAAGGCGATCAGGCCGGTGCGGATCCACTGGTGCTTGCGGGCGGCGATACGGCTGGTCTCGGTCAGGGCGACCAGGTGCCCGCCGGCCGGGTCGCGGGCGGTGTCGGCGAGCGCGTCGGCCAGCTGTCCGTCGCGTACGGCGCGCTGGACGTCGCCGAAGTAGCAGAGGGGGCGGCCGGGGGCCCAGCCGTCCTTGCCGTAGCGGGGCAGCACGGCCAGCAGCAGCGCGAGCAGGGACAGGGCGAACGACAGGATCCCGGCCCACCACAGCACCGCGCCCCCCGCCGAGAGGTCCTGCGGGCTCCACTTGCGCCCGGCCATCAGCCCGCTGCACACCCCGGCGGTGATGCCGAGCGCCGCCACCAGCACCGCCGCCTTGCTGTCCGCCCGTGCTATCTCCGCGCGCATGTCGGTGAGGAGGCGTTCGGAGAGCTGATGGCGGACGGCCGTGGCATCGTCCGCGGAAGTCACGCCGGTCCCGATCCCGGCTCCGCGGCTTCACGGTCCGGCGGCCGCGGCGGCGGGGGGACGGCCGGTGCGGCGGGGGCGGCCGACGGGGCAGGGGCGTACGCCGGGGGCGGTGGCGGTGTGACGGGCGCGGGGCCTCCCGTGGCAGCGGGGGCGGCCGCGGGCGCCGCCGGGTCCTCCGCGCCGTACGGCCCTCCGGGAGGCGGGCCGGTGGGCAGTTCGCCCGGAGCCCCCGGGGCGGCCGACCGGCGCTGGATCAGGTCGTCGACCTCCTGGCGGATCTGCTTGAGCGAGGCGGCCTTCTCGTAGTCCTCCAGCTCGTCGCCGCTCATCAGCTCCAGCTGGTCCTTGATGTACGTCAGCTGGTCCCGGTGGATGTTGTCGATCACCAGCCGGGTGTCCTCGGGGTGCGCGGCCAGGTGCAGCGCCCACGCGCCGACGCCGCCGTGCTGGAGGTGGTACTGGTAGAAGTGGATCTTCTCGGCCACCAGCTGCTGGTACTGCCGCTGGCGCAGCATCTCCAGTTCGTGCTGCTGCTGCGCCTGCCGCATCCGGAACTCGTGCTCGGGGTCCAGCAGTTCGGTGCTGTAGCGCAGCTCCCGGCGCCTGCGCCGGTGCTCGATCGCCCCGTCGTCCAGCCTCAGCCGCATCACGCAGGTGACGGCGAGCCCGATGCCCGCCGCGAAGGAGCCGGAGGCGACGGCCTGCTGCACGGCGCTCTCGGCGGCCGGGCTGTCCTCGATGGAGAAGCGCCGGCTGACCGGGCGGGCGAACTGCTGGAGCTCCCGGGCCAGTCGGGTGGGCACGTCCCGCTCACCGCTGCGCACGTACGCCTCCGGATCGGCGACCCGCCAGGTCAGATCGGCGGTCGCGCCGAACGAGAACGCGTCGTCGTCGCTGGGCAGATCGAGATCCAGCCGCACCGGGTGGCTGCCCATGTCGACCTCGTACACCGAGGCGTAGCGGCGGGTGGCCGCCTGTGCGCGGGTGGGCCGGTGCGGCGGGATGTAGACGTCGTACGTGCCGGTCGCCGTGGCGAACACCAGTGCGTGGTCGATCGCGGTGACCGGACGCCGGGCGGCGTAGTCGAACCGGGAGACCGGCCGCACGGTGAGCACGGGGTCGATCAGGGTGCTGTGCCGGTCGGCGGATTGCTGCCACTCCGGCTGACGGCGGAAGTCCGCCATGAGTCAACTCCTCGGCTGTTGCTGGGGGTTCATGGATGGGCTCACCACGGCGAGCAGCCGGTCGGCGACCGGCGGGCGCGGGCCGCCGTCCTCCGCGCGCAGCGTCCGCAGCTCGTGGTCGAGGCGGTGCCGGTCGGCGGCCGTGACGACCAGGGCGGGCAGCAGCAGTTCCAGGGCCTGCGCCGTGGCCGCGCTGCGCTGGGCCGTGTACACCCACACGCGCAGGGCGTTCAGGGCCTGCCGGGTGTGGCCGCGGTCGCCGAGCGCGGTGCGCCAGAGGGTGGCGAGGTCATGGGCCGAGTCCGGCTCGTACATGCCGGTGTCGGCGTACCACTCGACGAGCGCGCCCTCCTCGGTGTTCTCGCAGGCGCGGACGAACGCGGCCAGGGCGAGCGAGCGGACCGACGGGGCGTCCTCCTGCAGCAGCCGGACCAGCTCGGAGAGCATCTCCCCGCGGCGGGTGCCCACCGACAGCAGCAGCGCCGTGGACTCGATCAGGTTGGCGCTCTCGGCGGGACCGCTGTGGTCCGCGCGGGCGCGGGCGGCGAGCGCGCCGAGTGCCGGGCCGGTCAGCTCGGGGCGCAGCGGGGCGAGCAGGCCGAGTGCGCGGATCGCGGTCCAGCGGCGCGCCCAGTGCGGGTCCGTGCACCACTGGGTGAGCAGGCGCAGGACCACGGGCGCGTCGAGGAGCTGGGCGAGCACCAGGGCGTTCGCGGCGGTCACCCGGGGTCCGAACGCCTTCGAGACGGCCCAGCCGTCGATGATCAGCGCCACCGCCGAGGGCAGGTCGGCGCGCGCGAGCAGCGCCGTCGCCGCGGCGACGCGGGTACGGACCAGGGGCCGCCGGTCCCGGGCCAGCTCCTTGAGCCAGGCGACCAGTGCCGGCCGGGCCGAGGGGTGCCCCGTCCACACCTCCGCGAGCAGGGCCCGCGGGGTGTCCTCACGCGGGAAGTAGGCCGTGAACTGCGGGACCGTACCCCACTCGGTCTCCTCGCCGCGCACCTCGCCCTTCGCCCCGGCGCGCTCCAGCCGGGTCTCGGCGGCCAGCGGGGAGAACACGGGGATCTCCGGGGGCCGCTCGGGGTGCTGGAGCCGCTGGAGGTGGACGAGGAGCTTGTCGGCGAGTTCGGCGGCCAGCACGTACGGGGCCCGGTCGAACACCGCGAGGGAGATGAGGAAGGCCTTGTCCCGCAGGTCGGTCCGGGTGTCGCCGAGCCGGTCCCGGCACTGCTTCTCCACCGCCGCCTGCCCGAAGTCCACGAGCCGCGCGTCCGCCGCCGGGCTGCCGTCGTAGCCGGCGAGCGTCGCGGCGAACCCGGCCGCCTCGGCGGGCCGGTGCCCGCCTCGGGCGAGGAAGTCCCGCACGGGCCCGAGCGCGAGCAGCCGCGCCGTGTCGTCGGGGCGTACGGCCGCCAGGTGTGCCCGTACGACGTCCTCGGCGGCCGGTGGTCTCCAGGCGAACGGCGAGACCCCGGACAGGAATGGCGATTTCTCGACGGTGACGACGAGGTAGCCGTCCGCTTTCCGCAGCTGGTCGGCCGCGGCGTACAGATGGGTGTCGCGCAGTGGCCGGTTCCGGGTCAGCGGCAGATCCCGCAGCAGATGCCCGCCCGGCCGGGTGAGCTGCGCGCTCAGCGTGCCCGGCGTCGTCTCCTCCGACAGCGCGTGGACGGCGGGCAGGCCCAGGCGGTGCAGCAGCATCCGCGCGGCCGCGTGGCGCCCGCAGCCGTGCGGGCCGGCCAGGACGAGGACGCGTTCCTCCCGCAACCGCGCGAGGGCGGCGGCGAAGACCGGGCCCTCGGCGAAGCGCTCGGCCAGCGCGTCGAGCTGTTCGCGCGGGATCTCCCCGGCGACGTGCGCGGCGGCCGTCGGCGCGTGGTGATGGATCTCCGTCTTGCCGCCCATGAACACGTCACCGGCGACCTGCCCGCCGGAGACACCGTGCTGGGCGCCGCCGACCAGGCTGCCGCCGAAGGAGGCGGCCGAGCCGAGGATGAAACCGGGCGTGTGCGCGAACAGCTCCCGCTGCGCGGCCCGTGCCTCCTGGGTCCGCTCCTCCATGCCCTCCATGCCCTCCGAGCCCTCGGCGGCCCCGGCCGCCTCGGCCTCGGCGGACACGCCGGGTGAGGGCTGCGCGGCCCGCGGCGGCACGTCGTCGGCGGCGGGCGCCGGCTGTGCGGGCGCCGTCACGCGGGCTCACCGCCCGACCGGCCCAGGTGGACGTCTCCGGTGACCTGACCGCCGGACACGCCGTGCTGGTCACCGGCGACGAGGCTGCCGCCGAAGGAGGGGGAGCCGCCGAGGAAGGTGAGGACGACGCCGCCGGGCGGCTGCGCGCGGGGCGGGGCCTGCGGCCCCGGTGCCGGGTCGTCCCCCGGGTCACCCGGCACCGGGGCTTCCCCCGCCCCCCTGTCACCGTGGTCCTCGGACGCGGCCGTCGCCGTCGCCGTACCGCCCGCCTCACGGGGCGCCGTCCCGCCCTCCCCGGTCCGGGCCGCTCCCGCCGGGAGCGGCCCGTGCAGCCAGGCCCGCAGCGGGCCGTTCTTGCTGACCACCGTCACCAGGTGGAAGTCCTCGGCGGGGATGCCCGCGTGGTCGTGCCGGACGATGCCCGCGTGCACGCTCTCCGACACGCACAGGGCGAAGTCGTCGCGGCGCTCGCGCAGCGCCGCGCGCAGCACGTCGGCGTCGAGCAGGCGGCAGGCGTGGTTCAGATCGGAGCCGACCCAGCCGCCGTGCCCGTCGACGGCGACGTAGCCCGCGGCCACCACCCCGCGCAGCTGGATCTGGGCCGAGCGCGAGGACATGCGGTTGACCTGGCGCAGCTGGGCGGGAACCTCGCGCAGCAGGGCGCGCAGCAGCGCGGTGACCGGCGCGCCCGCGTCGATCAGCTCCATCACGGAGTCCCCGCGGTCCGCGCGCAGCCGCCGCGTTCCGTCGATGCCCGCGGCCTCCAGCGCGCGGTCGGTGATGTCGTAGAGCATCCGGCGCAGGTACGCCTGCTCCACGTCGTCCCGGTCGCTGAACCTCTCGATGTCCAGCAGCAGGATCGTCCGGCTCACGGGGTCCGTCATGGTCGCCTCTCGCGGTGGGGGACGTGCAGACCAGCAGCGTGGGGGCGATGGGCCGGATGTGGTGAGGGAGCCTGACTCACTCGCAGTGTGACCGTGTGCACAGAAGGGGCCGGAGGTCCGGCGGCCCGTTGCGGCCGGCGGGCCGGTCAGTCCTCGTAGGGACCCGGCGGTGCGGGGATACCCGGCGTGGGGCGGCCCGTGGCCGCGATACGGCGCAGGACGCCGGGGCGGAGGATGAGCAGGGTGCGCCGCCCGGTGGCGACGACGTCCTTTTCGCGCAGCTCCTTCAGCAGCCGCTGCACCATCTCGCGGGACGCGCCGATCGAGCCCGCCAGCTCCTGCTTGCTCAGCGGTACGCACACCTCGATGCCGTCGGGGCCGCTCCGGCCGTGGGTGCGGGCCAGGTCCAGCAGGAGGACGGCGAGACGTTCCCGGACGTTCATCGAGGCGAACTCCAGCCGGCGCCGGTCGGCCGCCCGGGTGCGGTCCGAGGTGAGGCCGAGCAGGGCGAACGAGACGGTGGGGGAGCGGTTGAGGAAGTCCTTGAACCGCTCGTGCTCCAGCGCCACCGCCCGGACCGCCTCCAGCGCGGTCACCGTCGCCGACCGGGGCCGGCCGGTGAGCGCGGCCGACTCGCCGACGATGTCGCCGGGGCCGCGCAGCGCGAGCAGCGCCTCGTAGCCGTTGGCGGCGGACGCGGTGACCTTCGTCCAGCCCTCGACCAGGAAGAGGACGTGCGAGGAGGGTTCGCGCTGGTGCAGCAGGATCACCCGCGGGGCGAACACCAGCTCGCGGCCGAGGGAGAGCAGGGCGGTGCGGTCCTCGCTCTCCAGCCGGGCCAGGAAGGGCACCCGGTCGTCGAGGCCACCGTCGCCTCCGTCGTCCAGTGGGTACGCGGCCGTCCTCATCACGCTCAGCCCCCGATCGTCGCAGCGACGGATCAAGCTACTGAACGGGCCGGGTGCAGCCCCGGAAAAGCGCGGAAACCGGCCATGGGGCAGGCCGGGACCCGTAGGGTGAGCGCCGCGAATCTCAGGGTCGCCCCAGGGTCGTCACTGATGCCGTGCCCGCCGTCGCGGCGCATGATGGAGGGACTCCGGTCGTCCGGGAGGTGCCCGTGTCGCAGTTGCCGTATCCGCCGTGGCAGCCCTGGGAGGGGCAGCGCGTTCCGCAGTCGTGGGCCGGTCACCGGGCCCCGTCGATGCTCGCGTCGCACGCCGAGCGGGAGCGGGCCGTGGACGTCCTCAGAGCGGGGTACGCCGAGGGGCGGATGGAGCACGAGGAGTTCGGCAAGCGGGTCGCGCGGGCCTACGCGGCGCGTACGGTGGGGGAGCTGGCGGTGCTCGTCGCCGATCTGCCGCAGGGACCGGTGGAGCGGCCGGCGCCGGCGGTTCCGGCGACGTTCGCGCCGGTTGCGCGGGCGCGGACGAACGGGAAGGCCGTCGGTGCCGCCCTGTGCGGGCTGCTGTGTGTGCCGACCTTCGGGCTCACCGGGATCCCGGCGGTGGTGCTGGGGCACATGGCGCGCTCCGAGATCCGGCACTCCGGGGAAGGCGGTGACGGGCTCGCCCTCACCGGGCTGGTCCTCGGGTGGTTGTACACGGCGGGCTGGGCACTCGTGATGGTGCTGGTGGCCGCCGTGACCGTCACGGTCGGCTGACGTCCGCGTCGCGGTCGGCTGACGGCCCCGAGGCACGTGGAAGAAATGTGTTCGAAGCGGACACGCGCCGTCGATTTGAAGATCACTTACGGACTGGGGTCTTGACATGTCCCGCGTGGCCTTGCGGGCGGCTCCCATTTGTTTTGACCACAGCGAATGCGGTAGGTACGCTCAGACCTTGTGCCTGGGGTGTGCCTTGGCTCTCCTGCGTGCCTTCGACCGCATCGGGAGCTGTGAACGGCCACCGTAATCTGCGCCTCTTTCTGTCAGTCGGCAGGAGTCCGCGGGATTCGACACACCCGACCGCGTGGGTCGGCGACGTTCCAGGTTAGCTGTACCCATCGGCACACAGAAACCGGAGAAGTAGTGCCTACGATCCAGCAGCTGGTCCGCAAGGGCCGGCAGGACAAGGTCGAGAAGAACAAGACGCCCGCACTCGAGGGTTCCCCTCAGCGTCGCGGCGTCTGCACGCGTGTGTTCACGACCACCCCGAAGAAGCCGAACTCGGCCCTCCGCAAGGTCGCGCGTGTGCGTCTGACCAGCGGGATCGAGGTCACGGCCTACATTCCGGGTGAGGGACACAACCTGCAGGAGCACTCCATCGTGCTCGTGCGCGGCGGCCGTGTGAAGGACCTGCCGGGTGTTCGCTACAAGATCATCCGCGGCTCGCTCGACACCCAGGGTGTCAAGAACCGCAAGCAGGCCCGCAGCCGTTACGGCGCCAAGAAGGAGAAGTAAGAATGCCTCGTAAGGGCCCCGCCCCGAAGCGTCCGGTCATCGTCGACCCGGTCTACGGCTCCCCTCTGGTGACCTCCCTGATCAACAAGGTGCTGCTGAACGGCAAGCGCTCCACCGCCGAGCGCATCGTCTACGGCGCCATGGAGGGCCTGCGCGAGAAGACCGGCAACGACCCGGTCATCACGCTGAAGCGCGCTCTCGAGAACATCAAGCCGACCCTCGAGGTCAAGTCCCGCCGTGTCGGTGGCGCCACCTACCAGGTCCCGGTCGAGGTCAAGCCCGGCCGTGCCAACACCCTGGCGCTGCGCTGGCTGGTCGGTTACTCCCGCGCCCGTCGCGAGAAGACCATGACCGAGCGTCTGCTCAACGAGCTCCTCGACGCGTCCAACGGCCTCGGTGCCGCTGTGAAGAAGCGCGAGGACACGCACAAGATGGCCGAGTCCAACAAGGCCTTCGCGCACTACCGCTGGTAGTCGCTACCCACATCGAGACCGAGAGAAGACTGAAGCCTTATGGCTACCACTTCGCTTGACCTGGCCAGGGTGCGCAACATCGGCATCATGGCCCACATCGACGCGGGCAAGACGACCACCACCGAGCGGATCCTGTTCTACACCGGTGTGTCCTACAAGATCGGTGAGGTCCACGACGGCGCTGCCACCATGGACTGGATGGAGCAGGAGCAGGAGCGTGGCATCACGATCACCTCTGCTGCCACCACCTGCCACTGGTCGCTGGACGACGTCGACCACACCATCAACATCATCGACACGCCGGGTCACGTCGACTTCACCGTCGAGGTGGAGCGCTCCCTGCGCGTGCTCGACGGTGCCGTGACGGTGTTCGACGGCGTCGCCGGCGTCGAGCCGCAGTCCGAGACGGTGTGGCGTCAGGCGGACCGCTACGGCGTTCCGCGTATCTGCTTCGTCAACAAGCTCGACCGCACCGGTGCCGAGTTCCACCGCTGTGTCGACATGATCAGCGACCGGCTGGGTGCCCAGCCGATCGTGATGCAGCTGCCGATCGGCGCCGAGGCCGACTTCAAGGGTGTCGTGGACCTGGTCCGCATGAAGGCGCTCGTGTGGTCCGCCGAGGCGACCAAGGGCGAGATGTACGACGTCGTCGACATCCCGGCCACGCACACCGAGGCCGCTGAGGAGTGGCGCGGCAAGCTGCTCGAGGCCGTCGCCGAGAACGACGAAGAGATCATGGAGCTGTACCTGGAGGGCCAGGAGCCCACCGAGGAGCAGCTGTACGCGGCCATCCGCCGCATCACGATCGCTTCCGGCAAGGGCCAGGGCACCACGGTGACCCCGGTCTTCTGCGGCACCGCCTTCAAGAACAAGGGCGTCCAGCCCCTGCTCGACGCGGTCGTGCGCTACCTGCCGTCGCCGGTCGACATCGAGGCCATCGAGGGCCACGACGTCAAGGACCCCGAGACGGTCATCAAGCGCAAGCCGTCCGACGACGAGCCGCTGTCGGCGCTGGCGTTCAAGATCATGAGCGACCCGCACCTCGGCAAGCTCACCTTCGTCCGCGTGTACTCCGGCCGCCTGGAGTCCGGCACCGCCGTGCTGAACTCCGTCAAGGGCCGCAAGGAGCGCATCGGCAAGATCTACCGCATGCACGCCAACAAGCGTGAGGAGATCGAGTCGGTGGGCGCCGGCGACATCGTCGCCGTCATGGGCCTGAAGCAGACCACCACCGGTGAGACCCTGTGCGACGACAAGGCGCCGGTCATCCTGGAGTCCATGGACTTCCCGGCGCCGGTCATCCAGGTCGCCATCGAGCCCAAGTCGAAGGGCGACCAGGAGAAGCTGGGCGTCGCGATCCAGCGCCTGGCCGAGGAGGACCCGTCCTTCCAGGTCCACTCGGACGAGGAGACCGGCCAGACCATCATCGGTGGCATGGGCGAGCTGCACCTCGAGGTGCTGGTCGACCGTATGCGCCGTGAGTTCAAGGTCGAGGCCAACGTCGGCAAGCCGCAGGTCGCGTACCGCGAGACCATCCGCAAGTCGGTCGAGAAGGTCGAGTACACCCACAAGAAGCAGACCGGTGGTACCGGCCAGTTCGGCCGCGTCATCATCTCGATCGAGCCGATCGAGGGTGGCGACGCCTCCTACGAGTTCGTCAACCAGGTCACTGGTGGTCGTATCCCGAAGGAGTACATCCCGTCGGTCGACGCCGGCTGCCAGGAGGCCATGCAGTTCGGCATCCTCGCCGGTTACGAGATGACCGGCGTGCGCGTCACGCTGCTCGACGGTGCCTACCACGAGGTGGACTCCTCCGAGCTCGCGTTCAAGATCGCCGGTTCGCAGGCCTTCAAGGAGGCCGCGCGCAAGGCCAGCCCCGTTCTCCTTGAGCCGATGATGGCCGTCGAGGTCACCACGCCCGAGGACTACATGGGTGAGGTCATCGGTGACATCAACTCCCGCCGTGGCCAGATCCAGGCCATGGAGGAGCGGGCCGGTGCCCGCGTCGTGAAGGGCCTCGTGCCCCTCTCGGAGATGTTCGGTTACGTCGGCGACCTGCGCAGCAAGACGTCCGGCCGCGCCAGCTACTCCATGCAGTTCGACTCCTACGCCGAGGTTCCGCGGAACGTCGCCGAGGAGATCATCGCGAAGGCCAAGGGCGAGTAACGGACCTCGCGTCCACGCCGTAGGCTTGACTCCGGAGCCTCGTGGGGCAAACAGCCGCATCACGGATGTTTGCCCCCGGGATCCGGGACATCCAGCAAAGATCACCTGGCGCCGATGAAGTAAGGCGTACCAGAACCACTCCCAGGAGGACCCCAGTGGCGAAGGCGAAGTTCGAGCGGACTAAGCCGCACGTCAACATCGGCACCATCGGTCACATCGACCACGGTAAGACGACCCTCACGGCCGCCATTACCAAGGTGCTGCACGACGCGTACCCGGACCTGAACGAGGCCACCCCGTTCGACAACATCGACAAGGCGCCCGAGGAGCGTCAGCGCGGTATCACCATCTCCATCGCGCACGTCGAGTACCAGACCGAGGCGCGTCACTACGCCCACGTCGACTGCCCGGGTCACGCGGACTACATCAAGAACATGATCACGGGTGCGGCGCAGATGGACGGCGCCATCCTCGTGGTCGCCGCCACCGACGGCCCGATGCCGCAGACCAAGGAGCACGTGCTCCTGGCCCGCCAGGTCGGCGTTCCGTACATCGTGGTCGCCCTGAACAAGGCCGACATGGTGGACGACGAGGAGATCCTGGAGCTCGTCGAGCTCGAGGTCCGTGAGCTCCTCTCCGAGTACGAGTTCCCCGGCGACGACGTTCCGGTCGTCAAGGTCTCCGCTCTCAAGGCCCTCGAGGGCGAGAAGGAGTGGGTGGACTCCGTCCTCAACCTGATGAAGGCCGTCGACGAGTCGATCCCGCAGCCGGAGCGCGACGTCGACAAGCCGTTCCTCATGCCGATCGAGGACGTCTTCACCATCACCGGTCGCGGTACGGTCGTCACCGGCCGTATCGAGCGTGGTGTCCTGAAGGTCAACGAGACCGTCGACATCATCGGCATCAAGACCGAGAAGACCACCACCACGGTCACCGGCATCGAGATGTTCCGCAAGCTGCTCGACGAGGGCCAGGCCGGTGAGAACGTCGGTCTGCTCCTCCGTGGCATCAAGCGCGAGGACGTCGAGCGCGGCCAGGTCATCATCAAGCCGGGTTCGGTCACCCCGCACACCGAGTTCGAGGCCCAGGCCTACATCCTGTCGAAGGACGAGGGTGGCCGCCACACCCCGTTCTTCAACAACTACCGCCCGCAGTTCTACTTCCGTACCACGGACGTGACCGGCGTTGTGCACCTCCCCGAGGGCACCGAGATGGTCATGCCGGGCGACAACACCGAGATGCGCGTCGAGCTGATCCAGCCCGTCGCCATGGAGGAGGGCCTGAAGTTCGCCATCCGTGAGGGTGGCCGGACCGTGGGCGCCGGCCAGGTCACCAAGATCCTGAAGTAAGTTCCGCTTGCTTGAGGGTCACGTGATCTGAGTGGCTCGAAGGGGCCCGTACGACTTCGGTCGTACGGGCCCCTTTGCCGTGCCCGCCGGGCGTTCAGGAGACCGGGTCCGCCTCGGGCCGCAGCCCGAGGCGGAGCAGGGCGAGGACGATCCTGGTGTCCGTGAGCAGGTCACCAGCGACCAGCGGTCTCCTCCGCCCCAGGGGCACCGGACGTCATCGATGGAAGTCGTACTCGTGGCGGAGGCAGCCGCCGTTCACGCGCAGGACGGGACGGTCCGAGTACCAGTCGGGGGCGAGGGTCAGGCGGATGCCGTCGGTGGTGGTGGAGATGCCCGGCAGGCCGGAGTCCTTGTCGGGTTCGACGCGTTCGACGTCCAGGCCGCGTTCGCTCCAGGTCCGGTGGAGGTTCTCCACGGCCCGCAGGTACGCGGACCGGTCGGTGAAGTCCAGGGACCACTCGTACGAGGGCTCGTCGCGGGTGACCCCGGTGTCGTCGAAGCCGAAGTCGTCCACGCAGGAGCCGCTGACCTCGTCCAGGACCCCGTCCCCGGCGGCGGGCGCCGGGCTCAGGTCGCGCAGCGCCTCCTCGCCCGCCTCCTCGGTCGCGGCCACCCGCTCCCGGTACTCCGCGGCGGACAGCACCGGGCCGCCCGCGAAGGACTGGCACGCGGACGCGCCGAAGGCGATGAGCAGGACGACGGTGATGCCGAGGAGCGCGGGGAGGACGGCGCGGGGCAGCGCCGGGTGGCGGCGGGACGTCCGTGTGGCCATGGAGTCGATCCAAGCGGCCGGGCGGGGGCCGGGGGAGGGCGGAGATACCCGGGTGGAGTGAGGAGAACGCCTCAGTTGCGCGGAACCGCTTGTGCGGCCGTCAGCGAACGGCTTAGGAATGATCACGCCCTTGCCGTCCGGTGGTTCCCCTGCCCCCCTCCTTCGCGTCGTCCCGCCCTTCCCTGCCCTGAGCCAGAGAGTGAAGCCGTGAGTACTCGTCCGTCATCCGAACAGCCCGGCGAACAGCCCTCGATATCGGACGAGGAGCTGGAGGCCTTCCTCCGCGCGGCCGCGGAGGGCGGAGGAGCCGGCGACGCGCCCAAGGAGCCGTCCGCACGGGCGCGCATGGTGGCCCGCCGGCTGCGGGAGCAGGGCGCCGCGGACCCGCCGGGCTGGCGTACGGGCCCCCCGGGGGAGGAGGCGCGGGGCCGCGCCCGCCGCAGGCGCGGGTGGGGACCGGCGCTCGGCGTGCTGCTGACCGTGGGCCTCGCCGTGGTCGCGATCCGGCCCTCGCTGGTCCTGGACCACCTGCCGGGCGGGGACGACACCCCCCGGCCGGCCTCCACCTCCGCGTCCCCCGCCGGCTCCGCCGCGGGCGGCCCCACCCTCGACGCCCCGTTCCGCGGCTCGCCCGCCCGCGCCTGGGCCGAGGGCGCGGACGCGATCGACCTCCCGGCGGCCGAGGCGGTCGGCGGCATGAGCGAGAAGGACGTGGAGCTGGCCCTGCGCCGCACCAAGGAGTTCCTGGTCGCGGCCAACCTCGACCCGGAGGTACGGCGCGGCGGGCACCCGGAGAAGGCCCTGGCCCTGCTCGACCCCCGCCAGCCGGACATGCTCCCCGACGCGCGCCGCTCCCTGCGTTCCCCGGACCGCGAGCACGACCCGGTCGCCCTGTTCACGCGCTTCGACCCGGACGAGGTGCGTCCGGTCGGGGACGTGGTCAAGGTGCGCGGCACGATGACCTACGAGGCCGGCGAGCCCGGCCAGGTCCGCGTACGCGCCGATTACACCTTCGTCTACCCCGTGACGAAGGCCGAGCGCGGCGCCGACCGCGTCTCCCGCACCATCGTCCGCCGCGAGCTGGTCCTGCTCCTCTCCGACCCCGCCCGCTGGACGGCCACCCCCGGAAAGCTCCAGGTCGAGCGCTACGACGCCGCGTTCTTCAACGTCTCCTGCGAGAACGAGGGCGGCTTCCTGCACCCGTCCTTCCCGTCCTCCGCCCCCACCGCCTCCCCGCCCACCGGCCCGGACACGGACCCCTACGACCGCGAGACACCGCTGGGCGAGGTGCTCGACGGCGAGGACTGCGGGACGGTGACGCGCACCTGAACCCGGGCGGCGCACCCCGAGTGCCCACCGCGAGCGCGACTTCCCCGGCTGCCGCTGCCAGGCCCACGCCCTCACCGGCGGCGCCGCCCGCCCGGACCCCGTCCGCCGGGCCCCGGACCACGCACTGATCCGCACCCTGACCGGCACTCCGGCGACCGCACCCGCCCCGGTCACGCGCCGCGCCTACGGTCACCCGAAGGGGGGCGCCGGGTCCGGACGGCCTCGCCCTACCCGGCGGCCGGGGGTCGTGCACCGCACCGGCCAAGCATGTCCATGCCGGTCAACCGTGGCAGGTGTTTGACCTGCGTCACGTTCGGGGTATTCTCTCCGGCTCGATTGGCGTCGGCCCTACCCCGTGTGGCAGACTGTCCGAGTTGCTCGGTCGAGTGTTGATGCTGCGCGCCTCCCGCCGGGAGGACCGGAAGCGAGTCCCACAGTACTCGTCGTCCTAACTGCCACACGGCAGCGCTGGGGCGGACGTACGGGAATCTTCCGGGAAGCGTCGGTGCGGCACCGGCCAGGCACCCGGTGGGCTTCTCGCCTCCGGCCTGCGGTTCCGTGAGGGCCGTGTGCATTCCCCGCAGGGATGTTCGAACAAGGGACATCTGTGTCAGCGGGAGCGCGACACGCCCGACCGCGTGGGTCGGAGAAACCGAAGAAGAATCCGGGTTCCAGAGCTGTAGAGAGACAGGACTACGAAGTAGCCATGGCGGGACAGAAGATCCGCATCCGGCTCAAGGCCTACGACCACGAGGTCATCGACTCCTCGGCGAAGAAGATCGTCGAGACGGTGACCCGTACCGGTGCGTCGGTCGCGGGCCCGGTGCCGCTGCCCACTGAGAAGAACGTGTACTGCGTCATCAAGTCGCCGCACAAGTACAAGGACTCGCGCGAGCACTTCGAGATGCGCACGCACAAGCGCCTGATCGACATCCTCGACCCGACCCCCAAGACCGTTGACTCTCTGATGCGACTCGACCTCCCGGCCGGTGTCGACATCGAGATCAAGCTCTGAGGCTGGTGGGCTGAGAATGGCTAAGCAGATCAAGGGCATCCTGGGCGAGAAGCTCGGTATGACGCAGGTGTGGGACGAGAACAACCGCGTTGTTCCCGTCACCGTCGTCAAGGCCGGGCCCAACGTCGTCACCCAGGTCCGTACGAACGACGTCGACGGCTACGAGTCCGTCCAGATCGCCTTCGGCGAGATCGACCCGCGCAAGGTGAACAAGCCCCTCAAGGGCCACTTCGCCAAGGCCGACGTCACCCCGCGTCGTCACCTCGTCGAGATCCGCACGTCGGACGCCTCCGAGTACACGCTGGGCCAGGAGATCACCGCCGAGGTGTTCGAGGCCGGCACGAAGGTCGACGTCACCGGCAAGAGCAAGGGCAAGGGCTTCGCCGGTGTCATGAAGCGTCACAACTTCGGTGGCCTCGGCGCCGGTCACGGCACCCAGCGCAAGCACCGCTCCCCCGGTTCCATCGGTGGCTGTGCCACCCCGGGCCGTGTGTTCAAGGGCCTCCGCATGGCGGGTCGCATGGGCAACGAGCGGGTCACCACCCAGAACCTGACCGTCCACGCCGTTGACGCGGAGAAGGGTCTGCTGCTCATCAAGGGCGCGGTTCCCGGTCCGAACGGCGGCCTCGTCCTGGTCCGCACCGCGGCCAAGGGGGCCTGAGGTAACCGATGAGCACTGTTGACATCCTTTCGCCGGCGGGCGACAAGGCCGGTTCCGTCGAGCTCCCCGCGGAGATCTTCGGCGTTGAGAAGGTCAGCATCCCGCTGATCCACCAGGTCGTCGTCGCGCAGCTGGCCGCCGCCCGTCAGGGCACGCACAAGACCAAGACCCGTGGCGAGGTCCGCGGCGGTGGCAAGAAGCCGTACCGCCAGAAGGGCACCGGCCGCGCCCGTCAGGGCTCGACCCGCGCGCCGCAGTTCGCCGGTGGTGGCGTCGTGCACGGTCCCGTGCCGCGCGACTACTCGCAGCGCACCCCGAAGAAGATGAAGGCTGCCGCTCTGCGTCACGCCCTCACCGACCGGGCGCGTCACAACCGCATCCACGTCGTCACCGGCGTGGTCGAGGGCGAGACCCCCTCCACGAAGGCCGCCAAGAGCCTGTTCGGCAAGATCAGCGAGCGCAAGAACCTGCTCCTGGTCGTCGACCGCTCCGACGAGGCCGCGTGGCTGTCCGCCCGCAACCTGCCCCAGGTCCACATCCTGGAGCCGGGCCAGCTGAACACGTACGACGTTCTCGTCTCGGACGACGTGGTCTTCACCAAGGCCGCCTTCGAGTCCTTCGTGTCCGGCCCGAAGGCCAATGACACCGAAGGGAGCGAGGCCTGATGGCTATCCGTCACCCCGCCATTGCCTCCAAGGCCGCCAAGGCCGCCAAGGCCGCGCGCGTCGCCAAGGCGCGTCGCCACGCCGCCGAGGGCAAGAACACCGTCGTCACCCCGGCGAGCAAGGCGTACACGGATCCCCGTGACGTCCTGATCAAGCCGGTCGTGTCCGAGAAGAGCTACGCGCTCCTCGACGAGAACAAGTACACGTTCATCGTCGACCCGCGGGCCAACAAGACCCAGATCAAGGAGGCCGTGCAGTCGGTCTTCTCGGTCAAGGTCACCGGGGTCAACACGATCAACCGCCAGGGCAAGCGCAAGCGGACCCGCACCGGCTTCGGCCAGCGTGCCGCCACCAAGCGCGCGATCGTGACCCTCGCCGAGGGCGACCGTATCGACATCTTCGGCGGTCCGACCTCCTGACGGAGGTCCGGATCGTCCGATATCGGACGAGGACTGAGAAATGGGTATCCGCAAGTACAAGCCGACGACTCCTGGCCGTCGTGGCGCCAGCGTCGCCGACTTCGTCGAGGTCACGCGGTCCACGCCGGAGAAGTCGCTGGTCCGCCCTCTGCACAGCAAGGGCGGCCGTAACAACGCCGGTCGTGTGACCGTCCGCCACCAGGGTGGTGGCCACAAGCGCGCCTACCGTGTGATCGACTTCCGTCGTCACGACAAGGACGGCGTGCCGGCGAAGGTCGCGCACATCGAGTACGACCCCAACCGCACGGCGCGTATCGCGCTGCTGCACTACGCCGACGGCGAGAAGCGCTACATCCTCGCGCCGCGCGGCCTGCAGCAGGGCGACCGCATCGAGAACGGTCCCGGGGCCGACATCAAGCCGGGCAACAACCTGGCCCTCCGCAACATCCCGGTCGGTACCACGATCCACGCGATCGAGCTCCGTCCCGGTGGCGGTGCCAAGTTCGCCCGTTCCGCCGGTGCCTCCGTGCAGCTGCTCGCGAAGGAGGGCGCCTACGCCCACCTGCGCATGCCGTCCGGCGAAATCCGTCTGGTCGACGTCCGCTGCCGCGCCACCGTTGGCGAGGTCGGCAACGCCGAGCAGTCGAACATCAACTGGGGTAAGGCCGGCCGCAAGCGCTGGCTGGGCGTTCGCCCGACCGTCCGTGGTGTGGTCATGAACCCGGTCGACCACCCGCACGGTGGTGGTGAGGGCCGGACCTCCGGTGGCCGCCACCCGGTCTCCCCGTGGGGCAAGAAGGAAGGCCGTACTCGTTCGCCCAAGAAGGCGTCGAACAAGTACATCGTCCGCCGCCGCAAGACGAACAAGAAGCGCTAAGGACGGGTTGAGATGCCTCGTAGCTTGAAGAAGGGGCCCTTCGTCGACGACCACCTGATGAAGAAGGTGGACGCCCAGAACGAAGCCGGCACCAAGAACGTCATCAAGACCTGGTCCCGTCGCTCGATGATCGTCCCGGCCATGCTGGGCCACACGATCGCGGTGCACAACGGCAAGACCCACATCCCGGTGTTCGTCACCGAGTCGATGGTCGGCCACAAGCTCGGCGAGTTCTCGCCGACCCGCACCTTCCGGGGCCACGTCAAGGAAGACCGGAAGTCGAAGCGCCGCTAGTAGCGGATCGCATTCAGACACGTAAGAAACTGAAGGGACAACCATGGAAGCCAGGGCCCAGGCGCGGTACATCCGCGTCACGCCCATGAAGGCCCGCCGCGTGGTGGACCTTATCCGTGGCATGGACGCCACGGAGGCTCAGGCGGTCCTGCGATTCGCTCCGCAGGCTGCCTCCGTGCCGGTCGGCAAGGTGCTCGACAGCGCCATCGCCAACGCCGCGCACAACTACGACCACACCGACGTCGACAGCCTCTACATCTCCGAGGCCTACGTCGACGAGGGCCCGACCCTGAAGCGGTTCCGTCCGCGTGCCCAGGGCCGTGCCTACCGGATCCGCAAGCGGACCAGCCACATCACCGTGGTCGTCGCCAGCAAGGAAGGAACCCGGTAATGGGCCAGAAGGTAAACCCGCACGGGTTCCGGCTCGGTGTCACCACGGACTTCAAGTCCCGGTGGTACGCCGACAAGCTGTACAAGGACTACGTCAAGGAAGACGTCGCCATCCGTCGGATGATGACGTCCGGCATGGAGCGCGCCGGCATCTCGAAGGTGGAGATCGAGCGCACCCGTGACCGCGTCCGCGTCGACATCCACACCGCGCGTCCCGGCATCGTCATCGGCCGCCGCGGCGCCGAGGCCGACCGCATCCGCGGTGACCTGGAGAAGCTGACCGGCAAGCAGGTCCAGCTGAACATCCTCGAGGTCAAGAACCCGGAGACGGACGCTCAGCTGGTGGCCCAGGCCGTCGCCGAGCAGCTGTCCTCCCGCGTCTCCTTCCGCCGGGCCATGCGCAAGAGCATGCAGTCCGCCATGAAGGCCGGCGCCAAGGGCATCAAGATCCAGTGCGGTGGCCGCCTCGGCGGCGCCGAGATGTCCCGCTCGGAGTTCTACCGCGAGGGCCGCGTGCCCCTGCACACGCTCCGCGCGAACGTGGACTACGGCTTCTTCGAGGCCAAGACGACCTTCGGCCGCATCGGTGTGAAGGTCTGGATCTACAAGGGCGACGTCAAGAACATCGCCGAGGTCCGCGCCGAGAACGCCGCTGCCCGCGCCGGCAACCGCCCGGCCCGTGGTGGCAACGACCGCCCGGCCCGTGGTGGCCGCGGTGGCGAGCGTGGCGGGCGTGGTCGCAAGCCGCAGCAGGCTGCCGCTGCCGAGGCCCCCAAGGCCGAGGCGCCCGCCGCTCCGGCTGAGAGCACCGGAACGGAGGCCTGACCGACATGCTGATCCCCCGTAGGGTCAAGCACCGCAAGCAGCACCACCCCAAGCGCAACGGCATGTCCAAGGGTGGCACGCAGGTTGCGTTCGGCGAGTACGGCATCCAGGCGCTGACCCCGGCGTACGTCACGAACCGCCAGATCGAAGCGGCTCGTATCGCCATGACCCGCCACATCAAGCGTGGCGGCAAGGTCTGGATCAACATCTACCCGGACCGCCCGCTGACGAAGAAGCCGGCCGAGACCCGCATGGGTTCCGGTAAGGGTTCTCCCGAGTGGTGGGTGGCCAACGTCAAGCCCGGACGCGTCATGTTCGAGCTGTCGTACCCCAACGAGAAGATCGCGCGCGAGGCCCTGACCCGTGCGGCTCACAAGCTGCCGATGAAGTGCAAGATCGTCAAGCGCGAGGCAGGTGAAGCGTGATGTCGGCCGGTACCAAGGCGTCCGAGCTGCGCGAGCTGGGCAACGAGGAGCTGCTCAACAAGCTCCGCGAGGCCAAGGAAGAGCTGTTCAACCTCCGTTTCCAGGCGGCGACCGGTCAGCTCGAGAACCACGGTCGGCTGAAGGCCGTCCGTAAGGACATCGCGCGGATCTACACCCTGATGCGCGAGCGCGAGCTGGGCATCGAAACGGTGGAGAACGCATGAGCGAGAACAACGTGACTGAGCAGAACACCGAGGCGCGCGGCTTCCGCAAGACCCGCGAGGGTTACGTCGTCAGCGACAAGATGGACAAGACCGTCGTCGTCGCCGTCGAGGACCGCGTCAAGCACGCGCTGTACGGCAAGGTCATCCGCCGTACCAACAAGCTCAAGGCGCACGACGAGCAGAACGCCGCGGGTGTCGGCGACCGCGTTCTCCTGATGGAGACCCGGCCGCTGTCCGCGACCAAGCGCTGGCGCGTCGTCGAGATCCTCGAGAAGGCCAAGTAATTCCTGCGGGGCAAACCCCGCAGGTCAGTTCCGCCAGGCTCCGGGGGACCGCTCGCACGAGCGGCCCCCGGGGAACCGGCAGACGATCAGGAGATAGACGTGATCCAGCAGGAGTCGCGACTGCGTGTCGCCGACAACACTGGTGCGAAGGAGATCCTTTGCATCCGTGTGCTCGGTGGCTCCGGTCGCCGCTACGCGGGCATCGGTGACGTCATCGTCGCCACCGTCAAGGACGCGATCCCCGGTGGCAACGTGAAGAAGGGTGACGTCGTCAAGGCGGTCATCGTTCGCACCGTCAAGGAGCGCCGCCGTCCGGACGGCTCGTACATCCGCTTCGACGAGAACGCCGCCGTCATTCTGAAGAACGACGGCGACCCTCGCGGCACCCGCATCTTCGGCCCGGTCGGCCGTGAGCTGCGCGAGAAGAAGTTCATGAAGATCATCTCGCTCGCGCCGGAGGTGCTGTAAGCATGAAGATCAAGAAGGGCGACCTGGTCCAGGTCATCACCGGTAAGGACAAGGGCAAGCAGGGCAAGGTCATCGCGGCCTTCCCCCGCGAGGACCGCGTCCTGGTCGAGGGTGTCAACCGGGTCAAGAAGCACACCAAGGCTGGTCCGACCGCGCGCGGTTCCCAGGCCGGCGGCATCGTGACCACCGAGGCGCCGATCCACGTCTCCAACGTCCAGCTGGTCGTGGAGAAGGACGGCAAGAAGGTCGTCACGCGTGTCGGCTACCGCTTCGACGAGAACGGCAACAAGATCCGCGTTGCCAAGCGGACGGGTGAGGACATCTGATGGCTACCACCACCACTCCGCGTCTGAAGCAGAAGTACCGCGAGGAGATCGCGGGCAAGCTGCGTGACGAGTTCAAGTACGAGAACGTCATGCAGGTTCCCGGCCTCGTCAAGATCGTGGTCAACATGGGTGTCGGCGACGCCGCCCGTGACTCGAAGCTGATCGAGGGCGCGATCCGCGACCTGACCACCATCACCGGTCAGAAGCCGGCCGTCACCAAGGCCCGCAAGTCCATCGCGCAGTTCAAGCTGCGTGAGGGCCAGCCGATCGGTGCCCACGTCACGCTCCGTGGCGACCGCATGTGGGAGTTCCTGGACCGCACCCTGTCGCTCGCGCTGCCGCGCATCCGCGACTTCCGCGGCCTGTCCCCCAAGCAGTTCGACGGCCGTGGCAACTACACCTTCGGTCTCACGGAGCAGGTCATGTTCCACGAGATCGACCAGGACAAGATCGACCGTGTCCGGGGTATGGACATCACCGTGGTGACCACGGCGACCAACGACGAAGAGGGCCGTGCCCTTCTCCGTCACCTCGGCTTCCCGTTCAAGGAGGCGTGAGCGAGATGGCGAAGAAGGCTCTCATCGCGAAGGCTGCTCGCAAGCCCAAGTTCGGCGTGCGCGCGTACACCCGCTGCCAGCGCTGCGGTCGTCCGCACTCCGTTTACCGCAAGTTCGGCCTCTGCCGCGTGTGCCTTCGTGAGATGGCTCACCGTGGCGAGCTGCCGGGCGTGACCAAGAGCTCCTGGTAATCCCGGTAATTCGGGATTCCTGGACCTCTCGGTAAGCAACCGGGACGGCGGGGGCGCCTCCCCTCATGGCTTAGGCTAGGAGGGTTGGGCCCCTGCCGCCCTGAACGCCCGCGGACAGAGTCCGCTAACGATTGCTTACTACGCCGTAGGTCCCCGTGCCGCACCCGTCCCGTCCATGTATGGGGAGAGGGATGGCGCATATAGGAAACCCCGGCGAGAAAGGCCACAGGCCAATTCATGACCATGACTGATCCGATCGCAGACATGCTGACGCGTCTGCGGAACGCGAACTCGGCGTACCACGACTCGGTGTCGATGCCGCACTCCAAGATCAAGTCTCACATCGCGGAGATCCTCCAGCAGGAGGGCTTCATCACGGGCTGGAAGGTCGAGGACGCCGAGGTCGGCAAGAACCTCGTCCTGGAGCTGAAGTTCGGGCCCAACCGTGAGCGCTCCATCGCGGGCATCAAGCGGATCTCCAAGCCCGGTCTCCGGGTGTACGCGAAGTCCACCAACCTGCCGAAGGTCCTGGGCGGCCTGGGCGTGGCGATCATCTCCACGTCGCACGGTCTGCTGACCGACAAGCAGGCGCAGAAGAAGGGCGTGGGTGGGGAAGTCCTCGCCTACGTCTGGTAACGGAAGGGAACGGAGGAAACAGCTATGTCGCGTATCGGCAAGCTCCCCATCCCGGTTCCCGCCGGCGTGGACGTCACCATCGACGGCCGTACGGTCAAGGTCAAGGGCCCCAAGGGCGAACTGACCCACACCATCGTCGCGCCGATCGACATCGCTAAGGGCGAGGACGGCACCCTCCAGGTGACGCGCCCGAACGACGAGCGGCAGAGCAAGGCCCTGCACGGCCTGTCCCGCACGCTGGTGGCGAACATGATCACCGGTGTGACCCAGGGATACGTCAAGAAGCTCGAGATCAGCGGTGTCGGTTACCGCGTGACCGCCAAGGGCTCGAACCTCGAGTTCGCGCTCGGTTACAGCCACCCGATCACTGTCGAGGCCCCCGAGGGCATCACCTTCAAGGTGGAGACCCCGACCCGTTTCTCGGTCGAGGGCATCGACAAGCAGAAGGTCGGCGAGGTTGCGGCCAACATCCGCAAGCTGCGCAAGCCCGACCCGTACAAGGCCAAGGGCGTCAAGTACGAGGGCGAAGTCATCCGCCGCAAGGTCGGAAAGGCGGGTAAGTAAGCCATGGCATACGGGCAGAAGATCCTCAAGGGCGACGCCTACAAGCGCGCCGCGATCAAGCGCCGTCACCTGCGGATCCGCAAGCGGATCAACGGTACGGCCGAGCGCCCCCGTCTGGTCGTGACCCGCTCCAACCGCCACATCGTGGCGCAGGTGATCGACGACCTCAAGGGCCACACCCTGGCGTCGGCGTCCTCGCTGGACGCGTCGATCCGCGGTGCCGAGGGCGACAAGTCCGCCCAGGCGAAGCAGGTCGGCGCGCTGGTCGCCGAGCGCGCCAAGGCCGCCGGTGTCGAGGCTGTCGTGTTCGACCGTGGTGGCAACCAGTACGCCGGGCGCATCGCCGCCCTGGCGGACGCCGCCCGCGAAGCCGGGCTCAAGTTCTGAGCCGCTTGTAGCTAGCGGAAAGAGAGAGGTAATCCAATGGCTGGACCCCAGCGCCGCGGAAGCGGTGCCGGTGGCGGCGAGCGGCGGGACCGGAAGGGCCGTGACGGCGGCGCTGCTGCCGCCGAGAAGACCGCGTACGTCGAGCGCGTCGTCGCGATCAACCGCGTCGCCAAGGTTGTGAAGGGTGGTCGTCGCTTCAGCTTCACCGCGCTGGTCGTGGTGGGCGACGGTGACGGCACCGTGGGTGTCGGTTACGGCAAGGCCAAGGAGGTGCCGGCCGCCATCGCCAAGGGTGTCGAGGAGGCCAAGAAGCACTTCTTCAAGGTCCCCCGGATCCAGGGCACCATCCCTCACCCCATCCAGGGTGAGAAGGCCGCCGGTGTCGTTCTCCTCAAGCCGGCTTCGCCGGGTACCGGTGTGATCGCCGGTGGTCCCGTGCGTGCCGTCCTGGAGTGCGCCGGTATCCACGACGTGCTGTCGAAGTCGCTCGGCTCCGACAACGCCATCAACATCGTGCACGCGACCGTGGAGGCCCTGAAGGGCCTGCAGCGTCCCGAGGAGATCGCGGCCCGCCGCGGTCTGCCGCTCGAGGACGTCGCCCCCGCGGCCCTGCTGCGTGCGCGTGCCGGGGTGGGTGCGTAATCATGGCGCAGCTCAAGATCACGCAGGTCAAGTCCTACATCGGCAGCAAGCAGAACCACCGTGACACTCTGCGGTCGCTTGGTCTCAAGGGGATCAACACCGTGGTCGTCAAGGAGGACCGCCCCGAGTTCCGCGGCATGGTGCACACCGTCCGCCACCTCGTGACGGTCGAGGAGGTCGACTGATCATGGCGGAGCAGAACCCGCTGAAGATCCACAACCTCCGTCCGGCCCCCGGCGCCAAGACCGCGAAGACCCGTGTCGGTCGTGGTGAGGCGTCGAAGGGTAAGACGGCCGGTCGTGGTACCAAGGGCACCAAGGCCCGCTACCAGGTTCCGGAGAGCTTCGAGGGTGGCCAGATGCCGCTCCACATGCGTCTCCCGAAGCTGAAGGGCTTCAAGAACCCGTTCAAGACCGAGTACCAGGTCGTGAACCTCGACAAGCTGGCCGCGCTGTACCCGCAGGGTGGCGAGGTCACCGTCGAGGACCTGGTCGCCAAGGGTGCCGTTCGCAAGAACAGCCTCGTCAAGGTGCTCGGCCAGGGCGAGATCTCCGTGGCGCTGCAGGTGACGGTCGACGCCGTCTCCGGCTCCGCCAAGGAGAAGATCACCGCCGCCGGCGGTACCGTCACCGAGCTCGTCTGAGTCCTTCAGGCGTCTCGATGACTTGAGCGATCCCCACCGGGGATACCCCACAAATGGGGTATCCCCGGTTGGTCGTTCCTAGGGTGGCAGTCTCGCCGGTAAGGTGGCCTGCACTGCCAACTTTCACTGGGTGCCGCACCTCGGGCACTCTGAGCGGCAGTTGACCGTTACGTATTCGTCGAATCCTCAAGACCGTCACCCTTGACGCAGATGCGCGGGGGTCGCAGGAGGCACCGTGCTCACCGCGTTCGCCCGGGCGTTCAAGACGCCCGACCTGCGCAAGAAGATTTTCTTCACGCTCGGCATCATCGTGATCTACCGGATCGGCACACACATCCCGATCCCAGGCGTCGACTACAAGAGCGTCCAGATCTGCATCGACCAGGCGAACGCCAACCAGGGCCTGTTCGGTCTGGTGAACATGTTCAGCGGTGGTGCGCTCCTGCAGATCACGATCTTCGCGCTCGGCATCATGCCGTACATCACGGCGAGCATCATTCTTCAGCTGCTGACCGTTGTGATCCCGCGTCTGGAGGCCCTCAAGAAGGAGGGTCAGGCCGGCACGGCCAAGATCACCCAGTACACGCGCTACCTGACGGTCGCGCTGGCGATCCTCCAGGGCACCGGTCTGGTGGCCACCGCCCGCACCGGCTCGCTCTTCCCGAACTGCTCGGCCGCCCAGCAGATCGTGCCGGACCGCTCGATCTTCACGACGGTGACCATGGTCATCACGATGACCGCCGGTACCGCCCTGGTCATGTGGCTGGGTGAGCTGATCACCGACCGCGGCATCGGCAACGGCATGTCGATCCTGATGTTCATCTCGATCGCCGCCACCTTCCCGGCCGCGCTGTGGGCCATCAAGCAGCAGGGCTCGCTGGCCGGCGGCTGGATCGAGTTCGGCACCGTGATCCTCGTCGGCCTGTTCATGGTCGGCCTGGTGGTGTTCGTGGAGCAGGCCCAGCGCCGGATCCCGGTCCAGTACGCGAAGCGCATGATCGGCCGCCGGTCCTACGGCGGGACGTCGACGTACATCCCGCTGAAGGTCAACCAGGCGGGTGTGATCCCGGTCATCTTCGCCTCGTCGCTGCTCTACATCCCGGCGCTGATCGTCCAGTTCTCCAACTCCCAGGCAGGCTGGGCACGCTGGATCAACGGCAACCTGGCGGACACCGCGGCGCCCGTTCACATCACGATTTACTTCTTCCTGATTGTCTTCTTCGCGTTCTTCTACGTGGCCATCTCGTTCAACCCCGAGGAAGTCGCGGACAACATGAAGAAGTATGGTGGCTTCATCCCGGGCATCCGGGCTGGCCGACCGACCGCTGAGTACCTGTCGTACGTGCTCAACCGGATCACCTGGCCGGGTTCGCTGTATCTGGGTCTGATCGCTCTCGTGCCGACAATGGCGTTGGCCGGTTTCGGGGCAAACCAGAACTTCCCCTTCGGCGGTACCAGCATCCTGATCATCGTGGGTGTCGGTCTCGAGACGGTGAAGCAGATCGAGAGCCAGCTCCAGCAGCGCAATTACGAAGGGTTCCTCCGCTGATGCGAATCGTCCTCGTCGGGCCGCCGGGTGCCGGTAAGGGTACGCAGGCCACGCGCCTTGCCGAGAAGCTGTCGATCCCGCACATCTCCACGGGCGACCTGTTCCGCGCCAACATCAGCCGGCAGACGGAGCTCGGCAAGCTCGCGAAGTCCTACATGGACGCCGGCAATCTGGTGCCGGACGAGGTCACGATCGCCATGGCGAAGGACCGCATGGAGCAGCCGGACGCCGAGAACGGCTTCCTGCTGGACGGGTTCCCCCGCAACGTCTCGCAGGCCCAGGCGCTGGACGAGCTGCTGACGACCGAGGGCATCGAGCTGGACGCGGTGCTCGACCTGGAGGCCCCGGAGGACGAGGTCGTCAAGCGGATCGCCGGGCGGCGGATCTGCCGCAAGGACTCCAGCCACGTCTTCCACGTGACGTACAGCAAGCCGAAGACCGAGGGTGTCTGCGACGTCTGCGGCGGCGAGCTGTACCAGCGGGACGACGACTCCGAGGACACCGTCCGCAAGCGGCTCGAGGTCTACCACACGCAGACCGAGCCGATCATCGACTACTACAAGGCGCAGGGGCTGGTCGTCACCATCTCCGCGCTGGGTGCGGTGGACGAGGTCACGGGGCGGGCGCTGGAGGCGCTGAAGCGTGAGGACGGCGGCGAGTAGCCGTCGGATGCGGTCGCGGCCGTGGCACCCCCAGGGGCGTCACGGCCGTACTGTTGTGTACGTAACCGGTTGACGTGAGTGACGGAGAGCGCAGGGCCCCCATGGTGCAGATCAAGACCCCCGAGCAGATCGCCAAGATGCGTGCGGCGGGGCTGGTCGTCGCAGCCATCCACGCGGCCACCCGGGAGGCAGCGGTGCCCGGCGCCACCACCAAGGACCTCGACCAGGTGGCGCGCAAGGTGCTCGCCGAGCACGGGGCGAAGTCCAACTTCCTCGGCTACGGCGGCTTCCCGGCGACCATCTGCACCTCCGTGAACGAGGTCGTCGTCCACGGCATCCCGTCCGACGACGTGGTCCTGAAGGACGGCGACATCATCTCCGTCGACTGCGGCGCGATCGTCGACGGCTGGCACGGTGACGCGGCCTACACGGCGTTCGTGGGCTCCGGTCACGCCCCCGAGCTGATCGAGCTGTCCCGGGTGACCGAGGAGTCGATGTGGGCCGGCATCGCGGCCATGAAGCAGGGCAACCGGCTCGTCGACATCTCCCGCGCCATCGAGACGTACATCCGCCGTCAGCCGAAGCCCGGCGGCGGCCGGTACGGGATCATCGAGGACTACGGCGGCCACGGCATCGGCTCCGAGATGCACATGGACCCGCACCTGCTGAACTACGTCGACCGCCGCCGCGGCAAGGGCCCCAAGCTGGTCCCCGGCTTCTGCCTCGCCATCGAGCCGATGGTCTCGCTCGGCACCCCGAGGACCGAGGTCCTGGACGACGACTGGACGGTCATCACCACCGACGGCACCTGGTCCTCCCACTGGGAGCACTCGGTGGCCCTCACGGAGCAGGGCCCGCTGGTCCTGACGGCCCCGGACGGCGGCAGGGCCAAGCTGGCGGAGTACGGGGTCACGGCCGCGCCGGATCCTCTCGCATAATGATCTTTTGCGTGGGGCAGACTGCCCCCGATTCGTGTTTCCGGGTGCGCTGACGTAGACTGACTCGTCGGCTCTTGTGTACCCGCATGTCTGCATGCGCTCACAGTGAGTCGATCAAGGTAGTCGATTCGAAGGGCGAAGCGTGGCCAAGAAGCAAGGTGCCATCGAGATCGAGGGCACTGTCGTCGAGTCTCTTCCGAACGCCATGTTCAAGGTCGAGCTCCAGAACGGCCACCAGGTCCTGGCACACATCAGCGGCAAGATGCGTATGCACTACATCCGCATCCTCCCTGACGACCGGGTCGTGGTGGAGCTGTCTCCGTACGACCTGACGCGTGGCCGGATCGTCTACCGGTACAAGTAGATCTTGCCCCACGCCCCGTGCCCTCCCTGTGCACGGGGCCGCCGGCAACTGACCCGGAGAACCTCACATCCCATGAAGGTCAAGCCGAGCGTCAAGAAGATCTGCGACAAGTGCAGGGTGATCCGCCGTCACGGCCGGGTCATGGTCATCTGCGAGAACCCGCGCCACAAGCAGCGCCAGGGCTGACCGCACGATCATTCCCCTCTGCACCGCTATCGCAGAGACTTCGCGCGACGCGAGCTGAATATGTACATACGCAGGGCCCGAGCCGCGCCAGCGGTTCGACACCCCCGGTTCGGAGGCCGGGGACCCAGTCCGTACCTGATACGGCGGCTGGGAACCGGTCCTGCGGCAGACCTCCGAAGATCACCAGGAGCCATTGAATGGCACGCGTTTCCGGTGTCGACATCCCGCGCGACAAGCGCGTGGAGATCGCCCTGACCTACGTGTTCGGCATCGGCCGGACCCTTTCCCAGCAGACGCTGGCCGCCACCGGCGTGGACCCGAACACCCGTGTTCGGGACCTCTCCGAGGAGCAGCTGGTCGCGATCCGCGAGTACGTCGACAACAACATCAAGACCGAGGGTGACCTCCGTCGCGAGATCCAGGCCGACATCCGCCGCAAGGTCGAGATCGGCACGTACCAGGGTCTGCGCCACCGCCGCGGTCTGCCCGTCCGTGGTCAGCGCACGAGCACCAACGCCCGCACCCGCAAGGGCCCGCGTCGCGCCATCGCCGGCAAGAAGAAGCCGGGCAAGAAGTAGTCCGCAGCGGACGCCTGTCCACGGTCTTCGCTGTAGGACCGACCACCTCCCGTAGGAGTTAGAAGATGCCCCCCAAGGGACGTCAGGGCGCTGCCAAGAAGGTGCGCCGCAAGGAAAAGAAGAACGTCGCTCACGGCCACGCGCACATCAAGAGCACGTTCAACAACACGATCGTCTCGATCACGGACCCGTCCGGCAACGTGATCTCCTGGGCCTCCGCCGGCCACGTCGGCTTCAAGGGCTCCCGGAAGTCCACGCCGTTCGCCGCGCAGATGGCCGCCGAGTCGGCCGCCCGCCGCGCCCAGGAGCACGGCATGCGCAAGGTCGACGTGTTCGTCAAGGGCCCGGGTTCCGGTCGTGAGACCGCGATCCGCTCCCTGCAGGCCACGGGCCTCGAGGTCGGCTCCATCCAGGACGTCACCCCGACCCCGCACAACGGCTGCCGTCCGCCGAAGCGCCGCCGCGTCTGACGCTCGCCGCTTCGCGGATCGTGGTTCCGGGCGGTACGGCTCCGTAAAAGGGCCGTATCGCCCGTACCCTTGCTGTACCCGCTCCTGTCGAACGGGGCGGTCTGGTCGGGCGTCATATAGCGGGCGCCCCCGACTGAAGGATCTGATCCACCCATGCTGATCGCTCAGCGTCCCTCGTTGACCGAAGAGGTCGTCGACGAGTTCCGCTCCCGGTTCGTGATCGAGCCGCTGGAGCCGGGCTTCGGTTACACCCTCGGCAACTCCCTGCGCCGTACCCTCCTGTCCTCGATCCCGGGTGCGGCGGTCACGTCCATCCGCATCGACGGCGTGCTGCACGAGTTCACCACCGTGCCGGGCGTCAAGGAGGACGTCACCGACCTGATCCTCAACATCAAGCAGCTGGTCGTCTCCTCGGAGCACGACGAGCCGGTCGTGATGTACCTGCGCAAGCAGGGTCCGGGTCTGGTCACCGCCGCCGACATCGCGCCCCCGGCCGGTGTCGAGGTGCACAACCCCGACCTCGTCCTCGCCACGCTCAACGGCAAGGGCAAGCTGGAGATGGAGCTGACGGTCGAGCGCGGCCGCGGTTACGTCTCCGCCGTGCAGAACAAGCAGGTCGGCCAGGAGATCGGCCGCATCCCGGTCGACTCGATCTACTCGCCGGTCCTCAAGGTCACCTACAAGGTCGAGGCGACCCGAGTCGAGCAGCGCACCGACTTCGACAAGCTGATCGTCGACGTCGAGACCAAGCAGGCCATGCGGCCGCGTGACGCCATGGCGTCGGCCGGCAAGACCCTGGTCGAGCTGTTCGGTCTCGCCCGCGAGCTGAACATCGACGCCGAGGGCATCGACATGGGTCCGTCCCCGACGGACGCCGCGCTCGCCGCCGACCTGGCGCTGCCGATCGAGGAGCTGGAGCTGACCGTCCGCTCCTACAACTGCCTCAAGCGCGAGGGCATCCACTCCGTGGGTGAGCTCGTCGCGCGCTCCGAGGCGGACCTGCTCGACATCCGCAACTTCGGTGCGAAGTCCATCGACGAGGTCAAGGCCAAGCTGGCCGGCATGGGTCTCGCGCTCAAGGACTCGCCGCCCGGATTCGACCCGACCGCCGCCGCGGACGCGTTCGGCGCGGACGACGACGCGGACGCCGGGTTCGTGGAGACCGAGCAGTACTGACAGCTCGGGCCTTCCGGTCCGTAAAAGGGTGCGGGTGCGCTGTGGCTTGTCGCAGTTCCCCGCGCCCCTTCCGGACGACAGCCCCTCCGGGGCGCGTCGTCCGGATCTCCGACAGGCGACCGCCTGCTCGGATACTGACTCCGGTACCTGATACGGCCGGGGCAGACACACAGGAGAAGAACCATGCCGAAGCCCACCAAGGGTGCCCGTCTGGGCGGCAGCGCCGCGCACGAGAAGCTGCTGCTCGCGAACCTCGCGAAGTCGCTCTTCGAGCACGGCAAGATCACCACGACCGAGGCGAAGGCCCGCCGTCTGCGGCCGTACGCCGAGCGTCTGATCACCAAGGCGAAGAAGGGCGACCTTCACAACCGCCGTCAGGTGCTCCAGGTCATCACGGACAAGAGCGTCGTCCACACGCTCTTCACCGAGATCGGCCCGCGGTACGAGAACCGTCCGGGTGGCTACACCCGTATCACCAAGATCGGCAACCGTCGGGGCGACAACGCGCCCATGGCGGTCATCGAGCTGGTCGAGGCGCTGACGGTCGCGCAGCAGGCCACCGGTGAGGCCGAGGCCGCCACCAAGCGTGCGGTCAAGGAGTCCGAGCAGGCCAAGGCCGCGGACACCGAGGTCGAGGAGGCCAAGGCCGACGACGCCAAGGCCGACGAGACCGAGGTCGCCGAGGCTCCCGCCGAGGAGTCCAAGGACGCGTAAGCGCTCCTCGCCCGTGAGGGCGTGCGCGGGCCCGTTCCCTTCCCGGGGGCGGGCCCGTTCGCCGTTCCTGAGAGGATTCTGGGGTGAGTGAGGAAGTAGAGCCCGGATACGTGCGGGTGCGCCTGGATCTTTCCTACGACGGCACCGAGTTCTCCGGCTGGGCCAAGCAGGCCGGGGGGCGGCGGACCGTACAGGGGGAGATCGAGGACGCCCTGCGGACCGTGACGCGGTCCCGCGAGACCTTCGAGCTGACGGTGGCCGGGCGGACCGACGCCGGCGTGCACGCGCGCGGACAGGTGGCGCACGTGGACCTGCCCGAGGCGGTGTGGCGCGAGCACCACGAGAAGCTGCTCAAGCGGCTCGCCGGGCGGCTGCCGAGGGATGTGCGGGTCTGGGCCCTGCGGGAGGCGCCCAGCGGCTTCAACGCCCGGTTCTCGGCGATCTGGCGGCGCTACGCGTACCGGGTCACCGACAACCCCGGGGGAGTGGACCCGCTGCTGCGGGGCCACGTCCTGTGGCACGACTGGCCGCTCGACGTGGACGCCATGAACGAGGCGGCCCGCGGGCTGCTCGGGGAGCACGACTTCGCGGCGTACTGCAAGAGGCGCGAGGGCGCGACGACCATCCGCACCCTCCAGGAGCTGAGCCTGGTGCGGGGCGAGGACGGGATCATCACCGCGACCGTGCGCGCCGACGCGTTCTGCCACAACATGGTGCGCTCGCTGATCGGGGCGCTGCTGTTCGTGGGCGACGGGCACCGGCCGCCGGACTGGCCGGCCAAGGTGCTGGCCGCGGGCGTCCGGGACTCGGCCGTGCACGTCGTACGGCCGCACGGGCTGACGCTGGAGGAGGTCGGCTACCCGGCCGACGAGCTGCTGGCCGCGCGCAGCCGGGAGGCCCGCAACAAGCGGTCGCTGCCGGGGGCGGCGGCCGCCGGGTGCTGCTGACCCGCGCTCGGCCCGTCAGCCCGCCGCCGCGGCCGCCGACGCCTGGGCCTCGCCGCGGCGGCGGATCTGGCGGAAGGTGAACTCGGCCAGGTCGTCGCCGGTCTTGAAGACCTCGGTGTCCTTGGTCGTCACGTCCCTGCCGTCGGTGAAGCCGGCGATGGTGAAGTAGGCGTAGCGGCCGTAGGAGTTGGTCGTCGTGCGGCAGATGGCGGAGTTGCAGAAGGGCCGCACGCCGCCGCCGTTCAGCGACTTCACGATGCTCTTCTTGTCGGCCTGGGTCTTGGTGGCGGTGGCCTTGGCCTCGGTGTCGAAGACGGCGACGCCGACGGTGACCGCGATGCCGCCCTTGGTGTAGGTGACGCGGAGCATCCGGGTGCAGCCGTTGGCGGTGAGCACCTTGGGGAGGGTCTGCAGGGCGGCCGTCGCGCAGCTGCTGGTGTCGGCCGTCGGGCCCTTCTTGTAGACGATGTCGCCCATGGTCAGCTGGGTGCCCGGGAAGAGGATCTCGGGGCTGAGCGGGGCGGTGTCCTTGTCCTTGCCGGAGACGAAGTCCTTCGGGTCCAGCGGCGGCGGGGCGCTGGTGGGCGCGAAGGACGGCGGCGCGGCGGTGGACTCGCCGGGTATGTCCGCGCTGGCGGGCAGCCGCGAGGTGGGGCTGTTCGCCTGGCCGCCGTCGCCGTTCGCCGAGACGACGGCCATGGCGACGGCCGTGCCGATGGCGACGGTGGCGAGCGCGCCGCCGCCGACGAAGAGCAGGCGGCGCCGCTTGTTACGGGCCTCGGAGGCCTCGGCGAGCGCTGCCCAGTCCGGGGTCTGGTCGGTGCCGCTGTTCCAGGACTGCTGCTGCGACTGCGGTGTCCAGGGATCCCACTGAGACTGGGGACCCCCCTGCCCATAGCTCATGGGGCGCATCTTAGACGGGCCGGGCGGCGCGCTGTTCCGCCTCGCGCGGCCGCGGAGCCCCTAGCGTGCCCTGCATGGAATCCGGCGAGAACGGCAAAAACACGCTCGAAGGTGACATCTCCGGGTGGCTGCTGCGGCGGGCCACCTGGCACCTGTGGGCGGTGCCCGCGGTGGTGCTGGGCGCCCAGGCGGCGCGGGTGGCGCGGCTGTCCCCGGACGGCGGCATGGACAACGCGATCGTCGTCCGTGCGGCCCGCGCCTGGCTGGCCGGCGGCTCCCCGTACGACGACCCCCACTTCCTCTACCTGCCCAGCGCGGTCCTGGCGGCGGCCCCGCAGGCGCTGCTGCCCTCGTCGTGGCTGCGGCTGCTGGTGCCGCTGGCGGTGATCGCCCTGCTGGCCGGTGCCTGGGCGGCCGCGCTGCGGCTGCACCGGGTCCCGCTGTCCAGCCGGTTCGCCGCGCTGGGCCTGGCCGGCCTCGCGGCCGGGTTCGCGCCGTTCGCTCACCTGGTGCAGCTGGCGAACTGGACGGTGACCGCCGCGCTGGCCCTGCCGCTGGCGCTGCTCCTCGCGGGGCGCGGGCGGTGGACGGCGGCGGGGGTGGTCGTCGGGGCGGCGGTGGCGCTCAAGCCGCTGCTGGCGCCCGTGGCGCTGCTGTTCCTGTTCGCCCGGCGCCGGCGGGCGCTCGCGGCGGCCGTCCTGGTCCCGGCGGCGGCCTCGGCGGCGGCGGGCCTGCTGATGCCGGACCCGGCCGGCTTCTTCACCCGCACCCTGCCGTTCCTGCTGAGCGGCGACGACGGCTTCGTACGGCTCTATGAGGCGTCCCCGGCCGCCGTGCTGCCCCGGCTGGGGGTGCCGCGGGCCCTCGCCGGGCTGCTCGCGGCCGCGGCCGCCGGGGCGGGGGTGCTGTGCGCGTACCGCCGGTGGCGGCGGGGCGACGCCGGGCCGCTGCGGCTGTCGGAGACCGCGGCGGGCCTGATGCTGTCGGCGTTCCTGGTGTCCAGGCCGTCGTACGACCACTATCTGCTGGTCGTGCTGCCGCTGCTGCTCGCGGGGCTGCCGTACGCGGGGTCGGTCGCGCGCGGGCCCTGGTTCTGGCTCGCCCTGGCCCCGCAGCTGCCGTCGCTGGCCCTGCCGTACCTGGAGGCGCCGCGCCGCCGGGCCTTCAAGGACGCGTTCACGCTGTGCGTCCTGGCCGCGACGGTCGCCGCCCGGGGGGCGCGCGCCCGGCCGCTGCGGCTGCCGGGCCGCTTCGTCGCCCCGCGGCGGGAGCGGAGCGGTGGCGCGGTTCGCGTACTCTGAAAGGGTGCGGATGCCGGGCTGCCCGCCCGGTGATCCCGCGTTTTGACCCGTCCGGGTCGCCGCGGGTATCCTGCATGTTCGTTGTGTATTGGCTTGCTCATTCTCACGGGACGGGCCCTTACACCGGTCCACCGGGCCGATGACCAGCGACCCCACGCACGCGGTTTGCGTCGCCGCCGTGGGTCAAGGCTGTCGTGATCGTTTCGGTGACCTTGTCTAGGACCATTCACTCGAAGCGAAGGCTACGAACCGTGCGTACGTACAGCCCCAAGCCCGGCGATGTGACGCGCCAGTGGCACGTCATCGACGCTCAGGACGTTGTCCTGGGCCGTCTCGCCAGCACCGCCGCCACCCTTCTGCGGGGCAAGCACAAGCCGATCTACGCGCCGCACGTCGACGCTGGTGACTTCGTCATCATCATCAACGCCGACAAGGTGCACCTCTCCGGCAACAAGCGGACCCAGAAGATGGCGTACCGCCACTCCGGCTACCCGGGTGGTCTGCGCTCCGTCCGTTACGACGAGCTGCTCGACAAGAACCCCGAGAAGGCCATCGAGAAGGCCGTCAAGGGCATGCTCCCCAAGAACTCGCTGGGCCGTCAGATGCTCTCGAAGCTGAAGGTCTACAAGGGTGACCAGCACCCGCACGGCGCGCAGCAGCCGCAGCCGTTCGAGATCACCCAGGTCGCGCAGTAAGTCCGGCCACCCCCTAAGACTGAACAGAATCTGAGGAGAATCGTGGCCGAGACCACTGCCGAGCAGCCGCTCGAAGAGCTTGACATCGACAGCTACACCACCGAGTCCGAGGTCCCCGTCGAGGGCGAGTACACCTCGGAGTCCCTGGCCTCCCGCTTCGGCGAGCCCCAGCCGGCCGCCGGTCTGGGCCGCCGCAAGGAGGCCATCGCCCGCGTCCGGATCGTTCCGGGCACCGGCAAGTGGAAGATCAACGGTCGCACCCTCGAGGACTACTTCCCGAACAAGGTGCACCAGCAGGAAGTCAACGAGCCGTTCAAGGTTCTCGAGCTCGAGGGCCGTTACGACGTCATCGCCCGCATCTCCGGTGGCGGTGTCTCCGGTCAGGCCGGTGCGCTCCGTCTCGGTGTCGCCCGTGCGCTGAACGAGGCGGACGTCGACAACAACCGCGGCCCGCTGAAGAAGGCCGGCTTCCTGCGCCGCGACGACCGCGCGGTCGAGCGGAAGAAGGCCGGTCTGAAGAAGGCCCGCAAGGCTCCGCAGTACAGCAAGCGCTAATCGCAGCTGCCTGCTCGTACTCCGAACGCCCCGGCGGCACGCCACTGTGCCGCCGGGGCGTTCGTTTATCGCAGGCCATGGGCGTATAACGGCACAAGACGCTCAAGGGCTTGTGTGATCGGATGACCCGGCGCCGTGTGTCCGGGGCCCGGAAGCCGTGTGGGCCGCGTTCGGGCGCGGCTTCCGGAACTGACGCTTCCTCAGGAGGACAAGTGGGACGACTCTTCGGCACGGACGGCGTGCGCGGTGTCGCCAACGCGGATCTGACGGCCGAGATGGCGCTCGGGCTGTCCGTCGCGGCGGCCCACGTACTGGCCGAGGCGGGCACCTTCGCAGGCCACCGGCCGACCGCGGTGGTCGGGCGTGACCCGCGTGCGTCCGGGGAGTTCCTGGAGGCGGCCGTGGTCGCGGGCCTCGCCAGCGCGGGCCTGGACGTGCTGCGCGTCGGCGTGCTGCCCACCCCGGCGGTGGCGTATCTCACCGGGGCCCTCGGTGCCGATCTGGGCGTCATGCTGTCCGCCAGCCACAACGCCATGCCCGACAACGGCATCAAGTTCTTCGCGCGGGGCGGCCACAAACTCCCCGACGACATCGAGGACCGTATCGAGGCCGTCTACGAGGAGCACCGCACCGGTGCGCCGTGGGACCGGCCGACGGGTGCCGGCGTGGGCCGGGTGCGGTCGTACGACGAGGGCGCGGACCAGTACGTCGAGCACCTGCTGGGCGTGCTGCCCAACCGGCTGGACGGGCTGAGGATCGTGCTCGACGAGGCGCACGGCGCGGCGTCCCGGGTGTCACCGGAGGCGTTCACGCGGGCCGGCGCCGAGGTGATCACGATCGGCGCCGAGCCGGACGGGCTGAACATCAACGACGGGTGCGGGTCGACGCATCTGGCGCCGCTGAAGGCCGCGGTCGTGGAGCACGGGGCGGACTTCGGCATCGCGCACGACGGCGACGCCGACCGCTGCCTCGCCGTGGACCACACCGGTGAGGAGGTCGACGGCGACCAGATCCTCGCCGTGCTGGCGCTCGCGATGCGCGAGCGGCAGGTGCTGCGGTCCGACACCGTCGTCGCCACCGTCATGTCCAACCTGGGCTTCAAGCTGGCCCTGGAGCGCGAGGGCATCCGGCTCGTGCAGACGGCGGTCGGCGACCGGTATGTGCTGGAGGAGATGAAGGAGCACGGCTTCGCCCTCGGCGGCGAGCAGTCCGGGCACGTGATCATCCTGGACCACGCCACCACCGGTGACGGCACGCTGACCGGGCTGCTGCTGGCCGCGCGGGTCGCCCAGAGCGGGCGGTCGCTGCGGGAGCTGGCGTCCGTGATGGAGCGGTTGCCGCAGGTGCTGATCAATGTGCCGGACGTGGACAAGTCCCGGGTCGCCAGCTCCGGGGACGTCGCCGCCGCGGTCGCCGAGGCCGAGCGTGAGCTGGGGGCGACCGGGCGGGTGCTGCTGCGGCCGTCGGGGACCGAGCCGCTGGTGCGGGTGATGGTCGAGGCGGCGGACATCGAGCAGGCGCGGACGGTCGCGGGGCGGCTGGCCGACGCGGTGAAGTCCGCGCTGGGGTAGTTCTCCGCCGCCCGGTTCGGGTGTGGGGTGCCGTGCGTCGCGGGCTGCGACCGGTTCGTGGTGGGTCGCGCCCGCGCCGCGGAGCCGCATACCGGACGGAGCCCCGCGCCCCTTCGCACTAGGGCGCGATCGTCCTGCGGACCTTCTTCGACCACAGGGCCTTCTGGACCAGCAGGGTCAGGGTGCCGGCCAGGATGATGCCCAGCAGGTTCAGCAGGAGCTGTTCCGAGGAGCCCCAGGCCTGGCGGTACTGGTCGTAGCTGAAGGCGACGGCCGCGTTGGCGGCGGCCGGGACCGTGGTGACCGAGATGGCGACGCCGACCAGGGCGCCGGACTTCGCCGAGGTCAGCGAGAGAGTGCCGGCGCAGCCCGCCAGGACCGCCACGACGAAGGAGAACCAGTCGGGGCGGTAGATGAAGTTGGTGTTGGGGCGTTCGGCCTTCAGGGCCTGCTCGCTGAACAGGTCGACGGCGTCCATGAAGTAGCTGAAGCCGACCGTGACCACCATCGCCACGGCGAAGCCGGCCAGCAGGGCGGTCAGCGAGCGCAGGGCGAGGCGGGGCCGGCGCTGGACGAGGGCCGTGCAGAAACCGGCCAGCGGGCCGAACTCCGGGCCCACCGCCATCGCGCCCACGATGAGGATCGCGTTGTCGAGGACCACACCGCAGGCCGCGATCATCGTGGCCAGGGTGATGAACACGAGATAGGTGACGGAGAGGGTCGACTCCTCGTGCGTCGCCTCCGTGAGCTGGTCCCAGACCACCGCGTCGGCGGCCTCGCCGGGAGCGTCCCGCTCGGCCTTCTCGGCGTGCCGGGACAGTGTCAGGTCGATGTTCTCGGCCGTGATCGAACCGCACTCGTCGAGGTCGAACACCCGCAGGGCATCGATGAGTTCGTCCGTGGCCTCGCGGGCGACGTCGCACATCACGACATCGCCGGCCGGGTCGCGGGCGGCGCCCGGCAGGACGACCAGATGCGTGGCGCCGACCGTCTTCTCGATCACGCGGACCACGGCGTCGGTCTTCTCGGCCGGGGTGATCAGGCGCAGATGCAGCATGGGCCCTTTCTAACAGGCCCTTCCGACGGCTGTGCGAGCTTGTCCGAACGCTGTCACAGCTTGCGCAGGCTGAGGCGCTGCACCTTGTGGTCCGGGCCCTTGCGCACGACCAGGGTGGCGCGGCCGCGGGTCGGGGCGATGTTCTCCACCAGATTGGGCTTGTTGATGGTGCGCCACATCGTGCGGGCGTAGTCCAGGGCCTCCTCCTCCGACACCTGCGTGTACTTGCGGAAGTAGGACGAGGGGTTCTGGAAGGCGGTCTCGCGCAGCTTGCGGAACCGGCTGAGGTACCAGCGCTCGATGTCCTCGGCGCGGGCGTCGACGTACACGCTGAAGTCGAAGTAGTCGGCGAGGCCGACGCGGGTGCGGCCGTCCTTGCCGGGCAGGGCGGGCTGGAGGACGTTCAGTCCTTCGACGATCAGGATGTCGGGGCGGCGTACGACCAGGCGCTCGCCGGGCACGATGTCGTAGATCAGGTGGGAGTAGACGGGGGCGGAGACCTCGTCCTTGCCGGCCTTGATGTCGGCGACGAAACGGGTCAGGGCGCGGCGGTCGTAGGACTCGGGGAAGCCCTTGCGGGACATCAGGCCGCGGGCCTGGAGCTCCTTGGTGGGCAGCAGGAAGCCGTCGGTGGTGACCAGTTCGACGCGCGGGTGCTCCGGCCAGCGCGAGAGCAGTGCCTGGAGCAGGCGGGCGACCGTCGACTTGCCGACGGCGACCGAGCCGGCCACTCCTATCACGAAGGGCGTGCCGGACTGGGAGCCCTGTTCCCCGAGGAAGGTGTTGAGCGCGCCGCGCAGGCCGTCGGTGGCGCCGACGTAGAGGTTGAGCAGCCGGGACAGCGGGAGGTAGATGTCCCGGACCTCGTCGAGGTCGATGACGTCGCCGAGGCCGCGCAGCTTCTCGACCTCCTCCGCGGTGAGCGGCAGCGGCGTCTTGTCGCGCAGCGCGCTCCACTCGGCGCGGGTGAGGTCGACGTAGGGAGTCGCCTCCGGGCGGGGCCGGTGGGCGCTCCGGGGCATCGGGGAGACCGGAGAGATCACAGTCCATTGTTACGGGAGTACGAACAGAGGGTGAGGTGGGATCCGTCACGCGCCGGCCGGGGCGTCGGCGGGGGCGGCGGGATCGGGAGGAACCGGGGCGAACGGGGGGAATGTCAGTGGCGTGCGTCACAGTTGTGGGAGAGGTGGGCCCGGCCGGGTCCACCGACCCCGAAGGGGTGACCCATGACGGATGCGACGACGTATGCGATAGAGGCGGAAGGCCTGGTCAAACGGTTCAGGGAGACGGAGGCGCTGGCCGGTGTCGATCTGGCCGCCCGCAAGGGCACGGTGCTCGGGCTGCTGGGTCCCAACGGCGCCGGGAAGACCACCGCGGTGCGGATCTTCGCCACCCTGCTGCGGCCGGACGGCGGGACGGCCCGGGTGGCCGGGCACGACGTGGTCCGGGAGGCCGGGGTGGTGCGGGCCACGGTCGGCCTGACCGGGCAGTACGCCGCGGTGGACGAGAACCTGACCGGCACGGAGAACCTGCTGCTCATCGGGCGTCTGCTGGGGCTGCCGCGACGGGCCGCGAAGGCGAGGGCGGCGGAGCTGCTGGAGCGTTTCCGGCTGACGTACGCGGCCGGGCGGGCCGTGAAGACGTACTCGGGCGGGATGCGGCGGCGCCTCGACCTCGCGGCCAGTCTCGTGGGGCGGCCCGGCATCCTCTTCCTCGACGAGCCGACCACCGGCCTCGACCCGCACAGCCGCGGTGAGCTGTGGGACATGCTGCGCGGGCTGGTCGCGGACGGCGCCACGGCGCTGCTGACCACGCAGTACCTGAACGAGGCGGATGTGCTGGCCGACGACATCGTGGTGATCGACAAGGGCCGGGTGATCGCCGAAGGCACCCCCGACCAGCTGAAGTCGCAGGTCGGCGGGCAGGTGCTGGAGCTGCGGCCGGTCTTTGGGCAGGACCTCGCGCGGGCGCACGCCCTGGTGGCGGGGGCGGCCGGGCCGCAGGCCCGGATCGAGGGCGAGACGATCACCGCCCCGGTGAAGGACCCCGAGCTGATGCCGGCCGTCGTACGCGCCCTGGACCGCGGGGGCATCGCGGTCGGCGAGCTGGCGCTGCGCCGCTCCTCCCTCGACGAGGTGTTCCTGGCCCTGACCGGGCACCGCGCGGAGCCGGGCGCCCGCGGGGGCGAGGGCGGCGCGTCGGCGGGGGAGGGCGAGGGCGCTGTCGCTGCGGCCGGCGGGGGCGGCGTGGAGGGCCGGGACGACGGGGACGCCGGGGACGGCAGGAGCGGCGGGGACCGCGGGGGCGCCGGGGACGGCGAGGCCGAGGACGCGGAGGTGACCGCGCGTGAGGACGAGGGCGCCGCCGGCCGGGAGGAAGGGAACGCGCTGCGGAAGGCGGTGACGCGGCCATGACCGCCACGACCGCCGCCACCGGGACCGTGCCGGCCCCGCCGGTCAGCACCTCCGGGCGGGTGCGTCCCCTCGCCGCGCTGCGGCAGACGTTCACGATGGCCTGGCGCAGCCTGGTCGCCGTGAAGCACAACCCGCTCGAACTGGTCGACTACAGCATCACGCCGATCATGTTCGTGTTCCTCTTCACCTATGTGCTGGGCGGTCAGATGGCCGGCTCCCCCGACGCGTATCTGAAGTACGCGCTGCCCGGAATCATCGTGCAGAACACCCTGTTCATGACGATGTACACGGCGATGGCGCTCAACACCGACCTCACCAAGGGCGTCTTCGACCGGCTGCGCAGCCTGCCGATCGCCCGGTCCGCCCCGCTGGTCGGGCGGATCACCGCGGACCTCGCCAAGCACGTCTGGGCGATGCTGCTGATGATCGGCCTCGGGCTGCTGCTCGGCTTCCGGGTCACCGGAGGGCTCGACGGGTTCCTGCTCGGCACGGTGCTGCTGGTGGTGTTCGCCGCGGCCGTGTCGTGGAGCGCGGTGCTGATCGGGATGCTCGCCGGGGACGCGGAGAAGGTGCAGGCCTTCGGCTTCACCCTGATCTTCCCGATCACCTTCACCAGCAGCGCGTTCGTCGTGGTCGACACCATGCCGGGCTGGCTCCAGGCGTTCAGCGACGTCAATCCGGTCACCCACCTGTCCGACGCCTTCCGCGGATTGCTGCTGGGCGGGCCGGTGGCGGAGCCGGTGCTGTGGTCGCTGGTCTGGGCGGCGGGCATCGCGCTGGTGTTCTATCCGCTGGCCATGCGGGCGTATCGGGCGAAGACGTGAGGGGGCGTCAGGACGGCTGTGCAGCACGGGGCGAGCCGAAGCCGGCGCGGCCCCTCGCAGGGAGAGGTCAGGTCGGCGGTTACCGGAACGGGCCCGCGACGCCCTCGAAGGCTTCGAGGGTGATCTCCGGGACGAAGACGGAGTCGTCCGCCATGCCCTCGGGCAGGTGCGCGCGCATGTCCTCGCGGCACAGGAACGTGCCGCCGGGGACGAGGATGCCCGCACCGAGCCGGTCCGCCAGTGCGATGACGGTCTTCCACACCTCCCCTGCCTGCGGCCGCTCCACCCCGACGAAGTGCTCGTGGACGCCGACCTCGGCCTCGCTGCCGTCCGCGGCGCGGATCCAGAACTCCACACCGGCGTCGGACACTTTCTCCGGCGCGGCGAGCAGCGGCGAGAGGAGCGCCCGGACCACGTCCGGGTCGGGCGCCGCCGGTTCGGCGTGCCAGAACCCGTAGAGACTCAGGGTGTAGCTCAACGCGCCTGCCTCCCTCGTCCGGACGCGCACGCGACCGCACCTGACCGCACCTGACCGCACCTGACCGCACATGACGGTGCACGTGACCGCCTCGACGTTACGCCGGCGCGAAGGGCGTCCGTATGCGGCCGGACACCCGGTGGCGTGTGCGTACCCCCGCGGGAATTTCCGAGTTCGGGCAGGGGAAGGCGGGTTCGGCGGGTGGAACGGCCGTAGGCTGCCGGGCATGTGCGGAATCGTGGGATACGTAGGGTCGCAGTCGGCGCTCGATGTCGTGCTGGCCGGGCTGAAGCGGCTGGAGTACCGGGGATACGACTCGGCCGGGGTCGCCGTGCTCGCGGACGGCGGGCTGGCGACGGCGAAGCGGGCCGGGAAACTGGTCAACCTGGACAAGGAGCTGTCGGAGCGGCCGCTGCCGGCCGGCTCCACCGGCATCGGACACACCCGGTGGGCCACGCACGGCGGCCCGACCGACGCCAACGCCCACCCGCACCTCGACAACGCGGGCCGGGTCGCCGTCGTCCACAACGGCATCATCGAGAACTTCGCCGAACTGCGCGCCGAACTGGCCGAGCGCGGGCACGAACTGGCCTCCGAGACCGACACCGAGGTCGTCGCCCACCTGCTCGCCGAGGAGTTCTCCTCCTGCGCGGACCTCGCCGAGGCGATGCGGCTGGTGTGCCGGCGGCTGGAGGGCGCGTTCACGCTGGTCGCGGTGCACGCCGACGAGCCGGACGTGGTGGTCGGCGCCCGCCGCAACTCGCCGCTGGTCGTCGGCGTCGGCGAGGACGAGGCCTTCCTCGCCTCCGACGTCGCCGCGTTCATCGCCCACACCCGCGACGCCGTCGAACTCGGCCAGGACCAGGTCGTCGAACTGCGCCGGGACGGCGTGACCATCACCGGCTTCGACGGCCGCCCCGCCGACGTGCGCTCCTACCACGTCGACTGGGACGCCTCCGCCGCCGAGAAGGGCGGCTACGACTACTTCATGCTCAAGGAGATCGCCGAACAGCCCAAGGCGGTCGCCGACACCCTCCTCGGGCGCGTCGACGCCGCCGGCTCGCTCACCCTGGACGAGGTCCGCATCCCGGCGAGCGTGCTGCGCGAGGTCGACAAGGTCGTCATCGTCGCCTGCGGTACCGCCTTCCACGCCGGGCTCATCGCCAAGTACGCCATCGAGCACTGGACGCGGATCCCCTGCGAGGTGGAGCTGGCCAGCGAGTTCCGCTACCGCGACCCGATCCTCGACCCGCAGACCCTGGTCATCGCCATCTCCCAGTCCGGCGAGACCATGGACACCCTGATGGCCCTGCGCCACGCCCGCGAGCAGGGCTCCAGGGTGCTCGCCATCTGCAACACCAACGGCTCGACCATCCCGCGCGAGTCCGACGCCGTGCTCTACACGCACGCCGGGCCGGAGGTCGCGGTCGCGTCGACGAAGGCGTTCCTGACCCAGCTGGTCGCCTGCTATCTGGTCGCCCTCTACCTGGGCCAGGTGCGCGGCACCAAGTGGGGCGACGAGATCCGCGGCGTCGTGCGGGAGCTGTCCGAGGTCTCCGGCGCGGTCGAGCGGGTGCTGGAGACCATGGAGCCGGTGCGCGAACTGGCCCGCACCCTCGCGCACAAGAACACCGTGCTGTTCCTGGGCCGTCACGTGGGCTACCCGGTGGCCCTGGAAGGCGCCCTCAAGCTCAAGGAACTCGCCTACATGCACGCCGAGGGCTTCGCGGCCGGCGAGCTGAAGCACGGGCCGATCGCGCTGATCGAGGAGGACCTGCCGGTGGTCGTGGTCGTGCCGTCGCCGCGCGGACGGTCCGTGCTGCACGACAAGGTCGTCTCCAACATCCAGGAGATCCGCGCCCGCGGCGCCCGCACCATCGTGATCGCCGAGGAGGGCGACGAGGCGGTCGTCCCGTACGCCGACCACCTCGTCAGCGTCCCCGCCACGCCCACCCTGCTCCAGCCGCTGGTCGCGACCGTGCCGCTGCAGGTCTTCGCCTGCGAGCTGGCGACCGCCCGCGGCAACGAGGTCGACCAGCCGCGCAACCTGGCGAAGTCGGTCACCGTGGAGTAGCCGCGGGCCACCGGGCCGGCCGGTCCGGGACCCGCCCGGGTCAGCGGCCCCTGCGCCGCGGCTCCCGCAGCAGCTTCCAGCTCACGAACAGCAGCGGCAGCTCCAGCCCCCAGATGCCGACCACCGCGTCCCACTCGGGACGCGCGGCACCGGCTTCGTCGACGGTGACGAGCAGACACAGCAGCCCCCACACCACCGTGAGGGCGGCGGAGACCCAGAACCCGGTCTGCCACGCCCAGGCGGCTGCCCCGCGCCGCCGGGGCGCGCGGCCGGAGCCCTTCGGGCGCTCGCTCGGGCGGGGGATGTCCTCCGGGTCCCGGGCCGGCAGCCGGACCACCGCACTCGCCGGCACGGCCGCGTCGATCGCCGCGATGCGGTCGGGGCCGACACCCCGGTAGAGGGTCGGTTCCACCGACACGCAGAAACCGTCGTGCCCGGTCAGGCTGCGCGCCCCGTCGGGCCGTGCGGACATCGCCGCGACGGCGTCGTACCGGACGGTCACCGGCCCGCCCGGGGTCAGCAGGCTGACGCCCTCCGCGCCGATCACCAGGGTGACCCGCTCGTCCTCCAGGGAGGCGTGCCGGCTGCCGGTCACGGCGTGCGCCGAGTACTGCGGGGCGAGCGTGAAGCCCGCCCAGTCGGCGCCCCGCCCCGGCACCTGGAGCAGCCCGGAGTCCCACGCCTCGCGGGCCACCTCGCGCAGATCGCCGACGGTGACCGCCGCCAGCTCGGCCCGGTGCTGGTCGGGGGAGAGGATCCGGTGGCCGAGCAGCAGGCTCAGCGCGTACGACGGCAGGGCGGCCGCGCCGAGGTCCGGCACGTCGTACATCTTCAGGATCTTGCCGCGTACGGTGTCCAGCTCGGCCTGCTCGATCCGTCCCGCGCGCAGCCGCGCGAGCGTGTCGACGAACCCGCCGACGACGGCGTCCTGCTTCTGCGGCAGGGCGTCCGCGTACGCGGTCAGGGTCGCGAACCGGGCGTCGCGCGGGGAGTAGTCCGCCTCCGCCGTGTACGAGTAGCCGCCCTCCTGGCGCAGGTCCTGGAAGAGAGCGCGGCCGAGGACGTCGGCGAAGACGGAGGCGGCGGTGGTGCGGCGCAGCACCGAGGTGAACACGACATGGCCGTCGTCGCCGTGGATGTACGCCGGGGTGACCGGCAGCGCGCTGGTCGCCGCGGGCGCCGGAATCCGGGTGCCGGCGGGCAGGGTGAGGTCCAGGTTCTCGGGGACCCGGTCGCTGGTGATCCACAGCACCGCGTTGTCCCGGGTGAACCGGGTCCGCGCCCAGTGCCGGACCTGGTCGGCGGTGAGGTTCCAGGTGCCCAGCTCGCGGTAGCTGGACAGGCCGTAGCCCTGCGCGCCGTACCGCCACAGCGGCATCTGGGAGTTGGCGCCCTGGCCGCGCCCGGCGGCCTCGGTGCGCAGGATCTCCTTCTCGGTCTCCAGCCGGTCCAGCGGCAGATCGCGCAGGGACGCGCAGACGGCGTTCAGGTGCGCGACGACCTCCTGCTCGCTGCCGGTGACGTGGAAGAGGGTGTACGTGTTGGCGGTGGCGCCGTTGTAGTGCAGGTCCGTCAGGCCCAGCCGGTGCAGCGCCAGGTGCTCCACCAGGTGGGTGATGCCGCTGGTGGCGAGGGTCTCGTCGGCGCGGCCCACCCGGAAGAAGAGACCGGCGGTGATCTCGCCGCCCTGCGCCGGCGCGTAGAGGGTGGGGATGCCCTGGGTGGTGGTGTGCGCGACCAGCCCGGAGAGCACGTCGAGGCCCGCGGTGCCCGTGGCGCCGGTGGCGCCGCCGCCCGTGACGCCGGTGATGTCGGTGGTCATGTCTGCCGGCCCCTCAGCTCGTCGCCATCGCGGACTTGCGGTACTTCCTGAACGCGGCCTTCGGATCGGACAGATACGACCACGGGAAGTCGCTGGCCCGGTCGCCGAGGACCGCGAAGTGCCGCTGGGCGTCCTCGAAGTGGCCGCCGAGGGAGAACGCCATCGCGAACGCGCTGTGCGCGCCGATCCAGTGCCAGCCGGGCCGGTAGTCGGGGTGCAGCACCGACACCTGCGCGGCGAACCGCAGATCGTCGCGGACCGGCACGCCCCGCATGTACGCGCCCGCGTCGGGGCCGTCCAGCTCCAGCCAGCGCTCCAGGTGGGCGAGCGCGACCAGGGCACCGGTGTGCGCGCCGTCGGGCGCGGCCGTGGTGGCCTCGCGGGCGAAACCGTGCGCGGCGTCCCAGGAGCCGCCCCACTTCGGGCACAGCTGCTGGAGCAGCTGCGTCTGCGCCGGGTAGTGGTGCGGGTGGTGGGCGCTGAGCCGGTCGTAGCGGCGGCGCGCCTCGGCCTGGCCGAGCTGGAGCCCGCGCGCGGTGATCAGCCGTACGGTCCAGGCGGGCGCGTACCACGGCGCCTGCGCGCACACCTCGATCAGGATCTGCTCCGCCTTGCGCAGCCACGCGTGGAACTGCGCGAACTGGTCCCGGGAGACGTGCTCGGCGCGCAGGTCGCTGCGGATGGCCCAGCCGATGCGCACGTACCGGTCGGCGAGCAGGGTGCGCGGCAGCGGATCGGCCGGGTGCTCGGCGGCGGCCCGCTCCAGCATCGTCTCGACGCCGTCCTCCTCGGCGAGCAGCCCGACGGCGAAGCTCACCTGCTCCGGCGCGTCCAGGGCGGCGAAGTACGCCCGTACGGCGGGCCAGTCGCCGCCGCGGGCGGCGGTGCGCAGCGGGAGGAGTCCGGGAAGGGTGTCGTACGGATCGAAGTACGGTCCCGTTCCGGGCACCGCGCCCGGTATGCCGCTGGTGGTCCTGCTCATTCCTCCGCCCCCTGGCTGTCGCCGGCAGCGCCGGGCGCGCGAACTGGCCCCCCAGGGCGCGCCGGCGTGTGTGTGAAGTCGCCGCAGGCTAGCAGCCCGGAAGGGGCGCGTCCGAGCTTAGGGTGCTGGGCATGAGCATCATCGGAGTCGGTATCGACGTCGCCGAGATCGACCGGTTCGCCGCGTCGCTGGAACGCACCCCCGCTCTGGCCCGGCGGCTGTTCCGGGACCGGGAAATGCTGCTGCCCAGCGGCGAACGCCGGGGCCCGGCCTCCCTCGCCGCCCGGTTCGCCGCGAAGGAGGCCGTCGCCAAGGCCCTGGGGGCCCCGCCCGGACTGCTCTGGACCGACGCCGAGGTCTACGTCGAGGACAGCGGCCGCCCCCGGCTGCGGGTCACCGGGACGGTCGCGGCCCGGGCGGCGGAACTCGGCGTGCGGTCCTGGCACGTGTCGCTCAGCCATGACGCGGGGGTGGCGTCCGCGGTGGTCATCGCGGAGGGCTGAGCGGGGGCGGGGCCGGGCCGGTACGGAATCCGCGGCGGCGCGGGAATCCGTGTCCGCGCGGAAGACCGTGTCAGCAGATGGACTGGGAGCTGTTGACCAGGGTGTTGTTGCGGAAGGTGGTGTTCTCGCCGCACGGGCTCTCGCGGATCGCGGAGTTGGTCACCGTCAGGTTCTGGATGGTGATGTCCCGGTTGTTCGGGAACTCGGAGCGGGCCGCCAGCCGGATCTCGCCGCCGCCGGTGACGGTGCCGGACTGGGCGGCGACGGTGACGTTGTAGCAGTTCTCCACGAGCACCGCGTTGTTGCCGGTGTTCGACAGCGTCACCCGGTCGATGACCGCGCCGCCGCTCTCGGAGACGCAGAACACGCCGCGCCCGCCGCCGCGCGCGACGACCTCCCCGACGCGGATGTTCACCGGGTACGAGCTGCCGATCCGCCCGTTGCGGTTGGCCATGCGGAAGGCGGCGTAGCCGGTGCCCGTGCCCGCGTTCTCGGCGTCCACCCTGCCCACGGTCGCGTTGACGGTCTGGTTGAGCAGCAGCCCGGACTCGCCGACGTTGCGGGCGGTGACCGTGCCGACGGTGAGGCCGTCGACGCCGTAGGTCTCCACCGCGTGGCTGGAGGCGCCGGAGACGTAGACGCTGTCGATGCGGACGTTGCGCGTCCACTGGCTGGTGTCGCCGCGGTTGTCGACGCGCACGCCGAGTCCGGAGGACAGGCGCAGGTCGATCTGGCCCAGGGTGGCGTTGGTGACGTTGCGCAGGAAGACGCCGTAGAGCGGGGTGCCGGTGACGTTGAGGTGCTGCACCTCGATGTCGCGGGTGCCGCGGGAGTAGACGGGGGCCTGGTCGCCGCTGCCGGTGCCGGTGACGTTGATGGTGCCGCAGACGTCGAGGACCGTGTAGCTGGGCAGGGAGATGCGGGAGCCGGCCGGCATCGAGCCGGAGCCGCGCACCACGACCCGCTCCTTGGCGGTGCGCCCGGCGGTCAGGCTGTTCACGGCCGCCTGCACGGCCGCCCGCAGGTCCGTGCCGGTGTGCACGACCGTGCCGGAGCGGCGGACCGTCCACGTACTGCCGTTCAGCACGGCCTCGGCCTGGTAGGAGCCGTCACCGCAGGCGGCGGCCGCGCCGGTGGCCGCCTCGGTGGCGGCCGTGGCGGCCGTGGCGGACAGGGTGCCGGCGGCGGCGAGGAGGGCGGCGGCGCCGGTGGCGGCGAGGAGTGCGGCTCTGCGTCCCATGCGGGTGCGTCCTCTCGTCGAACCGATTCGACTGAATCGATTCATCCTGTGGGGGGCCGGGAGTCTGGCAAGGAGACGACGGGGCGTCAATGGGTAGGGCGGGTAAGGCGGGTACGGCGGGAAGGATGAGGCAGGAGATCCGGCGTAGCCCGGATCGAGGGCCGAGGGGCGAGCGACGGGAGACTCGGACGCATGCGGACTGCGTACGACGTGGAGACGGTCAGGGCGGCGGAGCGGCGGCTGATGGCGCGGCTGCCCGGGGGGACACTCATGCAGCGGGCGGCGGCGGGCCTCGCCACCGCCTGCGCCCAGCTCCTCGGGCGGGTCTACGGCAGCCGGGTCGTGCTGCTGGTCGGCAGCGGCGACAACGGCGGCGACGCCCTGTACGCCGGGGCGCGCCTCGCCCGGCGCGGCGCGGGTGTCACCGCCGTGCTGCTCACGCCCGAGCGGGCGCACGCCGGGGGGCTCGCCGCGCTGCGGCGGGCGGGCGGCGCGGTCGCGGACACGGCGGCGGGACCGGCCCTGATCGAGCGGGCCGATCTGGTCGTCGACGGGATCGTCGGCATCGGCGGCACGGGCGGGCTGCGGCCCCGGGCCGTCCCGCTCGCCGAGGCGGCGGCGCGGTCGCGGGCCGCCGTCGTCGCCGTGGACCTGCCGAGCGGCGTCGACGCGGACACCGGCGAGGTGCGGGGCGCGGCGCTGCGGGCCGATCTGACGGTGACCTTCGGGACGCACAAGCCGGGGCTGCTGATCGACCCGGCGCGCGAGTACGCCGGGACGGTACGGCTCGTCGACATCGGACTCGGGCCCGAACTGCCCGCCGAACCCGAGCTGGAGGCGTTGCAGCACGCGGAGGTGGCGGCGCTGCTGCCGGTGCCGGCGGCGGAGAGCGACAAGTACCGGCGGGGGGTCGTCGGCGTGGCCGCCGGGTCCGCGCGCTACCCCGGCGCGGCGGTCCTCGCGGTCGCCGGCGCGCTGCGGGGCGGGGCCGGGGCCGTGCGCTACGTGGGACCGGCCGGGGACGCGGTCATCGCCCGCTTCCCCGAGACGCTGGTCTCCGACGCCGGGCCGAAGCGGGCCGGGCGCGTGCAGGCCTGGGTGGTCGGGCCGGGCGCCGGGGACGACGCGGGCACGGTCGCCGAGGTGCTGGTCGCGGACGTGCCGGTGCTGATCGACGCGGACGGGCTGCGGCTGGCCGACGCCGGGGCGGTACGGGCCCGGACGGCGCCGACGCTGATGACGCCGCACGCCGGTGAGGCGGCGGCGCTGCTCGGGGTGAGCCGCGAGGAGGTCGAGGGGGCGCGGCTGGCGGCGGTGCGGGAGCTGGCGGCGCGGTACGGGGCGGCCGTTCTGCTGAAGGGGTCGACAACGCTCGTCGCCGGGGCGGGGGGCCGGGGGACGGTGCGGGTGAACCCGACCGGGACGCCGTGGCTGGCCACCGCCGGCAGCGGGGACGTGCTGTCCGGGCTGGCCGGGGCGCTGCTGGCGGCGGGGCTGTCGGCGGTCGACGCGGGCAGCGCCGGTGCCTATCTGCACGGGCTCACCAGGCGGTTCGCGGCGGCGGGGGCGCCGGTGGGGGCACGGGACGTGGCGGAGGCGGTGCCCCGCGCCTGGCGGGACGTGCGCGGGGACGCCGGCTGAGGACCGCACGCCGGCGTGGCGCCTCCACCGGACTGTGCGCGTGCCGGCGGGGCGCCTCCACCGGGCTCCCCGCGTGCCGGTGGGGTGTCTTAACCCGGCTCTGCGCGTGCCGGCGGGGCGCCTGCACCCGGGCTCTGCGCGCGCCGGCTGGGTGTCTCCACCGGGCTCTGCGCGCGCCGGCTGAGTGTCTCCACGGGCTCTCCGCGCGCCGGAGTGGCGCCTCCACCGGGCTCTGCGGAGCGGCGGGAGGCGCGTCCCGCGCTGGGCCCAATGAGTGACCTGCGGGCGGGACCCGGTCCGGGGCGTCGGGCCCTGGGTATCCCTGACGGGGTGATCAGCGGAAACGTTGCCGCCCGCGCCGCCGCCGTCGCTCTCCTGGCCGCGGCGCTGCTGCCCGTCGGCGCCGGCTGGGCCGCCCCCGAGCCCCCGGACCCCGCGACGGACACCGCGGGGCAGCTGGTGCCCGGGGTGTACCAGCCGGGGCCGGTGGACACGCCCGACCAGGTGCTGGCGCCGCAGGTCTATCAGCCGTCGGTGGCGGAGGACGCGCTGGAGCCGAGTGACGCGCCGCAGGAGGCGTACGCACTCGTCGAGTACGTGCCGCTGGCGGACGCGGTGGGGCGGGTGGCGTGCAGCGCGCACACGGGGCCGTACCAGCGCGAGGTCGAGACCTGGCTGGAACTGGCGGTGGACGGGGAGCAGTCGGCGGCCGACTGCGAGGCGATCCGGGCGTTCCAGGCGGAGCACGGCATCAAGCCGGCCATCGGGTTCGCCGGGCCGGTGACCTGGGCCCACATGCGGTTCCTCGCCGCGCGGGACAACCCCGACGCGGCCGGGAAGTGCCCGGTGCGCACCGGCCGGGTCGCCTGCGTCGACCTCGACCGGCAGCTCACCTGGGTGCAGCAGGGCGAGAAGGTGCTCTTCGGACCCGTGCCCGTCCGCAGCGGACGGGCGGCGTACCCGACCCGCACCGGCACGCACACGATCTACTGGCGCCACAAGAACCACGCCTCGCCCCTCTACAACATGCCCATGCCGTACGCCCAGTTCTTCAGCGGCGGCCAGGCCTTCCACGCGGTGTACGACACCCTCCACACCACGGTCGGGTCCATGGGCAGCGTCAATCTGCGCCTCGGTGACGCGCGCAGCCTGTGGGACGTGCTGAGGACGGGCGACCAGGTGCACGTCTGGGGACGCAGGCCGGGCTAGCCAGTGGCCGCGGTCGCCATGGCCGTCCGGGGCCTCTGAGACACTGGGCGCGATGAGTACGACTGCACATCTGCCGACCGCCCCGCTGCGCGCCCGCGCCGAGATCGATCTGGCCGCGCTCCGCGCCAATGTGCGGGCCCTGCGTGCCCACGCCCCGGGTGCGGCCCTGATGGCCGTGGTGAAGTCCGAGGCGTACGGCCACGGGGCGGTGCCGTGCGCCCGTGCGGCCGTGGCGGCGGGGGCGACCTGGCTGGGCACCGCCACGCCCGAGGAGGCGCTGGTGCTGCGCGCGTCCGGCGCCGTGCCCGCGGACGTGCGGATCCTGTGCTGGCTGTGGACGCCGGGCGGGCCGTGGCGGGAGGCCGTCGAGGCCGACGTCGACGTGTCCGTCAGCGCCATGTGGGCGCTGCGCGAGGTCACCGAGGCCGCGAAGATCGCCGGCCGCCCGGCGCGCGTGCAGCTGAAGGCGGACACCGGGCTCGGGCGGGGCGGCTGCCAGCCCGGCGGGGACTGGGCGGAACTGGTCGGCGCCGCGCTGGCGGCCGAACGCGACGGGCTGCTGCGGATCACCGGCCTGTGGTCGCACTTCGCCTGCGCCGACGAGCCCGGCCACCCCTCCATCGCCGCCCAGCTGGACCTGTTCCGGCGGATGCTGGCGTACGCGGAGGGCGAGGGCGTGCGCCCGGAGGTGCGGCACATCGCCAACTCGCCCGCCACGCTCACCCTCCCCGAATCCCACTTCGACCTGGTCCGCACCGGCATCGCCGTGTACGGCATCTCGCCCAGCCCGGAGCTCGGCACCCCGGCGGACTTCGGACTGCGCCCGGTGATGACCCTGTCCGCCTCGCTGGCCCTGGTGAAGCAGGTCCCCGGCGGCCACGGGGTCAGCTACGGCCACCGGTACACCACGGCCGGCGACACCACCCTCGGCCTCGTCCCGCTCGGCTACGCCGACGGCATCCCCCGGCACGCCTCGGGCACCGGCCCGGTGCTGGTCGGCGGCAAGTGGCGGACGGTCGCGGGACGGATCGCGATGGACCAGTTCGTCGTGGACCTCGGCGGCGACGAGCCGGAACCGGGCGCGCGGGCGGTGCTGTTCGGGCCCGGCGACCGGGGCGAGCCGACCGCCGAGGACTGGGCGCAGGCGGCGGGCACCATCGCGTACGAGATCGTCACCCGCATCGGAACGCGCGTTCCCCGCGTCTATACCGACAGCGAGGCGCCGGAAAGCGGCGACGGCGGCGAGCCGCCGAGGTGAAGGGGCGCCGGAGCGGGTAACCGGTGAGCGACCGGCCGGGGGCCCGCGGGCCGGTTCGGCGGCACGGCACGTCAGTGGGTCAGGAAGCAGTCGGTGAGCTGCGGCAGCCGGTCGGTTCGGCAGCGCGTACGTGGTGAGGAGCGGTAGGTGAGCGAGAGCAGCCCGAAGGCCGTCGCGGACGCCGCGGCCGTCGTGTCCGCCACGGCGGCCGGGAACTGGCGCCGGGCGACCGGGTTCGCGGGCGCCGCGATAGGCGTGCTCGCCGCCGGGGCCGCCGCCGGGGTGGCGCTTGAGCGGATGACCGTGGGCCGCGACATGCGCCGCAAGGCCCGCCTCGCCCTGGACGCGACGGGGCCGTACGGCGCCGTGCGCGGCACCCCCGGCAAGGCGTACGCCGACGACGGCACCGAGCTGTACTACGAGGTCGACGACGTCGAGCCGGACCCCGGCGCCGCCGTCGCCCCGCGCCGCCGCCGGCTCTTCGGCCGCAAGACGCCCGCGCCCGTCACCGTCGTCTTCAGCCACGGCTACTGCCTCGGCCAGGACTCCTGGCACTTCCAGCGGGCCGCGCTGCGCGGGGTGGTGCGGACCGTGCACTGGGACCAGCGCAGCCACGGCCGCTCCGGGCGCGGGGTGGCCCAGCTGGAGCAGCGGGTGCCGGTCAGCATCGACCAGCTGGGGCGGGACCTGAAGGCCGTCATCGACGCCGCCGTCCCCGACGGCCCGATCGTGCTGGTCGGGCACTCCATGGGCGGCATGACGGTGATGGCGCTGGCCGACCAGTACCCGGAGCTGATCCGCGAGCGCGTGGTGGCCGTCGCGCTGGTCGGCACGTCCTCGGGGCAGCTCGGCGAGGTGAATTTCGGGCTGCCGGTCGCCGGGGTCAACGCGGTGCGCCGGGTGCTGCCCGGGGTGCTGCGGGCGCTGGGGCAGCGGGCCGAGCTGGTGGAGAAGGGGCGGCGGGCCACCGCCGACCTGTTCGCCGGGATCATCAAGCGCTACTCGTTCGCGTCCCGGGACGTCGACCCGGCCGTGGAGCGGTTCGCCGAGCGGATGATCGAGAGCACCCCCATCGACGTGGTCGCCGAGTTCTACCCGGCCTTCGCCGATCACGACAAGACCGAGGCGCTGGCGCACTTCGCGGGCCTGCCGGTGCTGGTGCTGGCGGGCGTGGAGGACCTGGTGACGCCCAGCCGGCACAGCGAGGCGATCGCCGATCTGCTGCCGGACGCCGAGCTGGTCCTGGTCCCGGACGCCGGGCACCTGGTGATGCTGGAACACCCGGAAGTGGTCACCGACCGGCTCGCCGACCTCCTCACCCGCGCGGGCGCCGTGCCCGCAGGGGCTACCGTGGGTGGCTATGGAAGCACCAGCGGCACCGCACGACCCGGCTGAGCGCGACTCCTCCGCGCGGCTCACCGTCACCTCCCCCGACCAGATGCGCGAGCTGGGCCGCCGGCTCGCCAAGCTGCTGCGCGCCGGCGACCTGGTGATGCTCACCGGGGAGCTGGGCGCCGGCAAGACCACGCTCACCCGCGGCCTCGGCGAGGGGCTGGGGGTGCGCGGCGCGGTCACCTCACCGACGTTCGTGATCGCCCGCGTGCACCCCTCGCTCGGCGACGGCCCGCCCCTCGTCCACGTCGACGCCTACCGGCTGTCCGGCGGGCTGGACGAGATGGAGGACCTGGACCTCGACGTCTCGCTGTCCGACTCGGTGATCGTCGTGGAGTGGGGCGAGGGCAAGGTCGAGGAGCTGACCGAGGACCGGCTGCACGTCGTCATCCACCGGGCCGTCGGCGACACGGCCGACGAGGTGCGGCACGTGACGCTGACCGGCGTCGGGGAGCGCTGGACGACGGCGGACCTGAACGCGCTGACGGCGTGAGGACGGCCGGATCACCGGCCCCGGCACGCCGAACCCTCGATTCCGACAGGGTGTCGGGAAGATATTGCGCCGGGACGGCCGGACGTGGTCACATGGTATCCCTCGCGTAGTTAGGTCTACCTAACCGCGTCCGCCCCCAGGTTCCCAGGAGGCGTCCATGCCGGTCCCGGAACGAGACGAGACCCCGCGCGTGGTCCCCGCGGTCTCCATGCGCGATCTGCTGGCGTCCTGCGCGGCGGCGAGTGCCGTCTCCACGCCGCCCCGCCCGGCGCCGTCCGCCGAGCCCCGCCGCCCGGAACCCGAACGGGTGAGCGGGCACCGCGAAGCCGCGTAGTCCGCCCGACCGGGTGCCGCCCCGTTCGGCCGAGACGCCTCCTAGCGGATGACGACGACCTTCTGACCGATCGTCGCGAACTCCCACATGGCGTTGCCGTCCACGCGGGACTGGCGGATGCCGCCGGTGCGGCTGCGCGGGTCGGGCGACGGCGTGGAGCCGTCCACCGCCGCGCTGAAGCCGATGGTCACGCCGTCGACCCCGGCGAAGCGGACGACGTGCTCGATGGGCGTGCCGTCGGAGCCGGTGATGCGCTTGGAGCGGGACGTGACCGCGTAGACGCCGGGCGGCGGGTCGACCGTGCTCGGCATGACCGGGAACGTGCGCAGCACCCTGTTCGCGGGGTCCACCAGCCACACCCGGTCGTCGTCCAGCGAGTACACCACCCGCTCCCCGACCCCGGAGCCGCCCGGCAGCGCGGTGGGGTGGCGCTTGTCCCGCGGCGCCTTCGTCACCGCCGCCACCGGCGTGCCGGCGGCCTGCGGATGGGCCAGCTCCTCCGGGACGTTCGCCGACGCCTGATAGGCGAGGTACCCGACCGTCACCATCGCCGCCGCCGTCAGCCCGGTGACGAATCCGGCGCTGCTGCTGGCCACGGGCGCCACCTCCGCGTCGTATGTCCACAAAAGTCCAAAGACGTACCGTAACGGGAGGTGACGGTAGCAGCCGGGCGGCGGAGGAACCGGTACTTCCGACACGGGCCCGGGAGAGCCGTAGGCTGTTGGCGTGCTCTTGCTCGCTCTGGATACCGCCACCCCCGCCGTCACCGTCGCCCTGCACGACGGCACGGACGTCATCGCCTCGTCCAGCCAGGTGGACGCGCGCCGGCACGGCGAGTTGCTGCTGCCCGCCGTCGACCGGGTCCTCACCGAGGCCGGGCTCAAGCTCGACGCCGTCACCGGCATCGTCGTGGGCACCGGACCCGGCCCGTACACCGGGCTGCGCGTCGGCCTGATGACCGCCGACACCTTCGGCCTCGCCCTCGGCGTCCCCGTGCACGGTGTGTGCACCCTCGACGGCCTCGCCTGGGCCACCGACCTGGACGGCCCCTTCGTCGTGGCGACCGACGCCCGCCGCAAGGAGGTCTACTGGGCGCGGTACGCCGACTCCCGCACCCGGGTCACCGACCCGGCCGTCGACCGGCCCGCCGCCATCGCCGAGCAGGTCAAGGGCCTGCCCGCGGTCGGCGCCGGAGCGCTGCTGTACCCGGACGTCTTCCCCAGCGCGCACGAGCCCGAGCACGTCTCCGCCGCCGCGCTCGCCTCGCTGGCCGCCCGGAAGCTGGCCGCGGGGGAGGAGCTGTCCGCGCCGCGCCCGCTCTACCTGCGCCGCCCCGACGCCCAGGTTCCGAAGAACTACAAGGTGGTCACCCCCAAGTGACCGGCACCCCGACCCCCCGACTGCGCGAGATGCGCTGGTGGGACATCGACCCCGTACTCGAACTGGAGCGCAGCCTCTTCCCCGAGGACGCCTGGTCGCGGGGGATGTTCTGGTCCGAGCTGGCCCACGCCCGCGGGCCCGAGGCGACCCGGCGCTACCTCGTCGCCGAGGCCCCGCAGGACCCCGCGAACGGCACGGAGCACGGCGCCGGGCAGGACGCCGAGGCGCGCGACGGCGGCCGGATCGTCGGCTACGCCGGGCTCGCCTGCGCCGGCGAGACCGCCGACGTGCAGACCATCGCCGTCGCCCGCGACCACTGGGGCACCGGGCTCGGCGCCCGCCTGCTGACCGAGCTCCTGCGGGCCGCGACCGCGTTCGAGTGCGCCGAGGTGATGCTGGAGTGCCGGGTGGACAACGTGCGCGCCCAGAAGCTGTACGAGCGCTTCGGCTTCGAACCGATCGGCTTCCGGCGCGGCTACTACCAGCCCGGCAACATCGACGCCCTGGTGATGCGCCTGACCACCCTGCCTGACAGCGGCCCCGCCGCGGGCGCCACCTCCGTACAAGGAACCGAGATCAATGACTGACGAACCCCTCGTCCTCGGCATCGAGACCTCCTGCGACGAGACCGGCGTCGGCATCGTCCGCGGCACCACCCTGCTCGCCGACGCCGTCGCCTCCAGCGTCGACGAGCACGCCCGCTTCGGCGGTGTCGTCCCCGAGGTCGCCTCGCGCGCCCACCTGGAGGCGATGGTGCCCACCATCGACCGCGCCCTGAAGGAGGCCGGGGTCAGCGCCAAGGACCTCGACGGCATCGCCGTCACCGCCGGTCCCGGCCTCGCGGGCGCCCTCCTCGTCGGCGTCTCCGCGGCCAAGGCGTACGCCTACGCCCTCGGCAAGCCGCTGTACGGCGTCAACCACCTGGCCTCGCACATCTGCGTCGACCAGCTGGAGCACGGCCCGCTGCCCGAGCCGACGATGGCGCTGCTGGTCTCCGGCGGCCACTCCTCGCTGCTGCTGTCCTCCGACATCACCTCCGACGTCCGCCCGATGGGCGCCACCATCGACGACGCGGCCGGCGAGGCCTTCGACAAGATCGCCCGCGTGCTGAACCTGGGCTTCCCCGGCGGCCCCGTCATCGACCGGTACGCCCGCGAGGGCGACCCGGAGGCGATCGCCTTCCCGCGCGGCCTCACCGGCCCGCGCGACCCGGCCTACGACTTCTCCTTCTCCGGCCTGAAGACGGCCGTGGCCCGCTGGATCGAGGCCAGGCGGGCGGCGGGCGAGGAGGTGCCGGTGCGGGACGTGGCGGCCTCCTTCCAGGAGGCGGTCGTCGACGTGCTCACCCGCAAGGCCGTACGGGCCTGCAAGGACGAGGGCGTCGACCACCTGATGATCGGCGGCGGCGTCGCCGCCAACTCGCGGCTGCGCGCGCTCGCCCAGGAGCGGTGCGAGAGGGCCGGGATCCGGCTGCGCGTGCCGCGGCCCAAGCTGTGCACGGACAACGGCGCGATGGTGGCCGCGCTGGGCGCCGAGATGGTCGCCCGGGGCCGGGCCGCCTCCGGCTGGGACCTGTCCGCGGACTCCTCCCTGCCGGTGACCGACCCGCACGTCCCCGGTCACCACCACGGCCACGACCACGTGCACGAGGTCAGCAAGGAGAACCTCTACTCGTGACGGTCGCGCTGATGTGGGAGGCGCGGGCGGTCCCCGGCCGGGGCGGGGAGCTGCTGGAGTGGGCCCGCGCCCAGCGGCTGGCCCCGGCCCCGCTGCGGCGGGAGACCTTCCGCGCCCCGCAGGACCGGGTGCTCGTCGTCACCTGGTGGGACGCCGCGTACGACGCGAGCCTGCCCGAACTGCCGGAACCCGCGGGCGACCTGGTCACCCGCGCGGTGCACCGGTGGCGGTTCGAGTCGGTGGACGTCTCCCCGGCCGGGGACTGAGCGTCAGCCGAGCGGCCGCACCCGGGTCTTACAGCGCAGCACCCGGTCCGGGCCCAGCACCCGCTCCGGCCCGGTCAGGGTCAGCTCCGCGGTGTGCCGTACGTCCGCGCTGGACGCCGCGAGCCGCAGCTGGAGGGCGCCCGGTTCGACCACCCGGCGGCCGGTGCGGTCGGTGAAGGACGACAGTTCGGCGGGGAAGCGGAACGTCACGCGGGCCGCCTCGCCCGGCTCCAGCGCGAGGCGCTGGTAGCCGACCAGGCGGACGTCCGGGCGGGTGACCCGGGCGACCGGGTCGTGCAGATACAGCTGGACGACCTCGGCGCCCGCGCGGTCCCCGGTGTTGCGGACGGTGACGGACAGGTCGTAGGAGCCGTCCGTGCCGATCTCCGGGGCGCCGCCGGTGACGTCCTCCCAGGCGAACGTGGTGTACGAGCGGCCGTGGCCGAAGGGGAACAGCGGGGTCGGGTCGAGGTTGCTGACCTCGCCCGCCAGGCCCAGCGGCGGCTGGAGGTACGTCCACGGCTGGCCGCCGGGGTCGCGGGGCACGCTCACCGGCAGCCGCCCGGACGGGTTGACCCGGCCCGACAGCACGCCCGCCACCGCCGGGCCGCCCTCCTCGCCGGGGAAGAAGGCCTGCACCACCGCGCCGAGCCGGCCGTCCCAGCGGCCGAGCGCGTAGGGGCGGCCGGTGAGCAGCACCAGCACCACCGGGACGCCGGTCTCCACCAGGGCGTCCAGCAGCTCCGCCTGCGCGCCGGGGAGCCGCAGGTCCAGCGCGTCGCAGCCCTCGCCGGAGGTGCCCCGCCCGAACAGGCCGGCCCGGTCGCCGAGCACCGCCACGCACACATCGGCCTCGGCGGCGCGGGCCACCGCCTCCTCGAAGCCGGAGCGGTCCGGGTCGGAGGTGTCGCAGCCGCGGGCGTAGGTGACCTTCGCGTCGGGCAGCTCGCCGCGCAGCGCCTCCAGCACGGTGGGGATCTCGATGCCCATGGGGACGTCGGGGTGCTGGACGCCCACATGCGAGGGGAAGGAGTAGCAGCCCAGCATGGCCAGCGGGTCGGCGGCGCGGGGGCCGACGACCGCGATCCGGGTGTCCGGGGACAGCGGCAGCAGGCCGTCCGGGTTGGACAGCAGGACCACCGACTCCTCCGCCAGCCGGCGGGCCAGGGCGCGGTTGGCCGCCGAGTCCAGATCGATCGGGCCGGCCGGCTCGGGCGTCCAGTCCTCGTCGAGCAGGCCCAGCTCGCACTTCTGGGTCAGCACCCGGCGCACCGCGCGGTCGATCAGCTCCTCGGGCACCTCACCCGCCCGCACCGCCGCGGCCAGCGGCTCGCCGTAGCACTTGACCGTGGGCAGCTCCACGTCGATGCCCGCGGCGAGCGCGGCGTGGGCGGCCTGGGCGTCGGAGCCGGCGACCCGGTGCAGGGTCTGCAGGAAGTCGATCGCGAAGTAGTCGGCGACGACCGTGCCGGTGAAGCCCCACTCCTCGCGCAGCAGCTCGGTGAGCAGACCGGGGTCGGCCGAGGCGGGCACGCCGTCGGTCTCGGTGTACGCGGCCATCACCGAGCGGGCGCCGCCCTCGCGCAGCGCGTGCTCGAACGGCGGCAGGGTGACGTCCGCGAACTCCCGCACCCCGGCCCGCACCGGGGCCAGGTTGCGGGCGCCCGCCGAGGACGCGTACCCGGCGAAGTGCTTCAGCGTGGCCACGATGCCCGCCGACTCCAGGCCCCGCACATAGGCCGCGCCGACCGTGCCGACCAGGTACGGGTCCTCGCCGATGGTCTCCTCGACCCGGCCCCAGCGCAGATCCCGTACGACGTCCAGGACCGGCGCGAGACCCTGGTGGACGCCGACCGAGCGCAGGTCGTGGCCGATGTGCCGGCCCATCTCCTCCACCAGCTCCGGGTCGAAGGAGGCGCCCCAGGCCAGCGGCACCGGATACGCGGTCGCGCCCCACGCGGTGAAGCCCGCCAGGCACTCCTCGTGTGCCATCGCCGGGATGCCGAACCGGCCGGCCTCGGCGATCCGGCGCTGGGCGCGGGCCAGGGAGCGGGCACCGACCTCCGGGTCGACGGGCGCGGTGCCGAACGGGCGGGTGAGCTGGCCCAGACCGTGGGTGATCAGCTCGTCCCACTCCTCGGCGGAGCGTTCGACCACCAGGTCGTGCTGGTGCGGGGCGACTCCGGCGCCGTCCGTGTCCGCGCCCACCCACACGCCGTACAGCTGAGCCGTCTTCTCCTCCAGGGTCATCCGGGAGAGCAGGTCCTCGACACGGGCGGCGGTGGGCAGGGCGGGGTCACGCCAGGGAGTGGACATGGAACTCCTGTCGGTAAGGGAGGTTCGGGAAGGCCGCTTCACTTGCCGCCCACGCCCATCAGGCCGCTCACCAGGGAGCGGCGGGCCACCAGGTAGACGGCGAAGATCGGGATGCCGGAGAGGACGACCGAGGCCAGCAGCGCGGGGACGTTGACCCCGAACTGGCTGACGTAGTTGAAGAGTCCGAGGGTGAGGACCCGGGGGCCGTCCGACTGGGTGAAGATCAGCGGGAAGAGGAAACCGTTCCAGGCCTGGAGCGCGGAGTAGATCACCACCGTGCTGATGCCGCCCTTGGCCAGCGGGATCACCAGCTGGAACAGCATCCGCAGCGAGGAGGCGCCGTCCAGGGCCATCGCCTCGTACAGCTCCTCCGAGATGTCCCGCAGGGTGCCGGTGAGGATCAGCACCGACACCGGCATCGCGAAGGCCGCCGTCGGCAGGATCACGGCGGGCAGGGTGTCGTACAGGCCCAGCTTGGCGATCAGCAGGTACAGCGGGACGACGACCGCCTGCGCCGGGATCGCCACGCCCAGCAGGAACAGCCGGAACGCGGCGCCCGACCAGCGATTCGCCGTGCGGACCGCGACGTACGCCAGCGGCACGGCGAGCACCAGGACCAGGCCGACCACCGCGACGGCGACGATCGCCGTGTTGGCGAGGAGATGACCGAAGCCGCTGTCCAGGACGGTGTTGTAGTTCTCGAGGGTCGGGTCGGACGGCGGCTTGAGCGGGTTGCCGTCCAGGGACTGGTCCTGGCGGGTCAGCGACGCCGAGATCATCGCGTACACCGGGATCAGGACGACGACCAGCCAGATCAGGGCACCGGTGCCGGCGACCGGGTTGGGGCGCCGGGTCCAGTGCCGGCGGCGGGCCGCCGGCGCGGGGGAGCCGGCGGCGGGCTCCTTCCGGGTCCGGGCGGGACGCGGCAACGTATCGTGTGACACTCCGTCACATCCCTTCGCGGGTACTGCGCATGGAGCCGAAGCCGGTCAGCCGCACCAGCAGCAGGGAGAGCCCGGTGGCCGCCACGACGAGGAAGGACGCGATGGCGCTGGCGTAGCCGAAGTCGTACGACTTGAAGCCCGCCTCGTACATCAGGTACGGCAGGATCGCCGTGTCCGTGCCGGGGCCGCCCTTGGTGAGGATCAGGACCGTCTCGAAGTACGTCAGCGAGCCGACGACGATCAGCACGCTGGAGGTGGTGATGGTGTGCCGCAGCTGCGGCAGGGTGATCGAGAAGAACTGGCGGTAGCGGCCGGCGCCGTCGATGGCCGCCGCCTGGTAGAGCACCGCCGGGATCTGGCGGGCGCCGCCCTGGTAGATCAGCGTGTGCAGCGGCATGAACTGCCAGCCGCCGACGAACACGATCGCGAGGAACGCGCCGCTGGAGGAGCCCAGGGTGTCCTTCTGGATGATGCCGAAGTTCGGGTCGAGCAGGGCGTAGAAGAGCACCGCGACGGCCGTCGAGGACAGCAGCAGCGGCACGAAGAAGATCGCGGACAGCACCGCGCGGTTGCGCTGCTTGCCCGCCGCCCAGACGCCCAGGAGCAGCGAGACGACCGTCTGGAAGAGCCAGGAGCAGACGGTGAGCAGGACCGTCAGCCACAGCGACTGGGTCAGGCGCGGGTCGTCGAGCAGCCTGCTCCAGTTGTCGAGGCCGACCGGGCGGGGGTCGCCCAGGCCGTCCCACTCGGTAAAGGAGAGGTAGAACGCCAGCGCCATCGGGACGATCGCGAAGAACGCGAAGAACAGCACCCCGGGCAGGGCCCAGGCGGCGTGCGGACGCCCCGCCCGGGCCCTGGCGGGCTTGCTGCCGGCCGTGGGGCCGGCCTTGGTGGCGGCCTTGCTCACTTCAGCCCCTTGCAGGCGGCCACGAACTCGCCCGGCGAGGACTTGCCCGCGAACAGCTTGCCGATCTCGGTGTGCATCTTCGTGCCCAGCTCGTCGCCGAGCGCCTGGTCCCAGGAGAGGGTGAAGGCGGGCGCCTCCTCGACCATCTGGTACTGGAAGCGGGCGTACTCGGGGTTCGGGGCGTCGCCCAGCAGCAGGGCCGCGTTCGACGTCGTGGGTACGTCGCCGTTGGCGACCAGGTCCCTGGCGTACGTGCGGGAGGCGCACTCCTTGAGGAAGGCGATGGCCGCGTCCTTGTTGCGCACGCGGGCGTTGATCGACCAGTAGTTGGTGGGGTTGCCGACGACGTTGCGGGCGTCGCCCGAGCCGCCCTCGATCTTCGGGAAGGGTGCCCAGCCCAATTCCTTCTTCGCGAAGTCCGGGAACTTGCCGAGCTGCGTGGAGTACTCCCACGAGCCCATCAGGTGCATCGCCGCCTTGCCCTTGGCGAAGACGGCGGGGGCGCCGCCGTTGACGTACGACACCGAGGTGAACTTGGAGCCGAAGGCGCCGTCGTCGACCAGCTCCCGGACCATCTCGGCCGCCTTCAGCACGGCCGGGTCGCCCCAGCCCTCGGCGTCGCCGTCCTGGATGCGGCGGAAGACCTTCTCGCCGCCGATCCGGTCGACCAGGTACTCCAGCCACATCAGTTCCGGCCAGATGTCGGAGCCGCCGAGGGCGAACGGGGTGATGCCCGCCCTCTTCAGCTTGGCGTTGATGTCGAGCAGCTGGTCCCAGGTGGTGGGCGGCTGGAGCTTGTGCTCGGCGAACACGGACTTGTTGTAGAAGAGGATCACCGGCTGCATACCGCGCATGGGGACGCCGTAGTGGCGGCCCTTGAGGTCGCCGGCCGCGAGCACCGAGGGCAGGAAGCCCTTCTTCAGGACCTCGTCGTTCTCGATGACGTCGGTCAGGTCGATCAGCTTGCCGGCCTCCACGTACGGCTTGATCGAGCCGCCGCCCCAGTTGAAGAACACGTCCGGCGCGCCGGGCGAGCCCATGGCCGTGCGCAGCTTGGGGGAGTAGTCGGAGCCGGGGATCCGCTCCAGCTTGATCTTCCCGCCGGCCTTCTTCGCGGCGGCCGACGTGTTGAAGCGGTCCACGGCGGCCTGCTGGACCTTCACCGCGTCGTCGCCGTAGACGAAGGCGGTGAGGGTGGAGCCGCCGCTGCCGGAGCCCCCGCCGGAGCCGCAGGCGGACAGACCGGTGGTGAGCAGGGTGGTGGCGCCGGCGCCGAGCACCCAGCGTCTGCTGAACGAACGTCCGCCGTTGGACGTGTACCCCATGGCAGCAACCTCTCGGCTCTCTCACCCACCGCGGCGACGCGGGCACGGTGCAGCGCGTTCACGCACGGGTATGGGCGAATGTTTCGGGCTGAATCTCGAATGTTCCGGGAACCTATGGCGCCACACGGGGTCCGTCAAGAGGTCGCGCAGGGATACGATCGCGGGCATGACTCCACCGGAACGCGCTCAAACCCAGACGGCACGGCGGTCGGCCCAGACCGCGACGCTCGCGGAGATCGCCCGCGAGGCGGGGGTGTCCGCGCCGACTGTTTCGAAGGTCCTCAACGGGCGGGCCGATGTCGCGCCGGCGACCCGCAACCGCGTGGAGGAACTGCTGCGCACCCACGGCTACCGGCGCCGCCGGGCCGAGGCCACCCGCTCCCCGCTGATCGACCTGGTCTTCCACGAGCTGGAGAGCGCCTGGGCGCTGGAGGTCATCCGGGGCGTGGAGAACGTGGCGCGGGACGCCGGGCTGAGCGTGGTGCTCTCCGAGAGCGCCGGCCGGCTGACCCCCGGCCGCAGCTGGGCCGACCAGGTCGCGGCCCGCCGCCCGCACGGCGTGATCCTCGTGCTCTCCGAGCTGGACGAGTCACAGCGGGCGCTGCTGACCAGCCGGTCCATCCCGTTCGTCGTCATGGACCCGGCCGGCGACCCCGGCACCGACGTGCCGTCCATCGGCGCCACCAACTGGCAGGGCGGCCTGGCCGCCACCCGGCACCTGGTGGAGCTGGGCCACCGCCGCATCGGCGCGATCAGCGGGCCCAGCCGCATGATGTGCAGCCGGGCCCGCATCGACGGCTACCGCGCGGCCCTGGAGACCGCCGGCCTGCCCGTCGACCCGTCGCTGATCAAGGCCGGAGACTTCCACCACGAGTCCGGCTACCGCCTGGGCCTGGAACTCCTGCGCCGGCCCGACCGGCCGACGGCCGTCTTCGCCGGCAACGACCTCCAGGCGCTCGGCCTGTACGAGGCGGCGCGCGAGCTGGGGCTGAGGGTGCCGGAGGACCTGAGCGTCGTCGGCTTCGACGACCTGCCCGTCGCCCGCTGGGTCGGCCCCCCGCTCACCACCGTCCGCCAGCCCCTGACCGAGATGGCCGAGGCGGCCGCCCGCCTGGTCCTCGAACTGGCCCGAGGCGAGGACGCCACCCCGGCCGCGACCCGCGTCGAACTGGCCACGAGCCTGGTGGTCCGCAGCAGCAGCGCTCGCTTGGCGTGAGAACGGGGGCGCGGTGGGGTGGCCCGTGCGGCGGTGCGCGGCTGCGGCGAGCGCGGTGGCGACGAGGCTCGCGCTGACACCGCGCACAGTGCTGCGGGGGGCGCGACGAACGCCGCGTCGGGGTGCGGGGGCGGGTGCGGGTGCCGGGGCGGTGGCGTGCTGCCCGTGCGAGGGCTGGTGGGCCGTACACGCCCGTGCGGGGGTTGGTGGACCAGGTGGGCCCTCGTGCGGGGCGGGCCCGCGTGCCGTGAGCGGCTTGGAGCAGCGGCGCAGAGGCGTGCGGCTTTGTTCACGACTTCGGGCAGCGTTTGTTCCCGACTATGGGAGGCGTCCGGGGGACGGTGGCGTTCGAATCGTTCGCAAGTTTCGGCAGCACCGGATACGGCGGAGTGCCTCGGACGGCCTGGCACCGCAGCACGGTGGTGGAGCATTCCTTGGATTCACCCGGCGCCCCCTGAGCCGATGTGGGTGAGCACTGCGGCGGCGCCGTCCTCTGCTGCGATGCGGTGGGCGAGTTCGGTCGCGCGGCGTCGGTGGGCCGGCTCGGACAGGCAGACCGTGATCGCGTCCCTGAGTGCTTCGGCGGTCAGGTCCTGGAACGGCACAGGCCGGGGGGCGACCCCCAGGTCGTACAACCGAGACGCCCAGAACGGCTGGTCGGCCATGACGGGAACGGCCACAGCGGGCACTCCGGCCCGCAGTCCGGCTGCGGTCGTACCGGCTCCGGCGTGATGGACGACAGCGGCGGTACGAGGGAACAGCCAGTCGTGCGGGACGTCGCCGATGGCCAGGACGTCGTCGCCCCAGCCACTTAGTTCGGCCCAACCCGCCTGCACCACCGCACGCACCCCCGCCCGCCGTACAGCCGCAGCCACCAGCTCACTGAGCCGTTCCCCCTGCCCTGGAGCCATGCTGCCGAACCCGATGAACACCGGCGGCGGACCGGCTTCGAGGAAGTCGACCAGTTGGGCCGGGGGTTGCCACCCGTCCGGCCGCGCGGGCCACCAGTAGCCCGATACTTCCGCCCGCGACGGCCAGTCCCCGGGGCGCGGCACCACCAGCGGGCTGAAGCCGTGGAAGACCGGCCGGATGTCCCCCGATGACGATGACGATGACACGCCGGCGCCGGGCAGCCCGAGGTGGGCGCGCAGCCGGGTCACGGCGCCCGCGAAGACCCCTTCAGCGCGCCTCACCACGTCCCGACCTGCGGCGAGGTTGCCCTCCGGCCCCGGGCCGCCGACGGTGCTGCGTGCGTTGGGCAGCGCAAATGCTCTGGTGGCGAAAGCCGGTACGAGGTACGTGCCGATGACAGGGATGCCGAGCGCTTCGCCGGCCGTCCGGCCGAGCGGCGCCGGACCGGAGGCCGTGAGCAGCAGGTCGGCCCCGCCCGCCACGGCTTCCGCCACCCCGTCGGCGAGCCCGTCCGCGTACGTCCTCGTCAGCGCCTGGGCCTCCTCCCGCGACGCCGCCTGGGACCAGTCCCGGATGAGCCCCTGCGGGTCTCCCGGCACGGGCCGGTAGTCGAGACCACATCCTTCGATGAGTGCGGCGAAGGACGCGTGAGCGGCCACGGCGACCTGATGGCCGACGTCCAGCAAGCGCCGCCCCAGGCCCGTGAAGGGCGCGACATCCCCACGTGAACCGGCAGTGATGATCAGAATCCGCATGCAGCGATTCTCCTCGGCGGATGGCGCCCGGCCACGTCGCCGACCAAGGGGATCCTCAGCGCGCCTCCAGCCCCGGGCGTGTGCGGTCGGTACTCGTGAATCGAACACCGCCAAGTCGCCGTGTTACGCAAAGCCGCGTACATCCGCTGTCGAAACTCGTGAACGAAGCCAGGCGTGCGGCAGCAGGAGCCGGGGCGCGCGGGTGCCGGCGCGGGGCGGCTGCCGTGCTGTCGGCCGGTGTGGCACCGTCGGTCAGCCGCTGTCCTTCGGGTGGTGGACGCTGAGGTGGCCGTAGGCCGACAGCGTGCCGGGCAGGTCGCCGGGCTGGTGGCGCAGGGTGGTGTTCAGGAAGGCGAGTGTGGTCGCGGCGACGACGCGTGGGCTGTCGGTGCGGCCCAGGGAGCCGGTCACCGAGGGCAGGGGCGGCAGGTACAGGGGGCCGTCCATGAAGGTCAGGTGGGCGGCGCCGGGGACGGTGAGCCGGTAGCTCGGCGCGGTGTTGCGTTCGAGGGCCCGGGTGAGGCGGGGCAGGTAGCGCGGGTCGGTGTCCGGGGTGATCGCCTGGGTGAGCGCGAGCGCCGGCTGGCGCAGGGTGGGGGTGGCCGGGCCGTGGGGGTAGCCGTCCAGGTCGATGACGGCGTCGAACCGGCGGTCCCGCCGCGCGGCCTGGAGAGCGGCGGCGCCCCCCATGGAGTGGCCGGTGACGGCGGCCCGGCCGGTGTCCAGGCGTCCGGTCAGCGGGCCGGCGCCCTCGCCTCGGTCCAGACGGTCCAGTCGGGTCAGGACGAAGCGGAGGTCGGCGGCCCGGACCGCCGTCCACCGGGCCGCCAGCTCGTCGTCCTTGTCCCGGTCTCCGGTGGACTCGGTCCTGGTGCGCAGCGTTCGGCCGTCGGCGAGGACGACGGCCGCGGAGTCGTACGGGTGGTCGAGGCCGGCGACCACGTAGCCGTGGCTGGCCAGTTCCTCCGCCCAGGCGGTGTTCTGGGTCCGCACCCCGCCCGAGCCGGGGGAGAACAGCACGACCGGGAACCGTTCGCCCCCGCCGGCCACCGGGGCGTCGAACACCGCGTGGCTGCGGGCGCGCGGCACGCCGTCGACCAGGAAGCCGGGCAGGCCGACCTGGCGGACGAGGGCGGCCGAGACGGTGCGCGCCTCGTGCTCCGTATGGCCGAGGTACTGGGCCCGCCGCGCGTCCGCGGGACTCTGCCGCGCGGGGTACCAGAGCTGGACCACCACCGTGCGCCGGTCGTGCGGATCGGCGGTGAAGGTCTCGGGGCGCTCCGGGTCGGTCCACTGCATCACCCGGGTGCCGACCGCGAAACGGCCCGTCGGCTCGGGGAACGCGGGCACGGGGAAGGCCCAGGCGGCCACCGGACCCGCGGCCATCAGCCCGAGGCAGGCCAGCGACCCCGGCAGCGCCACCCACCACCGGGCCCGCCGCGCCGGCCGGCCGGTACGGCCGCGCAGCAGGGGTGAGAGGGCGAACGGCAACGCGACGGCGGCGCCTGCCGCCACCGGCAGCAGCTGCCAGCGGACCCCCGTCACGCCCAGCGCCACCGCGGACGGCACGAGCACCGCCACCGCCGCGATCGTGACGCGCGGGCGGGCGGCGGGGGGAAGCCAGCGCGCCGCCACCAGCGCGACGGCACCCAGCAGGACGATCAGTTCCCAGGGGGACAGGTACAGCCCCGCGACGATCTCGGTCACCGGGCCATCCTCGGGGCGGCGCCCGGGACGCCACATCGGCCCCGGGTCGCGACCGCATGCGACCGGAGTCGCACTCGAGCAGGCCAGGTGAGGGGCCGCTGTGCGACCTCAGGAGGGAGGGGGGTCCTCCTGTGGTCGTATCCCGGCGCGGCGCCCTCGGACGGGACCGGAGACCCCCTGGCCGAAAGTCGCCGTATTGACGCCCGACCCTCGCGCCCCAAAACTCCTCCGCAGTCAATCGGCTGTACGACCGAAACTTTCGGAGGCACCCGCATGAGATCTCTGAGAACCGGCTTCAGGCTGGCGTCGGCGGTGGCCGGCGCCGTCGCGACCGTCGGTGCGCTGCTGGTCGCGGCGCCCGCCGCGCACGCCGCCGACGTGCCGCTGCGCGACCTCGCGGACGCCAAGGGCAGGGTCATCGGCACCGCCATCGCCGGCTCCCACCTCACCGGCGCGCGCGGCGAGATCGCGAGCCGGGAATTCAACTTCGTCACGCCCGAGAACGCCATGAAGTGGGAGGCGGTGGAGCCCAGCCGCGGCAGCTACAACTGGGCCGAGGCCGACCGGATCGTCGAGTTCGCCCAGGCCAACGGCCAGCAGGTGCGCGGCCACACCCTGGTGTGGCACAGCCAGAACCCGGGCTGGCTCGCAGGCGGCTCCTTCACCCCGGCCGAGCTGCGCACCATCCTGCAGAACCACATCACCACCGAGATGACCCGCTACAAGGGGAAGATCGCGGCCTGGGACGTGGTCAACGAGGCGTTCAACGAGGACGGCACCTACCGTCAGTCCCTCTGGTACACCAACCTCGGCGCCGACTACATCGCCGACGCCCTGACCTGGGCCCGCGCCGCCGACCCGAGCGCCGAGCTGTACATCAACGACTACAACGTCGAGGGCGTCAACGCGAAGAGCACCGCCCTGTACAACCTGGTCAAGTCCCTCAAGGAGCGCGGCGTCCCGATCGACGGCGTCGGCCTCCAGACCCACCTGATCCTCGGCCAGGTCCCCTCCACCCTCCAGCAGAACATCCAGCGCTTCGCGGACCTCGGCGTCGACGTGGCCATCACCGAGCTGGACATCCGCATGCAGCTCCCGGCGACCCAGGCGAAACTCGCCCAGCAGGCCGCCGAGTACAAGGCCGTCATGAACGCCTGCCTCGCCGTCAGCCGCTGCACCGGCGTCACGGTCTGGGGCTTCAACGACGCCGACTCCTGGGTCCCGGACGTCTTCGACGGCTACGGCGCGGCGACCCCGTACGACGAGAACCTCGCGCCGAAGCCCGCGTACTACGCCATCGCCGAGTCGCTCGGCGGCACCGGCCAGCCCGGCCCCGGCCCCGGCGACGGCTGCAAGGCGACGTACACCATCGTCAACCAGTGGAACAACGGCTTCACCGGCCAGGTGCGGATCGACTGCACGGGCACCGCGCTGACATCCTGGAAGGCGAACTGGACGTTCGCGGCGGGCCAGCGGATCTCCCAGGCCTGGAACGCGAACTGCACCCAGTCCGGCACCACGGTCAGCTGCTCCAACCTGTCCTACAACGGCACCGTCCCGGCGGGCGGTTCCGTGACGTTCGGGTTCAACGGCACCTGGAGCGGGAGCAATCCGGTGCCCGTGGTGACCCTGGGATGACCCAGAGCGACGGAATCTGAGATTTTCCCAAGAAAAGACCCCCTGGCGTTCCTGCTCGTCATAATTCGGACTTACGTTCCTCCCTGTGGCGGGACTTGACGAACACGGGGACGAGGACAGACCGGGGGACGACGGCGGGCCGGGAGACGAAGGCGGGCCGGAGGACGCGGGCGGGCCGGAGGACGCGGGCGGGCCGGAGGGTCGGCGGCCACGAGCGCTGAGGACCGCCGGCCTCGCCCTCGCCGCCCTGCTGGTCCTGTGCGCCGGCGCGGCCGGCTGGGTCTACTGGCAGCTCAGCGACAACATCACCGGCGTCGACATCAACAGCGCCCTCGGCGACGACCGTCCGCCGCGGGCGCTGACCGCCCCGTCGCCCGGCGCCGCCTCCGGCGCCCCGCTGCCGGCCGGCTCGCTGAACATCCTCGTCCTCGGCTCGGACTCCCGCGACGGCGCCGAGAACGGCGCACTCGGCGGCGGCGAGGGCGGCAGCGCCCGCTCGGACACCGCGATGGTCGTTCACCTCGACGCCGGGCGCACCGCGGCGACCGTCGTCAGCATCCCGCGCGACACCCTCGTCACCCGCCCCTCCTGTCCCCTGGCGGACGGCGGCGAGTCGGCCGAGGTGTCCGGGGCGATGTTCAACAGCGCCTACACGGTGGGCGGTCCGGTGTGCGCCGTGAAGACCGTCGAGTCGCTGACCGGCGTCCGGATGGACCACTACGTCGAGATCGACTTCGCGGGGTTCGCCCGGCTCGTCGACGCCCTCGGCGGGGTCACGGTCACCACCGAGGAGGACATCGACGACGAGCAGAGCCACCTGCGCCTGGCCGCCGGCACCCACCACCTCGACGGCGAGCAGGCCCTGGGCCTCGCCCGCACCCGCCACGGCATCGGCGACGGCAGCGACCTCGGCCGCATCGAACTCCAGCACACCCTGGTCAAGGCGCTACTGGCACGGATCTCCCGGGCGGGTCTGACATCCGACCCGGCGCGGCTCTACGAGGTCGCCGACGCGGTCACGGGCAGCCTCACCACCGACACCGGACTCGACTCGCTGGGCGAGCTGATCGACCTGGGGAGCAGCCTGCGGGAGCTGTCGGCGGACCGGGTCACCACGGTGACCATGCCCGTCGTCCCGGCCCCCGCCGACCCCAACCGGGTGGTCGCGGACGAGCCGGAGGCCTCCGAGCTGTGGGCGTCACTGCGCTGAGCGGTGCGGCTCCGGGCCGCAGCGGGCCGGGACGGGATGCCCGAGCAGCATCGCCGGCGCCCCCGCCACCCGGGTGAGGAACACGGTGACCGCGCCGCTCCCGTGCGGCTTGGGCAGTGCCTTGCGGCGCAGCTCCTCCGGTTCGACGGCCGACCCCCGCTTCTTCACGGTCAGCACGCCGACCTCCCGCTCCCGCAGCAGCGCCTTCAGCTTCTTGACGTTGAAGGGCAGGTGGTCGGTGATCTCGTAGGCGGTGGCGTACGGCGTGGACCGCGGCTCGTCGGCGGTGACGTACGCGATGGTCGCGTCGAGCAGCCCGCCGCCGACCTCCTCGGCCACCTCGGCGACCAGATGCGCCCGGATGACCGCGCCGTCCGGTTCGTACAGGTACCGCCCGACCGGACGCACCGCCGGGTCGGGCAGGCCGCGCCCGGTCAGCGTGCGCGGGCCGGGCAGCAGCGTGGCCCGCACCCGTCCCGGCGCGGTGCCGAACCACAGCACCGCCTCCTTCACGTCGCCGCCGTCCGAGATCCACTCGGCCTCGGCGGTGTCCGGCACCGCCTCGTGCGGGATGCCGGGCGCCACCTTCAGGGCGGCGTGCGGCGCCCGCAGCGCGGCCTCGACGGCCCAGGACAGCGGCGGCGAGTACGCCTCGGGGTCGAAGACGCGGCCGCGACCGCCGCGCCGGGCGGGGTCCACGAACACCGCGTCGTACCCGGCCGTGTCCACCTCCGTGACGTCCGCCTCCCGCACCTCGACCAGGTCCGCGAGCCCCAGTTCCTCGGCGTTCGCCCGCGCCACCGCCGCGGTCAGCGGATCCCTGTCGACGGCCAGCACCCGGATCCCGGCCCGCGCGAGCGCGATCGCGTCCCCGCCGATCCCGCAGCACAGGTCGGCGACGGAGGTGACGCCGAGGTCCCTGAGCCTGCGGGCCCGGTACGCGGCGACGCTCGCCCGCGTGGACTGCTCCACCCCGTTGGGCGTGAAGAACATCCGCCCGGCGTCCTCGGCCCCGAACTTCGCCACCGCCCGCTGCCGCAGCCGCGCCTGCCCGAGCGCCGCCGAGACCAGCTCGGCCGGGTGTTCGCGGCGCAGCCGGGTGGCGACGGCGAGTTCCCGGGCGGGGTCGGTGCCGCGCACGGCGTCGAGGAGGGCGCCGCCCTCGGGGGTGCGCAGCGCGTTCAGGTCGTTCACCGGGTTGTCCACCGGCTCATTGTCGGCCAGTCGGTGGATGGTGTGCCGCCGGCGGCGGTGTCGGCCGGGTGGCGCGGGGGACGGCTGGGAAGATCCGGCACCATGCGACTAGTAGTACAAAATGAAAAAAGCGGGGCATATGCCGTGCGTCTCCGCGTCGGCGTCGCCGCGCTCGCCGCCGCGGCCCTCGCCGCGGGCTGCGCCCAGGGCGACGAGGGCACGAAGGCCGCACCCGCCGCCGGACAGCAGCCGACCCACCGGAACCCCGCGGCCGAGGCGCCGCCCGCGCCCGGCTCGCACGCCGCCCGCGTGGCCGCCGCGGAACGCTGGGGACTGAAGGCCGTCCCGCTCACGGCCCCCGCGCCCCCGGCGAAGAAACCGCGCATCCGCACCCGCGACGGCTTCGAGGTCGACGGCCACCGGGAGCTGGACCTCCCGCCGGTCTTCACCACCGTGCCCACCCGCCACAAGATCGTCTTCCTGACCATCGACGACGGCGCCGAGAAGGACCGGGCCTTCCTGCGGATGATGGACGAGCTGAAGGTGCCGTACACCGCCTTCCTCAGCGACTACCTGGTCAAGGAGGACTACGGCTACTTCGAGCGCATGCAGGACCTCGGCGTGCCCCTCAACAACCACACCCTGCGCCACCCCTACCTGCCCGGCCTGTCCTACGCCCGCCAGAAGCGCGAGATCTGCGGCATGCAGGACGTCATCGAGGAGCGCTACGGAAAGCGCCCGCGCCTCTTTCGCCCGCCCTTCGGCAACTACAACCGCGACACCCTGCTCGCCGCCAAGGCCTGCGGCATCACGCACGTGCCGCTGTGGAACGAGGAGGTCTTCGTCGACCGCTGGGAGTACCGCGAGTGGGACCGCGGCATCCACCGCGGCGACATCGTCCTCAGCCACTTCCGCGGCCGCGACGACTGGAACGGCACCATGACCGACATGGCCCGCCGTTTCCTCGACAAGGTCACCGCCGAGGGCTACGCCGTGGCCCGTCTGGAGGACTACCTGTGACCCCCCGGCCCCCTGACCACCCCCCGGCCTTAGGCCCCCTGCATCCCGCCCTCCCGGCGTTCCGAGGCCTGAGGGCGGCGCGTGCGGACACCTGCCCCCCAACCGGCCGAGACTCGTCCGCCCCGCCCTCGGAACCCCGCCTCCCGGATGCCCGGCCCCGGCTTCTCGCCTCCCGGCTTGCGGGGTCCTGGCTCGTGGCCGGCCGGCTCGAGGCCGTCCGGCCCGGATTCCGCCTCCGGGTCGTCCGGCCCCGGTTCCTGCCCTCCCGGCGCCCGGAGCCGCGGCCTGCGGGATCCGGGTACCTGGCCGGCCGGCTCGCGGCTGCTGTCCGGCCCCTGAGATCGCGCCTCCCGGCTGCCCGGCCCCGCCTCCGGGTATCCGGGCTTCCGGGGCCCCGGCTCCTGACCGGCGGGCGCTTGCCCTTCCGCCTTCCGGCGCCCTGCCCGTCGGCTGCCCGGCCCGCGGCGCCCAGCGCTCCGGCACCCAGCCCTTCGACACCCCGATTCCCGCGGCCGTGGCACCTGGCACCCCGGTTCCGGACGCCCTGGCCGACGCCCCGGCATCCGGCGTCCCGCTTCTCGGCGCACGGGCTCCTGGCGTCCCGCTTTCCGGCGCACCGGCATCCGGCGTCCCGCCACTCGCCCCCCAGGCGCCTTGCGTCCTGGCGCCTCACGGCCGGGTGGCGCCGTGCGCCCCGGCGTCTGCTGCCCCTGGTTCTCGGGGTGCTGCTGGTGGCCGGCTGTGCCTCCGGGCAGGGGGTGCGGGGGGCGCCCGGATCGCCTGCGGATCGTACGGGGGCGTCCGCGCCCGCGTACCTCCGCTGGGGGCTGGAGGCACCGCTGCCCCCGCCCCCGGAGCCGTCCACGCGTCCCGCCCTGCCCGCGCGGGGCCCGCTCCCGGTGGTCGACCGCGTGCCCACCCGCGACAAGGTCGTCTTCCTCACCTACGACGACGGCGCCGAGAAGGACCCCCGCTTCGTCGACCTGGTCCGCGAACTGCGCCTGCCGGTCACCATGTTCCTCACCGACAGCGTCGCCGGCCCCGGCTACGGCCACTTCGCCCGCCTGCGCGCGGTCGGCGCCGGACTGCAGAACCACACCCTCGACCACGCCGCCCTGCGCGGACTGCCGTACGCCGGCCAGCGCGCCGAGATCTGCGGCCAGCAGCGCAAGCTCCACAGCCGCTTCGGCGTGCGCCCCCACCTCTTCCGCCCGCCCTACGGCACGTACGACACCACCACGCTCCGCGCGGCGGCGGACTGCGGCATCCGCGCGGTGGTCCTCTGGCGCGCCACCATGACGACCGACCTGTCGTTCACCACCGGCACGCGCGGTCTGCGCCCCGGCGACGTCATCGCCGTCCCGGCGACGGAAACGCTGTCGCCCACCTTGAAGGAGCGGACGGTACGCCTGCTGCGCCGCGTCCAGGAGCAGGGCCTGACCGTGGGAAAGCTGGACGACTACCTGTAGCCCCACCAGCCCGTGGAGGCCGAAGCGGGCGTCCTGGGGGCGGCAGCCCCCAGCGAGGGCGCGCGAAACCCGGGCACTGCAGTCCGCGTGAAGGAGCGCACCCGGGGACGCGCCGCACGGCAATTGGCACTCCGCTTGACCGAGTGCTAATCGCGGTCATAGTCTCGGCTCTGGCACTCCCCCCAGGAGAGTGCCAAACACGCGACGGGCAGGTCCGGCACCCGCGACGACGGATCGACCTGGTCGCCACCTCAGACAGTTAACCCCGTGAGATCTCCGAAGGGGGAGGTCGGATCGTGACGACCGCCAGCTCCAAGGTTGCCATCAAGCCGCTCGAGGACCGCATCGTGGTCCAGCCGCTGGACGCCGAGCAGACCACGGCCTCTGGCCTGGTCATTCCGGACACCGCCAAGGAGAAGCCCCAGGAGGGCGTCGTCCTGGCCGTGGGCCCGGGCCGCATCGAGGACGGCAAGCGCGTCGAGCTCGACGTCAAGGTCGGCGACGTCGTGCTCTACAGCAAGTACGGCGGCACCGAGGTGAAGTACAACAACGAGGAGTACCTCGTCCTCTCGGCTCGCGACGTCCTCGCGATCATCGAGAAGTAAGCCGTCACCTCGACGCACCCAGCTTTGCAGCTGCGCCCCTGGCCCCCGCGACCCTGAGAAGCCGGGCGCCCGGGGCGCAGTCACTTTCACCCAGATTTCGAGAGGGCTCACGCTGTCATGGCGAAGATCCTGAAGTTCGACGAGGACGCCCGTCGCGCCCTCGAGCGCGGCGTCAACAAGCTTGCCGACACGGTCAAGGTGACGATCGGCCCCAAGGGCCGCAACGTCGTCATCGACAAGAAGTTCGGTGCCCCCACCATCACCAACGACGGTGTCACGATCGCCCGCGAGGTCGAGATCGAGGACCCGTACGAGAACCTCGGCGCCCAGCTGGTGAAGGAGGTGGCGACCAAGACCAACGACATCGCGGGTGACGGCACCACCACCGCCACCGTGCTGGCCCAGGCCCTGGTCCGCGAGGGTCTGAAGAACGTCGCCGCCGGTGCCTCCCCGGCCGCCCTGAAGAAGGGCATCGACGCCGCGGTCAAGGCCGTCTCCGACGACCTGCTCGCCACCGCCCGTCCGATCGACGAGAAGTCCGACATCGCCGCCGTGGCCGCGCTGTCCGCCCAGGACCAGCAGGTCGGCGAGCTGATCGCCGAGGCGATGGACAAGGTCGGCAAGGACGGTGTCATCACCGTCGAGGAGTCGAACACCTTCGGTCTGGAGCTGGACTTCACCGAGGGCATGGCCTTCGACAAGGGCTACCTGTCGCCGTACTTCGTGACGGACCAGGAGCGCATGGAGGCCGTCCTGGAGGACCCGTACATCCTCATCCACCAGGGCAAGATCTCCGCCATCGCGGACCTCCTGCCGCTGCTGGAGAAGATCATCCAGTCGAACGCCTCCAAGCCGCTGCTGATCATCGCCGAGGACGTGGAGGGCGAGGCCCTGTCCACCCTCGTCGTCAACAAGATCCGCGGCACCTTCAACGCCACCGCGGTGAAGGCCCCCGGCTTCGGCGACCGCCGCAAGGCCATGCTCCAGGACATGGCGGTCCTCACCGGCGCCACGGTCATCTCCGAGGAGGTCGGCCTCAAGCTCGACCAGGTCGGCCTGGACGTGCTCGGTTCCGCCCGCCGCGTCACCGTCACCAAGGACGACACCACGATCGTCGACGGCGCCGGCAAGGCCGAGGACGTGCAGGGCCGCGTCGCGCAGATCAAGGCCGAGATCGAGAACACCGACTCCGACTGGGACCGCGAGAAGCTCCAGGAGCGCCTCGCGAAGCTGGCCGGCGGCGTGTGCGTGATCAAGGTCGGCGCCGCCACCGAGGTGGAGCTGAAGGAGAAGAAGCACCGCCTGGAGGACGCCATCTCCGCGACCCGCGCCGCGGTCGAGGAGGGCATCGTCTCCGGTGGTGGCTCCGCCCTGGTCCACGCCTCCAAGGTCCTCGAGGACAACCTCGGCAAGACCGGCGACGAGGCCACCGGTGTCGCGGTCGTGCGCCGCGCGGTCGTCGAGCCGCTGCGCTGGATCGCCGAGAACGCCGGCCTCGAGGGCTACGTCATCACCTCCAAGGTCGCCGAGCTCGACAAGGGCCAGGGCTTCAACGCCGCCACCGGCGAGTACGGCGACCTGATCAAGGCCGGCGTCATCGACCCGGTCAAGGTCACCCGCTCCGCCCTGGAGAACGCCGCCTCCATCGCCTCCCTGCTGCTCACGACCGAGACCCTGGTCGTCGAGAAGAAGGAAGAGGAGGAGGCCGCCGCGGGCCACGGCCACGGTCACGGCCACGCGCACTGACGCACCGCCTCGCAGGAAGGCCCGGCACCCCACGGTGCCGGGCCTTCCCGTTTCCCCTCGCGGGTCCTCGGCGCTAGCGCTCCATCGCGTCCAGCGCGCCCAGCTGCTCCATCAGCCCCAGCCGGTCGTACTCCCACCAGCCCTCGGCGAGCTTGCCGTCCCCGCCGCACCGGAAGACGGTCGTCCCGCTCATCGACACTTCCCTCCCGGTGGCCGGGATGCCGAGGAACTCGCCCTTGTGGCGCCCCTTCCAGAACCACCGCGCGCACACCCGGTCGCCCTCGGCGATCAGGTCCTCGATGCTGAACTCGAAGTCGAAGCCGTCCCGCCAGACCCGCATGTCCCGCCGGACGTGATCCATGCCGATCGCCTCGTCCACCCTCGCCGGGTCATGGTCGTGGTAGTGCTCCGACATGACCTCGTCCAGCGGCGGGGGCTCGCTCCCTGGGGTGGCCATCAGCTCGAAGAAGCGCCGCACCGTGGTGGTGAACAGCTGCTCGTCGCGCACCACGTCCAGATCGGTGAACGTGGGCATCTCGTCGCAGAGCGCGACCATCTCCCGGAAGATCCGGTCCGTCTCCGGAAGCTCGGAATTCCGCATCGCCTCCTCGTACGACGGGAACTCCACGATCTCGATGAAGTGCGACGCGTCGGACCGGTCCTTGCCGATCACGCTGTGCGTCGCCGTCCGTTTTCCCTTGGTCTGCTGGACCCACCTGTCCATCAGCCGGTTCATCTCGTCGAACCGGCTGGTCTTGCAGTCGATCAGCTGTACGAAGGTCATGGTGTGCCTCCGGCCCTCCGGGTCCGGGTGGATCAGCACCATTGTCCCCCTTCGGGCTACCGCTGCACCCGGTGCTGCGGGCCGTACTTGCGGCCCGCCCGCGAGCTGATCCCGCCGAGCACACCGCGCGGCACCAGCTTCGTCGCGCCCATCAGCACCTTGTAGCGCGGGTCCGGGACCGACAGCGTCCGGCCGCGGGCCAGATCCGCCAGCGCCGCCGCGACCAGCTTGTCCGCGTCGAGCCACATCCAGTTCGGGATGTTGTCCGTGCCCATCCCGGCCCGCTGGTGGAACTCCGTCCGCACGAAGCCGGGACACAGTGCCATCAGCCGGACGCCGCTGCCCGCGAGGTCCTTCGCCGCGCCCTGGGTGAACTGCACGACCCACGCCTTGGAGGCGCCGTACGTCCCGCGCGGGACGAAGGCCGCGACGGAGGCGACGTTGACGATGCCGCCCCGCCCGCGCTCGCGCATCGCCCCGGCCGCCGCGGAGGTCAGCCGCAGCACGGCCTCGCAGTGCACCTTGAGCATCCTCAGCTCGTCGGCCATCGGCACGTCGAGATAGCGGCCCTTGTGGCCGAAGCCCGCGTTGTTGACCAGCAGGTCGACCGGGTTCCTGCGGTCGGCGAGCCGGGCGGCGACCGCCTCGATGCCGTCGTCCTCCGCCAGGTCGGCCGTCAACACCTCGGCCTCGATGCCGTGCCGGTCGTGCAGTTCGGTCGCCTGTTCCCGAAGACGCTGGGTGTCCCGCGCCACCAGCACGAGGTCGTGTCCGTCAGCCGCCAGCCGCCGCGCGAAGGCGGCACCGATTCCCGCGGTCGATCCCGTAATCAGAGCCGTTGTCATGGGCCAAGGGTAGTGACCCGGACGCACGGCGTCCGTTCTCGTGACGACCGTTCAGGATCCGTTGTCCGGCATGTCTTTCGCGGCATACGTCCGGGCATACGTCCGGGCCCTCTCCAGCGCCTCCGGATGCAGCGCCTCACCCGCCGCGAGCAGCCGCGGCAGCAGCTCCCGCTCGGTGGTGACCGCGCGGAACTGGAGGGCGACCGTCACGTCGTGGTCCGGACGGTGGACGATCTCGACCGCGTCCCCCGCGCGGATCTCGCCCGCCTCGATCACCCGCAGATACGCGCCGGGCGCCGCGCGCCGCGTGAACCGCCTCACCCAGCCGCTCTCACCCAGATGGCCCTGGAAGGTGCGGCAGGGGATCCGCGCGGAGGTGATCTCCAGGACCACCCGGGAGCCGATGCGCCAGCGCTCCCCGATCCGCGCGCCGGAGACATCGATCCCCGAGGTCGTCAGGTTCTCCACGAGCCGTTGCCGAGTGTCCGGCCCAGCTCGCGCTCCCACGCGTCGAGGTCCTCGCGGGCCACCGCGTAGACCGCCTGGTCGCTGCCGCCGTGGTGGACGGTGTGACAGACCGCGTCCCCGGCGAGTCCGCTCGCCCCCATGCCCGCGGACCCCGGCGCCGCCACCCGCACCGGCCCGTCCACCGGCCGCTTGTCGATGCCGGTCACACCGTCCGGATGATTCGAGTACGACACCGTCCGCGGCCGGCCCAGGTTCACTGACAGAAGCCTCATGGCGGCACGCTAGACCCCGGTGGTCAAAGTGTCGACGCATTATTCGTCGCCGTGTCCAAGAATCACTTATGCTGGAGGGGTGATCGAGGCTCGTCATCTGCGCGTGCTGCGCGCCGTCGCCGCCACCGGCTCCTTCTCCGCCGCGGGGCGCGAACTAGGCTGCACCCAGCCCGCCGTCAGCCAGCAGATGAAGGCCCTGGAAACCTCCGTCGGCACCCCGCTGCTGGTGCGCAGCGGCCGCGAGATGCGGCTGACCCAGGCCGGTGAGGCGCTGGTGCGGCACGCCGCCGGGATCCTCGCCGGGCTCACCGCCGCGGAGGAGGAGGTCGCCGCCATCGCCGGCCTGCGCGCGGGACGCGTGCGGCTGGTGTCCTTCCCGAGCGGCAGTTCCACCCTGGTCCCCACCGCCCTCGCCGCCCTGCGCGCCGCCCACCCCGGCACCCGGGTCTCCCTGGAGGAGGCCGAGCCGCCGCGGTCCGTGCAGCTGCTGCGCGAGGGCGACTGCGACATCGCGCTGGCCTTCCGGTACGAGGGGGCGGCCGGCGCCGAGGAGTGGGACGACCTGGTCGTACGGCCGCTGCTCACCGACCCGCTGGTCGGCCTGGTCCCCGAACGGCACCGGCTCGCCGGCGCGGCCTCCGTGCCCATCGCCGAACTCGCCGACGAACCGTGGATCGCCGGCTGCCCGCGCTGCCGCGGCCAGTTGGTGGAGGTGTGCGAGAGCGCCGGCTTCACCCCGCGCATCGACTTCGCCACCGACGACTACCCGGCGGTGGTGGGACTGGTGGGCGCGGGTCTCGGCGTGGCCGTGCTGCCCCAGCTCGCGATCGAGTCGGTACGGCCCAGGGGCGCGCGGACGGTGACGCTGGAGCCGGCGGTGCGCCGCGAGGTCGTCGCGCTGACCCTGCCGGACCTGGCGCAGGTGCCCGCCGTGGCCGCGACGCTGGACCAACTGGGGCGGGCGGCGGCGCGCTGACGCCTCCCCGCGGGCGGGCTTCCCCCGCTCACGAGTGAGCGGCCTCCCCGCTCATGACCTTGAGCACGAGCAAGGGCACGCGTCCGCGTGCCCCTCCGGTGTCGTGATCCGTGAACGTCGCCGCTCTGTGCAGAAACGTTCCTTCAATTGTTCGAAGCGGTGGTCTCGCCGGCGGTCGACGCCGACACCAGCCGGTGGCGCGCCCGCCCCATCAGCTCTTCGCGCTCGTCCTCGGTCAACCCGCCCCACACGCCGTACGGTTCCCGCACCGCCAGCGCGTGGGCCGCGCACTGCGCGCGGACCGGGCACCTCATGCAGACCTCTTTGGCCGAGTTCTCGCGAGCGCTCCGCGCCGCCCCACGCTCGCCCTCCGGATGGAAGAAGAGCGAGCTGTCCACCCCGCGACAGGCAGCCAGCAGCTGCCAGTCCCACAGGTCCGCGTTCGGTCCGGGAAGGCGGGAGAAATCTGCCATTGCGTGACCCCTTGCAGCCGTCTGTGCGGATACGGTGCCCACGACCGTACATCTACGATCTAAGGAGATGAAAATATGACTCATTGCGAATCTAGCCTCAGAAGCCAGCAGATGGGAAGAAATGGGGCTAAATGGGGCATGGTTGTGATGAAAGCTTGAGAGTCTGCCGTGCGTGTCTGCACCGTGTCCGCGCCCTCACGTAGAGTGCCGAAGATGGCACACGGCCCCGTAACTCTTTCGAGTGACCATCGTTGAGAGGGCGGAGGCGGTCGACAACGCAAGGCCTCGGGCAGGCGTCCGAGACGGTCGACCGCACAGGTGACATTCCGTACCAGCCTGGAGGCTCAAGGTGACGCGCATCAGCTGCGGAGGACGGCCATGACTTCCGTCCTCGTCTGCGACGACTCCCCGCTTGCCCGAGAGGCGCTTCGCCGCGCGGTCGCGACCGTGCCCGGCGTGGAGCGCGTGACGACCGCGGCCAACGGCGAGGAAGTCCTCCGCCGCTGGGGCGCCGACCGCTCGGACCTGATCCTGATGGACGTACGCATGCCCGGACTGGGCGGCGTCGAGACCGTGCGGCGGCTGCTGTCCGCCGACCCCGGTGCGCGCATCATCATGCTCACCGTCGCCGAGGACCTGGACGGCGTGGCCCTCGCGGTCGCCGCCGGCGCCCGCGGCTATCTGCACAAGGACGCCTCGCGCGCCGAGCTGCGCGCGACCGTCACCCAGGCGCTCGCCGACCCGACCTGGCGGCTGGCGCCCCGGCGGCTGCGCTCCGCCGAGATGGGCGCCGCGCCGACGCTCACCGCGCGGGAGATCCAGGTCCTGGAGGGCATGAGCCACGGCCGCTCCAACGCCGAGATCGGCCGCGAGCTGTTCCTCTCCGAGGACACCGTCAAGACCCACGCCCGGCGCCTGTTCAAGAAGCTCGGCGCCTCGGACCGCGCCCACGCGGTGGCCCTCGGCTTCCGCTGGGGCCTGGTGCGCTGACCCGCGCCACTGCGGGCGAGGACGCTTCTGGACCGCTCCTATCCGGAGCGTCCCGGAACCGCATCGCGCGGGGGCGCTCCGAACGAGGGTGCTCCGGGGGCCCGAGCGGAGTGGCCCATGCGAGCAAGCTCGTCGCTCGGCCCGAGCGGGACTCGTCGTGGGCCGGTCGGCGCTCGGACCCAGCGCTCCATGGGCGGGTCGGTGTGGGGAAACCCGGCCCGGTCCCAGTCGCGGAGCCCTGACCTGGTTCCCAGCGAGGTAGTTCCCCGGTCGGTCCGGGCGGATCGCCGCTCGGCCGGAGCGGGGGACGGGAAAGTCCGAAACGGTCCGAACCGTGGAGGTCCCGGAACCGGTCCGAGTCGGGAAGTCGCACGCTGGCCCTAGTCGGGGGTTTCGCGGGCTGGTCCTGGCCGGGGGAGTCTCGGCTGGGCCGGGCGGGGCCGTTTTTCTTGATCGGGTCTGGTGAGTGGCCTCCGGACCCGTCCCGGCCGGTGAGCGCGGGACGGTCCGATCGGGGCGGGCTCGCGTCGGTTTCATCCAGGGCGGCCGGTCGCCCGGTCGTCGGCGCCTCCAACGGCGTGCCGCGGGGATCTGCGGGCGCTCCGTACGGCGCGGAACTATCCCCCGCGTGTCACGCGAGGCGGAGGAGGGAGTCGACGCGATGGGGACCACCTCCCCCTGCGCCCGCGCTCGGGCCCGTGGCGCGGCGGATCGGCGTGCCGGGCCGGCGACCCGTCGACTGCCGGCGCCCGCCATCCGCCGGGCGCCGGGGCCCGTCGTCGGTCTGGGGCCGGGGCCCGCTGTCGGTCTGGGGCCGGAGTCCGCTGTCGGTCTGGGGCCGGAGTCCGTCCGTGCGGTCGTCGGTGTTCTGTCAGGGGGCGATCGCGACGCGTGCGTCACGGTCCGTCTCCGTCCCGGTGTCCGCGCCGGGTGCCGTGACGGTCGTACGGGACACGCGAAGGGCGGCGTGCGACGCGCCGCCCTTGGCGTAGGCCGCGAGGGGCGGTCGCGGGACGGGGCGGCCGCGGGGCCGGCACCTTGTGCGGCCCGGCCGGAGCGCCACCGCGGCCGTGTGGAGCGCTCCTTCGTCCGTGTGGTCCGGGTGATGGCGGCGCGGCGCGCCGGGCGCCCCGGCCGGGGTGGCGGACACGGCGGGGGAAACCGCTGGCCGCGTGGTGTGCGGGCCGGTGTTTGGGGGCCGGGCGCGGACGCCCGCTGCTCGTTTCGGCGCGGATGCCGCATCCTTGAGGTGTGGAGTTCCTCGGGGACGAGTCGGTCGAGCGGAAGGGGAGGGCGCAGGGGATGAGTTCCGGCGCACCTGCTCATAACGCTTCGGTGCACAACAACGGACGCGGTGCCGCGCGGAGTGCGGCCGCAGGGCACGATGGACCGATGCGCGACGACGAGGCGGTCACGGCCCCCGGGGCGATCGGCGCGCTCGTTCATCGCGCCGTCGACGGGGACGAGCAGGCCACGCATGATCTGCTCGCCCATGTCCACCCGCTCGCGCTGCGCTACTGCCGCACCCGGCTGTCCCGGCTGCCCGGCGACGCCCGGCACTTCGTGGAGGACCTGGCGCAGGAGGTCTGCGTCGCCGTCCTCCTCGCGCTGCCGCGCTACAAGGACACCGGCCGCCCCTTCGAGGCGTTCGTCTTCGCGATCGCCGCGCACAAGGTCGCCGACCTGCAGCGGGCCGCGATGCGCCACCCGGGATCGACGGCGGTGCCCTCCGACGAGATGCCGGAGCGGCCGGACGACTCCCTCGGCCCGGAGGAGCGCGCGCTGCTCAGCAGCGACGCGGAATGGGCCAAGAAACTGCTCGCGAACCTCCCCGAGAACCAGCGCGAGCTGCTGCTGCTGCGGATCGCCGTGGGGCTCACGGCAGAGGAGACCGGCCAGATGTTGGGAATGTCACCCGGGGCCGTCCGGGTGGCCCAGCACCGCGCCCTGAGCCGGCTGCGCGCGCTCGCCGAGCAGTAAGCACCGGCCGCCTGTTGAACCGCCCGGACCTCATTTTCGTACGAACATATGAAGCCCTGGGCCGGCCCGTACCGTGGAATGAGACGGGTTCATCTCCCGTTAGCATGGACATCCGCACCGATCAAGGCCATTTGGGGAAGGTGTCATGACTGCCAACGTCGACGGAGTGCCCGGAAAATTCGCGACACTCGGGCTGACCTACGACGACGTGCTGCTGCTGCCGGGCCCGTCGGACATGGCACCCGACGAGATCGACACCGCCTCGTACGTCTCCAAGAACGTGCGGGTGAACATCCCGCTGCTGTCCGCCGCCATGGACAAGGTCACCGAGTCCCGGATGGCCATCGCGATGGCCCGCCAGGGCGGCGTCGGCGTGCTGCACCGCAACCTGTCCATCGAGGACCAGGCCAACCAGGTCGACCTGGTGAAGCGCTCCGAGTCCGGCATGGTGACCGACCCGATCACCATCCACCCGGACGCCACGCTCGCCGAGGCGGACGCGCTGTGCGCGCGGTTCCGCATCAGCGGTGTCCCGGTCACCGACGGCGACAAGAAGCTGCTGGGCATCGTCACCAACCGCGACATGGCCTTCGAGACCGACCGCACCCGCCGGGTGCGCGAGGTCATGACGCCGATGCCGCTGGTCACCGGCAAGGTCGGCATCTCCGGCCCGGACGCCGTCGAGCTGCTGCGCAAGCACAAGATCGAGAAGCTGCCGCTGGTCGACGACGAGGGTGTCCTCAAGGGCCTGATCACGGTCAAGGACTTCGTCAAGGCGGAGAAGTACCCGAACGCCGCCAAGGACGCCGAGGGCCGGCTCATCGTCGGTGCCGCGGTCGGTGTCGCCGGTGACGCGTTCGAGCGCGCCCAGGCGCTGATCGAGGCGGGCGTCGACTTCATCGTCGTCGACACCGCGCACGGCCACTCCCGCCTGGTCGGCGACATGATCGCCAAGATCAAGTCGAACTCCTCCGGCGTCGACGTCATCGGCGGCAACGTCGCCACGCGGGACGGCGCCCAGGCCCTGGTCGACGCGGGCGCGGACGGCATCAAGGTCGGTGTCGGCCCCGGCTCGATCTGCACCACCCGCGTGGTCGCCGGCGTCGGCGTCCCGCAGGTCACCGCGATCTACGAGGCCGCGCAGGCGGCCCGCGCGGCCGGTGTCCCGGTCATCGGCGACGGCGGCCTGCAGTACTCCGGCGACATCGCCAAGGCCCTGGTCGCGGGCGCCGACACGGTGATGCTCGGCTCGCTGCTCGCGGGCTGCGAGGAGTCCCCGGGCGAGCTGCTGTTCATCAACGGCAAGCAGTTCAAGTCGTACCGCGGCATGGGCTCGCTGGGCGCCATGCAGTCCCGCGGCGACCGCAAGTCGTTCTCCAAGGACCGCTACTTCCAGGAGGGCGTCGCCTCCGACGAGCAGCTGATCCCCGAGGGCATCGAGGGCCAGGTGCCCTACCGCGGCCCGCTGTCCTCCGTCGTCCACCAGCTGGTGGGCGGCCTGCGCCAGTCGATGTTCTACGTCGGCGGCAAGACCGTGCCCGAGCTGCAGGAACGCGGCCGGTTCGTGCGGATCACCTCGGCGGGCCTCAAGGAGAGCCACCCGCACGACATCCAGATGACGGTCGAGGCGCCGAACTACAGCCGCAAGTAGTTCCCCAGGCTCGTCAGGGCGGCTCCGGAAGCTCCGGGGCCGCCCTTGTCGTACCGGTCGGGGATACTGGAAGGCGCTGAAACGCATCAGGGAAAGGCCACACACGTGACTGAGATCGAGATCGGGCGCGGCAAGCGCGGCCGCCGGGCGTACGCCTTCGACGACATCGCCGTCGTCCCCAGCCGCCGTACGCGGGACCCGAAGGAGGTCTCGATCGCCTGGCAGATCGACGCCTACCGCTTCGAGCTGCCCTTCCTGGCGGCCCCCATGGACTCGGTCGTCTCGCCGGCCACGGCCATCCGGATCGGCGAGCTGGGCGGCCTCGGCGTGCTCAACCTCGAGGGCCTGTGGACGCGGTACGAGGACCCGCAGCCGCTGCTGGACGAGATCGTCGGCCTGGACGCCGAGACGGCGACCCGCCGCCTCCAGGAGATCTACGCCGCGCCGATCAAGGAGGAGCTGATCGGGCAGCGCATCAAGGAGGTGCGCGACTCGGGCGTGGTCACCGCGGCCGCGCTCTCCCCGCAGCGCACCGCCCAGTTCTCCAAGGCCGTGGTGGACGCGGGCGTGGACATCTTCGTCATCCGCGGCACCACGGTGTCGGCGGAGCACGTGTCGTCCTCGCACGAGCCGCTGAACCTGAAGCAGTTCATCTACGAGCTGGACGTCCCGGTGATCGTCGGCGGCTGCGCCACGTACACCGCCGCCCTGCACCTGATGCGCACGGGCGCGGCGGGCGTGCTGGTCGGCTTCGGCGGCGGCGCCGCGCACACCACGCGCAACGTGCTGGGCATCCAGGTGCCGATGGCGACCGCCGTGGCGGACGTGGCGGCGGCCCGCCGGGACTACATGGACGAGTCCGGCGGCCGGTACGTGCACGTGATCGCGGACGGCGGCGTCGGCTGGTCCGGCGACCTGCCCAAGGCGATCGCCTGCGGCGCCGACGCGGTCATGATGGGCTCCCCGCTGGCCCGCGCCACCGACGCGCCCGGCCGCGGCCACCACTGGGGCATGGAGGCGGTCAACGAGGAGCTGCCGCGCGGCAAGAAGGTCGGCCTCGGCACGGTCGGCACCATCGAGGAGATCCTCACCGGTCCGTCCCACACCCCGGACGGCTCGATGAACTTCTTCGGGGCCCTGCGCCGCGCCATGGCCACCACCGGCTACAGCGAGCTGAAGGAGTTCCAGCGGGTCGAGGTCACGGTCGCGGACTCGCAGCACAGCCGCTAGTACCGCTGCCGTTGCCGCCGCTGCCCGAAGGGCTTCGCGGTACGCGGAAGGGCCCGTCCACCGGCGTGGACGGGCCCTTCCGCGTGCCGCGGGTGGCTCAGACGGCGGCCTTCTTCGCGCCGGAGAACGCCGCGAAGGCGCCGATCGCGAAGAACAGGAAGGTCATGGCGTCGGCCGACTCCTTCCAGGCCTCCGTGATGACGGCGAAGTGCTCGGTGCACATCTCGGTGGCGGAGACGCCGGCGATGTCGGCGGCGATCACGCCGACGCCGATGAGCTGGCCGACGTAGACCGCGCCGAGCGAGAGCAGCGCGCTGACCACGGGCAGCACCGGGTTCCCGCCGCCGACCTTGCCCGCGGCGAAGCCGACGAGGAAGCCGACGCCGATGGCGGCGTAGCCGATCTCGTACTCGGTGGCGCCGACGATGGCGCCGTAGATTCCGGCCGTGACCAGGGCCACGAGGACGGCGGTGACCAAGCCGAGGACGACGTTGCCGCCGCGGCCCGCGCCGACGGGCGCCGGGGGCACGGCACCGGGCTGCTGGGCGAACGGGTTGCCGCCGCCCGGCTGCTGGGCGGCGAACGGGTTGCCGTCGGCCGGCTGCTGAGGCTGCGGCGGAACTGACTGGGTCATGACAGGAATCCCCCCACGGGACGGGTCTGCGAGCGGCCCCGTACAGCTGTCCGACGGGGACGCCGAAGGGTAACAGGCGCACCCGTTCCGGCCACCAGTGAATTCTTGCCCGCACGGCCCTCAGAGCCGGTGCGCGGCGCCCGTCGGGGTCGCCCCGCGGGTGTCCAGCAGGAGCTGCGCCTTCACGGACAGGCCCTGCAGGTCGTAGGTGCGGTGGTGCTGGAGGAGGATCGTGAGGTCGGCGTCGGCCGCCGCCTCGTAGAGGGTGTCCGCGCGGGGCACCGGACGGTCCAGGACGCTCCAGGACGGCACGAGGGGGTCGTGGTAGCTGACGGACGCGCCCAGCTCCATCAGCCGTACGGCGATCTCCCGCGCGGGGGTGCCCTGCTGGTCACCGAGGTCGGGCTTGTAGGTCACGCCGAGCAGCAGCACGCGCGCGCCGCGCGCCGACTTGCCGTGCTCGTTGAGGAGGGCGGCGGCGCGCTGGACGACGTAGCGCGGCATCTGCTCGTTGACCTGCCGGGCCAGCTCCACCATGCGCAGGCCGCGCCCCGCCTGCCCGATGAGGTCCTGGGGGACGGCGTGGCCGCCGACGCCGGGGCCGGGGCGGAAGGCCTGGAAGCCGAACGGTTTGGTCTCCGCGCAGCGGATGACGTCCCACAGGTCGACGCCGAGGTCGTGACAGAGCACGGCCATCTCGTTGACCAGGGCGATGTTGACGTGCCGGTAGTTGGCCTCCAGCAGCTGGACCGCCTCCGCCTCGCGGGTCCCGCGCGCGCGGACCACCTTGTCGGTGAGCCGGCCGTAGAAGGCGGCGGCCGACTCGGTGCACGCAGGGGTGAGGCCGCCGATCACCTTGGGGGTGTTGGCGGGGGTGAAGGCGCGGTTGCCGGGGTCGACCCGGCTGGGGGAGTAGGCCAGGTGGAAGTCGCGGCCCGCGCGGAGCCCGGAACCCTCCTCCAGCAGGGGGCGCAGGAACTCCTCCGTGGTGCCCGGGTGCACGGGTGACTCCAGGATGACCGTGGTGTGCGGGCGCAGCCGCGGCGCCAGGGTGCGGGCGGCCGTCTCCACCTGGCTCAGGTCGAGCCCGCCGTCCGCGGCGCGCGGGGTGGGCGGGCAGATGACCGCGGTGCGCACCCGGCCGAGTTCGGCGGGGCCGACGGCGTGCCGGAAGCCCCCCGAGAGCATCCGGCGCAGTTCGGCGGGGCTGAGCGAGCCGGGCTCCGGGCCGGTCCGGTAGCCGACGGTGGGGATGCCGGCGGCGACGGCGGCCTGAGCCAGCGGAAGGCCGAGCGGGCCGAGTCCGATGACGGCGAGATCTGCGGGCATGGCGTGGGCCGTCCTTCCCAGTAACCGAAGCGGGACAGGTGCGCAAGCCCTGTGGACAGAACGAGCGAGCGCAATGTCAGACTAGGAGTAAATATGACCGATTTGCGGTATTGGGTGGCCGAGTTTCGGCGGGTGTTTCGGTGAGCGTCCCCGTGGGCGTTTCCGTGAGCGTTGTCCACAGGCTGTGGCCGCGTGGTGGCTGAAGCCGGGCATCCCGGTCAGAATTCGGGCAGAGGCATACGTGAGGGCATACCGGAACGGGTGCGCCCACGGGTGCGGCCGACGCGACGCGATGAGCGGGAGGCAGCGGTGAGGACAGGGACCCTGGGGCCGGCGCAGCGCGCCGAGTCGCTGGCATCGATGGCCGAGCACGAGCTGGACCTGCTGGTCGTGGGCGGTGGGGTGGTGGGCGCGGGCACGGCGCTGGACGCCGTCACCCGCGGTCTGTCCACCGGTCTGGTCGAGGCCCGCGACTGGGCGTCGGGCACGTCGAGCCGGTCCAGCAAGCTGATCCACGGCGGACTGCGCTATCTGGAGATGCTCGACTTCGCACTCGTGCGCGAGGCACTGAAGGAGCGCGGCCTGCTGCTGGAGCGGCTCGCCCCGCACCTGGTCAAACCGGTCCCGTTCCTCTATCCCCTCCAGCACAAGGGCTGGGAGCGGCTGTACGCCGGGTCGGGCGTCGCGCTCTACGACGCGATGTCCATGGCCCGCGGGCACGGCCGCGGCCTGCCCGTGCACCGGCACCTGAGCCGCCGTCACGCCCTGCGCGTGGCGCCCTGCCTGAAGAAGGACGCGCTCGTCGGCGCGCTCCAGTACTACGACGCGCAGATGGACGACGCCCGCTTCGTGGCCACCCTGGTGCGCACCGCGGTGGCCTACGGCGCGAAGGCCGCCAACCGCGCGCGGGTCACCGGCTTCCTGCGCGAGGGCGAACGGGTCGTCGGCGCGCGCGTGCAGGACGTCGAGGCGGGCGGGGAGTACGAAATCCGCGCCAAGCAGATCGTCAACGCCACCGGGGTGTGGACCGACGACACCCAGGCGATGGTGGGGGAGCGCGGCCGGTTCCACGTCCGCGCTTCCAAGGGCATCCACCTCGTCGTGCCCAAGGACCGCATCCACTCCACCACCGGGCTGATCCTGCGCACCGAGAAGTCCGTGCTGTTCGTCATCCCCTGGGGGCGGCACTGGATCGTCGGCACCACCGACACCGACTGGGACCTCGACAAGGCCCACCCCGCCGCCTCCAGCGCCGACATCGACTACCTGCTCGAACACGTCAACTCCGTCCTCGCGGTGCCCCTCACCCGCGACGACGTGGAGGGCGTCTACGCGGGCCTGCGCCCGCTGCTGGCCGGCGAGTCCGACGCCACCAGCAAGCTCTCGCGCGAGCACACCGTCGCCCACCCGGTGCCCGGCCTGGTCGTGGTGGCGGGCGGCAAGTACACGACGTACCGGGTCATGGCCAAGGACGCGGTCGACGAGGCGGTGCACGGACTCGACCTGCGGGTCGCCGAGTGCGTCACCGAGGACATCCCGCTGCTCGGCGCGGAGGGCTACCGCGCGCTGTGGAACGCGCGGGCGCGCATCGCCCAGCGCACCGGGCTCCATGTCGTACGCGTGGAACACCTGTTGAACCGGTACGGCTCCCTGGCCGAGGAGGTGTTCGACCTCATCGCCGGTGACTCCTCGCTGGGCGAGCCGCTGCCCGGCGCCGAGGACTATCTGCGCGCGGAGGTCGTCTACGCCGCCTCCCACGAGGGCGCCCGGCACCTGGACGACGTCCTGACCCGGCGCACCCGCATCTCCATCGAGACCTTCGACCGCGGCACCCGCTGCGCCCGCGAGGCCGCCGCGCTGATGGCCCCCGTGCTGGGCTGGGGCAAGGACCAGATCGAACGCGAGGTCCAGCACTACGAGAAGCGGGTCGAGGCCGAACGCGAGTCGCAGCGCCAGCCGGACGACCTGACGGCGGACGCGGCGCGCCTGGGGGCGCCGGACATCGTGCCGCTGTAGGGGGCGCGACAGAGTTCGTTCCGGTGCAGCGGGCGGCGGATCTGTGCCGGTGCGGGCGGGCGGCGGGGTGCGTGCCGGTGTGGCGCGCGCCGGAGGATGCCGCGTCGTCGTGGTCCGCGTCGGATGTCGAGTCGTTATGGTCCACGTGAGGGCCTCGCGCCGCTGTGGCCCCCGGCGTTCGCCGTGCGACGAACGGCATCTGAGGGGGCCTCAAGTCGGCGTATCCCGGACGTTTCCCCGCCGCGCGGCTACTGTTTCACCCGAACGAGTGTCACGAATCGGGATCTCTGTTCGGAACCGTCTCGTTCTACGGGTGCGGGGACAGAACCCCGCGGTGAGCGACGCCGTGAGCCACCCTGGGCGTCGGGCACTTGTCGGGTGAGGGACAATGGAGCCTCTGTCAGGGCGGGTTGCATGAGGGGACGCATGTCGGAGGCGGAGCGGGCGGGGACATCTCGTCAGGAGACTCGTCAGGACAACAGCGAGCGTCTCCTCGCCGGTCGGTACCGGCTGGGAGACGTGCTCGGCCGCGGAGGCATGGGCACGGTCTGGCGCGCCGTGGACGAGACCCTGGGCCGGACGGTCGCCGTCAAGGAGCTGCGGTTCCCGTCGAACATCGACGAGGACGAGAAACGCCGGCTGATCACGCGCACGCTGCGCGAGGCCAAGGCCATCGCGCGGATCCGCAACACCAGCGCGGTGACGGTCTACGACGTGGTCGACGAGGACGACCGCCCGTGGATCGTGATGGAGCTGGTCGAGGGCAAGTCGCTCGCCGAGGTGATCCGCGAGGACGGCCTGCTGGAGCCGCGGCGCGCCGCCGAGGTCGGCCTCGCCATCCTCGACGTGCTGCGCTCCGCGCACCGTGAGGGCATCCTGCACCGCGACGTGAAGCCGTCCAACGTGCTCATCGCCGACGACGGCCGGGTCGTGCTCACCGACTTCGGTATCGCCCAGGTCGAGGGCGACCCGTCCATCACCTCCACCGGCATGCTCGTCGGCGCCCCCTCGTACATCTCCCCGGAGCGCGCCCGGGGCCACAAGCCCGGCCCCGCCGCCGACCTGTGGTCCCTCGGCGGACTGCTCTACGCGGCGGTGGAGGGCACTCCGCCGTACGACAAGGGGTCCGCCATCGCCACGCTCACCGCGGTGATGACCGAGCCCCTGGAGGAGCCGAAGAACGCGGGCCCGCTGCGGGACGTCATCTACGGCCTGCTCACCAAGGACCCGGCCCAGCGGCTCGACGACGCGGGCGCACGGGCCATGCTCAAGGCCGTCATCAACGCGCCGGCGACCGCCGGACCGGAACCGGCCGACGCCACCAAGGTCGTCCCGCTGCCGGCCCAGCCGGGCACCCCGGCCACCGGTGGCGGAAGGCGCGGCGAGGAGGCGGCCGAGCGGCTGCGCGGCGCCCTGCGCTCCGCGCGCAAGGCCGCGGCGGGCACGGGCGTCGCGGCGGCGGACCGCGGCACCTCCGGCTCCGGCACCGGCTCCCCGGCCGGCACCCCCGCCGGAGCCTCCGCCCCGGCCGCGACGACCGGCCCGGCCAGCCCGACGACCCGGACACCGGGCCACGCCGGCACGGGCAACACCACCGCGACCGGCCGCGGTTCGGGCTGGCCCGTGATGACGCCGCCGCCGGACATGCCCGCGCGTCCCGTGCCCCGGGCGCCGCTCACCGACGTCGTGCCCCGGCGGACCCTGGTCGTCATCGCGGTCGCCGTGGTCGTCGCGGTGCTCGGTGTCGTCCTGGCCCTGACGCTCGGCGGCGACGACGACGGCACCAACCAGTCCCAGGACGCCGGGAAGACGGCCTCCGCGGGCGCGAGCGCGGACGCCGGCACCAAGGGCGACCCGAGCGGCGGTGTGCGCACCGACGGCTCGGCGACCGGCTCGGCCGGCTCCACGCCGGGTGCCACGGCGAGCGACGGCGGGGCCGGCGCGGACGACTCCGGGAAGGAGTCCGGCAAGGAGACCGGCAAGGACTCCGCGAGCGGCTCCGGCAAGGACGACGACATCGCCGCCGAGTCCACCCACCGGGGCGGGCAGGGCTACTCGATCGGCCTGCCCGACGGCTGGAAGTACCGGTCGTCGGACGCGGCGGGCGACCGCTTCACCGGCCCCGACGGCCAGAAGCTCCTCATCGGCTGGACCAGCACGCCCAAGGACGACCCGGTCGCGGACTGGAAGAACCAGGAGCGCTTCATGGTCCGCGCGCAGTACGACCGGATCCGGATAGAGCAGGTGGACTACCGGGGCTGGAACACGGCCGACTGGGAGTTCACCTACGTCGACGGCGGCACCAAGTACCGGACGATCGACCGAGGTTTCGTGGTCGACGACGACCAGGGCTACGCGTTGATGTACACGGCGAAGGCCGCCAAGTGGGACAGCGAGCTGCGCGGAATCACCTGGCGGACCTTCACGAAGACCTTCGAACCCAAGGCGTGACCGGCCCCGGGACCGGTTCGCGGACCTGATATCTCGCATCCCCTCCGTACGGCTTGACTCCGGCACGTATCGTGAGTGCTTGCGAACCGTGCGCATCCGGAACCGGTGTATCCGGAACCGGACACCGGACGAACGGAACCGACAGCAGGGCGGCCGGGGGAGGCAACGTGGACGACTATGCGGGACGGGTCCTCGCCGACCGCTACCGCCTGCCGCTGCCCCCCGCCGACGCGTACGAACTCACCGAGACCCGCGCCTTCGACACCTACAGCGGACAGGAAGTCCTCGTCCGGCAGGTGCCGTTGCCGGAGGTCGTGGAGGCGGAGGTGCTGGACGCCGACGGGCTGCCCGACGGCTTCACGGCCCGCGACCGCTCCACCCGGCGGCCGGGTGCCGCCGCCGGACGGACCGGCGGGGGAGTGCGGCGGCCCGCGGACCCGGTGGTGCGCCGGGCGGTGGAGGCCGCGCAGGCCGCGGCCCGCATCCCCGATCATCCGCGACTCGACCAGGTCTTCGACGTGTTCGCCGAGGGCGGCTCGCTGTGGATCGTCAGCGAGCTGGTGCCCGCGCGGCCGCTGGCGGCGCTGCTCGCCGAGAAGCCCCTGACTCCCTACCGGGCGGCCGAGGTCGCCTCCGACGTCCTGATGGCCCTGCGGGTCCTGCACGCCCACGGCTGGGTGCACCGCAACATCACCGCCCGCACGGTCCTCGTCTGCGACGACGGCCGCGTCGTGCTGACCGGCCTCGCGGTCGGCGCGGCGGAGGAGGCGCTGTGCGGGTACGACCCCGTGCCGCCGCCCGAGGACGGCCCGGAGGGCGAGAGCGAGGGCGCCGGGGACGGCCACTGGGGCGCCGATGCCGGTGCTGCCGGTGGCGGGCCCGCCGGCTCCGCCGCGGACGCGTACGGAGGCCCGGCCGGCGGGTCGTACGGAGGCCCGGCCGGCGGATCCAGCCCAGGCCCGGCCGGAGGCGCGTACGCAGGCCCGGCCCGCGGGACGTTCGCGGGCCCTGCCGGAGGCGGGCACGCCGGCCCCGGCGCGGGCGGGCACATGGGCCCGGCGGGCGGTCTGGCGGGCGCGGATCCCGAGGCCGCGCGGCGGGCCGCGATCGAGGCGCGGGCGGCCGGCGGACTGCCGGGCACCGAGCGGACCGACGGCAGGGGAACGCCCCGCGGAGCGAGAACTCCCGACAGCGGTGACGACATCAGGGCCGCGCGGGCCGGGGCGATCGCCGCGTACCGCGCGGGAGCACGCGCCGCCGCCCGGGTGCAGGAAGCCCGGCACAGCGGCGCCACCGCTCTTCCCGGCGCCCGCCCCGCCCCCGACGACGACCGGTCCGCACCGGCACCGCGGCCCTACTCCGGCGCCCCGGACGCCGCCCCCCGTACGCCCGGCGACGGCGCCGCCGACGCCCCTCCGCCGGGCCGGATAGCCGACCCGTACGGCGTCCGCGCCACCACCCCGTGGCACGGCGCGTCCCCGCGCCCCGGACAGCCGGCGGAGGGCGGCCACTCCCAGGACCACCCCCACCGCCCCGGCGACCCCCACCGCCCCGGTGCCGCCGCGTCCCGGCCGGGCCCGCCCGCCCTCCCGGCGAGCGGTGCCTACGGCTCGGGCAGGCCGCAGCCGGGCGTCCCGGCGCAGTACGGCGGCCCCCGCCCGCCGGACGACGACCGGACCCTGCCCGCCCAGCAGAGCGCCCGTACGGGGCTCCCGTCCAGCGGCGGCCCGGAGCAGCCCGGCGGAGGCTGGGACGACGTCGCGGCGGGAGCGCCCGCCCGCCGGGGACCGGCGACCGCGCTCGCCGCCGAGCGGGCCCGGCAGGCCCGTATGGCCGTGGTGGGCCCGGTGACCGAGCGCTGGGCGCCCGAGCAGGCCGGGCCGGTGCACGAGAACTGGCAGCTGGCACCGCCCATCGGGCCCGCGACCGACCTGTGGGCGCTGGGCGCGCTGCTGTTCCGCGCCGTCCAGGGCCACGCGCCGTACCCCGAGGAGTCGACGGCGGAGCTGGTGCAGATGGTGTGCGCCGAGCCGCCCGCGTACGCCGAGGAGTGCGGACCGCTGCGCCCGGTCGTCGAGTCGCTGCTGCGTCAGGACCCCACCGATCGCCTGGACTTCGAGGAGCTGCGCGGCTGGCTGCGCTCCCTGGTGCGCTCGGCGCCCGAGCCGGAGGCCGGGCTGCACGTGGTGGCCGCGCCGCCCGCCGGCACCGGCCGGCTGCCGGTCGTACGCCGCCGCGGCGAGCTGGTGCGCAGGCGGCGCGCCGGGCTGCCGGTGCACCAGGGACGGCACAAGCGGGGCAAGGAGAAGGAGCGTTCACCGCGCAGCCTCGGCCGCGCCCTGCTCCTGCTGGTGCTGCTCGGCCTCGGCGCGGCGATCGCGTACGCGATGCTGTTCATGCCGAAGGCCGGGGAGAACGGCGGCACGGACGGCGCCGAACGCACCGGTGCGGCAGGGCAGGTGAGCGAGGCGCCCGCCCCGCCGGACGACGCGAGCGGCCGGCCCGACACCGACCAGGCCGGCCCCGGCACCGGCGCGCCCTCCGGATCGGCCGGTTCCACCCACACCCAGACCACCGGCCCCAAGACGGTCGACGGCTTCCGTCTGCGCACCGACCCCGAGGGCTTCCGGGTCGCCGTGGCCGAGGACTGGCGCCGCACCCCGAAGAACGGCAGCGGCCAGGTGGTCTACGGCAAGGGCGACTTCGAGCTGATCGTCGTCCCCGGACGGGACGCGGCGGACGAGTACGGCGACGACCCGATGGCGTACCAGCGCGAGCGCGAGCCGGAGCTGCGGCCGTACCGCGAGTCGAGCTGGGCGTCCGCGACCGGACTGAGGTCCATTCAGGTCGGCGAACGGGCCATGGCGGAGGGGCAGTACACCTGGACCGGCGACGACGGCGACGAGCTGTTCGTGCGCAACCTGGCGATCCTGGTCGACGGCCGCTATCACGTCCTGCAACTGCGCGGCCCGGAGTCCGAACGCGACGAGGTGAACCGGCTGTACGAGCAGGCGGCCGCGACCTACCAGGTCACGGGCTGACCACACCTGAACGACCGTCGGCGCGCCGTGGACCGCCGTTGGCCCGCGCGTTTCCCGAGGTTGGCCGAACGGTTCCCGTCCGTCACGGAAAGCGACAACCGTCACAGTGCGGTCTCCGTGCCGCCCCCGTGGTTCCCCGGACGGGGGCGGCTCCTTACGCTGACCCTGTCAAGAGCATTGCGGGGAAACGTGAATCAGATGCAGGGCCTGCTCCTCGGGGGCCGCTACCGGCTCGACGCCGCCATCGGCAGCGGCGGCATGGGCCGGGTGTGGCGCGCCCACGACGAGGTGCTGCACCGCGCCGTCGCCATCAAGGAGCTGACCGCCGCGCTCTACGTCTCCGAGAGCGACCGGGCCGTGCTGCTGGCCCGCACCCGCGCCGAGGCGCGCGCGGCGGCACGGATCAACCACTCCGCCGTCGTCACCGTGCACGACGTGCTGGAACACGACGGCCGTCCGTGGATCGTGATGGAGCTGGTCGAAGGCCGCTCGCTCGCCGACGCGGTCAAGGCGGACGGCCGGATCGAGCCCGCCGAGGCCGCCCGGATCGGCCTGTGGGTGCTGCGCGCCCTGCGCGCCGCGCACACCGCCGGCGTCCTGCACCGGGACGTCAAACCCGGCAACGTGCTGCTCGCCCACGACGGCCGGGTGCTGCTCACCGACTTCGGCATCGCGCAGATCGACGGCGACACCACCATCACCCGCACCGGCGAGGTCGTCGGCTCGGTCGACTTCCTCGCCCCCGAACGCATCCGCGGCCACGACCCCGGCCCCGCCTCCGACCTGTGGGCGCTCGGCGCCACGCTCTACACGGCGGTGGAGGGCAGCTCGCCGTTCCGCCGCACCTCGCCGCTGTCCACCATGCAGGCCATCGTCGAGGAGGAGCCCGCCGAGCCCGGCCACGCCGGTCCGCTGGCGCCCGTCATCGCCGCCCTGCTGCGCAAGGAGCCCGCCGCCCGGCCCGCCTCCGCGGCGGCCGAACACCTGCTCGCCGAGGCGGCGGAGGGCCGGCGCCCGCACATCGCGCCGTACGAGGCGACCCGCCCCGTCGGTCCCCGCCCGACGGCGGCCGACACCCGGGCCCACACCCGCCCGGACGCCACCGCCACCACCCCTGCCGCCGGGCCCGGCACCCCCGCGCCCCGGCGGCGCCGGCTGCGCACCCTGGCACTGGTCGTCGCCGTGGCCGCGATCGTCGGCGGCGGCACCGCGGCGGCCTGGCAGACCTGGGGCGCCGGCACCGGCGCCGACGGCATCCGGACCGGCGCCGCCACCTCGTCGACCACCGGCGACGGCTCCCCGACGACCCTGCCCGACGGCTGGGCACGCGTCGACGACCCGGCGGGTTTCAGCCTCTCCGTGCCCGGCGACGACTGGGAGCGGAGCGTCTACAGCGACGACGGCGAGCTGACCCAGATCGACTACTCGCCCGACGGCGGGGTGCACCTGCTGCGCATCGCCGTCGACCTCTCGCCCGACTTCGACAACGCGCGCGACCACCAGCTCGACCTGGAGCAGCAGGTCGGGCGGCTCGCCGGGTACCGGCGGGTGTCGCTGGCGGACAAGCTCTACCGGGACCGTCAGGGCTCCCTGTGGGAGTACACGTGGACCGCGCTGGAGCGGGACCCCGGACCCTACGTCGGCCCGCGCCGCGCCATCGACCACATGTACCTCAGCCGGGACGGCGTCGAGTACGCGATCTACATGGCCGGCCCGGCGGACGACTGGGAGACCACGCGGGAGCAGTTCGGCACGGTGCTGCGCAGCTGGCGGCCGGCGCACGGGTGATGGGCGGCGGCCCGCTGACCGAAAGCGTCTGACGGACCGTCGGTTGTCGGCCAACCTGCGGCTTTCCCCCCGGAGGCGGTGGCTCCGGCTGGGGCATCATGGGCCCATGGGGACCGAGCGGACGGACGGCCGGGTCATCGCGGGGCGATACCGGCTGGAGGCGCTGCTCGGCCGCGGCGGCATGGGCCTCGTCTGGCGGGCCACCGACCAGCTGCTGCGGCGGCGGGTGGCCGTAAAGGAGATCGCGCAGGACGCGTCCCTCTCGCCGGAGGAGGCGCGGCGCCAGTGCGACCGCATCCTGCGCGAGGCCCGTGCGGTGGCGCGACTGAGCCATCCGCACGTCATCGTCGTGCACGACGTCGTGGTCCACGACGAACGGCCGTACATCGTCATGGAGCTGATCGACGGCGGCTCCCTCGCCGACCGCATCGCCCGGCACGGGCCGGTCGACGCGTACGAGGCCGCGCGCATCGGCGTCCATCTGCTGGGCGCGCTGCGCACCGCGCACGCGGCCGGGGTACTGCACCGCGATCTCAAGCCCGCCAACGTGCTGATCGAGTCCGGCACCGGCCGGGTCGTGCTCACCGACTTCGGCGTCGCCCAGGTGCCGGGCGCCACGACGCTCACCGAGTCCGGCTCCTTCGTCGGCTCCCCCGAGTACACCGCCCCGGAGCGGATGTCCGGCGCCGGCACCGGACCGGCCTCGGACCTGTGGTCGCTGGGCGTGCTGCTGTGCACGGCGCTCAGCGGCCACTCGCCGTTCCACCGCGACACCCTCGGCGGCATCCTGCACGCCGTGGTGGACGACCAGATCCGGCCGCCCGCGCAGGCGGGGCCCCTGCTGCCGGTCGTGCAGGGCCTGTTGGAGCGCGACCCCGAGCGGCGGCTGGACGCGGCGGAGGCGGAGCGGATGCTGCGCGCGTTCCGGGAGACGGGGCGGATGCCGCTGCCCCGCGGCGGGACGGCGCGCGGGCCGCGCGACCGGCTGGTGACCGCGTTGCTGGTGGCCGCGATGGCGGCGGCGGGGGTGTCGGCGGCGGCGCTGCTGATGACCGGCGGGGGCGGCGAGGGCGGGGACCCGCCGGTGAGTCCGGGGCCGAGCGTGACGGTGACGGCGACCGTCACGTCGTCGGTCACCGCCGAGTCCGGGATAAACAGAAGATAAGCCGCACCGCGGGTCACGGCTCTGTGACCGCTCCTGCGTGAAGTGGATGCGTGGGCGCCCGGCGCGATATCCATGAACGCATGAGCAACAACGGGGGAGCCCGCTACGGGGCCGACGAGCCGACCAGTTTCGGGCTGCAGCCGCCGAACCCGCCGCAGCAGCCGCCCTCCGCGATTCCGCACCCGGGCAATCCGTACGCGGCCCCGACGCCGGCGCAGGGCGGACCGCAGCAGCACGGTGGGGCGCAGGGGCCGCAGCACGGTGGTGCGCAGGGCCCCGGTGCGGCGCAGGGGCACGGCTGGCCGCAGCAGCACGGTGCGGTGCAGGGGCACTTCGCCCCCGCTCCCGCCGCAGGCCCCGCTCCCGCGGCCTCTGCTGCGGCTCCCGCCGGCCCGCCCGCCGCCCCCGCCCCTCGGCCCGACCCCGGTGCCGGGCGACTGATCGCCGGTCGCTACCGGCTGCTCGCCAAGCTCGGGCACGGCGGCATGGGCACGGTCTGGCGGGCCAAGGACGAGATCGTGGACCGTGAGGTCGCCGTCAAGGAGCCGCGCGTCCCGGACCACCTCCCCGAACGCGAACGCGCCAACGCCTTCGAGCGGATGCGCCGCGAGGCGCGCGCCGCGGCCCGGCTCGACCACCCGGCGGTCGTCAACGTGCACGACGTGGCCGTGGTCGACGACCGGCCGTGGATCGTGATGGAGCTGGTGCAGGGACGTTCCCTCGGCGACGCCCTGCGCGAGGGCACGCTGGACGCGCGCGAGGCCGCCCGGATCGGCCTGGAGGTGCTGGGCGCGCTGGAGGCCGCGCACGCGGCCGGCATCCTGCACCGCGACGTCAAGCCGGACAACATCCTGCTCGGCCGGCACGGCCGGATCGTCCTCACCGACTTCGGCATCGCCCAGATCGAGGGCGAGACCAACCTGACCGACACGGGCGGGTTCGTCGGCTCGCCCGAGTACATCGCCCCCGAGCGGGTGCTCGGCCGGCGTCCCGGCCCGGCCGCCGACCTCTGGTCGCTGGGTGTCGTGCTGTACGCGGCGACCGAGGGCGTCTCCCCGTTCCGGCGCAGCAACACCCCGGCCACGCTCCAGTCCGTCCTCAACGCCACCCCGGCGCCGCCCGCCTCCGCGCGGGGCCCGCTCGCGGAGGTCATCAACGGCCTGCTGCAGAAGGACCCCGCGCACCGGCCGAACGCCGCGCGGGTCCGCGCCCTGCTGGAGGCCGCCGCGAACCCGCCGGAGCCCCTCCCCACGCAGGTGGTGACCGTCACCGGCGACTCCGGTTCCCGCGGTGGTGTCCGGATCGGCCGCAGGATGCTGGTCGGACTCGGCGCGGCGGTCGTGACCGCGGCGCTGGCGGCGTACCTGGTGATCGCCGAGCCGTTCGCGGGCCCGCTGCCGGACGGCTGGAAGGAGCACCCGGAGAAGGCGCTGGGCGCCACCCTGGCGGTGCCGGAGGTCTACGAGCGCTCCGAGCCGGAGGAGACCGACCAGGGCCACTGGGTGACGTACTCCGACCCCAGCGGCAGCATCTGGGTGCACCTCGAACTCGACAAGAAGTCGGAGGACACGAGCGGTCAGATCGCGGGCTCCGCGGAGGCCGAGATGTACGAGGACGAGGCCCGGTTCAAGCAGAGCGGCGACTACGACGTCTCCATGCCGGCGAACCCGAGGACCAGGCCCGTCGACGACGCCGTGCACGAAGGCCGCCCGGCCGCCGAGAACACGGTCGTCTACACCTCGACCGACACCGAGAACCCGCGCGAGCTGCGGCTCTTCTACTACAGGACCAAGACCGGCGACATGTACAAGCTCACCGTCAGTTACCCGGGCAAGGGCGACTTCACCGAGCGCGGGCGCGAGGTGGCCAGGACGGCGATCGCCAACCTGGACCTCGCGAAGCCCTGAACAGGCCGGCGCGGAACATGGACGAGGGCGGCACGCGGCCGCGTGGCGAACGCGTGGTCGGCGGCCGCTACCGGCTCGTCGAGCGGATCGGCTCCGGCGGCATGGGCACCGTCTGGCGCGCCCACGACCGGCTCGTCGACCGCGACGTCGCCGTCAAGCAGCCCCGCCTGCCGGGCGATCCGGAGGACGAGGCTTACCGCCGGGCCGCCCACCGCCTGCACCGCGAGGCCCGCGCCGCCGCCCGCGTGGACCACCCGTCCGCCGTCGCCGTCCACGACGTCGTCGAGGAGGACGGGCAGCCGTGGATCGTCATGGAACTGGTGCGGGGCGAGTCCCTGCACGAGGTGCTCCGGCGGGGGCCGCTGGAGCCCGCCGAGGCGGCCCGGATCGGCCTCGCGGTCCTCGGCGCGCTGCGCGCCGCGCACGCCGTGGGGATCGTGCACCGGGACGTGAAGCCCGCCAACGTCCTGCTCGGCCCGCACGGCCGGGTCGTCCTCACCGACTTCGGCATCGCCCATGTCCAGGGCGAGGAATCCCTCACCGCCAGCGGCGAGTTCGTCGGTTCGCTGGAGTTCGTCGCCCCCGAGCGGATGGCCGGCCGGATCGCGGGCCCGGCCTCCGACCTGTGGTCCCTCGGCGTCCTGCTGTACGCCGCCGTGGAGGGCTGGTCGCCCTTCCGCCGTACGGCACCGGAGTCGACGCTCGCCGCGATCCTCACCACGGAGCCGCCCGAGCCGCGGCGGGCCGGCCCTCTCGGACCGCTCCTGCTCCGCCTGCTGGAGAAGGACCCCGGCCGGCGTCCGGACGCGGACCAGGTCACGGCGGCACTGGAAGCGGCCGCGAGCGAGGACCTCAGCACCCTGGGGGACCCCTCGCTCCAAGACGTCTGTGGGCCGGCGGAGTTCGGCGACGACGCCGGGACGGTGCGGCTGGGTGCCCGGCGAGCCGGCGCCGACCCCGAGGCGGACACGCTGTCCGACCCGGCGCCCGGTACGACACCCCGCCCAGCGCCCCGTACAGCTCCCGGCCCGGCACTCCGCGCAGCACCCGCCCCAACGCCCCGTACAACACCCGCCCCGGCACCGGCCCCGGTCTCCGCCGTACGGCACCCTCCCCGCCGCCCCCTCCACCGCCGCCCCGTCCCGCTCGCCGCCCTCGGTGGACTCCTGCTCGGCACCGCCGGGCTCGGCCTCTCCCTCCTCGCCGGCGGACCGGACGGCGGCGCGGCGACGCGCGATTCGGGCAAGGCCGCGGCCGGCCGCCCGACCGCACCGGCGACGAGCCCGAGCAGCACCCCAACTCCCGCTCCCGCCCTCGACGGCTGGACCGCCCACCCCGAGAAGGACATGGGCGCGACCCTCGCCCTGCCGCCCGAGTACCAGGAGTTCGCCCGCCAGGGCAACGACACCGTCCAGCCGCGCGCCGTGGAGTACGCCGCCGGTTCCGTCCAGGTCCGCCTCACCCAGTGGGACAAATCCCCCGGGACTCCGATGAAGCAGGCGAAACAACACGCGGCGACCTTCGAGTTCTACGGCAACGCCCGCACCCGCCACACCCCCACCAGCTTCCAGGGCTGGGACGCCGTCCGGTCCGACAGCCGCTACGGCGACGAGGACCTCCGCCACCGCGTCATCGAGCTGCTGCTGCGCACCGACGACGCCCGGTTCTACGAACTGCGCGTCGAGATGCCCGAGGACACGGCACAGGAGCGCGTGGGCGAGGCGGTCTTCGCCGGCGCCCTCGACCGGCTGGTCGTGGCAGCGTCCCGATCGGGCACACAACGCCCCTGATCAGCGCGTTCGTTGCCAGTGATCGCTGGCGGCATGTGCGCGGTCCGTGAATCGCCATTACCGACGGGTACACAAAGCCTGCGGCGCGGCATACCCTGCGCCTCATGACCGACGCGCAGGCTCTTGAGAAGGCCGGTACCGCCACCAACCCCGTCGCCCCCGTCCCGGCGGGCGTCCGCACGGCCGCCGATGTCGTCACGCCCGAGCTGATCGCCCAGCTCACCAAGGGGGTGACCGGCTCCGGACGGACCGCCAACCACACGCCGTTCACCGGCGAGAAGCTGGCCGACCTGCCCGAGTCGACGCCCGCGGACGTGGAGAAGGCCTTCCAGGCGGCCCGCGCCGCGCAGCCGGTCTGGGAGCGCACGCCGGTCCGTGACCGCGCCGCCGTCCTGCTCCGCTTCCACGACCTGGTCCTGGAGCGCCAGGGCGAGGTGCTGGACCTCATCCAGCTGGAGACGGGCAAGGCCCGCCTGCACGCGCACGAGGAGGTGCAGGCGGTCGCGGTCGCCGCCCGCCATTACGGCCGCAGGGCCGCGGCCTACCTCCGGCCCAAGCGGCACGCGGGCGCCGTACCGGCCCTGACGAAGGTCCTCGAACTGCGCCACCCGCGCGGCGTGGTCGGCCAGATAGCCCCCTGGAACTACCCGCTGGAGCTGTCCGTCGGCGACGCGCTCCCCGCCTTCGCCGCGGGCAACGCGGTGGTGATGAAGCCGGACACGGAGACCTGCCTGACCGCACTGTGGGCCCGCGACCTGCTCATCGAGGCCGGACTGCCCGCCGACGTCTTCCAGGTCGTCCTCGGCGACGGCCCGGTCGTCGGCCCCGAGGTCGTCCGGCACGCCGACTACGTCTCGTTCACCGGCTCCACCCGCACCGGGCGCGAGGTCGCCCAGGGCGCCGCCGCCCGCCTGGTCGGCGTCTCGCTCGAACTCGGCGGCAAGAACGCCATGCTGGTTCTGGCGGACGCCGACCTCGACAAGGCCGCGGCGGGCGCCGTCCGCGCCTGCTTCTCCTCCGCGGGCCAGCTGTGCATCTCCATCGAGCGGCTGTACGTCCACGAGTCGGTCGCCGACGCCTTCGCCGAGCGCTTCGCCGCCCGCACCAGGGCCCTGCGGCTCGGCACGGCCCTGGCCTACGGCGCCGACATGGGCTCGCTCGTCGGCGAGCGCCAGCTGGAGACCGTGCGGCGGCACGTCGAGGACGCCGTGGCCAAGGGCGCGAAGGTGCTGGCCGGCGGCGTGGCCCGCCCGGACGTCGGGCCGTACTTCTACGAGCCGACCATCCTCGACGGTGTCACCGAACCCATGGCTGTCTGCTCCGAGGAGACCTTCGGCCCGGTCGTCTCCCTCTACCGCTTCCGCACCGAGGACGAGGCGGTCGAGCTGGCCAACGCCACGCCGTACGGCCTGAACTCGTCGGTGTGGACGAAGGACGCCCGCCGCGGCCGCGCCGTCGCCGCCCGGCTGCGCACCGGCACCGTCAACATCAACGAGGGCTACGCCCCCGCCTACGGCAGCGTCCAGTCCCCGATGGGCGGCATGAAGGACTCCGGCCTGGGCCGCCGCCACGGCGCCGAGGGCATCCTCAAGTACACCGAGGCCCAGACGGTCGCCCACCAGCGGCTGCTGCCGATGGCGCCGTCGCTGGGCATGGACGACGAGAAGTACGCGGCGTTCATGACCCGCAGCCTGCGGCTGATGAAGGCGTTCCGCTTCCGCTAGGCGGGCGGGGACGCGCCAGACGGCCCCCGGAACCCGGTCCCCCCCCCGCAGTTCTCGACGAGGAGAGCACGTGTCGCAGGAGAAGTCCGTCCAGACCCGGGACGAAAACGGGTACGACTACGACGTCATCGTCGTCGGCTCAGGCTTCGGCGGCTCGGTCACCGCCCTGCGCCTGACCGAGAAGGGCTACCGCGTCGGCGTCCTGGAAGCCGGCCGCCGCTTCACCCGCGACACCCTCCCGAAGAACTCGTGGGACCTGAAGAACTACCTCTGGGCGCCGAAGCTCGGCATGTACGGCATCCAGCGCATCCACCTGCTCGGCAATGTCATGGTCCTGGCAGGCGCGGGCGTGGGCGGCGGGTCGCTGAACTACGCCAACACCCTCTACGTCCCGCCCAAGCCGTTCTTCGACGACCCCCAGTGGCGCCACATCACCGACTGGCAGGACGAACTGCGGCCGTACTACGACCAGGCGAAGCGCATGCTCGGCGTACGGCTCAACCCGACGATGACCCCCTCCGACGTCCACCTGAAGGACGCCGCCCGGCGCATGGGCGTCGGCGACACCTTCCACATGGCACCCGTCGGGGTCTTCTTCGGTGACGGCCAGGACGCCGACGGCACCGTCACGGCCGAGCCCGGCCAGGAGGTCCCCGACCCCTACTTCGGCGGCGCGGGCCCGGCCCGCCGAGCCTGCGCCGAGTGCGGCGAGTGCATGACCGGCTGCCGCCACGGCGCGAAGAACACCCTCAACGAGAATTACCTCCACCTCGCCGAGAAGGCGGGCGCCGTCGTCCACCCGATGACCACGGTCGTGTCCGTCACCGAGGACTCCCGCGGCGGCTACGCGATCGCCACCCTGCCCACCGACGACAGGAAGAAGGGCAGGGGCCGGACCTTCACCGCCCGCCGGGTCGTCCTCGCCGCCGGCACCTACGGCACCCAGACCCTGCTGCACCGCATGAAGGCCACCGGCAGGCTCCCGCACCTCTCCGACCGGCTCGGCATGCTGACCCGCACCAACTCCGAGGCCCTGGTCGGCGCCCAGACCACCGACCGCCGCTACCGCAAGGTCAGCGGCGAGCGCCCCGACTTCACCCGCGGCGTCGCCATCACGTCCTCCGTCCACCCGGACGCGAACACCCACATCGAACCCGTCCGCTACGGCAAGGGCTCCAACTCGATGGGCAGCCTGTCCATCCTGCAGGTGCCGTACGCCGAGGGCTCCTCCCGGCTGCTGGCCTGGCTCGGCAACGCCGCCCGCCATCCGCTGCAGCTGCTGCGCTCGCTGTCCAACCGCCGCTGGTCGGAGAAGACCATCATCGGCCTGGTCATGCAGTCGCTGGACAACTCCCTGACGACGTATCTGAAGCCGTCCGGCGTCGGCAAGGGCCTGCTCACCGCCCGCCAGGGCCACGGCGCGCCCAACCCCAAGCAGATCAAGGCCGCCGCCGAGGGCGCCGCCGCGCTCGCCGCCTCCATCAACGGTTTCGCCGGGTCCAACGTCGGCGAGCTGATGGGCACCCCGCTCACCGCCCACTTCCTCGGCGGCTGCCCGATCGGCGACTCCCGCGAGACCGGTGTCATCGACCCGTACCACCGGCTCTACGGCCACCCCGGCATCTCCGTCGTCGACGGGTCCGCGGTCTCCGCGAACCTCGGCGTCAACCCGTCGCTGACCATCACCGCGCAGGCCGAGCGGGCGATGTCGTTCTGGCCGAACAAGGGCGAGACCGACCCGCGCCCGGCGCAGGGCGCGGCGTACGAACGTCTCCAGCCGGTCGAGCCGAAGCAGCCGGCGGTCCCCGCGGAGGCGTTCGGCGCGCTGCGGCTGCCGTTCCTCGGCATCCCGGCGGTGCCGAAGCAGCCCGGAGCGCAGAAGGTGCGGGAGACCTGAACCGGGAACGCCGAGAGGGACCTGTGCCCCCCTCCGAGCGCAGGTCCCTCCTGGTCTGTACGGCGCTGAGGCCGCTGTCCGTCGGCCGCTGAGGCCTACGCCTCGGCCTTCTTGCGGCGCACGAGGTACACCGCGCCCGCACCGGCGACGACGGCGGCACCGCCGACCAGACCGATCATGGGCAGGGCGGAACCGGCACCCGTCTCGGCGAGGCTCCCGGTCACGTCGACCGGGTTGACGTCGTCGAGGTCGGCCATGCCGCCGGTCTGCGGCTTGGCGTCACCGGGCCGGGGATTCTCGGAGCCGGCGGCGAGGATGTCGAAGAAGTACAGCCAGCCGTTCGGGTCGTCGGCGATCCAGCAGCCCTCTTCGTCGGCGTACTGGGCGAAGCCACCGGTCAGCCCGATCGCGTCGGGAACCTCACCGCTGACGCTCAGCCGCATCTCGAACGAGACGGACTGGCCCGCGCCCAGCGAGAACGCGGAGAACGTCCCGCCCTCACCGCCGGTGTCGGCGATGGTCGACCAGGCGCCGGAGGCCTTGTCGCGGACCTGCACCGTGATCTCGCCGGAGTAGTCCTGCTCGTCCCATCCGATCGCGGCGACACCGATCAGCGGCTTGATGTTCTTGATCTCCTCGCCCCCGCGGTTGGAGACGTCGAAGGAGAACTGCTCCCAGCCGCTGCCCGCGACGATCGTGTCGGCCAGGCCGGACAGGCCGCTGCGCAGGTCGTCGCTGACACCGGTCGACTCGTCACCCGGGTCGGCGCAGACCGGGTCCGGCTCGGCGGACTCGCTCGGCGACGGCGACGGGGAGGCGGAGCCGGTGGCGGAACCGGTCGGCGCGGGGCTGGTCTCGGTGGCCGAGCCCGTCGGCGCCGGGGAGGTCTCCGTGGCGGAGCCGGTGGGCGCCGGGGAGGTCTCGGTGGCGGAGCCCGTCGGTTCGGGCGCGGTCTCGCTGACCGAGGCGGTGGGCGCCGGCGTCGCGGACTCGGACACCGTCTCCGTCGCGGTGACGGTCGGGCTCGCGGAGGACGTGTCCCCGGTCGCGAACGCGGCCGGCGCCGAGAGCAGCGCCAGCGGGGCTATCGCTGCCGTAGCGGCCGCTGCGGCCAGGGCGCGGCGAAGCTTCATGAAGACCTCGAATGTCCGGTGCTGCGGCGGCGCAGCACGCGTGGGGCGGTGGGCGGCCCCGCGTATGGGGCGCGGTTGTGACCCTTGATTCGCCTGGTTTGATCCGTGAGTGCAGTGAATGGTTGTCCCGCCACTCACAGAATTTTTATGTGGGCTGGATCACACCGGTCGCGCCGAAGGGCCCCGCGGGGGAGGAGCCGCGGGGCCCTTCGTTCGTGGGCACCGGTGTCAGGGCGTCACCGGTACTCGGGGGAGGCGGCGCCGGGGGGTGCGCGGTTGGTCTCGGCTGGTGAGGTGATGGCGATCAGGCTGATGCCCGTGATGCCGGGTGATGCGGGGATACGGGGCGACCGCCCGCTCCCGCTCCGGGACTCGACGGAACAGGATCCGTTCCGCCGGCCGGCCCCGGGCGTCCCCGGAGCCGGCCGTTTCTCTTGGGTGACCGGGCTGCTGTCCCCTGCCGTCCGGTCACTTCCCTGGAGCGAGGTCCCACGACGCACGGCACGATCCGTCCGTCTCATCGCTCCAGCGAGCCACGCGTGGTTCTTTCGGGCCCGCGCCTGGCTGACACGGACACCGGGACCAACGAAGCGGCCGGCGGGACGGTCACGCGCCGTACGGGTGAGAGGTGATGCGTACGTACGTACAGGGACCGCCGGCGCAGCGCCCCCCGGGGCCGGGCCGCGCACAGGGCCGGCCCGGGCGTCAGATCTTGCCGCGGCACAGCTCCAGCAGCGTCATCGCGAGCGCCGTCCCCGGCTTGCCGAGGGCGTCGCGGTAGTGGCCGAGGACCTCCATCTCGCGGGAGAGGTTCACGCGCCGGCCGCCGGAGCGGATCCGGGCCTGCTGGATGACGGCCGAGACGGCCATCCGTTCCTGGATCAGGCCGATGATCCGGTCGTCCAGGGCGTCGATGCGCTCGCGGGCGTCGGTGATCACGTCGGCGGCCTCGGGGGTGCGTGCGCCGGTCTTCTCGGTCGCCGTCGGTGCGGTCGCGGTCATGTGGGGCTCCTCATCATGGGGCGGGTGGTCGGACGGGGGTCGGACCAGGCGGCCCCGGAGACGACAGGAACCGGGAAAACGCCAGGCGCCCCGGGCCTTGTCGGCCCGGGGCGCCTGGGAAGTCGCTTGTCAGTTGCTCAAGCGGCACGACCATGGCAGCCGGCGGGCCGGTTGCCATAGGTAAAGAGGAAGGTCGCGTGCGTGAGCATGGGGCTCAGTATGCACGGACGGGGGGTGGCCCTGGCAAGCGGCGTTCGTCACAGCGGGCGCGGCGGAGCCGTGATCGGAGATAGCGACGGGCCGCTTCCCATGCCCGTCTCGGTAGAATCGACAAGCACAAGGACCAGCCCAACCGCCGGAAGGCACCCCGTGTCATCAGCGACTCCCGCTGCCGCCGCCCCCGACACCGTTCTGGTCGTCGACTTCGGCGCGCAGTACGCCCAGCTCATCGCCCGCCGAGTCCGCGAGGCCCGGGTCTACAGCGAGATCGTCCCGAGCACCATGCCGGTCGAGGAGATGCTCGCCAAGAACCCGGCGGCGATCATCCTCTCCGGCGGCCCCTCGTCGGTGTACGAGGAAGGCGCCCCGCGTCTCGACCGCCAGATCTTCGAGGCCGGCGTCCCCGTCTTCGGTATGTGCTACGGCTTCCAGCTGATGGCGCAGACCCTCGGCGGCACCGTCGACAACACCGGCGCCCGCGAGTACGGCCGCACGCCCCTGCACGTCTCCCGCCCCTCCTCCACCCTCTTCGAGGGCACCCCGGAGGAGCAGGCGGTGTGGATGTCGCACGGCGACGCCTGCTCCGCCGCCCCCGACGGCTTCACCGTCACGGCCTCCACGGACGTCGTCCCGGTCGCCGCCTTCGAGAACGACGAGAAGAAGCTCTACGGCGTCCAGTACCACCCCGAGGTCATGCACTCCACGCACGGCCAGCAGGTCCTGGAGCACTTCCTCTACCGGGGCGCCGGCCTGAAGCCGAGCTGGACGACCGGCAACGTCATCGAGGAGCAGGTCGAGGCCATCCGCGAGCTGGTCGGCGACAAGCGGGCGATCTGCGGTCTGTCCGGCGGCGTCGACTCCGCCGTGGCCGCCGCCCTCGTCCAGAAGGCCATCGGCTCCCAGCTGACCTGCGTCTACGTCGACCACGGCCTGATGCGCAAGGGTGAGACCGAGCAGGTCGAGAAGGACTTCGTGGCCGCGACCGGTGTTCAGCTGAAGGTCGTCGACGCCGAGGAGCGGTTCCTGAAGGCGCTCGCCGGGGTCACCGACCCCGAGGAGAAGCGGAAGATCATCGGCCGCGAGTTCATCCGCGTCTTCGAGCAGGCCCAGGCCGAGATCATCGCGGACGAGGGCCCGGCCGTGGAGTTCCTGGTCCAGGGCACCCTGTACCCGGACGTCGTCGAGTCCGGCGGCGGCACCGGCACCGCCAACATCAAGTCCCACCACAACGTCGGCGGCCTGCCCGAGGACCTCGAGTTCAAGCTGATCGAGCCGCTGCGCAAGCTGTTCAAGGACGAGGTCCGGATGGTCGGCCAGGAGCTGGGCCTGCCGGAGGAGATCGTCCAGCGCCAGCCGTTCCCCGGTCCCGGCCTCGGCATCCGGATCGTCGGCGAGGTCACCAAGGAGCGCCTGGACCTGCTGCGCGAGGCCGACGCCATCGCCCGCGAGGAGCTGACCGCGGCCGGCCTCGACCGCGACATCTGGCAGTGCCCGGTGGTCCTGCTCGCGGACGTCCGCTCCGTCGGCGTCCAGGGCGACGGCCGCACCTACGGCCACCCGATCGTCCTGCGCCCGGTGTCCTCCGAGGACGCCATGACAGCCGACTGGTCGCGCCTGCCGTACGACGTCCTCGCCCGGATCTCCACCCGCATCACCAACGAGGTCCGCGACGTCAACCGGGTCGTGCTGGACGTGACGTCCAAGCCGCCGGGGACGATCGAGTGGGAGTGACCCGCACCCGCGGGTGACCCCTACGTGCGCTTGATCGTGCGCAGGGGCGCGCCGGGCTTCCAGACCTGGAGGACGAGGTACGTGTCGTCCTGTACGTAGGTCCGCGTGACCTCCGTCAGCTCGGTGCGGAAGAGGTGGAACGGCTCCGGCGGTTCCACCTCTTTCGTGTACCCGGCCTTCACCCGCGGATCGGTCACCTCGATCGCCCGCCCGCTGATCCGGACGTCCCCGCCGCCCATCCCGGTGCCCTCCCCGGGGTTCGCCTGCAACGCGAACCGCGGGTCGCGGCGCAGGTCGAGCGCCTTCAGCGAGTTGGGCATCATGCCGAGCCACAGCTCGCCGTTCAGGAAACGCACCTCCAGACCGGTCGTCCGGGGCGAGCCGTCCTTGCGCAGCGTCGCGAGGACGTGGTGGGTGAACGCGCCGAAACGCTCCTCGACGGTCTTCGCGAGATCGGGTTCGGCGCTGACGAAGGTTTCCCAGTTTGCTCCCATGCGACGAGTGTGGCGCCGAAACCCGACAACCTCTGTCGCCTTTGGCCGAGGTCTGTTCTGTTCGGCTGACCGCCGGTACCTTCCCGCCCGTACCGCACCCCAGCGCCGGAGGAGCAATGCCCGGGCCCACCCCACCCCCACCCCTGCCCACCGACCGGCTCCGGTTCGCCATGCCGCCGATGCACGAGTCGGTCGACGACGAGCGCCGGCACCGCAAGGAACGGCTGGCCGGCGCCCTGCGGATCTTCGGACGGCTCGGCTTCGAGGACGGCGTCTCCGGGCACATCACCGCACGCGATCCGGAGTACAGCGACTGCTTCTGGGTCAACCCCTTCGGCCTGCCGTTCCGGCACGTCACCGTCAGCGACCTGGTGCTGGCCAACGCCGACGGACAGGTGATCGAGGGCCGCTACCACGTCAACCAGGCCGCCTTCACCGTCCACGCCCAGGTGCACGCCGCCCGCCCGGACGTCGTCGCGGTCGCCCACTGTCACACCGTGCACGGCCGCGCCGTGGCCGCCCTCGGCGATCTCATCGAGCCCATCACCCAGGAGAGCTGCGCCTTCTACGAGGACGTGGCTCTGTACGACGCCTACACCGGCGTCTCCGTCGACGCCGAGGAGGGCCGCCGGATCGCCGCCACGCTCGGCTCCCGCAAGGCGCTGGTCCTGCGCAACCACGGACTGCTCACCGTCGGCGACTCCGTCGACGCGGCCGCCTGGTGGTTCCTGTCGATGGAGCGGTCCTGCCAGGTCCAGCTCACCGCGCACGCGGCGGGCCGGCCGGTGCGGATCGACCACAAGGCGGCGGTGGCGACCCGCGAGCAGCTGGGCGGCGACCTGGTGGCCTGGATCAACTACCAGCCGCTGTGGCAGGACATCACCCACAGCGAACCCGACCTGCTGCGCTGACCGGTCCGGCACCGGGACGTGCCGGGCGACACTGCCCGAGCGCCCCCCGCTCACAAGCCGCGCAGCACCGCCGCCTTGACCCGCGTGAACTCCTCGTCCGTAAGCACCCCGTCCCGGTGCAGCTCGCCCAGCTCCCGCAGCCTGCGCAGCAGCACGTCGTGATGGTCGTCGCGCGGCGGGGCGGACGACGCTCCCGGTGGTGGTGGGAGGGCCGGTGACGGTGACGGTGACGGTGGGGACGCCTGTGATGGTGCCGGTGAGGGTGTCTGCGGTAGTGCCTGCGGTGCGGCGAGTCGTTGCCGTGGCCCGGTGTCGGCGGGTGCGCCGCCCGTGCGGGCCGACGGGTGCGGCAAGCGGGCCGTGACGGCCGCGGCGACCAGCGCGGTGAGCAGATCGCGGCGCGTACTGCCCCACAGGTCGAGGGCGTACGGGTCCTTCTCCGGCGGGAGTCTCGCGTGTGCCGTCTCCCGGGTCACGAACCGCAGAAAGCCGTCCTCCGCCCCCGAGTTCGGCAGCCATTCGACCCGCTCCAGGTCGCCGATGTCGATGATCCGCGGCCCCGTCGCCCGCTTCACCCGGTCGGACGTCTCGCTCCAGTCGATCCTGATCCGCGTCCCGTCGAAGGACACCGTGCCGTCCGAGGACCGCACCGACACCGGCACCGGCGGCCCCGGAAGCAGGTAGGCCGTGGCCGGCCCCTTGGGAATCCCGTCCAGCAGCAGGGCGCGCCGGATCTCCTCCGCCAGGTACTCCGCGACCCCCGACCGGTCCGCATCGACCGCCAGCCGGTAGGGGTCGGCCGCGTCCGGCAGCCGGCCCGAGGTCGCCTGGAGCAGCGGGTCCGCCCCTTCCCGCAGCCGCAACCGCAGCCGGCCGCGCTTGCGGTCGGGCTCGTGCACCACCGAGGAGACCGCCTCCAGCGGCACCGTGATCTCCCCGTACGTCTGCCGGAACAGCGGCACCGACCGGTGAAGTCCCGGCGTGATCCGCACCGTTGTGCCGTCGAAGACCCAGGTGCCGTCGCGCTGGCTGATCTCGGCCATACCGAAATTCTCGCAGCCGGGTCAACACGACGGTCACGATTTCACCCGCGCTGACCAGAACAACCGGACGTAAACGGCGTGGCGTAGGGCACAATTCGCTGTCGTCGCAGGGGAGTTGTACGGCGGCGCCGGACGGGCGTCGCAGGGTGCTGGCCGGGAAGGGCGGGCGTCGGGCGTGGCGGTGCAGGAGGCGAGACAGGGCGGTGCGGAGCCCGGAGCGTACGGAGGCGTCCACGGGGGCCTCCACGGCGGTGGCTGCGACGGCGGGGAGTGCCCGCACGGGGCGCGCGAGGGACACCGGCGGGCCGTCGCCGCGTTCCTGCGGAAACGCGACGAGTTCGCGGCCGGGCAGGGGCTGCCGGCGGCGGTCGCGCACTCCCCTTCGGCCTCCCGCCAGTGGGTGTCCGACGAACTTACCCAGTCCGCGCAGCTCGTCGCCGAACGCGGCCGCGCCGAGGGTCAGGCCTGGCTGGCCCGGCTGTGGCGGCGGACGGCGTTCACGGTGTGGGCGCTCGTCGTGCTGTTGCTGCTGGTGCAGGCGCTCACCGCGATCGGCACCGGCTGGACGGCCGCCCGTACCGCAGGCTTGCTCGCCGCGCTCGTGGTGGCCGGGGCGCTGACGGCGGCGTCCTTCTTCCACCGGGCCCGCGGCGGGGCACTGGCGCCGGTAATCGGCGAGGACAACCGGCTGTCCACCTCCCGTGCCGTGGCCGCGGCGTGGGTGCTCTTCGTCGCGTACACGGTGCTGGTCCTGGCCGGGCAGCTGGCGGCCGCCTCGGATCACGACGAGCGCGACGTGCTGATCGCCGGGCTCGAACTCGCCCGCGGCGCGGGTGCGGTCACCGTGCTCGCCGTGGTGTGCGGGATCGCGGTGCTGGTGCGGCGGGTGGTCGGGCTGCGGGTGCTCGGCCAACGGCTGCAGAAGGTCCGCGCGGACCGGCCCCGGGCGGCCGATCTGCTCACCGACGACTCGGGGCGGGGCAGCTTCGCCGATCTCCAGTACGTCGTGATCAGTGCCGTCGCCCTCGTCTTCGGCGTGGTCAGGCTGGCCCGCCGCCCGGACCAACTGCCCGACCTGCCCTGGGGACTCGCGGCGGTCGTGCTGATCTCGGCCGCGACCTACCTCGCTGGCAAGTACTCCGAAGGTGGCCGTCCCGTGATCCTCTCCGTCGTACGGGCCAGGGAGGCCGGTGACCTCGACGCGCCCATCCGCACCGGGGAGGACATCGAGATCCGGGGCGCCGGTTTCGTCCCGCCGGGCGCGCAGGGCGCCGACCGGCTGTCGCGGATGGCCGTACGGATCGGGGCCGTCCATGTCCATGTCCCGCTCGTGCCCGTGGCGGGCGGCTTCAGCAACCCCACCGACGCCCTGCTCACCGTCCCCGTGCCCGCCGATGTCGAGCCGGGCCGGGTGACCGTGCAGGTCGTGACGGCGGCGGGCGTGGAGACGAACCCGTACGTGATCGAGGTGACGGAGTAGCCGGAGGCGACGCAGCCGGTCGCGGCCGAGCCGCCCGAGCTGCCCCACGCGTCCTGGCCCGCCGATCCGTCCGAGCCCGCCGATCCGTCCGAGACGGCCAAGCCCTGTGGGCCGGCCGGGCCGGACAGCGGTTGCGAGCCGTCCGTGGCGGGGCGGCAGTGGGTGCGGAAAACGGCCCGGACGGCCCGCGCGCGGACCGCGCCGTAGCGCGGCGGCGATCGCCGGAAAGCGGCTGGAACATGAGTGAGCGGGTCCTCTCGTGCGTACGTATCGTCTGATGAGGGGTCACGGCAGGCGGGCGAGAGGCGGCGGGCAGCGATGACTCACGGTATGCGTCCGGACACTCCCACCGAGCCCGCGGTCGGCGCTGGTGACCGGCGGGACACCGCCAGCCGCTACGCCCTCCTCCCCCTGCGCCTCTTCCTCGGCATCACGTTCGTCTACGCCGGCCTCGACAAGCTCACCGACAGCGCGTTCCTTCAGGACGGCGGCTCCGGATCGGTCGGCGACATGATGCGCGCCGTGCGCGACTCCTCCGCCGTCCCGGCCCTTGTCGACCTGGCCCTCGAGAACCCCGTCGGCTTCGGCTCGGCCATCGCCATCGGTGAACTGGCCGTCGGCATCGGCACCTTGCTCGGCCTCTTCGCCCGCCTCGCCGCCCTCGGCGGCGCGCTGATCTCCCTCAGCCTGTGGCTGACCGTGAGCTGGGCCTCCGACCCCTACTACTACGGCAACGACCTCGTCTACCTGATGGCCTGGCTGCCCCTGGTCCTCGCCGGCGCGCCCTACCTCTCCGTGGACGCGGCCCTGCGCACACGACGCCGGCACCGAGGCACACGGCGTCAGGCCCGGGACGCCGCCCAGATCTAGCCCGGCTGACGCCGGGACTGTCTCCGGCGGACGGCCCGGCTCACGAAGCCCACCGCACCGGCCAGGATCAGGCCGCCCGCCGCGAGGGGGAGCATCACGAACCACGGTGTCTCCCACGCGCCGCTCGCGTCCCCGGCGTACACGACACCCCCGAGGGCGAGGAAGCATCCCGCGACGAGCCTGCCCGGCTGGAACTCATGACGCAGCACGGCTGACCTCCACCTGTCCCATCCCGACCTGAAGGTCGAGCTCGATCGTGCCGGCACTCCTCGTGCCCGCCTCCGGCTTCAGCGTGACCTCTCTGTACTTGCCGGGCGCGACGTCCACGTCCTGTCTTCTGTCGCCCGGCAGCTGGATGTCGCCCACCCCCACGTCGATGTTCGCCTTCACCGTCACGTCCGACGGCACGATCACCCGCAGTCGCCCGATGCCCACCTGGGCCGCCGTGGCCGTCGCCTGTCCCTCGGCCGGGTCCAGCCGGGACAGGTCCAGCGTGCCGACGCCGGTGCCGAGGTCGTACCTCCCCCGCAGCTCCGCCACCGCCGCCGGCTCCCACGTCGTCCGGGTCCACTCGGTGCCGATGTCCTTGGGCACCGCGGCCGAGCCGGCCAGCAGCGCGGCGGTGACGACCGCCAGGAACACCGATCCCGCGCCCGTGCGACCGAGGAACGCGCTGACCGCGATGCCCAGGCCGAGGACGGCGAGCGCACAGGACAGGCCGGCCTGCAAGCTGGTGCCGAGCGGATGCCCGTGCCAGGTCAGCGTGGTGCCGAGGCCGCCCGCGACGAGGGCGAGCAGGAAGATCCAGCCGCCGATCCAGCGGGGCCCGCGCGGCTTCGGCGGCTCCTGCCGAGGCAGGCCGCGGGCCTCGCGGCCGTGCGGGTAGTCGTCGAGGGCGAGACTGACGGTCGCCGCGATGTCATGGTCCCGGGAGTCCCTGGGGCCCCACAGATAGCCGGTGCCCCCGACGTGCGTGCCGTCCTTCACGATCGGGTCGCGCCACCACGAGTAGGCGATGGGCGCCGGCGGCGCCTGGGCCTCCGGCGGGGCGTCGGCGGCGGCCTGCGCGGCCAGCGGATCCGGGCCGGGGGCGCCGCGGCGCTGCGACCAGTACCCCGCGCCGGCCAGCAGCAGGGAGAGGACGACGGCGAACGTGAGCACACCGCCGTTGTTCAGCATCGACAGGAAGACCCCGCAGCCCACGAGCGCGAACAGCACCGCGGCCAGTGCCTGGCCGTCCACCCGGCCGGTCAGCAGCTTGCGGACCTCGTTCTCCTCCTCGTCGTCGTACGGCACGAAGAGCCAGGCGAAGCCGTAGAAGATGAGGCCGATGCCGCCGGTGGCGGACAGCACGGCCAGGGTGATCCGGAAGATCACCGGATCCATGTCGCACTGCCGGCCCAGCCCGGCACAGACACCGGCGACCATCTTGTGCCACCGGTCCCGCCGGAAGTCCGTCAGCCCCTCGGGCGCCCGCCCCGCCTCCGGCGCGTCGGGTCCCTGCGGGCCACCGGGCCCGGCGGACGGCGGGCCGCTGTTTTCGGACGGGCCCGCGGCCCCGGACGTTCCGCCGCCGGCCCGCGCATCGGCCGGCGTGTCCGCCCGCTGTCCGGCCTCGGCCGGTGCTCCGGCCCCGTCGGCCGGTGTCGCCCCGTTCACCCGTGCTCCTTCGGCCCGGCCCGCCTTGGTCGCGGGGGCCGGCTGTCCGTGCGAGTCCAGCTCCGCCGGCGCGTCCCCTTGATCGCGCGCGTCCGCCCGCCGGCGCGTGCCCGCGCGCTCGTGCGCACGCGACTCCGCACCCGCGGAGGCCGTGGTCGCCGGGTCGGACGCGGAGCCCGCGTCGGGCCCGGCATCCGCGGCGTGCTGGTGATCAGTCATGCGTCCATGGTGACGGCCGGGCCGCTCCGACGGCAGGGGGAATGACCCTAGCCCGACCCTGATATCGCCCCTGACCCGGCGCGGGGGATCCGTGCGACGGAACACCGGCTCGAAGATCAGGGGCGTCTCGGGGGTCGACCCTGATGCCCCGGCCCTCCCGCCGTGTGACCATCGATGGCATGCCGGAAGCCGCAACCGCAGCAGCGCCACTCACCGGACCGCGGCCGCCGCGCAAGCTCTACCGCAGCAGTGACGGACGCTGGCTCGGTGGCGTGGCGCGGGGGCTCGCCGGACATCTCGGGCTGCCCGTCGTCTGGGTACGCCTGGTCTTCGTCGGACTGTTCATGGCCGACGGCCTCGGCGCGCTGCTGTACGCGGCGTTCTGGTTCTTCGTGCCGCTCGGCGTCGGCGGCGTCGACGCGGACCGGCCACCGTCCTTCGTCACCGCCGAGGCCTCGCCCGACGGCCGCCGCAGACTCGTCACCCGCAGACCGGACAAGGGCCAGATCGTCGCCCTGCTGCTCATGGTGGTCGTGGCGATGGTCTTCGTCAGCAGCGTCAACCTGGGCGGCGGCGCCAGGGCCTACCTGTGGCCCGCCGTCCTGGTCGGCGCCGGCGTCGCCCTCGTCTGGCGCCAGGCGGACAACGCCCGCCGGGCCCGCTGGGTCGAGGTCGGCCGCCGCCGGCGCACCCTCACCCTGCTGCGCGCCGGCGCGGGCGTCCTGCTGGTCACGGCCGGAGTCTCCGGCATCTTCGTCCTGCAGGGCTCCGCCGCCCACCTCGGCTCGGTCCTCCAGGCCGCCCTCGCCGTCCTTGTCGGCATCACCCTGCTCGCCGGCCCCTATCTGGTGCGGATGACCCAGGACCTGTCCGAGGAACGCCTGATGCGCATCCGCGCGCAGGAGCGCGCCGAAGTCGCCGCGCACGTCCACGACTCGGTGCTGCACACCCTGACGCTGATCCAGCGCAACGCGGAGAACGCGAGCGAGGTGCGCCGCCTCGCCCGCGCCCAGGAGCGCGACCTGCGCACCTGGCTGTACAAACCGGAGGGCACCGGCAAGGACGAGGACGACGAACCGACCACGCTCGCCGAGGCGGTGCGGCGCAACGCCGCCGAGGTGGAGGACAAGCACGGCGTGCCCATAGAGGTCGTGGTCGTCGGCGACTGCCCGCTCGACGACCGCACCGGCGCACAGATGCAGGCCGCGCGCGAGGCGATGGTGAACGCCGCCAAGTACGGTGGCGAGGGCGGCGCGGTCCAGGTCTACGCCGAAGTCGAGGGCAGGACGGTCTTCGTGTCCGTGCGGGACCGCGGCCCCGGCTTCGACCTCGACTCGATACCCGCCGACCGCATGGGTGTCAGAGAATCGATCATCGGCCGCATGGAGCGCAACGGCGGCACGGCCCGGCTGCGGGCGGTGCCCGGCGGCGGCACGGAGGTCGAGCTGGAGATGGAGAGGGCGGAGAACACGTCATGAGCGACCCGACCGAGGCGAACGGCACAGCGGGAGCGGCGGAACCGGCCGAGTCCGCGGAGCCGGCCGGCCAGGGCACCGTCGACCGGCGGGTGCGTGTCGTCCTCGTCGACGACCACCGGATGTTCCGCACGGGGGTGCGGGCGGAGATCGGCCGGACCGAGCAGACCGGCGTCGAGGTCGTCGGCGAGGCCGCCGACGTCGACCAGGCGGTCGGCGTCATCACCGCGACCCGGCCCGAGGTCGTGCTGCTCGACGTGCACCTGCCGGGCGGCGGCGGGGTCGAAGTGCTGCGCCGCTGCGCGGCGTTGACGGCCGACGCCGAGCAGCCGGTCCGCTTCCTCGCGCTGTCCGTCTCGGACGCCGCCGAGGACGTGATCGGGGTCATCCGCGGCGGCGCGCGGGGCTATGTGACGAAGACGATCACCGGCTCGGACCTCATCGACTCGATCTTCCGGGTGCAGGAGGGCGACGCGGTGTTCTCGCCGCGTCTGGCCGGCTTCGTGCTCGACGCGTTCGCCTCCACCGACGCCCCGCCGGTCGACGAGGACCTCGACCGCCTCACCCAGCGCGAGCGCGAGGTGCTGCGGCTCATCGCGCGGGGGTACGCCTACAAGGAGATCGCGAAGCAGCTGTTCATCTCGGTGAAGACGGTCGAGTCCCATGTCTCCGCCGTCCTGCGCAAGCTCCAGCTGTCCAACCGCCACGAGCTGACGAGATGGGCGACGGCGCGACGCCTGGTGTGACGGGCGCCGCCGCCTCCGGCCCCGCGCCGCCGCCTCCTCAGCCCTGCGGCACCCGGAGCGCCGGCCGCAGCGTCCGCAGCGCCCACCGGTAGTGCCGTACGGCCTTGACGACGCCGATCAGCCCGGTCAGCCAGAGGATCATGCCGATGCCCATGCCGAGCACGACGTCCGCGTAGGTCGACCGGCCGGGTTCCGCGCGGGCCGCCGACGCGAAGGACGCCCACAGGCCGATCCCGCAGACCATCAGGGAGGAGAGCATCCAGAACAGGCTTAGGCCGGCGGAGCGCAGCCGGGCGTCGGTCGGTGGGTGGCTGTCCAGGGCCAGCCAGGCGTCGATGAGTTGCCGTATCCGGTGGTCGCGGCGGACGGCGATGACGACCGCGATGACGGACGGGGTGAGGGAGGCCAGACCGAGGACGGCGAAGATCGGTCCGAGGACGAACCCGAGAGGGTCCTTCTGTTCCAGCTGCTGGAGCGGCAGGATCAGCAGGGACCAGCCGATGATGGCCGCGAGCGCCAGCAGCCACAGCAGCAGCACCCGGTGCACCCCCAGGCTGCGGCGGCGCAGCTCCTCCAGCGCCCGTCCCCGGTCGGCCAGCAGTGCCGCCCGGTCCGGCCAGGTCCGAAGGTGCGGCGGAGGCGGCGGCGGGGGCAGCGGCGAGCGGGGCATCGGGACCTTCCGGGCGGAGGGGAGCTGCGGGAGCGCAGGAAGCGGTGCACCACCGCCTCGCTGTCCGACGCTACCGTGCTGCCGTGCTCATGCCATGCCGGTCACGGGCCTCCTGCCATGCCGGTCACGGGCCTCCTGCCATGCCGGTCGCCGGCCCCGGCAGTCGCTGCTCACACCACGCGTGTGGCCCCCGCGAACGGCATCTCGTCGATCGGCGCGACCCGCACGGGGGCGGAGGGGTTGGGGGCGTGGACCATCTGCCCGTTGCCGACGTAGATGCCCACGTGGCTGATGCCGGAGTAGAAGAACACCAGGTCGCCGGGGAGGAGTTCGGAGCGGGCGACGCGGCGCCCGGCGCCGATCTGGGCGTAGGTGGTGCGCGGCAGAAAGACGCCCGCGGAGCGGTAGGCGGCCTGGACCAGCCCCGAGCAGTCGAAGGCGTCGGGGCCGGTGGCGCCCCAGACGTAAGGGCTGCCGAGTTTGGAGTAGGCGTATCCGACCGCCGCTGCCGCGCGGGAGTCGGGCGCCGCGACCGGGCCGCCTGGTGCCGTCGGGCGATCGCGTCCGGCCGTCACTGCGCGGAAGGCGCGGTCGGTGCCCTGGCCCTGCCCGGCGAGCCGGGCCCGCTCCTCGGCCGTGAGCCGGGCCAGCAGGCGCCGGGCCGCGTCCAGCTTGCCGGTGACGGTCTTCTTGTGCCGCTTCAGCTCAGCGCGGCGTGAGGTGAGCGCGGCCAGCTCGATCCGGGCGGCGCCGCGCAGTTGCTCGATCTCCCGCAGCTGTCGGCGGACGCGGGCGACGGCGGCCGACTGGCGGTCGCCGGCCCGCTCGGCGAGCGAGGCGCCGTCGAGGTAGCGGTCGGGGTCGTCGGACAGCGCCAGGTGCAGCGCGGGGGGCAGGCCGCCGCTGCGGTACTGCGCCGCGGCGAAGGACCCGAGGGCGTCGCGCGCCGAGTCCAGGCGCTCCTCCTTGCGGGCCGCCTCGTCCTGCAGGGCGGCGAGCCGCCGCTGGGCGGCGTCGGCCTTCTCCTTGGCGCCGTTGTACTTCTCGGTGGCCACCTCGGCCTCCTGGTACAGCTTGTTCACCGTGGCCTTGACCTGCGTGGGGGTCAGCTCGGGCTCGGCGTGGCCCGTCCCGTCGAAGGCCGTTGCGGCCGCCGCGCCCGCGAGGGCGAGGGTCGCCGCCGTACGGGCTCGATGGCCGCCGGCCGAGCGGTGCCGGGGCTTGCGGTGAGCTGCCACGTGGACTGCACGTCCTTTCCTGCGGCCGGGCGGTCCGGCGCCGGTGCCGCACAGGGGAGCGGGACCGCCGCCGGACCTTCTCGGCGGAGACGTCCGGCTGCCGCCCTGGGCCTGGGCGGCGGTGGGGAGCCGGACGTCTGAGGGAGGACGCTAGGCCGGGATATGCCGGAGAGGTCACGAGAAGTGCGGAAGTGACGCGAGCGGGCCGTCGAGTGACCGTATGTGACCGTGACGTTTCTTCGGAGTGGTCGAGGTGACGCAGCGTGCTGACCGAAGGGGCGATTCGGGGACCGACGTACGGGACGGGATGCTATGGCGCATATATGCGCCACCCCCGCGTCACTCTCCGTACGCGCTCATGCCCGCCGTCGGCCAGGGACGGGCCGGTGTCGGGCGGCGGGGGACGGCCTCGTTAGGCTCCGGCCCCATGGACGTACTCATCCATCTCTTCGTCGGCCTGCACATCATCGGCATCGCCTCGCTCCTCGGCGGCTTCCTCACCCAGATGAAGGCGATGGGCCAGGGCACCGCCCGCTTCGTCCCGGCGATGCTGCACGGCGCGCTGACCATGCTGGTCACCGGTGTGATCCTGGTCGGTCTCAACCAGGCCGACGACCAGACGGTCGACAACATCAAGATCGGCGTGAAGCTGGCCCTGCTGATCGTGATCCTCGGCCTGGTCTACGTGAAGCGGGACGAGGAGCGGGTGGACAAGGGCCTCTTCGGCCTCGTGGGCCTGCTGACCACCGCGAACATCTTCATCGCGGTCCTCTGGACCTGACCCGCCGCGCCCCGCGCCCCCGGCCCCGCGGACCTCGTCGCCCCCGGACCACCCGCCCCGCGTCAGGCCGGCCGCACCACGCTGTGGATCGACGACTCGCCGTCGTAGTACACCGACTCCTCCCGCACGTACGTCCCGGGCTTCGGCGCGTGGATCATCATCCCGTTGCCGATGTAGACGCCGACGTGGGTGACGTCGTCGTAGAAGAAGACGAGGTCACCGGGGAGGGCGGCGGACAGGGGGACCGTGGTGCCGGCGTTCACCTGGTCGTAGGTGGTGCGCGGCAGGGCGACGCCGGCGGCCTTCCACGCGGCCTGGGTGAGGCCGGAGCAGTCGTAGGAGCCCGGACCGGTGGCGCCCCAGACGTACGGCTTGCCGATCTGGGCGCGGGCGAAGGCGATCGCCTTCTCGGCCTTGGCGGTGTACGTCGCGCCGGCGGCCGGGACGGAGGTCTCGCCGGTGCCGGCGGCAGGGGAGGACGAGGCGCCGCCCGTCTCCTCTCGCGGGGCCGGCACCGCCTCCCGCTCCTCCTGCTCCTGCAGCCGCTGCTCCTCCGCCTGCTGCCGGGCCAGCTCCGCGGCCTTGCGCGCCGCCTCCTCCCGCTCGCGCTGCTCGATCGCGGCGAGCCGGGCCTTCTCCTCGGCGGTCAGCCGCGAAAGCATCTCCCGCGCGGTGGCGAGTTTCTTCTGGACGGTGGCCTTGGCCGTCTTCAGGCCGGCCTGTGACTCGGTGAGCTCCTGGAGGCTCTCGGCGGCCTCCTGGCGCTTCTTCATCGTCTCGGACTGCTGGGCGAAGTAGTCGTCGACCGATTCCTTCTGCCGGCTGGTGAGCCGGTCCATGAGGTGGGTGCGGTCGAAGTAGTCCTGCGGGGAGTCCGCGAGCAGCAGGGTCGCGACGCCGGGCGCGGCGGCGCCGGTGCGGTACTGGGCCGAGGCGTAGGAGCCCAGCTCCTCGCGGGCCTCGTTGAGCTTCTGCGCCCGCTGGGCGACGTCGTCCAGGAGGGTGTCGACCCGCTTGCGCTGCTTCGCGGTCTTCTCCTTGGCCGCGTTGTACTTCTCGGTCGCCGACTCCGCCTGGCGGTAGAGCTCGTCGACCTTCTTCTCGACCTCCTCCAGGCTCGGCTTCTCGTCGGCGGACGGTGCGGCGTCGGCGGTCTGCGACAGCAGGGCCACGGAGGTGAGGGCCGCGGTGGCGAGGGCGGGGGTGCGTATGCCGGCCACGCGCGGGGTGGGACGGGACTTGCGGTGCGACGCCAAGGGAGGCGACTCCTTCCATGGGCCGCCTACCGGGTTAGCTGTCGGGTTCGGGCGGGTCGTGAGGAAGGGTTGCCCTACAGCCCGTCCCGAAGGGGAGGGCCGATTCACCCCAGAGTCTGTTGGGTCCCCGGCTCCGGCCGCTGTGCGGGCGCGCCGGACTCGGCGGAGGCCGCGCGGCCCGGCGACGTTCGCCGGTAGGAGGTCGTACGGCCTGCGCGGAACGGTAGCCAACTCGTGTGCCTGCTGTGAAGGTTGGCGGGTGATATGCCCGATACATTTCCGTGACCTTTCCGACAGCGCCCCCCCCGGCGGTCCCTCAGCGGTCCCTCAGTGGTCCCTCAGCGCTCCCTGCGCGTCGCTCGCCGTTGCCGAGCCTGCGCGGCGCGTGGCGGCCGGCGGCCGGTGTGATGTTCCGCGGGCGGCCCTCGGTTGTCAGTGGGGCGCCCTAGACTCGGAGAGCGATGAGCAGCCTCTTTGACGACAGCTTCCTGGCGGACCTCCAGGCCCCTCGCGGGCACGAGGAGGAACCCCCGCCGCCGCCCGAGGGCGATCACGTTCCGGAGTCGATCCCGGACGATCTGTTCGGCGGGAAGTTCGACGTGCCGCCGGACCGGTGGGGCTCCCCCCACTCGGGCGGGGCCGAGAGCGGGGGAGGCTACTACCGGGACGGCGCCCCCCGCCCGGTGGTCGACTCGGCCGCCCTCCTGGAAGGGCTGAACGACAACCAGCGCGCCGCCGTCGTCCACTCCGGCTCCCCCCTGCTCATCGTGGCCGGCGCCGGCTCCGGCAAGACCCGCGTGCTCACCCACCGCATCGCCTACCTGCTGGCCGAGCGGGGCGTGCACCCGGGCCAGATCCTCGCGATCACCTTCACCAACAAGGCCGCGGGCGAGATGAAGGAGCGCGTGGAGCAGCTGGTGGGCCCGCGCGCGAACGCGATGTGGGTGATGACCTTCCACAGCGCGTGCGTGCGCATCCTGCGCCGCGAGTCCAAGAGGCTCGGCTTCACCTCGTCGTTCTCGATCTACGACGCCGCCGACTCCAAGCGCCTGATGGCCCTGGTCTGCCGCGACCTGGACCTGGACCCCAAGCGCTTCCCGCCCAAGTCCTTCAGCGCCAAGATCAGCAACCTGAAGAACGAGCTGATCGACGAGGAGGACTTCGCCGCGCAGGCCTCCGACGGCTTCGAGAAGACCCTCGCGCAGGCCTACGCCCTCTACCAGTCGCGGCTGCGCGAGGCGAACGCCCTCGACTTCGACGACCTGATCATGACGACGGTCAACCTGCTGCGCGCCTTCCCCGACGTGGCCGAGCACTACCGCCGCCGCTTCCGCCACGTCCTGGTCGACGAGTACCAGGACACCAACCACGCGCAGTACGCCCTGGTCCGCGAGCTCGTCGGCACCTTCGAGCACCCGGTGGACGTGCCGCCCGAGGCCGAGGTGCCGCCCGCCGAGCTGTGCGTGGTCGGTGACGCCGACCAGTCGATCTACGCCTTCCGCGGCGCGACGATTCGCAACATCCTCCAGTTCGAGGAGGACTACCCGGACGCGACGACGATCCTGCTGGAGCAGAACTACCGCTCCACCCAGACGATCCTGTCCGCCGCCAACGCGGTCATCGAGCGCAACGAGTCCCGTCGCCCGAAGAACCTGTGGACCAACGCCGGCCAGGGCGCCCGCATCACCGGGTACGTCGCGGACACCGAGCACGACGAGGCCCAGTTCGTCGCCGACGAGATAGACCGCCTCACGGACGCGGGCGAGGCGAAGGCCGGCGACGTCGCCGTGTTCTACCGCACCAACGCCCAGTCCCGTGTCTTCGAAGAGGTCTTCATCCGCGTCGGCCTGCCCTACAAGGTCGTCGGCGGCGTCCGCTTCTACGAGCGCAAGGAGGTCCGGGACGTCCTGGCCTACCTGCGCGTCCTCGCCAACCCCGAGGACTCGGTCCCGCTGCGCCGCATTCTGAACGTGCCCAAGCGCGGCATCGGGGAGCGCGCGGAAGCGATGATCGACGCGCTCTCCCAGCGCGAGAAGATCAGCTTCCCGCAGGCGCTCAAGCGCGTCGACGAGGCGTACGGCATGGCCGCGCGGTCCACCAACGCGGTCAAGCGGTTCAACGCGCTGATGGAGGAGCTGCGCACCATCGTCGAGTCCGGCGCCGGACCGGCGACCGTCCTGGAAGCGGTGCTCGAACGCACCGGCTATCTCGCCGAGTTGCAGGCCTCCACCGACCCGCAGGACGAGACCCGCATCGAGAACCTCCAGGAACTGGCCGCCGTCGCCCTGGAGTTCGAACAGGAACGCGGCGAGGGGGAGACCGGCACGCTGGCCGACTTCCTGGAGCAGGTCGCGCTGGTCGCCGACTCCGACCAGATCCCCGACGAGGAGGACGGCGACGGCGTCATCACGCTGATGACCCTGCACACCGCCAAGGGCCTGGAGTTCCCGGTCGTCTTCCTCACCGGCATGGAGGACGGCGTCTTCCCGCACATGCGCGCCCTCGGCCAGACCAAGGAGCTGGAGGAGGAGCGCCGCCTGGCGTACGTCGGCATCACGCGCGCGCGGGAGCGGCTGTATCTCACCCGGTCCGCCATGCGCAGCGCCTGGGGACAGCCGCAGTACAACCCGCCGTCCCGCTTCCTGGAGGAGATCCCCGCGGCGTACGTCGACTGGAAGCGCACGGGCGCCGTCGCCGCCCCGGCGGGACCGGTCTCGGGCGTGGCGGCCTCGCTGTCGTCGTCCCGTTCGCGCTCCTCGGCGTCCGGCGCCTCCGGGTTCGCCACCCGCCGGACCGCGGAGAAGCCGGCGGTGTCCCTGGCCGTCGGCGACCGCGTCACCCACGACCAGTTCGGGCTCGGCACCGTCGTCGGGGTCAAGGGCACGGGCGCCAACGCCGAGGCGACGATCGACTTCGGCGACGCCAAGCCGAAGCGGCTGCTGCTGCGGTACGCGCCGGTCGAGAAGCTGTAGCGGCGCCCGCCGCCGTGACGCAATGACCGCAGTGACGCCGTGAGAAAGGCCCCCGCCGGACAGGGCGGGGGCCGTTCACACCGACGTGGTCAGGACGGGTCCAGCCCGTGGCTGCGCAGCCAGGACAGCGGGTCGATGGCCGCGCCGCCGCCCGGCCGGACCTCGAAGTGCAGGTGCGGGCCGGTGGAGTTGCCGGAGTTCCCGGAGAACGCGATCGGGTCGCCGGCCTTGACGGTCGTACCGGAGGCCACGCGGTAGCTGGAGAGATGGCAGTACCAGGTCTCCGTGCCGTCCTTCGCGGTCACGATCATCATGTTGCCGTAGGCGCTGTTCCACTCCGTGCGGACGGTGCCGTCGGTCGCGGCCATCACGGTCGAGCCGTACGAGACGGGGAAGTCGATGCCGGTGTGCAGCGACATCCAGTTGATGCCGGACTGGCCGTAGTAGGCGCTGAGTCCGTGCTGGGCGACCGGGAGGGCGAACTTCGGACGGAGCCGCTCCTTGCGGGCGGCCTCCTCGGCGGCCCGCCTGCGCTCGGCCTCCTGCTGCGCCTTGAGGTCGATGCGCTCCTGGGTGCGGCTGGCCCGGTCGGCGAAGTCGTCCGCCTCGGCGGACAGGCTCTCCAGCTGGGTGTCCAGCTTGTTGTTGGCGGTGGCCGGCTTCACCGGCTGGGCGTCGGCCGCGGTCGTCGAGGTCTCCTGCGCGTCCTCGGCGCCGAACGTGCCGACGGAGGCGGCGGCGATGCCCGCGACGCCCATGACGCACGCCGAGGGAACGGCCACGGTCAGCAGAGCGGAGCGCTTGGCGGGCGTACGGCGGCGGGAACGCGAGCCGCCGCGGGAGGCCGCGCGCGAGACGGGCTCGGAAGTGACCTCCTCCTGTCCGTCGAGCAGGCCGACGGCGGGGAGTTCACCGGTGGCGGCCAGACCGTCCTCCGGCAGGACGGTTTGCCCGTTCTCGTCGTAGGAGGCCCCGCCGTCGTAACCGGCCGGGTCGTCGTAACCGGCCGGGTCGTCGTAGCCGGAGGGGTCCTCGTACGACGTGGACTCGTCGTAGCCGGAGGCGTCCTCGTAGGCGGTGGACTCCTCGTACGTCACCTGGTCGAAGGTGGCGGTGGCCTGCTGCTGCTCGCTGTCGCCGCCGGCGGTGTTCCACTGGGTGGCGTCGTACGCGCCGGTGTCGAAGTGCTGCGTGCCCCACTCCCACTGCTGTGTCTGGTCGGCGGGGCCGCCGGACTGCTCGGGCTGGAGCCAGGCGCCCGCGTCCCACTGGCCGCTGGTGTCGGGCGCGGCGGTCTGGTGCGGAATGCCGGCGAGCTGCTGGTAGCCGGTGGACCAGGTGGTGGCGTCGTAGGCGCCGGTGTCGTAGGCGGCGTGGTGCTGGGCCGCGTACGGGTCTTGGTTCAGGGTCTCGTGACTGCCGGTGGACCACTGGGAGCTGTCGTACGCGCCCGTGTCGTGGCCGCCGGTCATGTCGCCGAAGAGGGGGTCCGCCTGGAAGGTGGTGGCGGAGGAGGCGGTGGGGTGGCCGCCGGTGTCGAAATCGGTGGCTGGATAGCCGCCGTATGTGGTGAAGTCCCCGTAAGGGGCTTCCTGGGTGCCGTACGACGCGTAGTGCGCCGAGGCGGCGTCGGAAGCCGGAGCCGGGGTGGTCATGCTCCCCGACGGGTGACGGTCGTTCACCAACTTCTCTTTCGCCTCGACAACAGGGGCTGCCAGAGCAGTGCGGCGACTGTACCCGGCGGTACGCGGGCACGACAATCTTCTGCAGGTTTCGTGCCTACGGGAAACGGGCATTCGGCCGTGTTTCGGGGGAGGGCGGGCACGAACTTTGGCTTTGTGTTCGAAGCGCGTTCGATGTCTGGTCATTGTCGGGTCGCTGTCCGGTCGCTGTCCGACCGCTCTCCGACACCGGTGAATCGGTTGTTCCGGTGAGGTGTTGATAGCCCGGGGGAGGGGCGCGAGGAAGGGGCGGGGGTCAGGCCACCGTCACGTCGTCGGTGTGCGCGGTGGCGTCCGCCCCGATTCGATGCGCCAGGTCGAGGGCCTGCCGTATCCCGGACGCGACGGCCGGGTGGACGGGCAGGGCGAGATGGCCGATCCCGGTCACCCGTATGTTCCGCGCGGACAGGTCCGGGTGGTCGAGGCGTGCGGCCTCCGGCGGGTCCATCACATGGTCGAGGTCGCTCCAGAAACTGACGAAGTGCGTACGGCAGCCGGGCGCGGGCGCGGCGAGTTCCTCGATCACCTCGGAGCCGGGGCGCATCTGCCGCACGATCGGATGGGCGTCGGCGAGCCGTGCGACCCGGGTGCCGGCGTGCGGGGTGCCGAGCGTGACGAGGGTGCGCACCCGCCGGTCGCCGCCGAGCCGCTGGACGTAGTACCGCGCGATCAGGCCGCCGAGGCTGTGGCCCACCACGTCCACGCGCGCGCTGCCCGTGCGCTCGCAGATCTCCTCGATGTGCCGGCCGAGCAGTGCGGCAGCGGTGCGGATGTCACAGGTCAGCGGTGAGTAGTTGAGCGATTCGACGCGCTGCCCGCCGTGCCGCGCCAGGCTGCGGCGCAGCAGGACGAACACGGAGCGGTTGTCGATGAAGCCGTGCAGCAGGACGACCGGGGGGCGGGACGGTGCCGGGAGCCGGGGTGTCGTCTCGGGGTCCGGCGGGGGCGCGGCGGGGAGCCGTCGCTCCTGGGTGATGCCGGACGGGTAGAGGAGCAGGTGCCCCGCGAGGATCGCGACCTCCAGGGCGGTCGCCTTCAGCAGAGCGGCGGAGAGGTCGGTCAGGCCGCCGGGGAGCAGACGCCGGCAGAACGGGGGGAGGGGCAGGGAAGGGCGTGCCAGGGAGGCGAGGGGCAGTGAAGGGAGGGCCAGGGGGAGGAAGGGCGGGAGTTCTCTGATGAGTCGTAAGGCCTTCATGGCCGACCTCCTGTCGGCACGCCGGAGGACGGCGCTGTCCCCCGTGTGCTGCCGAGGGATGCCGCCGGACTTCGGAGGAAGGCCGCACCGGCGGGCCGTGCGGTCTGCGGCGCGATGGTGCGGAGGGGTTCCGGCGGCTCCCGACGCGCAGGGTCCCGGGCCGGCCCGTGGGGCCTCGGCTGATGCGGCGGGTGGGCCGCCTGGGCTCGGAACGGTGCGCTGCGAATGTGTCCCACGTGTGATTTCCCCCTCGCTCTCCACCGCGAAACTGCCGGTTGCGGGATGCTGGCGATAACGTTCGTTCACTTCCCCGGTCGGTGCGGGACGGGGGTGTCCGTGCCGTGGTGGCGCCCCCGGACGGTGGGCGGCGGACCGCGCGGTACGCGCGCAACGAATGTGTGATATGCGCCACATGTACGGCATATGTCATGTGTGCGGTACTTGTCGGTACGGATGGATGTAGTCGCTTCATGGAGGCAGTGATGGGTGTGGCAGCCGGTCCGATCCGCGTGGTGGTCGCCAAGCCGGGGCTCGACGGCCACGATCGGGGAGCCAAGGTGATCGCGCGGGCGCTGCGCGACGCCGGTATGGAGGTCATCTACACCGGGCTCCACCAGACCCCCGAGCAGATCGTCGACACCGCGATCCAGGAGGACGCCGACGCGATCGGCCTGTCCATCCTGTCCGGCGCGCACAACACGCTGTTCGCGGCGGTGATCGACCTGCTCAAGGAGCGCGACGCGGCGGACATCCTGGTCTTCGGCGGGGGGATCATCCCCGAGGACGACATCCCGCCGCTGAAGGAGAAGGGCGTCGCGGAGATCTTCACGCCCGGTGCGACGACCGCGTCGATCGTGGAGTGGGTGCGCGCCAACGTGCGGCAGCCGGCCGGGGCGTAGCGCTTCGGCGGGCGGGCTGACGGGCGGGCTGAGGGCGCGGCCGGGGGCGCTGCTGTAGCAGCGGCTGGTGCTGCCGTGGCCGCCGCGGTTGCGGCGGCTTCTGCGGCTGTTGGGGTTGGTGCGGCCTGTGCGTGCCCCGGCGGCCCCGTCGCCGGCTCGCCCACGTCCGGGAAGAGCCGTCGTTCTGCCAGGGCCCCGGCCCAGGCCCCGACCGGGCTCAAACTCAGGCACCGCTCGGGCCGCAGGCGCCGTCCGGGCCGCCGTCTCCTTCCGGGCCGCAGTCGTCGGCCGGCCCCGGGCCCAGCTCCTCGGCCATCGCGGCCCGTAGCCGCAGTGTGGTCACCAGCCGCTGGAACGCCTCGGCCCAGTACCCGCCCGCCCCCGGCGAGGCATCCTCCGCTTCCTCCGGTGCGGCCAGGAGAGCGTCGAGGCGGCTCGCCTCGGACGGGTCCAGGCAGCGCTCGGCCAGCCCCATCACCCCGCTGAAACTCCACGGGTAACTGCCCGCGTCCCGGGCGATGTTGAGCGCGTCGACCACAGCCCGCCCCAGCGGCGCGGCCCACGGCACCGCACACACGCCGAGCAGCTGGAACGCCTCCGACAGACCGTGTGCCGCGATGAACCCGGCCACCCATTCGGCCCGTTCGCGCGCGCTCAGCGTGCCCAGCAGCTGGGCGCGCTCGGCCAGGGACACCGCCCCCGGGCCGCCCGCCTCGGGTGAGGACGGCGTACCGAGGAGCGCCCGCGCCCACTCGGCGTCCCGCTGCCGCACCGCCGCCCGGCACCAGGCCGCGTGCAGCTCGCTGCGCCAGTCGTCGGCCACCGGCAGCGCCAGGATCTTTCGCGGTGTCCGGCCGCCCAGCCGCGCCGGCCAGGTCGCGAGCGGCGCCGCTTCCACCAACTGCCCGAGCCACCATGACCGTTCACCCCGTCCCGTGGGTGCCTTGGCGACCACACCGTCGCGCTCCATGCTCGCGTCGCACTCGTGCGGGGCCTCGACGACCAGGCGCGGACCGTCCCCGGTGTGGTCGACGGCGACGCAGGCCGCCGCGCGGACCGCCATCCGCCCGGCGAGCGAGGAGCCCGGCAGCGCGGACAGCAGTTCCGCCGCCGTCGCCCGGACGTTGCGGCTGCGGTCGGCGAGCGCCTGTTCCAGGAAGGGCTCGTCGTCCGGGCCGAGTCCGGTGCGCAGCGAGTCGAGGAACATCAGCCGGTCCTCGGCGCGTTCCGCCGGCCAGGTGCCGGACAGCAGGTCGCGGGCCGCCGCCGGGTCCTGCGCGCGTATGGCCGCCAGCAGGGCGACCCGCTCCGCGAACAGGCCCTCCTGCCACAGCCGCCGCACCCGGTCCGTCTCCTCCGGCCGTGGCAGCGCCGCGTCGCCGCCCGGTGCCGAGCGCAGCACGAACCGCCAGTCCGGGTTGAGCCGCGCGAGCCACAGGGCGCGCGGGCCCGCGAACGCCAGCGCCGCCGGCCGCAGATCCGTCCGGCCCCGCGCCGCGTCGAGCAGCGCGGGCAGCGCCTGCGGGGGCGCCGCGAAACCACGGGCGTTGGCCATGGCCAGCCACTGGGGCAGCAGCTCCATCAGATCCGGTGCGGTCCCCCTGCGTCCGCCGCCCGCTGCGGCGGAGCGGTCGGCCAGCAGCATCGCGAGCCTGCGCGCCGCCGCCGCGGGCAGTGCGGGACGCGGGTCCTCGGGCGCCGGTTTTGGACGCTCGGCCGCCCGCGCGGGTCGCAGCCCGGCACGCCGCCGTACGGTCTCCACCGCCGCCGCGTCCAGCAGCGCCGCCGGTGCCTGCGGACCAGGGGCGATGCCGGGTGGCGTACGCCGCTCCGTGCCGAGCAGCGCGGCGGTCACAAGCTCCTCCCAGACGCCCGGTGCGGGCGCTTGCGCGGGAGCGGAGGTCCTGGTCACGAGGTTCCTTTCGGCCGAGCGCGGGCGGAGTGGCAGGGGACGGGGGCGGAGGCGGGTCGGAGTGGCGGGGTCGGGGCCGGGTCGGAGCGGCGGAGGACGCGGGCGGGGTCGGGGGCGGAGCCGGGTCGGGTATCCCGCGGCGCGGGACGGATGCCCGCCTGCGGCGGGGGAGGAAGACCGTCAGCGAAGGGCGAGACGTCCGCGAGGGGCGAGGACGTCTGGCGTGGAGCGAGGACGTCTGCGGTGCGTCGGGAGCCGTGCGGTCACGACAGCGGCACCGCCTCGCCCGCCCCCTGCGGCCAGGCGGTCAGCGGGGTGAAGCCCTGGTGGCCGCACTCGCCGAAGACCGTCACCGGGGCTCCGCCCGAGAGGGCGACCAGGCGCCACAGGCCCGGCCGGGAGCGGGCCGAGGGGGTCAGCGGCAGGGCCGTGTCCTCGTGCGCGTCCGCCAGCTGCCAGGAGTCGCCGTCCGGTATCGGCACGACCCGTTCCAGGGTCACCGGGACGGCGTCCAGCCACGGATCGTCCCGCAGCGCCTCGCCGTACCGGGCCGCCGCCTCACTGGTCGTCACCCCCGGCGGGCGGGTCGCCGTCGGCTCGGGTGCCGTGAACCGCTCGCCCAGGGCGCCCCGCAGCCGGCCGGCGCCCGGATAGGCGGACACCTCGGCCTCCAGGGCGAGCCCGACCGGCAGCGCCAGGTCGGGGGCGCGGCCGGCGGCGCCGTACGACAGGAGCAGCGTGGTGCGGTGCGACCGCGTCCCGTACAGCCAGATGCGGCGGGTGGTCAGACGGGTGTCCGCCACGTCGTACTGGGCGAGGACCAGCCAGCTGTCGCGCACCGGCGGGCCGTCGGCCGGGGCGGTGAGGCCGACCCGGGAGCGGACCGTCGCCGCCAGTCCGTCCGGCAGGCGCTCACGGCGCAGCCAGCCCTGGTCGAGGAGGTGCAGCAGCGCGCACTCCTCCAGCAGCCGCACCGGCCAGCCGGGACCGGACGCCGGGATCGCCCCCAGTTCCCGCACGCGCGAGGCGAGCCCTGGGGCCTGGGCGTCGACCATCCGGGCCGCCGTCTCCTCCCACAGGCCGTACCCCGCCTCCTCGGCCGCGGCCAGGCCGCCGCGCAGCAGGTCCGCCAGCCGCTGTTCCAGTTCCGTGGCCCCCGCGGTGATCCGCTGGGCCCGGCGCTCCGCCCGCCGCCGCGCCGCCCCCGGACCGGCCGCGTCGGTCACGTCGGGCGAGGAGCCGCCGGCGTCCGCCGTGCGCCGGTGCGCCGCACGCTCTCTTCGCCCCGCCGACCACGCCGCGGCCCAGTCCGGTGTCCGCCCCGGCGCCTGCGGGACCTCTCCGGCGGACCACAGCAGCATCAGCCCCAGCGCGTGCTTGCAGGGGGACTTCGGGCTCGGACAACTGCACGCGTACGCGGGACCGGACGCGTCCGCGACCTCCACGGCCGTCCGGTACGGCGTGCTCCCGCTCCCCTTGCACAGCCCCCACACCATTCCCTCGTCCGTCCCCGTCCCGGACCACGGCCCGGCCGCCCCGAGCCTGCCGCCCGCTTCGCGTGACGCCGGATCAGGTGCCAGTGCCAGCACCTGGTCCGCCGTCCAGCGCACCCCCTGCTGAGTCATGCCACCGACGGTAGATCCCCCCACTGACAATCGGTCCCGCGAGCGCCGCCGCGAGGGCGTTTGCGCAGGTCGGAACGGATTGTCAGTGGCGTGGTGCACGGTTGTGGTCAGACCGAACCGGCAGAGCTGGAGGGGGATTGGCCGTGCCTGTGTCCGTGGAACCTTCATCCGTGCGACCGACCGAGAGCGAGACCGGCCAGAGCGGCGAGGCGTTGCGGCCGCACGCCGAGCACGCCTTCGCGGACGAACTGGCGGCGCTGGCGGCACAGGACGACCGTCCGCGCCCGGCCCGCTGGAAGCTGTCGCCGTGGGCCGTCGCGACGTACCTGCTCGGCGGCACCCTGCCGGACGGCACGGTGATCACACCGAAGTACGTGGGCCCGCGCCGCATCGTGGAGGTCGCCGTCTCCACGCTCGCCACCGACCGCGCCCTGCTCCTGCTCGGCGTGCCCGGCACCGCCAAGACCTGGGTGTCCGAGCATCTGGCGGCGGCGGTCAGCGGCGACTCCACCCTGCTGGTGCAGGGCACGGCCGGCACACCGGAGGAAGCGATCCGCTACGGCTGGAACTACGCGCAACTGCTCGCCCACGGCCCGAGCCGCGACGCGCTCGTCCCCGGCCCCGTCATGCGGGCCATGGCCGAGGGCATGACGGCCCGCGTCGAGGAGCTGACGCGTATCCCGGCCGACGTGCAGGACACCCTCATCACGATCCTGTCCGAGAAGACCCTGCCGATACCGGAGCTGGGCGAGGAGGTGCAGGCCGTCCGCGGCTTCAACCTGATCGCCACGGCCAACGACCGCGACCGCGGGGTCAACGACCTGTCCAGCGCCCTGCGCCGCCGCTTCAACACGGTGGTGCTGCCGCTGCCGGCAAGCGTCGAGGCCGAGGTCGACATCGTCGCCCGGCGCGTCGACCAGATCGGCCGCTCCCTCGACCTGCCGGCCGTGCCCGACGGCATCGACGAGATCCGCCGCGTCGTGACCGTCTTCCGTGAACTGCGCGACGGGGTCACCGCCGACGGCCGCACGAAGGTGAAGTCGCCGAGCGGCACGCTCTCCACCGCCGAGGCGATCTCCGTCGTCACGGGCGGTCTCGCGCTCGCCGCCCACTTCGGTGACGGCGTGCTGCGGCCCGGGGACGTCGCGGCGGGCATCCTCGGCGCCGTCGTCCGCGACCCGGCGGCCGACCGCGTCGTCTGGCAGGAGTACCTGGAGACGGTGGTGCGCGAACGCGACGGCTGGACCGATTTCTACCGGGCGTGCCGGGAGGTGAGCGCGTGAACCGCTACGGGAGCAACGCAAGCAACGGGATCAACGGCAGGGGCGACGGCGGCGACGACAGCGGGGGGAACGCCGTGCACGGCGGCGGTACGGACCGGGTGAGCGTGCTCGCGGTGCCCGACGACGACCTGGGATGGCCGCGGCGGCGAGGGGGACGGAATGCCGGGCGCCGAGGAGACTGAGCGGCGGGCCGGGACCGGCCGGCGCGGGCGGGCCGCTGCCGCCGAGCCGCTGCTGCTGGGCGTACGGCACCACGGCCCCGGCTCGGCACGGGCCGTACGGGCGGCGCTGGACGCGGCGCTGCCCCGTGCGGTGCTGATCGAGGGCCCGCCCGAGGCGGACGCGCTGATCCCGCTGGCCGCCGACGAGGAGATGCGGCCGCCGGTCGCCCTCCTCGCCCACGCCGTGGACGAACCCGGCCGGTCGGCGTTCTGGCCGCTGGCCGAGTTCTCGCCGGAGTGGGTCGCCCTCCGCTGGGCCCTGGACCACGGCGTCCCCGCCCGCTTCATCGACCTGCCGGCCACGCACACCCTGGCGTGGAGCGCGGAGGGCGCGGAGGGCGAGGAGGGCGAGGGGGGTGCGGAGGGCGAGGAGGGTCCCGAGGGCGGGGAGACGGCCGAGCGACGGACGGCGGAGCAGCCGGACCCGCTCGCGGACGTACCGCCGGACCCGCCCGCGGAGGCACCGCCGAGGGCGCCCGCGGACGTCCCGCCGAGTGCGTGCACGGACGACCCGTCGGACGTGCCCGCTGACGTGCCCACGGCCACGCCCGGCGCCGAGGTGCGGGTCGATCCGCTCGCGGTGCTCGCCGGGGTCGCCGGATACGACGACCCGGAGCGCTGGTGGGAGGACGTGATCGAGCACCGGGGGCCCGGCGCCGCGGGGGACCCCTTCGCGCCGTTCACCGCGCTGGAGGAGGCCATGGGGTCGCTGCGGGAGGTGTACGGCAGCGGAGGCCACGACCGGGACCTCGTGCGCGAGGCGTACATGCGGCTCCAGGTGCGCGCCGCGCAGCGCGAGTTCGGGGGCGGCGTGGCCGTGGTCTGCGGGGCCTGGCACGTGCCCGCGCTGCGCCGGAGGACCACGGTCACGGCCGACCGGGCGCTGCTGAAGGGGCTGCCCAAGGTCAAGACGGATCTGACGTGGGTGCCGTGGACGTACCGCCGGCTGGCGAGGGCCGGCGGGTACGGGGCGGGCATCGACTCGCCGGGGTGGTACGGGCATCTGTTCGCCGCGCCGGACCGGCCCGTCGAGCGGTGGATGACCAAGGTGGCGGGGCTGCTCCGCGAGGAGGGCCGGATCGTCTCGGCGGCGCATGTCATCGAGGCGGTGCGGCTGGCGGACACGCTCGCCGCGCTGCGGGGCCGCCCGCTGCCCGGACTGGGCGAGACGACCGACGCCGTGCGCGCGGTGATGTGCGACGGCTCGGACGTGCCGCTGGCGCTGGTGCGTGACCGCCTGGTGGTGGGGGACGCCATGGGAGAGGTGCCGCCGACGGCTCCCGCGGTGCCGTTGCAGCGGGACCTCGCCCGGCTCCAGCGCGGACTGCGGCTCAAGCCGGAGGCGCAGGAACGCGAGCTGGAGCTGGACCTGCGCAAGGAGACGGACGCCGGCCGCAGCCGGCTGCTGCACCGGCTGCGACTGCTGGGGGTGCCGTGGGGGGAGCCGGCCGTCTCGCGCGGCGGCACCGGCACCTTCCGCGAGACCTGGCGGCTGCGCTGGGAGCCGGACCTGGCGGTGCGGGTCGCCGAGGCGGGCGTGTGGGGGACGACGGTGCTCGGCGCGGCGACCGCCAAGGCGGAAGCCGACGCCGTCGCCGGCCAGGACCTCGCCGAGGTCACCGCGCTCGCCGAGCGCTGCCTGCTGGCCGGACTGCCGGACGCGCTGCCCGCGGTGATGCGGATACTCGCCGACCGGGCGGCGCTCGACACCGACGTGGGCCGTCTCGCCGAGGCGCTGCCGGCCCTGGTCCGCTCCCTGCGGTACGGCGATGTGCGCGGCACGGACACCCGGGCGCTGGCCGGGGTCGCCGCCGGCCTCGCCGACCGCGTCTTCGTCGGCCTGCCCCCGGCCTGCGCCGCGCTCGACGCGGAGGCGGCGGAGGAGATGCGGCGCCATCTGGACGCGGTGCACGGGGCGGTGGGACTGCTCGCCGAGACGGCCGCCCGACGGCCCGCCACGAGCGGCTCCACCTCCGAGGCTCCGGGGACGACCGACCCGGCACCTCGCCCAGCCCTCGCCGATCCGTCCCCGACCCCCGCGGACCCCTCCCCGACCCCCGCCGACCCGCCCCCGACCCCCACCGGTCTTCGTCCGCGCTGGCAGGCCGTGCTGCGGGGGTTGTCCGGGCGGGACAGGGTGCCGGGGGTCATTCGGGGCCGGGCGGTGCGGTTGTTGCTGGACGACGGGGTGCTGGAAGCGGGGGAGGCGGCGCGGCTGATGGGGCTCGCCCTGTCGCCGGGGACGGCGCCGGGTGGCGCGGCGGCGTGGATCGAGGGCTTCGTCGGGGGCGGCGGAGGCGGAATGCTGCTGGTGCACGACGAGCGGCTGCTCGGCCTGGTCGACACCTGGCTGACCCGGGTGCCGGCGGACGCGTTCACGGATGTGCTGCCGCTGCTGCGGCGGACCTTCTCCGCGTACGAGGCGGGGGTGCGCAGAACCCTCGGCGAGCTGGTGAGGCGCGGGCCCGGGGCACGGGGGAGCGTCGCCGGGACGGGCGCCGGTCTGCCCGGCTTCGCCGCGGAAGGGGACCTCGCGCGGGCGGACGCCGTGGTGCCGGTGGTGCGGTTGCTGCTGGGCCTCGCCGAGGACGGGAGCCGAACCGGCGCCGGGGACGACCGGCTCGTGGAGGTGGACGCATGACGACGCAGGCGGGCGACGCGGCCCAAGAGCGGCTGCGGCGGTGGCGGCTGGTGCTCGGCGGCGAGGCGGCCGACGGCACCGGCCACGCCCTCACCGGACGGGACGCCGCGATGGACGGCGCGCTGTCCGCGCTGTACGGGAAGGGGGACAGACCCGCGGCGGGCCGGGAACGCACGGCGGGGCTCGGGGCGTCGGCGCCGGCCGTGGCGCGGTGGCTGGGGGACATCCGGACGTACTTCCCCGCCTCCGTCGTCCAGGTGATGCAGCGTGACGCCATCGACCGGCTCGGGCTGTCCACGCTGCTGCTGGAGCCGGAGATGCTGGAGGCGGTGGAGCCCGATGTGCACCTCGTCGGCACGCTGCTGTCGCTGAACAAGGCGATGCCGGAGGAGACGAAGGAGACGGCTCGGGCGGTCGTCCGCAAGGTCGTCGACGACCTGGAGCAGCGGCTCGCCACCCGCACCCGGGCCACCCTGACCGGCGCGCTCGACCGCAGCGCGCGGGTGCACCGGCCGCGCCACCACGACGTCGACTGGAACCGTACGATCGCGGCCAACCTCAAGCACTATCTGCCGGAGCACGGCACGGTCGCGCCCGAGCGGCTGATCGGATACGGGCGGGCGGGGCGCTCCGTGCGCAAGGACGTCGTCCTGTGCGTCGACCAGTCCGGGTCGATGGCGGCATCCGTCGTCCACGCCGCGGTGTTCGGGGCGGTGCTGGCGTCGATGCGCTCGATCAGCACCCGGCTCGTCGTCTTCGACACGGCGGTCGTCGACCTCACCGACCAGCTAGACGACCCGGTCGACGTGCTGTTCGGCACCCGGCTCGGCGGCGGCACGGACATCAACCGGGCGCTGGCGTACTGCCAGTCGCGCATCACCCGGCCCACGGAGACGGTGGTCGTGCTGATCAGCGACCTCTACGAAGGCGGCATACGCGGCGAGATGCTGAAGCGGGTCGCGGCGATGCAGGCGGCGGGGGTCCGGTTCGTGACGCTGCTCGCGCTGTCCGACGAGGGGGCGCCCGCGTACGACCGGGATCACGCGGCGGCGCTCGCGGCGCTCGGCGCGCCGGCCTTCGCCTGTACGCCCGATCTGTTCCCGGAGGTGATGGCGGCGGCGATCGAGAAGCGCCCGCTGCCGATACCGGACACGGCGTGACGAGCGGGAACCGGGGGAGGAGACCGGCCTGAAACGGGACATGACTACCCATCGGTAACGGAGGGCTTGCGTAACCTCGGGAGTCCCGTGCAAGGATCGACGCCGCCCACCGGCTTCTCATGCCCGGTCCCGTCTCGTCCCGCCGCACGGGAGGAACCTCCCCCTCTTGACTTGGTCAGCAGCCCTGCCCGGTGCCGCTGTGCGTGTGCTGCGCGCGGCGGCCGGGCGGCGTGCGCTCCAGCTGGCCCTGCTGGTGGGCGGGTTGTTCGTGCTGGGGACGCTCTGCGGGGCGCGGGCCGAGGCGGCGGCGCAGGGAGCATCCCTGGGGTCGAGGGCCGCGGCGGTCACGGACGTACTGCCGGACGTGAACTCCCCGCTCGGCACGGCCCCCGGAGACACCGGGCCGCGCAGCGGGAGCGAGCTGCGCACCGGAAGTGAGCCGCACGCCGGAAACGAGCCGCGCACCCGGTCGTCGGCCGGGACCGAGGCCGGGGCCGGGGCCGGGGTGGAGCCCCTCACCGAGGCGAAGTCGGCCGTCGAGGCCGTGTCCGGTCATGTCGTGCGGCCCGTCTCGGACGCCGTGACGTCCGTGACCGAGCGCCTGTCCGACGGGCAGACGGCGACGCCGTCCCTGCCTTCCCGGCCCTCCCTGCCCTCGCTTCCCGGTCTCCCCGAGCACCCGTCCCTGCCGGACCTGCCCCAGTTGCCCCAGTTGCCCCAGTTCCCGGAGCAGACCCTTCCGGCACCGGACGACGTGCGGCCCCTCCCGCTTCCGTGGCCCCACCCCGAGCCCCTGCCCCGGCCCGTGCCGGGCGCGCAGGCTCCGGAGGCCCTCCCGGGCGGCGCTGAGGACGCGCCCTCCGCGACGCCGGCCACCCCCGGCACGCCGAAGGCGGCCCCGCGGCACAAGCCCCGGCGGATCACCCCCACGGCCCCCGCCTCCCCCACCTCGGCGGCGGCCCGCACGGCCGCACGCGCGGCGGCCCCCGCGCAGCACGACCCGACCGGCACCGGTCACGCCCCCGCCCACCCCGCGCCCGCGGGGGGCGACAGCGGTGTGCTCGGCAGCCGCACGGCCGCGGACAACGGCGGTCCGCGGCACGGTGACGCGTACGCGATGACGGCGGAGCACACGGCTCCGCTGCGGCCTCTGCCCGGCGTCGCGGCCTGGGCCCGCGCGGGCGAGGCGCGGGACCGGTACCAGGACATTCCCGTATTCCCGGGCTAGGGCAGGCCTTTTCCCCCGCCTGACCTGCCGCGCGGGGGCGGACCAGGTCTGCCCACTCACCCGGAGTTCCCACCTCCGGAATGTCCCCAAGCCCGGAGTCCCGACGGATTCCCCGGCGTCTCGGAACCCCAAAGGATCAGACGCACGCAATGAACAAGCACATCCGCCGCTCGATCGTCATCGCCGCCGGCGTCACGGGCGCCTGGGCGCTCGGCTCCACGTACGCGAGCGCCGACGAGCTGCCCGCCTCCTCCCTCTCCGCCCCGGACGCGGCCGACGCCGAGGGCACCCTCGCCGCGGTCACCGGCGACGTCACCGACACGGTCGAAGGAACCCTGTCGGACACCCTCGGCACGGCCCGGAACACGGTCGGGGCCACCGCCTCCCCCCTCACCGGAACCGTCTCGGACACCGCGACCACCCTCACGAACACCGCGACCACCGCGAACGCGGCCACCGCCACCGCCACCCGGAAGACCCCGGCCGTCTCCCCCGAGGACCAGGCCCGCCGCTACATCGACGCCGAGGTCTCCGTCCCGAAGACCGGCAAGGCCGACAAGGCGAACCAGGCCGCCAAGGCCGCCAAGGCCACGAAGGTCCGCGGCGCCGAGGCCATCCAGGGCGCCCAGGCCGCCCGCGCCGCCGCGCAGTCCCAAACGGCCGCCGCCGACGCGCTCCCGGACGCGCCCACCTCCCCCCAGGACGTGATCGACTACCTCTTCGGCCCCCTCTCCGCCTTCGCGCCCGAGCTGGAGAAAGCCCTCGCCGCCGCCCAGACCCGCCTCCAGGGCACGCAGTCGGCGGCGCGGAGCCAGGCGCAGGGCGTCGACGGCGTCGTACGGACGAAGGCGCGCTACGCGGTCGCCGGCGCGGGTCGCACGGCCGACGCCGCGCAGGACACCGCCAGGGCCGCCCTGCACGGGACCCAGGCCCGGACCGCGGCCGCCGCGACGGCGGTCCGGGGCGAGGCGGGCACGGTGCGCACGGCCGCCGAGGCGTCCGTCTCCGCTGTCCCGAGCCATGTCACCGGCGCCGCCGACGGCGTCCGGCAGCAGGTCGTCGGCACGGTCAGCACCGCCTCCGGCAAGGTGAGCACCGTACGCGCCACCGCGTCCACCACCGCCGACACGGCGCACACGACCGCCCACGCGGCCGCCCGCACCGCCACCGACACGGCCCACACCACCGTCACCGCCCTCCCCGGCACGGTCACCCCCGTCGTCCAGGAGACCGCCGCCTCGGCGACCCCTCCGCTGGCCGCCTCCGCGGTCCGGGGCGTGCGGCCGGTCGCCGAGGCTGCCGTGAGCGGGCTGCAGCCCGTCGCCGCCCACGCCGTGCGGGGCGTCCAGCCGGTCGTCACGGACGCCGTGCACGGGGTCACCCCCGTCGCCGGGCGGGCCGTGGCCGGTGCCACCCCGGTGGTCACGGGCGCGGTGCACGACGTGACCCCGGTGGCGGGGCAGGCCGTGCAGGGGGTGACGCCGGTCGTCACGGACGCCGTCGAGGGCCTCACCCCGGTCGCCGGCCAGGCCGTCGCGGGCGTCGGGGCCACCGCGTCGCACGCCGTGGACGCGGCCACCGCACTCGCCTACGGCGTGGTCGCCGACGTCCAGCCCGTCGCGCACGGGGTCGCCCAGGGCGTGCGGCCGGTCGCCGCCCACGCCGTGCGGGACGTCCAGTCGGTCGTCACGGACGCGGTGCAGGGGGTCACCCCGGTGGCCGGGCAGGCCGTCGACGGGGTGACGCCGGTCGCCGCCGGTGCCGTGGCCGACGTCGGGTCGGTCGCCGGGGGCGCCGTGACCGGTGTCCGGCCGGTGGCCGGCGGGATCGTCGCGGACGTGCCCGGCTACGCGACGGGCGTGGTCGCGGACGTCCCGCCGTACGCCGCCGGGCTCGCCGGTCAGGCCGTCGCGGACGCCACCGGGGCGGTGCTGCCGCCGCTGGCGCACACCGTCGTGGACGGCGTCGTGCCGGTCGCCGGGCAGGCCGTCGCGGACGCGGGCGGACTGGCGTACGGCGTGACGGGCGACGTGCATTCCTTCGGGGCGGGTGTCGCCGCGGACGTGGCGCCGTTCGGGTACGGGGTCGCCGGGCAGGCGGGTCGCTTCGCGCGGGGCGTCACCGACGAGGTGCCACCGTTCGCCGAGGGCGTCACGGACGCCGTCCGGCCGGTCGTGGACGCCGTCCACGACATCGCGCGGCCGGTCGCCGACGGCGTCGGCGGCAGCGTCACCGGCCTGGCCCACGGCGTCACGGAGGACGTGACCCCGTTCGCGTACGGCGTGACGGGCGAGGCCGCCCCGTTCGCGTACGGCGTGGCGGGCGACGTGGCCCCGTTCGCCGACGACCTCACCGGGACCGCGCACTCCGCCGGCGGCTCCCTCGCCGGCCACGCGGTCACGGGCGCCGAGGGCGTGGCCGGCTCCGCCACCCCCGGCTGGGCCCCGGACACCGGCGACCTGCCCACCCCCCACGCAGGCCCGTACGGCACCCACGGCGCCCACCACACGTACGGCGGCGCCCAGGACGCGTACGGCCCCCACGACACGTACGGCGTCTGAGGACCCCGCCGTACCCGGATCCGCCGGGTCCGCGGTCCGCACCGCCGAAAGCCGTCGGCCGGACGGGCCGCACCCCCGGCGGACAGGGCCCGTCGCTCCCCGTAGGGGCGGGGACCGACGGGCCCGAGTCCCGGCCGGACGCGTGCCGCGCCCCGGCCGGGGCCGGAACAAGGGAACCTCACCGGGCCGGCCCCAACCCGGTGAGGTTCCGCCCCGGCCGCCCCGGTCCCGCACCGGTCCCGCACCACTTCCGACACCCGGTGCCACCGATCGCGGCATCATGTGACAGGTATCACCGCTCGGGTGTGACCCGCGATTTAGAACGCCCCCGCAACCGGCGATAACCTGCGAGACGGACATGCCGCGCGCTCGGACACCGTGTGCGCCTCCCTTGTGACAGCGGACGTCACGTTGCCCTTCGCGGCACGCCCACGCATCCAACGAACCGCGAGATCACTGATAGGGACGGAAGCGCGTGGACCTGTTCGAGTACCAGGCGAGGGACCTCTTCGCCAAGCACGATGTACCGGTGCTGGCCGGTGAAGTCATCGACACGCCTGAGGCGGCGCGCGAGATCACCGAGCGTCTGGGCGGCAAGTCCGTCGTCAAGGCGCAGGTGAAGGTCGGTGGTCGCGGCAAGGCCGGTGGCGTGAAGCTGGCCGCCACTCCGGACGAGGCCGTCGCCCGTTCGACGGACATCCTCGGCATGGACATCAAGGGCCACACGGTCCACAAGGTCATGATCGCCGAGACCGCTCCGGAGATCGTCGAGGAGTACTACGTCTCCTTCCTCCTCGACCGTGCCAACCGCACCTTCCTGTCCATCGCCTCCGTCGAGGGCGGCATGGACATCGAGGAGGTGGCGGCCACCCGTCCGGAGGCCGTCGCCAAGACGCCGATCGACGCGATCGACGGCGTGACCCCGGAGAAGGCCCGCGAGATCGTCGAGGCCGCCAAGTTCCCGGCCGAGGTGGCCGACAAGGTCGCCGACGTGCTGGTCAAGCTGTGGGACGTCTTCATCAAGGAGGACGCCCTCCTGGTCGAGGTGAACCCGCTGGCCAAGGTCGCCTCCGGCGACGTCATCGCCCTCGACGGCAAGGTGTCGCTGGACGACAACGCCGAGTTCCGCCACCCGGACTTCGAGGCGCTGCACGACAAGGCGGCGGCCAACCCGCTCGAGGCCGCGGCCAAGGAGAAGAACCTCAACTACGTCAAGCTCGACGGTGAGGTCGGCATCATCGGCAACGGCGCGGGTCTCGTCATGAGCACCCTGGACGTCGTCGCGTACGCCGGTGAGAAGCACGGCAACGTCAAGCCGGCCAACTTCCTGGACATCGGTGGCGGCGCCTCCGCCCAGGTCATGGCCAACGGTCTTGAGATCATCCTCGGCGACCCGGACGTCAAGTCCGTCTTCGTCAACGTCTTCGGTGGCATCACCGCCTGCGACGAGGTCGCCAACGGCATCGTCCAGGCCCTGAAGCTGCTGGAGGACCGCGGCGAGCAGGTCACCAAGCCGCTGGTCGTCCGTCTCGACGGCAACAACGCCGAGCTCGGCCGCCAGATCCTCACGGACGCCGACCACCCGCTGGTGCAGCGCGTCGACACCATGGACGGCGCGGCCGACAAGGCCGCCGAGCTGGCCCACGCCGCCAAGTAAGCACTCAGGACGAGGACACCACACACCATGGCTATCTGGCTCAACAAGGACAGCAAGGTCATCGTCCAGGGCATGACCGGCGCCACGGGCATGAAGCACACCAAGCTCATGCTCGGTGACGGCACCAACGTCGTGGGCGGCGTGAACCCGCGCAAGGCGGGTCAGACCGTGGACTTCGACGGCACCGAGGTACCCGTCTTCGGGACCGTCAAGGAGGCCATCGAGAAGACCGGCGCCAACGTCTCCGTCATCTTCGTGCCGGAGAAGTTCACCAAGGACGCGGTCGTCGAGGCCATCGACGCCGAGATCCCGCTGGCCGTCGTGATCACGGAGGGCATCGCCGTGCACGACACGGCCGCCTTCTGGGCGTACGCCGGCAAGAAGGGCAACAAGACCCGCATCATCGGCCCGAACTGCCCCGGCATCATCACGCCGGGCCAGTCCAACGTCGGCATCATCCCGGGCGACATCACCAAGCCGGGCCGCATCGGCCTGGTCTCGAAGTCCGGCACGCTGACGTACCAGATGATGTACGAGCTGCGCGACATCGGCTTCTCGACCGCCGTCGGCATCGGTGGTGACCCGATCATCGGCACCACCCACATCGACGCCCTGGCCGCCTTCCAGGAGGACCCGGAGACCGACCTCATCGTGATGATCGGTGAGATCGGCGGCGACGCCGAGGAGCGGGCCGCGGCCTTCATCAAGGACAACGTGACCAAGCCGGTCGTCGGCTACGTCGCGGGCTTCACCGCCCCCGAGGGCAAGACCATGGGCCACGCGGGCGCCATCGTCTCCGGCTCGTCCGGCACCGCCCAGGCGAAGAAGGAGGCCCTGGAGGCCGCCGGCGTCAAGGTCGGCAAGACCCCGACCGAGACGGCGAAGCTGGCGCGCGAGATCCTCGCCGGCTGACATCCGCCGACCCGGCACCCGCACATCGGCAGGCCCGTCCCCCGCGCGGGGGCGGGCCTGCCGCCGTTCCGCCCGCCTGCCCTACGGGACCGGTGCTACCGGGCTCGCGTCCCGGCGCCACCGGGTCCGCGGGACCGCGTCACCGGGCGTGCGGGACCCGCGCCACCGGGCCCGCGGGATCGCGTCACCGGGCGTGCGGGATCCGGGCCACCGAGCCCGCGAACCGGCGTCACCGGGCCCACGTGATCGACGTCACCAGGCGTGCGGACCCGCCGCGTCACCGAGCCCGCGGACCCGCGTCAGGCCTGCGGGACCCGCGAAACCGACCCCCGCGGACCCGCGTCACCAAGCCTGCGGCACCAGCCGCTCCGGCCCGGTCACCGTCTCCTCGCGCAGCTTCTCCCGCACCCACAGCTCCCGCTCCGACAGCGGCCCCGGTGCCGCCCGAGGCGGCACCCCGCGGACCGTCTCGCCCGGCGGCACCGGCGGCTCGTACCGCGTGGGAGCCGTCCGCAGCGTCAGCGCGGTCGCCCCGATCAGGGTGACCGTGAAGGCGATGGCGGCCCGGGTCCAGAACCGTGCCCGGCGCTCGCTGCCGCCGCGCACCGCCGGGGGCCGCGCGGCGCGCAGCCGCTCGCTGGACGCCAGCTCGGCGAGCCGCCGGTGCAGCACGGCCGGATCCGCCAGCTCGGGCAGCCGCTCGGCCACGGCCTCCCGCGCGTGCAGCAGCCGCATCGCCGTCGCCGGGGTGCTGGCCTCCGTCTCGGCCGCGGTCTCCGGCAGCCCGAGCCCCACCCCGTCGTGCAGCACGAGGGTGCGCCGGTACGGCGCCGGAAGCGTCAGCAGGACGTTCAGCAGCGCCCGGTCCAGCACGTCCGCGGGCGGCGGCTCGGGATGGCGGTAACGGGGGCGGAAGCGATGCCAGGGGGAGAGCGCGTACTCGTACACCGCCGCCCGCACCCAGCCCGCCGGATCCCGGTCGACGGCCACCTCCGGCCACCGCTGCCAGGCCAGCTCGAACGCCCGTTCCACGGACTCGCGGGCCAGCTCGCGCCGCCCGGTGAGCAGATACGCCTGCCGGACCAGCGCGGGCGCGCAGAAGGCGTACAGGGCGTCGAAGGCCTGGGCGGGGGTGAGGGGCGCGGCACCGTCGGGCAGCGCGGCCGGCTCCCCGGCGCGCAGGCCCGTGTGACCGGCCGTCACTTCCCCTCCGGCCGCCGCGTCGTGCACGGGCAAAGGGCCCGACTCGGCCAGTTCGGCCAGCAGTCTGGCGTACGTCTCGCGCCCGCGGCCGTGGGGAGCGGTGCGGCCGGACTCCCACGCGCGCAGGGTTCCCCGGCCGACGCCGACGCGCGCCGCGAGCTGAGCCTGCGTCAGCCCCCCGGTTTCGCGCAGCCGTCGGCGCTCCTTGGGCGGGGGGAGCGGGGTTGCGGGATGCCGCGTCACCGGTCGCGCCTCCGTACGAAAAACCACATAAGCACATATTGAGTGACACGGCGGAGGTTCGCCTGTTACGCCGGAAAAGCGCGTGTCGTTGGGAGCATGACGGGCGTGAACCGGATGACCGACCGTCGCTCGTCACCGTCGCCCCTGCTCACCCCGGTGCGGGGCCGCTCGCCCGGACTCGCCGCCGGCCTGGCGGGCGGCGCCCTCGCGGCCGGGCTGGGGCTCGGCTCGTTCGCCGTCCTGGTGATGATGCTGTGGATCAGCTCGCCGTACCCCGACAGCGGGCCCGGCGGCGCCCTGCACGTCGTCGCCGCGCTGTGGCTGCTGGCGCACGGCGCGGACCTGGTCCGCACCGACACCCTCTCCGGTGTCCCCGCCCCGGTCGGCGTCACGCCCCTGCTGCTGCTCGCCCTGCCCGCCTGTCTGCTGCACCGCGCGGCACGCGACGCGGTGGACGGCGCCGACGGGACCGACGGGACCGACGGAACGGACGGGACCCACGGGACGGGCCGGATCGGCGGCGCGGAGGGGACGCACGGGCCGGGGGCCGGGGCGCGGACCGCGTGGGCCGGGGTGGTGCTCGGCTATCTCACCGTCGGCGGCGCCGTCGCCGCGTACGCGGCGGGCGGCGCGCTGCGCCCCTCCTGGCTGTGGACCGGACTGACCGTGCCCCTGGTCGTGATCCTGGCCTCCGGAACCGGCGCGTGGAGGGCGTACGACCGACCCCGCGGCCCTCTGGACGGCGCACCCGCGCTGCTGCCGGGCGGCCTGTGGCGCCTCCTGTTCCCGGCCCCCGGGCGGCCGGGCCGGGTTCGCCTGCGACTCGCGGCGCGGGCCGCCGCGGCCGGGACCGCGGCCCACGTCGGGGGCGGCGCGCTGCTGGTGGCGGTCTCGCTGGTGTGGCACGGGGGCGCGGCTCGGGTGGCGTTCGCGCAGCTCACGGAGGGCTGGTCGGGGCGGTTCGCGGTGCTCCTGCTCTGTCTGGCGCTGGTGCCGAACGCCGCGGTGTGGGGCATGGCCTACGCCCTCGGCCCCGGCTTCGCCCTCGGCGCCGGGCAGGTCACGGGCCCGCTGTCCGCCGCGCCCGCCCCGCTGCTGCCGCCGTTCCCGCTGCTGGCGGCCGTACCGGAGGCCGGTCCCGGCACGCCGCTGCACTGGGCGGCGGGCGCGGTGCCGGTCGCGGCCGGGGCGACGGTGGGCTGGTTCGCGGGCCGGGCGGGCGGGGACGGCTGGTCGCGGGGCCGGGCCGCGCTGTGCGCGCTGGGCGCCGCCGCGCTGTGCGCCCCGGCGCTCGCCCTGCTGGCGGGGCTGGCGGGCGGACCGCTCGGCGTCGGCAGGCTGGCCCACTTCGGCCCGGTGTGGTGGCAGGTGGGCGCGGCGGGGGCGCTGTGGACGGCGGCCGTCGGGATGCCGGTGGCCTGGGCGGTACCCACCTGGCGCGACCGGCGCGCGCGGCGCCCGCAGCCCGACACCACCCGCACCGGCCCGTCCTCCACGCCGTCCACGTCAGCCACGTGAACCACGTCCGGCGCATCGGCCAGCCGCACGACGAGCCCTACGACCAGGAACTCCGGGACGACGGCGAACCGGCCGGCCGCCGACGACCCCGCGTTCGCACCGTACGAGCCGTACCAGTACGACTTCCTGCCCACCGAGCTGTGGCGCACCGAAGCCCCCGGCGCACCGAAACCCCCGGCCCGCCGAGGATCCCGAGCCCGAGGCGGCGCCGGGCGGCAGCCCCTCGGCGCCGCGCTGACTCAGCCGTCGCCGCCGAGTACCCCGCGCAGCTCCTTCGGGAGCAGCTCGGTGCAGGCCTGCTTGGCCTCGTTGGTGAGGGCGTCGCTGGTGCAGGTGTAGTAGTCGCGGTAGACCAGCTGGGCCGTGAAGGACGCCGCGACCAGCGTGATGGCGAGGGACGCGGTGACGAGGCCGCTGATCGCGGCGGCGGTCTGAGGACGGGCGTTCGACACGGGGGCCGGGGAGTCCGGGGCGGGGGTACGGGGCTTGGCGCGCAGCGCGCTGATGCCCCAGTACAGGGCGAGCGCGCCGAGCAGCAACGCAACATACGCCCACGAGAAGAGGGCGAAGAAGAACGCCCACATGCCGGACAGCAGGGCGTAGCGCGCGCGGCGCTGGGCCGGGTCCGTGGGGTCCCAGCGCAGGGAGCCGCCGGGGCCGGGGCCGCCCTGCTTCTCGGGGCCGCTGCCGGGCCGATCGCCGAAGCCGCCGGGGGAGCGGCCGGGCTGCCGGTCGCTCCACTGGCCGCCCCACCGGGGGCGTCCGTCGCCCTCTCCGCCGCCCTGCGGGCCCTCGCCGTCGGCCGGCCGGCGCGGCTGCCAGGGCCGGTCGGGCGCACCCTCGGGCGGCGGCGCGAACGGGTTGTCCTCCTGGCCCGTCCCGGCGCGCTGGTCGGTGTCCCGGGAAGAGGGGGGAGAGGTGGGGCGCTCCCGCAGCAGTACGCCGCCGGCCCGCCCTCCCTGCGCCGACTGCGGGGTGAGCGTGAGGCGTCGCAGGCTGCGGTCCGGCATCAAGTGAGCGTCTTCCCCTGGTGAGTACGGCTGATGAACACGACGGGCCCGGGCCCGTCACCCGACCAACGCGTCGGGCGCGCCGAGCGTTCCCGGCCCGACTCTCCCCAGACGCTACCTTCCGGCCACGCCCCCGTCCCGAGGGGGCCGCCCGGTGTGCCGGTATCGTTGCTGACGGTCGGCTGCTTCGTAGGCTTCCCCGTATCCGGGGGCGCGAAGCATTCGTACGAACGCACATACGGTCGTCCAGGCGGCGCCGTACGCGGCCGGCCGTACCGTCGTACCCCCGAGAAAGGCCCCCACCGTGGCCGCCAAGCCCGTGGCCCGGCGCGTCAAGCGCCTCGTCGTGCTGGTCTCCGGATCCGGCACCAACCTCCAGGCGCTGCTCGACGCCATCGCCGGCCTCGGCGCCGAGGCGTACGGAGCCGAGATCGTGGCCGTCGGCGCCGACCGGGACGGCATCGAGGGGCTGGCCCGGGCCGAGCGCGCCGGACTGCCGACCTTCGTGTGCCGGGTCAAGGACCACGCCACCCGAGGGGAGTGGGACGCCGCGCTCGCCGGGGCCGTCGCCGCGTACGAGCCCGACCTGGTGATCTCCGCCGGGTTCATGAAGATCGTGGGCAAGGAGTTCCTGGCCCGCTTCGGCGGGCGGTTCGTGAACACCCACCCCGCCCTGCTGCCCAGTTTTCCCGGCGCCCACGGCGTCCGTGACGCGCTCGCGTACGGCGTCAGGGTCACCGGCTGCACCGTCCACTTCGTCGACGACGGCGTCGACACCGGGCCGATCATCGCGCAGGGCGTGGTGGAGGTCCGGGACGAGGACGACGAGAGCGCGCTGCACGAGCGCATCAAGGACGTCGAGCGAAGGCTGCTCGTCGAGGTCGTGGGGCGGCTCGCCCGCAACGGCTATCGCATTGAGGGACGAAAGGTAGTTATCCAGTGACCGCCGAGAGCAACAAGCGGCCCCTTCGCCGGGCGCTCGTCAGCGTCTACGACAAGACGGGCCTCGAAGACCTCGCGCGCGGCCTGCACGAGGCGGGCGTGGAGCTCGTCTCCACCGGGTCCACCGCCGCGCGCATCGCCGCGGCCGGCGTCCCCGTCACCAAGGTCGAGGAGCTGACCGGCTTCCCGGAGTGCCTGGACGGCCGGGTCAAGACCCTGCACCCGCGGGTGCACGCGGGCATCCTCGCCGACCTGCGCCTGGAGGACCACCAGCGGCAGCTCGCCGAGCTGGGCGTGGAGCCGTTCGACCTGGTCGTGGTGAACCTCTACCCGTTCCGCGAGACCGTCGCCTCGGGTGCCTCGCCCGACGAGTGCGTCGAGCAGATCGACATCGGCGGCCCGTCCATGGTCCGCGCCGCCGCGAAGAACCACCCGTCGGTCGCCGTGGTCACCAGCCCGGCCCGCTACGCCGACGTCCTCGACGCGGCGAAGAACGGCGGCTTCGACCTGATCGCCCGCAAGCGGCTCGCCGCGGAGGCCTTCCAGCACACGGCGGCGTACGACGTGGCGGTCGCGAGCTGGTTCGCGAGCGAGTACGCCCCGGCCGACGAGTCGCCGTTCCCCGACTTCCTGGGCGCCACCTGGGAGCGGAAGAACACCCTCCGCTACGGCGAGAACCCGCACCAGCCCGCCGCGCTCTACGTCACCGGTGCCGGCGGCGGCCTCGCCGAGGCCGAGCAGCTGCACGGCAAGGAGATGTCGTACAACAACTACACGGACACGGACGCCGCCCGCCGTGCCGCGTACGACCACGACGAGCCGTGCGTGGCGATCATCAAGCACGCCAACCCCTGCGGCATCGCGATCGGCGCGGACGTCGCGGAGGCGCACCGCAAGGCGCACGCCTGCGACCCGCTGTCCGCGTTCGGCGGTGTGATCGCCGTGAACCGCCCGGTGTCCAAGGAGATGGCCGAGCAGGTCGCCGAGATCTTCACCGAGGTCATCGTCGCGCCCGGCTACGAGGAGGGCGCGGTCGAGATCCTGGCGCGCAAGAAGAACATCCGCGTCCTGCGCTGCCCCGAGGCCCCGGCGAACCCCGTCGAGATCAAGCCGGTCGACGGCGGTGTCCTGCTCCAGCACACCGACCGCCTCCAGGCCGACGGCGACGACCCGGCCACCTGGACCCTGGCCACCGGCGAGGCCCTGTCCGAGGACGAGCTGAAGGACCTGGCGTTCGCCTGGAAGGCGTGCCGCGCGGTGAAGTCCAACGCGATCCTGCTCGCCAAGGACGGCGCCTCCGTCGGCGTCGGCATGGGCCAGGTCAACCGCGTCGACTCCTGCAAGCTGGCCGTCGAGCGGGCGGGCGAGGAGCGGGCGCGCGGCTCGTTCGCCGCCTCCGACGCCTTCTTCCCGTTCCCCGACAACATCGACGTCCTCGGCACCGCCGGCGTGAAGGCCATCGTCCAGCCGGGCGGCTCGGTCCGGGACGAGCTGGTCGTGGAGGCCGCGCGGAAGGCGGGCATCACGATGTACTTCACCGGGACGCGGCACTTCTTCCACTGAGCCGCGCCCGCACGGTGAAGGGGCCCGCCGGTCACGACCGGCGGGCCCCTTCACCGTGGTGTCAGCAGGACGGCAGCGGGTCCGTCTCCGAGATGATGTCGTTGTCGCTCATCCAGCCCCACGCGCCGTTGTCGGCCTGGGTGTAGACCCAGCGGGTGGGGTGCGGGCCGCCGTGGTTCTGGCCGCCGTCGAACTTGCAGACGAAGAAGGACGGGTTGGAGTACATCCGGCCGACGACGCGGTTGCTGTTCGCCCCCGCGTAGACGTTGGCGCCGGTCGCGTTGTTGCAGTACCAGACGGAGCCGTCCCGCCAGCAGGGCGCGGCGGCCTGGGCGGCGCCCGCGGTGGTCAGGGTGAACGCGGCGCCGGCGGTGACGGTGGCGGCGCCGAGGGCGAGGGCCTTGCGGAGCATGGTGGTCATGACTGTTCCCCCAGTCGGGATGCGCATGGCGCGCGGTGGTACGGCGGGCGGCCCCGGCTCTCCCCCGGGAGAGCCGGGACCGCCCTCGGTCGTGTTCCACCGTGCCGCCTGCCGGGGCGCCCGGGTACCTCGGAACTCTCAGGGTCGCCGCGCGCGCAGCGGCGTGTACTCCTTGAGGTAGTGGGCGACCTCGTCGACGTAGGCCCGGAATCTCGCGGGGACGCCGCCCGCGTCGTTCACCGTGTCGTACGACGTCCGGTACGCGGCGGCGATCAGCACCCGCCGGTCGCCGGTCAGGGAGGACTTCAGCCGGGGCTCGATGAAGCAGAGGTAGCGGCCCATCGCCGGGATCGACTCGGCCGGCGAGAAGGGCGGCCGCGGGGTCTTCTCGGTGGGCAGGCCGTCCGCGCGGACCCACCAGCGCAGCACGCGCGGGGTCCAGCGGGCGATGCCGTACTCGTCGCGCGCGGGGTCCGACAGCTCGGGGTCGAAGTCGCTCTCCGCCTTCAGCATCGCCGCGATCAGCGCCGGGGAGACCTCCGGCTGGGCGCAGGTGTGCGCCGCGTCGACGATGAGGCGCCGGTAGGCGACCGGGATGCCCTGGTCGGTACGGAGTTCCGCGGCGCCGTACGCCGCGGCCGCCACGGTCGGCGCGGTGGCGCCCGCGCGGCCCGGACCCGGCCTGCCCCCGTCGGTCGCCCACGGGCCGAGGGCGTACCCGAGCGCGGCGGCCGCCGCCGTGACCGCCGCCGCGGCCGTCACGGCGGTACGGCGGCGAAGGCGGCGCGGGCCGGTCTCGCCCGCCGCCTCCCGCACCCGGCGCAGCAGCGCCTCCCCGGCGATCCGCTCCTCGTGCGTCCGGGTCAGGCAGCACCGCACGATCTCCCGCCAGGGCCCCGGCAGTCCGGGGGAGAGCCGCAGCTCGTCCGCGCCGCGGGCGTACGCGGCGGCCGCGTCACGGCGGGCCGTCGGGGTGGCGCCGGGCAGCGGGAAGGCGCCGGTGAGGACGAGGTGGGCGAGGACGCCGAAGGCCCAGACGTCGGCGGAGGGGCGGATGCGGCGGCCGCGCTCGCCGATCTCCGACCAGAGCAGTTCGGGCGGGGTGTAGTCGGGTGTGGAGAAGGCGGGCGTGTAGGCGTGGGTGCCCTCCAGCTCGGCGGCCATGTTGAAGTCGGCGAGGCGGGCCGAACCGTCCCGCATCAGCAGGACGTTGGCCGGCTTCAGGTCGCCGTGCACCCAGCCCGCCGTGTGCAGCTGGTGCAGGCCCTCGCAGACCTGCGCCAGCAGCGCGGGGCCCGAGGCGGGCCGCGGGGTCTGCGCGAGCAGGGCCGTCAGGGAGCCCTCCGCCTTCTCCAGGACCAGGACGGTCGCGCCGTCGAGCCCGGGGCGGGCGGGGTCGTCGACGGTCAGCGTCTCGTACATCCGGATCAGCCGGGGCCGCGCCACCCGGCGCAGCAACTCGACCTCCCGGTCGATCAGTTCCCGCAGGTGGGCCAGGTGACGGGGGGTGCTGGTGCCGGTGGGCAGGAACTTCAGCGCCACGGTGCGCGGCAGTACGTCGTCCGCCGCGGTCCGCCTCCCCTCGTACACGCTGCCGAACGCCCCGGTCGCGATCGGCCCCCGCACCTCCCAGCCGCCGACCCGGTACCCGCGCGGCACCGGGACCGCGTACGGCTCCTGCCGTCCGCTCACCCGATGGGCCGGTCGAGGGCGGTCCGGGGCGGCGCGGCCGGGGCGACGGAGGGCCGCCGCGTGTCCTGCGGGCAGCCGGCGGACGACGGCCGCGCGGGCGGGCGCTTCGCGGCGAGGACGTCCAGGTCGTCCTCGCGGACCAGGTCGAAGCGGAGCGCCAGGGACACCAGGGACTCCTTCTTGCCGTTGAGGCGGGGCCCGGTGTCGGCGGTGTCGGGGCCGGGCTTCAGGCGGAGCTTCACGGCGAGGTAGTCGATGTTCCACTGCACCGAGGTGCGCGACGCGGCCGGCCAGCCGGGGCGCAGCCGGTCCACGACCTGGTCGACGGTGGGCAGCGGGGCATGCGGCGCGCCGCGCAGCCGGGGCTCGCACAGGGCGGCCAGCACCGCGAAGTAGCGCTTGGTGCGGTCCAGGCAGAACGCGGGCGCGGTGGTCGCGCCGTCCAGCCCGGACTCGGGGCCCAGATAGTCGTGGCGCGGCGCCCACACCTCGACCGGCAGCAGATCGCCCGCGGCCGGCAGCACGATCCGGGAGAACTCGAACGGCACGGGCGCGTCCAGCCGCCCCGGGCCGACCTTGATGTGCTCGCCGGCCCCCTCCGGGTTCTCCACGACGTACGTCTGCTCCCGGCTGAGGTTGCTCAGCAGCCAGAACGCGCCCTGTGCGGCGATCAGGCCGGCTCGGCGGGAGACCCCGTCGTGGGCGATCGCGAGGTCGTTCCCGGCGTCGCGACCGAAGGCCAGCCGCTCGCCGGGGGCGAGCCGGAAGCGGCGGTCGCCGCGCGGGTCCTCCCCGGTCGGCGGAGGTACCACGATGATGCTGTACAAGTGCGTCTCCCGTGCCCGGCCCGTGCCCGCCGGCCGGACGCGGAGGCCGACGACCCGGCCGGCGCCCGTCGGGCACGACAGCTGCTCAGGCCAGGTTAGGGCGGCGCACCAGGGCCGTGTCCCCCCTCGATCGGGTGAGACACGGCCCTTGGGTGTGAACGGCGCGCGGGTGGCGCGGCGGGGCGCTCAGTAGCGCGGCCGCTTGAACCACTCGGCGCTGGCCCGCTTCGCCGCGAAGACGATCAGCAGGATGGCGACGGCGATGATGAGCAGGCCGATGCCCCAGGCGGCGATCATGAAGATGCCGGTGACGATCGCGAACGAGCCGTAGACGATGGAGCACACCCGGACGCCGTTGCCGCCCTTCGCGTACTGGAACAGCAGCGCCAGGCCGAGCAGCGCGAAGACCGCGGCGAGACCGAGGAAGAAGACGACGATGCCCTTGCCGAGGTCGGCGAACTCCTGGGCCTGGGAGTCGCCGGATATGCCGGCCTCGGCCATCGTCTCGTCCCACTGGCTCAGCGTGTAGCCGTACAGGACCGCGATGATCGCGTGCGCCAGGACGATGATGCCGAGCATGATCTGCGCGGCGCGCGTGATGCCGGGCATCTGGACCGGGCCGGCCGGCGGGTAGCCGTACCCGGCCGGCGGCGCGGCCGGGTAGCCGTAGCCCGCCGGGGCCTGGGGCTGCTGGGGGTAGCCGTAGCCGGGTGCGCCGGGGGCCGGCTGCTGGGGCGGGTTCCCGTAGGGGTTGTTCGGGTCGCCGAAACTCATGGCGGTCTTTCCTCCGTTGCCTGGATGCGGGGACGAGGCGCGGCGCGATGCGGAGGAAGGTTTCTGTTGGATGCGGTTCGTCCCCCCGGTACTGCCCCGCGGCACTGCGGCTCAATCGTTCTTCAGCCACCTGCGGATTGTCCAGCCGGGTTTCCCAGACGTTGTGCAAGTGCAACAACCCTCGGTGACCACCGCCGGCCGCCGCCCCCGGATTGGAACCGGGGGCCGGTCATCCGGGAGGATGGGCCCATGACCGCCCAGATTCTCGATGGCAAGGCCACCGCAGCCGAGATCAAGTCCGATCTGACCGCCCGCGTGGCGGCGCTGAAGGAGAAGGGCGTCACGCCCGGCCTCGGCACGATCCTGGTCGGGGACGACCCCGGCAGCCAGAAGTACGTCGCCGGCAAGCACCGCGACTGCGCCCAGGTCGGCATCGCCTCCATCCAGCGCGAACTGCCGGCGACGGCGACGCAGGAGGAGATCGAGGCGGTCGTCCGGGAGCTGAACGAGGACCCGGCCTGCACCGGCTACATCGTGCAGCTCCCGCTGCCCAGGGGCATCGACGAGAACCGCATCCTCGAACTGATGGACCCGGCCAAGGACGCCGACGGCCTGCACCCGATGAACCTCGGCCGCCTCGTCCTCAACGAGCCGGCCCCGCTGCCCTGCACCCCGAACGGCATTCTCACCCTGCTGCGCCGTTACGGCGTCGAGCTGAAGGGCGCCGAGGTCGTGGTCGTCGGCCGCGGCGTGACCATCGGCCGCCCGATGCCGCTGCTGCTCACCCGGCGCAGCGAGAACGCCACCGTGACCCAGTGCCACACCGGCACCCGTGACCTGGCGGCCCATCTGCGCCGCGCGGACGTCGTCATCGCCGCCGCCGGGTCCGCCCACCTGATCCGCCCCGAGGACGTCAAGCCCGGCGCGGCCGTCCTCGACGTCGGGGTCTCCCGCAACGCCGAGGGCAGGATCGTCGGCGACGTCCACCCCGGCGTGGCCGAGGTGGCCGGCTGGATCTCCCCGAACCCGGGCGGTGTCGGCCCCATGACCCGGGCGCAGCTGCTGGTCAACGTGGTCGAGGCGGCGGAGCGCAGTGTCGGCTGAGCGCGACGGCGCGGCACCCGGAACCGACGGCGAGGAGCCGCGGATCACGGGTGACACCCCCGAGACCGTCGAGGTGCGCGACCCGATCAGCGCGCCCGACGCCGAGGGCAGGCCGCGCCGGGTCACCCGTCGTTTCCCGCTGTTCACCCGGGACACCGCCCGCCCGGAGGGCGGCGGCCGGGCCGCGTCCGGGGACGCTCCGGCGCCCGCCCGGCAGTGGCCGATGCTCGCCGTGCTCGCCACGGTCGGCCTGGGCCTGCTGCTGACCGCGTTCGACGCGTTCCGCGCCGGCACGCTGCTGGTCGGCGTGGCCCTGCTGGGCGGCGCGGTGCTGCGCTGGCTGCTGCCCGGCGTCGGCATGCTCGCCGTACGGTCCCGGTTCACGGACATCGCGACGTACGGCGCGCTGGGCACGGTGATCGTCCTGCTGGCGCTGATGGCGCAGCCGGAGCCCAAGCTGGAGATCCCGTTCCTGAAGGACACGCTGCACTTCACGGTCAGCGGCTGAGCGCCGGAAACGGCGGTACGGCGGCGGGTGCGGCGGCCCGTCCTCTCCCCCGAGGAAGGACGGGCCGCCGCCCACGACCAACCTTTCGCACCCGCAGGACCCGTTCAACGTCTGTCCGTTCGCTGTGGCACGGAAGTGACCGTTCCGCTACCGTGTCCGCGCGCTGTCGCACCACGGCACGACGGTGCCGGTGAGCGGCCTGACAACGCCTGATACGGACGAGACGGACCATGTGCCCCTGTTGTGTCGATGTATCGACAAGTTCGGGGATGTGCGGTCAAGACACTGCACAGCGGGACTAATCTGTCCCATCGGGCCATAAGGCCGGGCAATCAGGACAGTGCGGGGGTGCGCCGCCGCCGGGGGAACTGAGATCCTGGCGACGCGCATCCCCGTGGGCGGGGGAAAAGCCAGCACTACCCGGGGGGAAGAGGGGGGAAGCAATGCCTCGTTGGAAGGCCTTGCCGGATGAACTCGATCCGCAGATCAGGGAGTTCACCAGTCAGCTGCGGCGGCTCGTGGACCGCAGCGGCCTGAGCGTCGCCGCGCTCGCCGACCGCACCGGCTACAGCAAGACGTCATGGGAGCGTTATCTGGGCGGCCGGCTGCTCGCACCCAAGGGCGCGATCGTGGCCCTGGCCGAGGTCACCGGCACCAATCCGATCCACCTGACCACCATGTGGGAGCTCGCCGAACGTGCCTGGAGCCGTTCGGAGATGCGCCACGACATGACCATGGAGGCCATCCGGATCTCGCAGGCGCGTGCCGCGCTCAGCGAGTTCGGCCCGCCGCCCGCGAACGCCAAGGGCAGGACCGCCCGCCGCGGCGGCAGCGCCACGGCCGTGCCCGGCATCGCCGGCCCGGCGGGCGTCGCCCCGACGGTGCCGCCGCAGCCGACCGCCGCCGACGCGGACAGCCGGACGCCGGCGGCCAACTCGTGGAACATGGCCGGCTACACCGGACCGTCCCCCGCGAGCGGCCGCCGTACCGGCGCCGCCGGAGTGGCCGGACCGGCGGGCGCGGCCGGAGGGGCCGGAGCGAGCGGCACGGGCGGCGGCGCGGGGGCCGGCGGCAGGGGCTCCGGCCGCCGGCGCGCGGCGGCCCCCGCACCCGCCGGCGGCGGCAAGCGGCGGATGACGATGTTCGCCGTGGGCCTTGTCGGCGTGCTGGTCGTGGCGGCCGGCGCCGTCTACCTCGGCGGCAGGGGCGACGGTGAGGGCGATACGAAGGCCTCGCCCTCGCCCTCCGTCACCACCGGCGCCGAACTCCCGCCCGGGGTGAAGTGCAGCGGCGACAGCTGCACCGGCAAGGACGCGGAGAGCATGGGGTGCAGCGGCGACCTGGTCACCACCGCCCAGACCGCCACCGTCGGCACCACGGTCGTCGAGGTCCGCTACAGCAAGGTCTGCGCCGCCGCCTGGGGCCGGATCACCCAGGCCGCGCAAGGCGACAAGGTCGAGGTGAGCGCGGGCAAGGCCCGCGAGAACGGCTCGATCACCCTGGCCGGCGACACCGTCGCGTACACCCCGATGGTGGCCGTCAAGGACGCCGGCGAGGCCATCGCCTGCGCCACGCTGGCCTCGGGCGGGAAGGGCTGCACCCAGCAGCCGTGACGGCCGCGACCGCCGGCACCGGACGGCGTCGTCCTCTCCGGGCGGCCACGGAGGCTTTCTGGTGGGCCACGGAGGCTCCCTGGTCGGCACGAGGTTGCCTGGTCGCCAGTGAGGCCTGCCCGGTCGGCCGGGCCAGGCTGCCCTGCCGGGACAAGCCGGCGGTGGTGGCCGGGCGTGGGGGCGGGCAGGCGTGAGGGCCGGGTGCGGTGGCCGGGCCGAGGGCTCGGAGGGTGAGGGTGACGATCGCTTGGGGAAGTCAGGGAAGGCAGTTGCGCCGGTCGGCCGGGGTGATCCGGCCGTGGCGGCCGACTGGCGACCGGCCGTGGCATCGGGCCATGGCATTCGGCCGTGATGGCCGGTCGGCGAGAGCCGGGACGGTCGCTGGGCGAAAGGCCTTCGCGACGGCCGCTGGGTGAAGGGCCGCCGCGGCAGCCGCGGTTGGCGGAAGCAGCCGCGGCGGCCGGCCGGTGAGAACACTTCGGCAGCCGGTCGGGGCAAGTGGCTGCGGTGGGTTGGCGGAGAAATGCGGCCGCAGCAGTCCGCTCGCCGCGACCGGCGTGGGGACCGGTGTGGGGACCGGGTCGTGGCGACAGGGCCGGACATCCGGTGCCGGAAAAGCCGGGAACGCAGGTGTGGCCGGCCGGATCCGGGGCAGGCGGGAAGTACCCCCACGGGAGTCCGGCACGCATCGGAACCCCCGCACGGCGGCCGCCTCCGTCTCCCCCTCTCCCGGACGGGCGGCCGCCTTTTGTTCGCAAGAGCCGGGCAGGATGCGGATACTCGCCCCGCAAGGGCGGGCCGGACGCCGCACTCGCTCCCGCAGGAGGGGACGGATGCCGTACTCGCTCCCGCGAGCCGGGCCGGACACCGCACGCGCTGCCGCAAGCCGGGCCGGATGCCGTACTCGCTCGCTCCCGCAGGACAGGCCGGAGGCCGAACTTGCCCCCGCAAGACGGGCCGGACGCCGCGCACGTTCTCCGTGAACCCTCGGCCCGCTGCGGCACCCGGGCGGTCTGTGGGCTGGGCCACACCGGGCCGGGGGTCCGGGATGCCGGATGCGCGATAGCCTGACCCGCGGATTATCTCTTGACGCCAAGAGATCGATCATCCGAACCCCCGGGGCAGGGACGCCCCACCGCCAGCTGTCATACGGAGAACGCCATGACCCGCACTCCCGTGAACGTCACCGTCACCGGCGCGGCCGGCCAGATCGGTTACGCCCTGCTCTTCCGCATCGCCTCCGGCCAGCTGCTCGGCGCGGACGTGCCGGTCAAGCTGCGCCTCCTGGAGATCACGCCGGCCCTGAAGGCCGCCGAGGGCACCGCGATGGAGCTGGACGACTGCGCGTTCCCGCTGCTCCAGGGCATCGAGATCACCGACGACCCGAACGTGGCCTTCGACGGCGCGAACGTCGCCCTCCTCGTGGGCGCCCGCCCGCGCACCAAGGGCATGGAGCGCGGCGACCTGCTGGAGGCCAACGGCGGCATCTTCAAGCCGCAGGGCAAGGCCATCAACGACCACGCCGCGGACGACATCCGCGTCCTCGTCGTCGGCAACCCGGCCAACACCAACGCCCTGATCGCCCAGGCCGCCGCCCCGGACGTACCGGCCGAGCGCTTCACCGCGATGACCCGCCTCGACCACAACCGCGCGCTGACCCAGCTCGCGAAGAAGGCGGGCTCCACGGTCTCCGACATCAAGCGCCTGACCATCTGGGGCAACCACTCCGCCACCCAGTACCCGGACATCTTCCACGCCACCGTCGGCGGGAAGAACGCCGCCGAGGTCGTCAACGACGAGAAGTGGCTGGCCGAGGACTTCATCCCGACCGTCGCCAAGCGCGGCGCCGCCATCATCGAGGCCCGCGGCGCCTCGTCGGCCGCCTCCGCCGCCAACGCCGCCATCGACCACATCTACTCCTGGGTCAACGGCACCCCGGAGGGCGACTGGGTCTCCATGGGCATCCCGTCGGACGGCTCCTACGGCGTCCCGGAGGGCCTGATCTCCTCCTTCCCGGTCACCTGCAAGGACGGCAAGTACGAGATCGTCCAGGGCCTGGAGATCAACGAGTTCTCCCGCGCCCGTATCGACGCCTCCGTCAAGGAGCTGGAGGAGGAGCGCGAGGCGGTCCGCGGCCTCGGCCTCATCTGAGCCCCCGCTCCCCGCACGCTGTGCAGGCCCCGCCCGGTTCCCCGGGCGGGGCCTTCGGCGTTCCGGTGGCCCCCGTCACGTCCGCGCCGCCGAGTTGTTCCGAATGTCCACATCCTCAGTGACACAGCGCACTTTCGGACAGGGATTGCGCATGCATCCGGGGGGCAAGGGCAGGTGCTCACGGTCCTGAGCGGGGGGACACACAGGAACGAGAGGCGACACCAGGCATGGCGGACAGTACGGAACTCCAGGCTCGGAAGAGCATCCACGCGGCAGGCGAGTGGCGGCACGCCGTCTCCGGGGCCACGCGCGCGATCCTCGACCCCGCGGACGCCGCACCCTTCGCCGTGGTCGCCGAGGGCGACGAGAAGGACGCGGACCTCGCGGTCGAGGCCGCCCGCGCCGCCTTCGACGGCGGCGCCGGCGCCTGGCCGCGCACCCCCGCCGCCGAGCGCGCCGCCCTGCTGCGCCGCGTCGCCGGCCTGCTGGTGCGCGACCGCGAGGAGCTGGGCCTGCTGGAGAGCCGCGACGCGGGCAAGACGGTCGAGGAGGGCCGCGTCGACATCGACTGCGTGGCCGACGCCTTCCGCTACTTCGCCGACCTCGTCGCCGCGGAGGCCCCCGGCCGGGTCGTCGACGCGGGCTCGTCCGACGTCCACAGCGTGGTCGTCCACGAGCCGGTCGGCGTCTGCGCGCTGATCACCCCCTGGAACTACCCGCTGCTCCAGGCCAGTTGGAAGATCGCGCCCGCGCTCGCGGCCGGCAACACCTTCGTCGTCAAGCCGAGCGAGATCACGCCGATGACGACGATCGCCCTGCTCGCGCTGCTGGAGGAGGCCGGGCTGCCCGCCGGGGTGGCCAACCTCGTCACCGGCCCCGGCCACACGGTCGGCGCCCGCCTCGCCGAGCACCCCGACGTCGACCTGGTCTCCTTCACGGGCGGCCTGGCCAGCGGCGTCAAGGTCGCCCAGGCCGCGGCGCCCACCGTGAAGAAGGTCGCCCTCGAACTCGGCGGCAAGAACCCCAACGTCGTCTTCGCCGACGCCTGCGCCACCGAGGAGGGCTTCGACACCGCCGTCGACCAGGCCCTCAACGCGGCCTTCATCCACAGCGGCCAGGTCTGCTCGGCCGGCGCCCGCCTGATCGTCGAGGAGTCCGTCCGGGACCGCTTCGTCGCCGAACTCGCCCGCCGCGCGCAGAGGATCCGGCTCGGCCGGGGCACGGCGGACGGCGTCGAGTGCGGCCCGCTGGTCTCCGAGCAGCACCGGGCCAAGGTCGAGGCGTACGTCGCCTCCGCGCTGGCGGAGGGGGCCGTACTGCGCTGCGGCGGCAAGCGCCCCGAGCCCAGCGGGATCCGGCCCGGAAGCGGCTACTTCTACGAGCCGACCGTCCTCGACCACTGCCACCGCGAGATGCGCGTGGTGCGCGAGGAGGTCTTCGGTCCCGTCCTCACCGTCGAGACCTTCCGCACCGAGGACGAGGCCGTCGCCCTCGCCAACGACACCGAGTACGGCCTGGCCGGCGCCGTCTGGACCGCCGACGCGGGCCGGGCCCGCCGGGTCGCCGGCCGGCTGCGGCACGGCACCGTCTGGATCAACGACTTCCACCCCTACCTCCCGCAGGCGGAGTGGGGCGGCTTCGGCAGGAGCGGCACCGGCCGCGAACTCGGCCCCGCCGGGCTCGCCGAGTACCGCGAGACCAAGCACGTCTACCAGAACCTCGCCCCGAAGCCCGTCCGCTGGTTCGCCGGCTGACCTCCCCCTTCCCCGCACCCTCTTCCAGCCCCACCTGGAGTACCCCCATGTCCGAGAACAACCACGTCTACGACTACGTCGTCATCGGAGGCGGCACGGCAGGCTCCGTCATCGCCTCCCGCCTCACCGAGAACCCGGACGTCACCGTCGCCGTCATCGAGGGCGGCCCCAGCGACGTCGGCCGCGACGACGTGCTCACCCTGCGCCGCTGGATGGGCCTGCTCGGCGGCGAGCTGGACTACGACTACCCCACCGTCGAACAGCCCCGCGGCAACTCCCACATCCGGCACAGCCGCGCCCGCGTCCTCGGCGGCTGCTCCTCCCACAACACGCTGATCGCCTTCAAGCCGCTGCCGTCCGACTGGGACGAGTGGGAGGAGGCCGGCGCCAAGGGCTGGGGCGCGGTCGCCATGGAGGCGTACTACGCGCGCCTGAAGAACAACATCGTTCCCGTCGACGAGAAGGACCGCAACGCCATCGCCCGCGACTTCGTGGACGCCGCGCAGGCCGCGCTCGGCGTGCCGCGCGTCGAGGGCTTCAACAAGAAGCCGTTCACCGAGGGCGTCGGCTTCTTCGACCTCGCCTACCACCCGGAGGACAACAAGCGCTCGTCGGCGTCGGTGGCGTACCTCCACCCCGTGATGGACGAGCGCCCCAACCTCACGATCCTGCTGGAGACCTGGGCGTACAGGCTGGAGCTGACCGGCACCCGCGCCGAGGGCGTCCACGTGCGCACCAAGGACGGCGAGGAACTGCTGATCCGCGCCCGCAACGAGGTCGTGCTGTGCGCGGGCGCGATCGACTCCCCGCGGCTGCTGCTGCACTCCGGCATCGGACCGGCGGCCGATCTGGAGGCGCTGGGCATACCCGTGGTCCACGATCTGCCGGGCGTCGGCGAGAACCTGCTCGACCACCCCGAGTCGGTGATCGTCTGGGAGACCCACGGGCCCATCCCGGAGAACTCCGCGATGGACTCCGACGCGGGCTTGTTCGTGCGCCGTGACCCCGGCCACCAGGGCCCCGACCTGATGTTCCACTTCTACCAGATCCCCTTCACGGACAACCCCGAGCGCCTGGGCTACGAGCGGCCCCCGTACGGGGTGTCCATGACCCCGAACATCCCCAAGCCGAAGTCCCGCGGCCGGCTCTACCTGACCAGCGCCGACCCGGCCGTGAAGCCCGCCCTGGACTTCCGCTACTTCACCGACGAGGACGACTACGACGCCCGCACCCTCGTCGACGGCATCCGCATCGCCCGCGAGATCGCGAAGACCGCGCCGCTGGCCGGCTGGCTCAAGCGCGAGGTGTGCCCCGGCCCCGAGGTCGTCGGCGACGCCGAGCTGAGCGAGTACGCCCGCAGGGCCGCGCACACCGTCTACCACCCCGCGGGCACCTGCAAGATGGGCGCCGCCGACGACGAACTGGCCGTCGTCGACCCCGAACTGCGCATCCGCGGCCTGGAGGGCATCCGGATCGCCGACGCGTCGGTCTTCCCCACCATGACCGCCGTCAACCCGATGATCGGGGTGCTGATGGTCGGGGAGCGCGCCGTCGACCTGATCGGTGGTGACGCCCGATGAGTACCGCCCGCCCCGCCCCCGAGACCCTCACCCCGCCCGTCTTCTCGGTCGACGGCCTGTGGAAGGTGTTCGGCCCCAAGGCCGACCGCGTTCCCGCCGACCCCGAGCTGGTCGCCCTCGCCCCCGCCGAGCTGCGCGAGCGCACCGGCTGCACGGCGGCCGTGCGGGACGTGTCCTTCGACGTCCGCAAGGGCGAGGTCTTCGTCGTCATGGGCCTGTCCGGCTCCGGCAAGTCCACCCTGGTGCGCTGTCTGACCCGGCTGATCGAGCCGACGGCCGGCACGATCGTCATCGACGGCGAGGACGTCCGCGCCATGGACAAGGCCCGGCTGCGCGAACTGCGCCGCCACCGCGCGGCGATGGTCTTCCAGCACTTCGGCCTGCTCCCGCACCGCACGGTCCTCGACAACGTGGCCTACGGCCTGGAGATCCAGGGCGTCGGCAAGGCCGAACGGCGTGCCAGGGCCGCCGAGGTCGTCGCCAAGGTCGGCCTGGAAGGCATGGAACAGCGGCGCCCCGGCCAGCTCTCCGGCGGCCAGCAGCAGCGCGTCGGCCTCGCCCGCGCCCTCGCCGTCGACCCCGAGGTGCTGCTCTTCGACGAGCCGTTCAGCGCCCTCGACCCGCTGATCCGGCGGGACATGCAGGAGGAGGTCGTCCGGCTGCACCGCGAGGAGGGCCGCACGATGGTCTTCATCACCCACGACCTCGGCGAGGCGCTGAAGCTCGGCGACCGGATCGCGCTGATGCGCGACGGCCGCGTCGTGCAGCTCGGCACCCCCGAGGAGATCGTCGGCTCCCCGGCCGACGACTACGTCCGCGAGTTCGTCCGCGACGTGCCCCGCGAGCAGGTCATGACCGTCCGCACGGCCATGCGCCCGGCCTCGGTGGAGGAGGCGGGGAGCGGCCCGGCGGTGTCCCCGCGCGCGACCGTGGCGGAGGCCATCGAGGCCGTGGCCCGCAGCGGCGCGCCCGCCCGGGTCATGGACGGCCCGCGCTGCCTCGGCGTCGTCGACCACGAGAGCCTGCTGGAGGTCGTGGCGGGCGTGGCGGAGAACAGCCCCGGAAGCGGCGGTCCGGGAGGTGGCAGTCCCGGAGGCGGCAGCCCCGGGGGCGTGACCGCGGGCGGCCGGGCGGACGCCGCCTCGGGCGGCCGTCCCCACGCGGCCGCGGGCAGCCGCGCCGCCGGCCCCCACTCGGAGGCCGTCTGATGGCCACGCTCACCGCGATCCCCGTACGCACCCTCCCCACCGCCCTCCTGCGCAGCCGCCCCGCCGTCAAGCTGGCCACCCTCGCGCTGATCGCGGCGGTCCTCGTCCCCCTGGCCCACGCCCGCTGGTCCAGCGGCACCTGGCCGGACGCGCTCACCGTCGACCTCACCGGCCCGCTCACCAGCACCAGCGACTGGATCATCGACAACCGGGACAGCCACCCGCTGTTCCTGTACTTCTTCGGGCACGTCAGCAACGCCGTCGTGCTCTCCGTACGCGCCGTCTACCTCGCCCTCCTCACCCTCGGCTGGGCCGGCGTGACCGCACTCGGCGCCTTCCTCGCCTGGCGGGCCGCCGGCCCGCGGCTCGCCCTGGGCACGGCGACGGCGTTCCTCGCCTGCGGCCTGCTCGGCATGTGGGTGCCGACCATGCAGACGCTGGCCCTGATGGTGGTCGCGGTGCTCGCCTCGGTCGCCGTCGGCGGCCTGCTGGGACTCGCCGCCGGACTGTCCGCGCGCATGGACCGCCTGCTGCGGCCGGTGCTGGACACCATGCAGGTGCTGCCCGCCTTCGCCTACCTCCTGCCGGTGGTGCTGGTCTTCGGCATCGGCGTGCCCGCCGCCGTCCTCGCCACCGTCGTCTACGCCGCCCCGCCCATGGCCCGGCTCACCGCGCTCGGCCTGCGCGGCGCCGACCGGGGCGTGCTGGAGGCGGTGGAGTCGCTGGGCGCGACCGCGCGGCAGCGGCTGCTGACCGCCCGGATCCCGCTGGCCCGCAAGGAACTCCTGCTCGGCGTCAACCAGACGATCATGATGGCGCTGTCCATGGCGGTGATCGCCTCGGTGATCGGCGCCGGCGGCCTCGGCGACCGCGTCTACCAGGCGCTGGCCTCGGTCGACGTGGGCGCCGCGCTCGCGGCGGGCATCCCGATCGTGCTGCTCGCCGTCGTGCTGGACCGCGTGACGGGCGCGGCGGGCGCGGACGGTACCGCCCCGTCGGGCCGGTGGCTGTGGCCGTTCGCCCTGGGCGCCACCGCGGCCGTGGCCGTCGCGGGGCCCCTGACGGACCGTACGGACTGGCCCGACGCCTGGACGGTGAACATCGCCGAGCCGGTCAACCGGGCCGTGGACTGGATGACCGCCCACCTGTACTCCGGGGTGCCCGTCATCGGCGGCACCGCCGACTGGGCGGCCCGCTTCACCACCTGGGTCCTCGACCCGCTGCGCGACGGCCTCCAGTGGCTGCCGTGGTGGTCGGTGCTGCTGATCGTCGCCGCCCTGGCCTGGCTGATCGGCACCTGGCGCACCACCCTGACCGCCGTGCTGGCCATGGCCGCGATCGGCGTCCTCGGCGTGTGGGAGCCGTCGCTGGACACGCTCTCGCAGGTGCTGGCCGCGGTCGCCGTCACCCTCGTCCTCGGCGTCGCGACCGGCGTCGCGGCCGCGCGCAACCACCGCGTCGAACGGCTGCTGCGGCCGGTCCTGGACGTCTGCCAGACGATGCCGCAGTTCGTGTACCTGATCCCGGTCGTCGCGCTCGCCGGCGTGGGCCGCGCCCCGGCCGTCGCCGCCGCCGTCGTCTACGCGCTGCCCGCGGTCGTCCGCATCACCTCGCAGGGCCTGCGCCAGGTCGACGCGGCCGCGCTGGAGTCGGCCCGCTCGCTCGGCGCGACCGGCGGCCAGCAGCTGCGCCAGGTGCAACTGCCGCTCGCCCGCCGCTCGTTGCTGCTCGCGGTCAACCAGGGCGTGGTGCTCGTCCTCGCCGTCGTCATCATCGGCGGCCTGGTCGGCGGCGGCGCGCTCGGCTACGACGTCGTGTTCGGCCTCGCCCAGGGCGACCTCGCGACCGGCCTGGTCGCCGGCGCGGCCATCGTCTGCCTGGGCCTGACGCTCGACCGGGTCACCCAGCCCACCGACCGCCGCACGACGAAGGGAGCGTGACATGTTCCGCCGTACCACCCTGATCGCCTCGGCGACCGTGCTGACGCTGGCCACCGGCTGCGGCGCCGCCGACATGACCCGGCAGGCCTCGCCGTTCGCGAACGCCCGGGGCGCGAAGACCGTCACCCTGTCCGTGCAGTCCTGGGTGGGCGCCCAGGCCAACGTGGCCGTCGCCCAGTACCTGCTGGAACACGAACTCGGCTACCGCGTCGACACCGTCCAGGTCGACGAGATCCCCGCCTGGGACGCCCTGAGCCAGGGCCGCGTCGACGCGCTCCTGGAGGACTGGGGCCACCCCGAGCAGGAACAGCGGTACGTCAAGGAGAAGAAGACCGTCACCCGGGGCGGCGACCTCGGGGTGACCGGGCACATCGGCTGGTACGTCCCCACGTACTTCGCGAAGAAGCACCCGGACGTCACCCACTGGAAGAACCTCAACAAGTACGCCGACGAGTTCCGCACCGCGGAGAGCGGCGGCAAGGGCCAGCTGATGGACGGCTCCCCGTCCTACGTCACCAACGACAAGGCCCTGGTGAAGAACCTCGGCCTGGACTACAAGGTCGTCTTCGCCGGCTCCGAGGCCGCGCAGATCACCCAGATCAAGCAGTTCGCCAAGGAGAAGAAGCCCTTCCTGACGTACTGGTACTCCCCGCAGTGGCTGTTCCAGAAGGTCCCGATGACCGAGGTGAAGCTGCCGCCCCACAAGGAGGGCTGCGACGCGGACCCGGCGAAGGTCGCCTGCGCCTACCCGCACACGCCGCTGCAGAAGTACCTCAACACCGACTTCGCCGAGAAGGGCGGCGCGGCGGCGGCCTTCCTGAAGAACTTCCGGTGGACCACCGAGGACCAGAACGAGGTCTCCCTGATGATCGCCGAGCAGCGGCTCAGCCCCGAGACGGCGGCGAAGAAGTGGGCGGAGCGGCACGAGTCGACGTGGCGGGCCTGGCTGCCACCCCGCAAGGCATGAACCCGTCCGAGAGACGGTGACCGCCGCGGTCAGCGCGAGCGCGGCCCGCTCACGCTCCTCGACGGCGCCGTCCCCGGCCTCCCGCCGGATGGCGGGAGGCCGGGGCGGTGGAGCGGGCCGTGGTCACCTGTGGTCGCCCGGCTGGTAGTGCCCCGGCGTCATCCGGCAGGTCACTCCGAACCGGTTCCAGGCGTTGATCACGGTGATCGCGGCGATCAGCTGGGCCAGTTCCGTCTCCTCGAAGTGCCGCGCCGCGCGCTCGTACACCTCGTCCGGCACGAACCCGTCCGTCAGGACGGTCACCGCCTCCGTCAGCTCCAGCGCGGCGAGTTCCCGCTCCGTGTAGAAGTGCCGGGACTCCTCCCACGCGCTGAGCTGGACGATCCGCTCCACGCTCTCACCGGCCGCGAGGGCGTCCTTGGTGTGCATGTCGATGCAGAACGCGCAGCGGTTGATCTGCGAGGCGCGGATCTTCACCAGCTCGTACAGCGTGTGGTCCAGGCCCTGCCGGGCGGCCGCGTCGAGCCGGATCATCGCCTTGTAGACATCGGGAACGAGCTTCGCCCACTCCAGACGGGGGGCGGCTTCGGGGGCGTAGGTCACGGTGTCGGTGGTCATGTCTCGACCCTAGGAAGAAAGCAGCCCAGGCGTATGGTCCATTTCCATGCCGAAACCGTGGGCCACTCTGGGCATCGACCTGCACCTCCAACCGGCCGGCGGCGGAGTGCGCCGGGGCCTGACCGACGCCCTGCGCGACGCCGTCCGCACCGGCCGCCTCGCGCCCGGCACCCGGCTGCCCTCCTCCCGCTCCCTCGCCGCCGACCTCGGCCTGGCCCGCAACACCGTCGCCGGCGCCTACGCCGACCTGGTCGCCGAGGGCTGGCTCACCGCCCGCCAGGGCTCCGGCACCCGCGTCGCCGACCGCCCCGTGCCGCCGCCCGCGCGGCGCCCCGCCCCCACCCCGAGCCGCACCGGCCGCCCCGCGTACAGCCTCGTCCCCGGCACCCCCGACCTCGCCTCCTTCCCCCGAGCCCAGTGGCTCAAGGCCGCCCGCCGCGCCCTGGCCGCCGCCCCCAACGACGCCCTCGGCTACGGCGACCCCCGCGGCCGCGCCGAACTGCGCACCGCCCTCGCCGGCTACCTCGCCCGCGCCCGCGGCGTGCGCGCCGACCCCGACCGGATCGTCGTCACCGCCGGCTTCGCCCACGCGCTGCACCTGCTCGCCCAGCTGCTGCACGCGCGCGGCCTCGACACCCTCGCCGTCGAGTCGTACGGCCTCGACGTGCACTGGGACCTGGTCGAGCGGGCGGGGCTGCGCACCGCACCGCTGCCGTTCGACGCGTCCGGCACCGTGCTCGACGGGCTGGACCGCGCCGGAGCCGTCCTGCTCACCCCCTCCCACCAGTTCCCCATGGGCGTGGCCCTGCGGCCCGAGCGGCGCGCGGCCGTCGTCGACTGGGCCCGCCGCACCGGCGGACTGATCCTGGAGGACGACTACGACGGCGAGTTCCGCTACGACCGCCAGCCCGTCGGCGCCCTCCAGGACCTCGGCCCCGAACACGTCGTCTACCTGGGCACCGCCAGCAAATCCCTCGCCCCCGGGCTGCGCCTGGGCTGGATGGTGCTGCCCCCGCCGCTGGTGGACGAGGTCCGCGCGCTCGGCGGGTGTGCCGTGCCCGTCCTCGACCAGCTCACCCTCGCCGAGTTCGTCACCTCCGGCGCCTACGACCGGCACGTGCGCGCCGCCCGGCTGCGCTACCGGCGCCGCCGCGACGCCCTGGTCGCCGCCGTCGCCGCCCGCGCCCCCGAGGTGACGGTCACCGGCATCGCGGCCGGACTGCACGCCGTGCTCCGCCTCCCGCCCGGCACCGAACACTCCGTGGTCCGCGCGGCCGCCTGGCGCGGCCTCGCCCTGCACGGCCTGGCCCGCTACCGGCACCCCGCCGCCACCGGCCGCCCCGTCGACGCCCTGGTCGTCGGCTACGGCACCCCGCCCGACCACGCCTGGGCGGGAACCCTGGAAGCCCTGTGCAACGTCCTGCCTTGATGTGACCATGCTCCGTCACGCACCGTATGATCACGGGTCGGTGCCATGGGCCCGGCGACGCGAGGACGACGGTCGCGACGGGAACAACCGTCGCGACGGGGACGACGGGGAGAAGAACCACATGACGGACAACCGGCGGCGGCTGCGCTCCAGCACCGTCGTACTCGGCGGAATGGGCGTGATCGCCGCGGCCCTCACCTCCTGCGGCTCCGACCCCGACCGCCGCTGCGTCGACCGCGACAGCTACGACTACCTCAACGGCTACAAGGTCATCGCCGACAAGAACTGCTCCTCCGGCTCCTCCTCCTACGGCAAGGGCAAGGGCGGCAAGGGCAAGAAGACCGGCCGCGGCCGGGACGCCGACGCCGCCTGGTACTACGACGCCGACGTCAGCGGCGGCTACGCCGACAACGGCACCTTCAGCCGCGAGGAAGCCGTCGACCGCGGCGGCTTCGGCTGCTCCGGCTCCGGCAGCGGCGGCGGCTGAGCGCGCCCCGCCCCATGGAACGCCGCACCACCGAGCCACGCCCCGGCTGGCAGCAGACCGTCGAGGAACAGGGCCTGATCTACCCGCTCACCCGCCACCCCGACGGCCTGCTGCGCCCCTACTGGGACGAGAGCGCCTACTACGTCTTCTCCCTGGAGGAGATCGAGGCCCTCGAAGAGGTCGTCGAGGAACTGCACCGCATGTGCCTCGCCGCGGCCGACCACATCGTCACCGCCGACCGCTTCGCCGACCTCGGCATCACCGACCCCCGCGTGGCCGCCGCCGTCGCCGAGGCCTGGCACCGCCGTGCCGAACTCCCCTCCCTCTACGGCCGCTTCGACCTGCGCTACGACGGCCACGGCCCCGCCAAACTGCTCGAGTACAACGCCGACACCCCCACCTCCCTCGTCGAGGCCGCCTCCCCCCAGTGGTTCTGGATGGAAGAGCGCTTCCCCGGCGCCGACCAGTGGAACTCCCTCCACGAACGCCTCGTCGACGCCTGGCGCCGGCAGGCCCGCCTCCTGCCGCCGGGCAGCCCTCTCTACTTCGCCCACTCCAGCGCCGACGAACTCGGCGAGGACCTGATGACGGTCGCCTACCTCAAGGAGACCGCCGACCAGGCCGGCCTCGACACCGCCTGGATCTCCATGGAGGAGATCGGCTTCGACCGCCTCTCCGGCCGCTTCGTCGACCAGCGGCTGCGCTTCATCCGCAGCTGCTTCAAGCTCTACCCCTGGGAATGGCTCACCACCGACCGCTTCGCCGGCCACGTCCTCGACACCCTCGACAACGGCGGCGGCACCGGCACCACCCTGTGGATCGAGCCCGCCTGGAAGATGCTCCTCAGCAACAAGGCGCTCCTCGCCATCCTCTGGGAGCTGTACCCCGGCCACCCCAACCTCCTCCCCGCCCACCTCGACGGCCCCCGTGACCTCGCCGTCACCACCGGCTACGTCGCCAAGCCCCTGCTCGGCCGTGAGGGCGCCGGCGTCACCGTCCACCCGCCGGGCACCCCGCCCGCCGTCCGCGACGAACCCTGCTGCTACCAGCAGCTCGCCCCCCTCCCCGCCTTCGACGGCAACCACGTCGTCCTCGGCACCTGGGTCGTCGAGGGCGAGGCGGCCGGCCTCGGCATCCGCGAGTCCTCCGGCCTGATCACCGACGAGTACGCCCGCTTCCTCCCCCACGTGATCCTGTAGCGCGCCCGGACGTCAGGCGATGTCCAGCACCGCCCGCAGCTGCGCCAGCCCCCAGTCCAGGTCCTCCTTCCCGATCACCAGCGGCGGCGCGATCCGGATCGTCGCCCCGTGGGTGTCCTTCACCAGCACCCGCCGGTCCATCAGCCGCTCCGACACCTCCCGCCCCGTGCCGTACCGCGGATGCACGTCCACCCCCGCCCACAGCCCCCGCCCGCGCACCTGCGTCACCCGCCCGGTCCCGGCCAGCGCCGCCAGCTCCCGGTGCAGATGCGCACCCAGCTCCGCCGCCCGCGCCTGGTACTCACCCGACCGCAGCATCGCGATGACCTCCAGCGCCACCGCGCACGCCAGCGGATTCCCGCCGAATGTCGACCCGTGCTCCCCGGGCCGGAACACCCCCAGCACCTCCGCCGACGACACCACCGCCGACACCGGCACGATCCCGCCGCCCAGCGCCTTGCCCAGCACATACGCGTCCGGCACCACCCCCTCGTGCTCGCACGCGAAGGTCCGCCCCGTGCGCCCCAGCCCCGACTGGATCTCGTCCGCGATCAGCAGCACGTTCCGCTCCCGCGTCAGCTCCCGCACCGCCGGCAGATAGCCGGCCGGCGGCACCAGCACCCCCGCCTCGCCCTGGATCGGCTCGATCAGCACCGCGACCGTGTTCTCCGTCAGCGCCTCCCGCATCGCCGTCACGTCCCCGTACGGCACGATCTGGAACCCCGGCGTGTACGGGCCGTAGTCCGCCCGCGCCTCCGGATCGGTGGAGAAGCTGACGATCGTCGTCGTCCGCCCGTGGAAGTTGCCGCCCGCGACCACGATCTTCGCCATCTCCGCGGGCACCCCCTTCACCCGGTAGCCCCACTTCCGTGCCGTCTTCACGGCCGTCTCCACCGCCTCCGCCCCCGTGTTCATCGGCAGCACCATCTCCATCCCGCACAGCTCCGCCAGCCGCGCGCAGAACGCACCGAACCGGTCGTGATGGAACGCCCGCGACGTCAGCGTCACCCGGTCCAGCTGCGCCTTCGCCGCCTCGACCAGCCGCCGGTTGCCGTGCCCGAAGTTCAGCGCCGAATAGCCGGCCAGCAGATCCAGATAGCGCCGCCCCTCCACATCCGTCATCCACGCCCCGTCCGCACGGGCGACCACCACCGGAAGCGGGTGATAGGTGTGCGCGCTGTGGGCCTCGGCGGTCGCGATCAGGTCGTCCGTGGCGGTCATGGCCCCTCCAGAAGGTGAACCGGAAGCGTGAGGACGCCCTCCTTCCTATCCTCGCTCGCATGATGGACGCGGGAACTGCGCTCCGCGGCGCGCCCGGTAGGCTTCAGACAGGGCCGTGACTGGCGCGCTTGGGATGGGACCGACCATCGGGGAGCGGCCCGGGAAACTGTGCCGTGCGCCTGGGCCGAACCGTGTACGCCGAACGCCACGTCCGGAGGTCCTGATGTCTGACGCGTCCGCTCCCCTCTCCGCCGAGTCCACCGCCTTCCGAGCCGCCCTCGACGTGATCCGCGCCGTCGAGCCGCGCGTGGCCGACGCCATCGGCCAGGAGGTCGCCGACCAGCGCGAGATGCTCAAGCTGATCGCCTCCGAGAACTACGCCTCGCCGGCCACCCTGCTCGCCATGGGCAACTGGTTCAGCGACAAGTACGCCGAGGGCACCGTCGGCCGCCGCTTCTACGCCGGCTGCCGCAACGTCGACACCGTCGAGTCGCTCGCCGCCGAGCACGCCAGGGAGCTGTTCGGCGCCCGCCACGCCTACGTCCAGCCGCACTCCGGCATCGACGCCAACCTCGTCGCCTTCTGGTCCGTGCTCGCCCAGCGGGTCGAGCTGCCCGCCCTGGAGAAGGCGGGCGTCCGCCAGGTCAACGACCTGTCCGACGCCGACTGGGCCGAACTGCGCCAGGCCTTCGGCAACCAGCGCATGCTCGGCATGTCCCTGGACGCCGGCGGCCACCTCACCCACGGCTTCCGCCCGAACATCTCCGGCAAGATGTTCGACCAGCGCTCCTACGGCACCGACCCCGCCACCGGCCTCCTCGACTACGAGGCCCTGCGCGCCACCGCCCGTGAGTTCAAGCCGCTCATCATCGTCGCCGGCTACTCCGCCTACCCCCGCCTGGTGAACTTCCGCATCATGCGGGAGATCGCCGACGAGGTCGGGGCGACCCTGATGGTCGACATGGCCCACTTCGCCGGTCTCGTCGCCGGCAAGGTCCTCACCGGCGACTTCGACCCGGTGCCGCACGCCCAGATCGTCACCACCACCACCCACAAGTCGCTGCGCGGCCCGCGCGGCGGCATGGTCCTGTGCGACGACTCCCTCAAGGACCAGGTCGACCGCGGCTGCCCGATGGTCCTCGGCGGCCCGCTGCCGCACGTCATGGCCGCCAAGGCCGTCGCCTTCGCCGAGGCCCGTCAGCCCTCCTTCCGTGACTACGCCCAGCGCATCGTGGACAACTCCCGCGCCCTCGCCGAGGGCCTGATGCGGCGCGGCGCCACCCTGGTCACCGGCGGCACCGACAACCACCTGAACCTGATCGACGTCGCCTCCTCCTACGGCCTCACCGGCCGCCAGGCCGAGGCCGCGCTCCTCGAGTCCGGGATCGTCACCAACCGCAACGCCATTCCGGCCGACCCCAACGGCGCCTGGTACACCTCCGGCATCCGCATCGGCACCCCCGCTCTGACCACCCGCGGCCTGGGCACCGCCGAGATGGACGAGGTCGCCGCCCTCATCGACCGCGTCCTCACCACCACCGAGCCCGGCACCACCAAGTCCGGCGCGCCCTCCAAGGCCGCCCACGTCCTCGACCCGAAGGTCGCCGACGAGATCTCCCGCCGCGCCACCGACCTGGTGGCCGGCTTCCCGCTCTACCCGGAGATCGACCTCGGCTGACCGGGCGCGGCCGTGCCCCGGCTCCTGCCGGGCTCAGCGGTCGATCAGCTCCTGTCGTGGCTCCTCACGCGGCGGTCCGGCGTCCTGCCGGGCCGCCGCGCGGCGTATCAGCAGGGAGCCGCCCGCCCCGATGGCCAGTCCGGCACCGAGCGCGGGCAGCGCCCAGGACCAGCCGCTGCCGGTGCCCGGTGACGCGGCGGCCCGGTCCGGGGAGGGCACGGGCTCGCTCACCGGCCCGGCCGCGCGGGGCTCCCCGGAGCTGTGCGACAGGGAGCGACCCATCACTCCCAGCTCCGCCAGCAGGGCGCGCAGCGCGGCCGGCTGCTCGGCGCGGTGCCAGGAGCCGTTCTCCGAGCGGGGCCGGGTCGCCGCCGTGTGGATCCAGACCGTCTCGGAGCCGGTGTGCACGAAGACCCGGTTCATGCGCCAGGGGTCCACGTCGTGCAGCAGCCAGGTGACGTTGATCTGCCTCGCGCCGGTCAGGTCGGCCTCCGGCGGCTCGGTGCGGCTGCCCGCGCCCGGCCGGCCGAGCAGCCGGTCCAGCTCGCCGTACTTCTCGTCGGAGTAGGTCAGCCCGGCCGCCTCCGCGGTCGACGGGGCGACCACCAGCACGCTCGTCGGCCCGCCGGCCACCGCGGGCGGCGCGCTCCCCACCACTCCCGCCAGCGTCACTGCGGTCGCCGCTCCCAGCGCCGCCGCCGACGCCATGCGGCCACGGCGTCCGCCCCTCGCCCGTTCCATCCGTCCGCGCATCCGAACCCCCAGCCCGGTGATCCCTGTGCGGCCCGTCCCCGAGCCGCGTGTCACTTCTGGTACACCGCCCGACCCGCCGGGGTTCCCACCCACAGCGCCCTTTGTCGCGCCCTTTCTCGCACCTCGTCCACTGCCCGCTCGCCGCGCTTGCGCGCAGTGCACACCGCCGCGCCCGATCCCCGCGCCCGCGCCCGATCCCCGCGCCCGCACCCGATCTCCGGCCGTCCCGGGCCGCCGTCACCACCGTCGCCGTTGTCACCACGTCACCGCCGTCACACCGTCACCCCCGCTGCGACCGCGCGATCCGCACCGCCCGCTCCCTCTCCGCCACGCCCTCCAGCCGAAGGGTCACCGTGCTCCGGCCGTTTCCGTGCGTCCACAGCAGCGTCGGGCCGGCCGGGCGCTGCTCGCGGGTGAAGCGGCTGCCGTCCGGGTCCACCAGCCACAGCTCCAGCAGGTGCGGCTCGGCGAACCACAGCGCGGGATCCGGCACCCCGTTCGCTCCGGCGGTGCCGGGCAGCGGTATCCACTCCGGCTGCCGCGGCACCCTCTTCACGAAACCGACGTCCAGCCGCGCCCGGTACTCGTCCAGCCGTATCGTCCGGCCGTCCTCGCGCCAGCACAGGGACACCAGGAAGCGGCCCCGGGGTTCGGCGGTCACCGCGACCGCGTCCGGGGTGCCGAGCGCCGGCGGGACCAGCGGCTCGAAGCCCGCCCGCCGCGCGGCCTCGGCCAGGGACACCGGGTGGCGGCCACAGCCCGGCACCCGGACACCGGCCGAGGGGGTCGCCGACGGGTCGTACCGCACCTCGACCCCGCCGAAGCCGAACCAGTCGGTGACCGCGGCCCGCACCGGGGGCGTGAGGGCGAGCAGTGCCAGCAGCGCGCACAGCGTCGCCGTCAGCGCGCGCCGGCGCTCCCGCGCCCACCGCCGTACCACCCGCAGCCGCCCGGCGGCACCGGGGGGCTCGGGCACCGGGACCGGCACGCGGTCGGCCAGTATCTGCCCCAGCACCCGCTCGACCATCGTCTCGGCGCCGGCCGCCGCACCGGGCGGATCCAGCGACCGCCCCAGGGCTCGCAGCTCCTCGGGCAGCCCCCCGGCACCGGCCTCCCCGGCCCGTTCCCGACGCGGCCCCCGCCCCCGTTCCGGTCCCTGTCCCTGCGCCTGTCCCTGCACCTGTCCCTGGCCCGGTGCCCGGCTCTGTGCCCGGCCCTCTGCCTGCCCCTGCCCCTCGCTCGTCAACGCTCGTCACCCCCTTCCCGAGGCTGGAAATCGGGCAGCAGCCGGCCCAGTTTCCGCAGTGCCCGATTGAGCCGGGACTTCACCGTCCCCCGGGGCCAGCCCAGCGCCTGGGCGGTCTCCGGCTCGTCCATCTCCAGCAGATACCGGTACGTGACGACCAGGCGGTGCTCCTCGCTCAGCTTGTCCAGGGCGGTCAGCAGGGCCGTGCGGCGCTCGCTCTCCAGCGTCGCCACCGCCGGGTCCGCCGATTCCGGTATCAGCGGCTCCGCCTCCGCGAAGGCCGCCTCCCGGCCGGCGAGCGTGCGCTGGCGCGCCGCCGTACGCACTGTGTTCCTCGTCTCATTGGCGACGATCGACAGCAGCCACGGCTTGAACGCCGAGCCCTCTTTGAAGCGGCCCAGCGCGCAGTACGCCTTCACGAAGGCCTGCTGCACCACGTCCTCCGCGTCCGCACCCGCCCCCAGCGCGGCGGCCGCCCGCAGTGCGATGCCCGTGTGGGCCCGCACCAGCTCCGCGTACGCCTCCGGCTCACCGGCGCGTACGCGTGCGATCACCGCGGCCTCATCGACGATGCGGCCCCCCTCCCGCGTCCTCACATCCTTGTTACACCGCGGGAGGCGGATCGGTTCCCACCTGTTTCCGACCAGTTCCGGAGCGGCGCCCGCGCTCTGCGAGAATGGTGGGCATGGCCTCTGATCGCCCACCCGTCGCCCAGCACCCTCAGGGGAATGGCTTCGCCATGCAGCGTCGCCCGCGCGTGCTCTCCGGAATCCAGCCCACCGCAGGCTCGTTCCACCTCGGCAACTACCTCGGCGCCGTCCGTCAGTGGGTGGCCCTGCAGGAGTCCCACGACGCCTTCTACATGGTCGTCGACCTGCACGCGATCACGGTCCCGCAGGACCCGGAGGAGCTGCGTGCCAACACCCGGCTCGCCGCCGCCCAGCTGCTCGCGGCGGGGCTCGACCCGGAGCGCTGCACCCTGTTCGTCCAGAGCCACGTGCCCGAGCACGCGCAGCTCAGCTGGGTGATGAACTGCCTCACCGGCTTCGGCGAGGCCTCCCGCATGACCCAGTTCAAGGACAAGTCCGCCAAGCAGGGCGCCGAGCGGGCCTCGGTCGGCCTGTTCACGTACCCGATCCTCCAGGTCGCGGACATCCTCCTCTACCAGGCGCACGAGGTGCCGGTCGGCGAGGACCAGCGCCAGCACATCGAGCTGACTCGCGATCTCGCCGAGCGTTTCAACGGCCGTTTCGGCGAGACGTTCACGGTCCCGAAGCCGTACATCCTCAAGGAGACGGCGAAGATCTACGACCTCCAGGACCCGTCGATCAAGATGAGCAAGTCGGCGTCCACGCCGAAGGGCCTCATCAACCTGCTCGACGAGCCGAAGACCACCGCGAAGAAGGTCAAGAGCGCCGTCACCGACACCGACACCGTCATCCGGTTCGACCCGGAGAACAAGCCGGGCGTCAGCAACCTCCTGACGATCTACTCGACCCTCACCGGGGCGGGAATCGCCGAACTGGAGGAGAAGTACGCCGGCAAGGGCTACGGTGCGCTCAAGACCGACCTCGCCGAGGTCATGGTCGAGTTCGTGACGCCGTTCCGGGAGCGCACCCAGGAGTACCTGGACGACCCGGAGACGCTGGACTCGATCCTGGCCAAGGGCGCGGAGAAGGCCCGCGCCGTCGCCGCGGAGACGCTGGCGCAGGCCTACGACCGCGTGGGCTTCCTGCCGGCCAAGCACTGATCCCGGCCCCTGACCGGGCACCGGGCACGGCTCCGAACCGGGCACTGCGCACGGCGGCGAGCCGTGCACCGGGCACGGCAGGAACCGGGCGCCCGGCCGGGTGCGGGCGCGTAGTGCGCCGCGTACCGGGGGAGTGCCGAGCGGCTCGCGGGTCGTGCGCGGAAGATCCGGTTCGGTCCGCACCACGCACAGCGCTGCACATCACTACGGCTGCGCCTGCCCACGGCCGCGCCGGGGCCGTACAGTCGATAGCCGGACGGCTGCTCCCCGCGGCCGTCCGCGCTCACACAGACGTACCGCACAGACGTACCGACACGACGACAGGAGACGACGTGGGGACCGTAACGATCGGTGTGTCGATCGCGGTCCCGGAGCCGCACGGCAGCCTGCTCCAGGAGCGGCGCGCGGGCTTCGGCGACGCCGCGGCTCACGGCATCCCCACGCACGTCACCCTCCTGCCGCCGACCGAGGTCGACGACAGCGCGCTGCCCGCCATCGAGGCGCACCTCGCGGAGGTCGCGGCGGCGGGACGGCCGTTCCCGATGCGGCTGTCCGGCACGGGCACCTTCCGCCCGCTGTCGCCCGTCGTCTTCGTCCAGGTGGTCGAGGGTGCCGAGGCGTGCACGTGGCTGCAGAAGCAGGTCCGTGACGCGTCCGGGCCGGTGGCACGCGAACTGCAGTTCCCGTACCACCCGCACGTGACCGTCGCGCACGGCATCGACGACGCGGCGATGGACCGGGCGTTCGAGGAACTGGCCGACTACGAGGCCGAGTGGCCGTGCACCGGCTTCGCCCTCTACGAACAGGGCGCCGACGGCGTGTGGCGCAAGCTGCGGGAGTTCACCTTCGGCAGCACCACGGTGCCGCCCCAGGCCGCGGCCCCGGCAGAGGAACAGGGCACCCTCCACTGAGCCGCTCACCGCGCGGGCACGCGCCCGCGCGGTGACCCTCGCTTCCGCGAGCCGGCCCGACCGGCCCCCGCGTCGCCTCAGATCGGCAGCCTGCGGAACACCGCGCGCGGTACATGCCGCACCGCCGACATCAGCAGGCGCAGCGCCCCGGGGACCCAGACCGTCTCCGAGCGGCGGCGCAGGCCCAGTTCGATGGCGGCCGCGACCGCCTCGGGGGTCGTCGCGAGGGGCGCCTCGTCCAGTCCGGCGGTCATGCGGGAGCGGACGAAGCCGGGGCGTACGACCATGACGTGGACGCCGGTGCCGTGCAGCGCGTCGCCGAGGCCCTGCGCGAAGGCGTCCAGGCCGGCCTTGCTGGAGCCGTAGATGAAGTTGGAGCGGCGGGCGCGCTCCCCGGCGACCGAGGACAGCACGACCAGCGAGCCATGGCCCTGGGTCTGCAACGCGCGGGCGCTGACCAGGCCGGCGGACACCGCGCCCGTGTAGTTGGTCTGCGCGACGCGCACCGCGCTCACCGGTTCCCGCTCGTCGCGCGCCTGGTCGCCGAGGATGCCGAAGGCGAGCAGCACCAGGTCGATGTCGCCCTCGGCGAAGACCTTCCCGAGGACGGTCTCGTGCGACTCGGGGTCGAGCGCGTCGAAGGCGACGGTGCGCACGTCGGCGCCGAGCGCGCGCAGGCTCTCGGCGGCCTGCTCCAGGCCGGGGGAGGGGCGGCCGGCCAGCCAGACCCTGCGGGTGCGGCGGGCGATCAGCCGGCGCGCGGTGGCCAGCGCGATCTCGGACGTACCGCCGAGGACGAGCAGGGACTGGGGGAGGCCGAAGGCGTCCTTCACGGCGGCTCCTAAGGGTGTCTGGGTGTCTGGAGCGGGGTGTCTGGGCTGGGTTTCGCGGGGTGGGTGTACGGAGCTGGGTGCCTAGAGGGAGAGCCGGCGGGCGAGGTCGGAGACGAACACCCCGCGCGGGTCGAGTTCCGCCCGCAGCGCGCGGAAGTCGTCCAGCCGCGGGTACATCGCGGCGAGCAGTTCGGGCCGCAGCCGGGAGTCCTTGGCGAGGTAGACCCGGCCGCCCGCGGCGGCGACCTCCTCGTCCAGCTCGTCGAGGAAGGCGTCCAGGCCGGGCAGCGTGGCCGGGATGTCGAGGGCCAGGGTCCAGCCGGGGGAGGGGAAGGAGAGCCAGCCCGGATCGGCGTCCCCGAACCGCTTCAGCACGGCCAGGAAGGACGGGCAGCGGCGCTCGGAGATCCGGCGCACGATCCGGCGCAGGGCCTCCTCCTGGCCGTATCCGACGACGAACTGGTACTGCACGAAGCCGCCGCGGCCGTAGATCCGGTTCCAGTGCGGCACCCCGTCCAGGGGGTGGAAGAAGGCGGAGATCCTCTGGAGTTCGCCGGTACGCGCGCGGGGCGCCCTGCGGTACCAGAGTTCGTTGAACAGGCCCACCGTGCGCCGGGTGAGCAGGCCCTCGGGGAGGAAGGCGGGGGCGGCCGGCAGCTGGGAGGGGTGGAAGGCGAGCGGGTCCCGGCGCGCGCGGGCGGTGCGGGGCAGCGCGTCCAGGGGCGCGTGGTCGCCGCGGGTGAGCACCGCGCGGCCGGTCGCCGCACCGCGCGCCAGCAGGTCGATCCAGGCGACGGAGTAGCGGTAGTGGTGGTCGCCGTCGGTCAGCCGGGCCATCAGGTCGTCGAGGTCGCGGGCGCGTTCGGTGTCGACCGACATCCACGCGGTCTCGACCGGCTGGAGCTGGATGGTGGCGGTGAGGATGACGCCGGTCAGCCCCATGCCGCCGGTGGTGGCGTCGAAGAGCGGGGTGCCGGGACTCACGCCGTGGACGCCGCCGTCGGCGGTGAGCAGTTCCATGGACAGCACGTGCCGGGAGAAGGACCCCGAGATGTGGTGGTTCTTGCCGTGGATGTCGGCGCCGATCGCGCCGCCGACGGTCACGTAGCGGGTGCCGGGGGACACCGGAACGAACCAGCCGAGCGGCAGCAGGATGCGCATCAGCCGGTGCAGGGAGACGCCGGCGTCGCACAGCACCGTGCCGTTCGTGGCGTCGATCGCGTGGATCCGGTCCAGGCCGGTCATGTCGAGGACCGACCCGCCCGCGTTCTGCGCCGCGTCCCCGTACGCCCGTCCCAGGCCCCGGGGGATGCCTCCCCGGGCCCCGCAGTCCCGGACTGCGGCGACGGCCTCCTCGTAGGTCCGTGGGCGGATCAGACGGGCGGTGGTGGGGGCGGTGCGGCCCCATCCCGTGACGGAGACGGTCTCGGCAGGCATGTCGGCGACCGTATCGTCCCTATGTGGGCCGTTGGTTGTGAAACATCGCATCTCTCCCCGAAATGGGTGATTAATGGGATGTCGCTCAATATTGCCGGAGATCCGGCCCTGTCGGCGTGAACAGTGAGTCCACATGGACGACCTCGACGACATGGACCACCGAATCCTTTCGGCGCTCCGGGCCCACGGCTCCGACCCGCGCGTCGCGGCAGCCGCGCGCGCCCTGTCCTGGGCCGGCGAGCACGGGGCGCTGTGGCTCGCGGCGGGTTTCGCCGGAGCCGCCGTGGACGGCGCCCGGCGCGGCGCCTGGTTGCGCGGTACCGCGCTCATCGCGGGCGCGCACCTCGCCAGCATGGGCGTGAAACGGATCGTGCGCCGTCCGCGCCCCGCGCACGTCGAGCCCCTGGTGCGCACCGCCGGACGGCACTCCTTCCCCAGCTCCCACGCCGCCTCCGCCGCCGCGGCGGCCGTCGCTTACGGCGCGTTCGGCACCGCCGGGGCCTGGTTCGTCCCGCCGCTCGCCGCCGCGATGTGCCTCTCCCGCCTCGTCGTGGGCGTCCACTACCCCTCCGACGTGGCGGCCGGCGCGGCCCTGGGGGCGCTCACGGCACGCCTCGGGGCGCGCTGGATCCACCGGGGCGCACAGGACGGCGCGTACGGCAAGGCCGCCTACGGCAAGGCCGCCTACGGCAAGGCCGCGTACGGCATGACCGCGTACGGCACGACCGCGTACGGCACGACAGGGAGCGACGGGCATGACTGAGGCAGCGCCCATGGCGAACGGCACCCGCACGCAGGAACCGACCCTCCTGGGCGCCCGTACCCCCCGCCCCCGCCCGCCCGAGGCGCCCCGCGCGGGCACGCCCCTCGGCGGGCTCCTCCGGGGCCTGCTGAGGACCGCGCGGCCCAAGCAGTGGGTCAAGAACCTCCTCGTCGTGGCCGCCCCGGCCGCCGCCGGCGAGCTGTTCTCCCGTGCCGCGCTCACCCGGCTGCCGCTCGTCTTCGCCCTGTTCACCGCCTGCGCCGCCGCCGTCTACCTGATCAACGACGCGCGGGACGCGGACGCCGACCGCGCGCACCCGACCAAACGGCACCGCCCGGTCGCCGCCGGACAGGTGCCCGTCCCGGTCGCCTACGCGGTCGGCGGCGCGCTCGCCGTCCTCGCGCCGGCCGCCGCGGCCTGGCTGGCCTCGCCGTCGGTGGCGGCGCTGCTGACGGCGTACCTCGGCATGCAACTGGCGTACTGCGTCAGCCTCAAGCACGTCCTGGTCGTCGACCTCGTCATCGTCACCACCGGGTTCCTGATGCGGGCGGCGGCCGGCGGACTCGCGCTGTCCATCCCGCTGTCGCGCTGGTTCCTGATCACGACCGGCTTCGGGGCGCTGTTCATGGTCGCGGCCAAGCGCTACTCCGAGGCCGTCCAGATGGCCGGGAAAGGAGGCGCCACGCGCGCGTTGCTCACCGAGTACACCACCGGCTACCTCCGCTTCGTGTGGCAGCTGGCCGCCGGGGTCGCCGTACTCGGCTACTGCCTGTGGGCGCTGGAGGCGGGCGGTGACCCGCACACCGGGCTGCTGCCGTGGCGTCAGCTGTCCATGGTGGCCTTCATCCTGGCGATCCTGCGGTACGCCGTGTTCGCCGACCGGGGCACCGCGGGCGAACCCGAGGAAGTGGTGCTGCGGGACCGCGCACTGGTCCTGATCGGCCTGGTGTGGCTCGCCATGTACGGCCTGGCGGTGGCCGATTGGTGACGTGGGCGCCCCTGCGCGCGCGGCTGCGGCTGCGGCTGGACCCCCGGGAAGTCCTCTCCTTCGCCGCCGTCGGCCTGCTCGCCTACGCCACCGACCTCGCCCTGTTCACCTGGCTGCGCGGCCCGCTGGACCTCGACCCGCTCACCGCCAAGGCGCTGTCCTTCGTGGCCGGCTGCACGGTGGCCTACGCGGGCAACGCGCTCGGCACCTACCGGGACCGCGCGAGCGGCACCCCCTGGCGGCGGTACGCGCTGTTCTTCGCGGTGAACGCCGCGGGCGCCCTCGTCCAGCTGCTCTGTCTCGCCGTCAGCCACTACGGCCTCGGCTACACCTCGCAGCGCGCGGACACCGTCTCCGGCGCCGGAGTCGGCATGGCACTGGCGACACTCCTGCGCTTCTGGGGCACCCGGACATGGGTCTTCCGCGCGGAGGGCAGGTTGGCTCCATGGACTGGCTGAAAAGGCTCCCGGTCGTCGGACCGTGGGCAGCCCGGCTGATGGTCACGCACGCGTGGCGCTCGTACGAGCGGCTGGACCGCGTGCACTGGACCCGGCTGGCCGCGGCGATGACGTTCACCAGTTTCGTCGCGCTGTTCCCGCTGCTGACGGTCGCCGCGGCGATCGGCGCCGCCACGCTCGGCGCGGACCGGCAGAAGGAGCTGGAGGACAGGATCGCCGAGCAGATCCCCGGCATCGCCGACCAGATGAACATCAGCGGACTGGTCCAGAACGCCGGCACCGTCGGGGTCATCGCCGGCGCCGTGCTGCTGATCACCGGGATCGGCTGGGTCGGCTCCACGCGCGAGTGCCTGCGCGCGGTGTGGGAGCTGCCCGACGACGAGGAGAACCCGGTCCTGCGCAAGGTCAAGGACGGCGGTGTGCTGGTCGGTCTCGGCGGCGCGGTCCTGGTCACCCTCGCCGCGTCCACCGTCGCCTCCGCGGCCGTCGGCTGGACCGCCCGCCAGCTCGGCCTGGAGGAGCAGGGCTGGGGCAGCGCGCTGCTGCAGGTCGCCGCCTTCGCGGTCGCCGTGCTCGCCGACTTCTTCCTGCTGCTGTACGTCCTCACGCTGCTGCCCGGCGTCGAGCCGGCCCGGCACCGGCTGCTGGTCGGCGCCCTGGTCGGCGCGATCGGCTTCGAGTTGCTGAAGCTGCTGCTGAGCGGCTACATGCAGGGCGTGGCCGCGAAGAGCATGTACGGCGCCTTCGGTGTGCCGGTCGCCCTGCTGCTGTGGATCAACTTCACCTGCAAGCTGGTGCTGTTCTGCGCGTCCTGGACGGCGACGCCCGGCAAGGACGCCGAAGGGGCCACCGCCGGCGACGGCAGCGGCACCGGCGTCGGCACCGGCGTCGGCACCGGGAGCGGCACCGGCACCGGCGTCGGGACGGGCGCGGGCGGCGGCGTCACCGCCCCCGGCGGCGCACCAGGTCCGGCAGCGGCCAGCGGCGGTTGACCAGGAACGCGGCGCCGCCGAGCAGCACCAGCAGACCGCCCGCGATCCCCAGGGCGACGCCCATGCCGCTGGAGGCGCTCTCCGCCGTGGCGCTCGCCACCGGCTTCTTCGCGGTACCCCCGCCAGTGGCGCCCCCGGCCTCGCCCGCGCCCGCCGGCGCGGAGGCCGTGGCACCCGGCCGGGCGCCGGGCTGCGCGGCGCTCTTCGGCGGCACCAGCTCGCCCACCGGCTGCACCTTCCCGGACGCCCGGAAGCCCCAGTCGAACAGGCGCGCGGTCTCCTTGTAGACCTCGTTGTGGTCGTTCTTCTGCGGGTTCATGACCGTCACGAGCAGCACCTTGCCGCCCCGCTCGGCGACACCCGTGAAGGTCGCTCCGGCGTTGGTGGTGTTGCCGTTCTTGACGCCCGCGATGCCCTGGTACTGGTCGATGTCGTAGTCGCCGGTCAGCAGCCGGTTGGTGTTCTGGATCTCGAAGGTCTCGCGGACCGTCTTGCCCTTCTTGTTCTTCTTCGTCAGCCCGGGGAACTTCGCGGTGAGCGTCGAGCAGTACTCGCGGAAGTCCTTCTTCTGCAGTCCGGAGCGGGCGATCAGCGTCAGGTCGTACGCGGAGGACACCTGGCCGGGAGCGTCGTAGCCGTCGGGGCTGACCACGTGTGTGTCGAGGGCCTGCAACTCCTCGGCGTGCCGGTTCATCTCCCGGACGGTCTTGTCGACGCCGTCGTTCATCGCCGACAGCACGTGCACGGCGTCGTTGCCGGAGCGCAGGAAGACACCGAGCCACAGGTCGTGGACCGAGTAGGTCTCCTTCTCCTTTATCCCGACCATCGAGGAGCCGGCGCCGATGTCCGCCAGGTCCTCGGCCGCCACCTTGTACTTCATGTCCTTGGGGAACTTCGGCAGCAGCGTGTCCGCGAACAGCATCTTCAGCGTGGAGGCCGGGGCGAGCCGCCAGTGCGCGTTGTGCGCGGCGAGCACCTCGCCGGACTCGGCGTCGGCCACGATCCACGACCGCGCGGTGACGTCCTTCGGCAGCACCGGCACGCCGGGGGCCAGATTCACCTGCGTGCCCGGCTGCCCGAGCCGCTCGCCGCCGACGGTCGACATGTTCGCCGGGGGAGTGGCCGACGGGCTCGCCGAGGCGGACGGTGCCGGCGTGCGCGCCGCCGTGGGCGTCGGCGTCGGCTTCGGCGCCGCCAGCGCGGCCGGAGCGGTCAGCGAAAGCGACAACAAGGTCGCGGAAGTGAGCAGCAGGGACCGCTTCACGGTCTTCTCGGGTGCGGGCACGAGCGAGAACGTACAGGGCGCACGCCGGGATGTCCCGCCCCCCTCCCCACCCCGGCCGGGGCTCCGGACGGCGGGCGGCGATACTGAACGCATGAAACTCAGCCGCCCGATCTCCTGGTTCCTGCTCGCCTTCGGGGTCTGGAGCTGGGTCATCTGGGTCACTTTCGTCAAAAACCTGATCAAGGACAGCAGCGGGCTGGCGTTCGACGACGGCGAGCCGACGACCTACTTCTGGGTCCACCTGCTGCTCGCCGTCGTCTCCTTCGTATGGGGGACGGTCATCGGGGTCATCGGGTTGCGCGGTCTGCGCGCGATGCGCCGAACGTCATAGCACCGCGGTCTTCCCGACTCCAGGAGAGAGCAACGGCATGGTGATCGTCTTCCTGCTCGTCACGGTGAGCGTCCTCGTGGCGGCCAACTGGTACCTGTGGCGCCGCCTGTTCCGGGACACCACCCGTGCCCCGGGAGCGGTCCGCCGCGCGGGCGCGGTGCTGATCGCGGGCGGCTGGGCGCTCGCCGTCGCCGCCCTGCTCGCGGGACGCGTCGGCATGCCGTTCTGGCTCCAGCGCACCCTCGCCTGGCCGGGCTTCCTGTGGCTGGCGCTGTCGATCTACCTGCTGCTCGCCCTGGTGGTGGGGGAGGCCGTACGGCCGCTGCTGCGCCGCTGGCTGGAGCGCCGCGACCGCGCGGCGCGGCCGCCCGCCGCGCCAAACGTCCGCCGGCCGCAGCCGATACCGGCGGGCGCCCCGGCCCAGGAAGCCGACGCGGCCGGCGCACCCGCCAAGCCCCGCGAGACACCCGCCCAGGACCCCCAGGCACCCGCTCAGGACACCGAGGCATCTGCCCAGGACACCGAGGCACCCGAGCGGCCCGGCGGACCCGAGCGGCCCGGCGGACCCGAGCGGCCCGGCGGACCCCGTGAGGACTCCCCGGCTTCCGGTCCCGCCGCCCCCTCCCGCCGCCTGTTCGTCTCCCGCGTGGTCGCCGGCGCCGCCGCCGCGGCGGCCGTCGGCACGGTCGGCTACGGCTCCTACGGCGTGCTGCGCGGCCCGCGGGTGAAGCGGGTCACCGTGCCGCTCGCCAAGCTCCCGCGCGCGGCGCACGGTTTCCGGATCGCGGTCGTCAGCGACATCCACCTGGGCCCGGTGCTCGGCCGCGGCTTCGCCCAGAAGGTCGTCGACACGATCAACGCGACCCAGCCCGACCTCATCGCGGTCGTCGGCGACCTGGTCGACGGCAGCGTCAAGGACCTGGGCCCCGCCGCCGCCCCGCTGGCCGGGCTCGAAGCCCGGCACGGGGCGTACTTCGTCACCGGCAACCACGAGTACTTCTCCGGCGCCGAACAGTGGGTCGAGGAGGTACGGCGCCTCGGGCTGCGCCCGCTGGAGAACGACCGTACGGAACTGCCCTACTTCGACCTCGCGGGCGTCAACGACGTGGCCGGCGAGGACGAGGGCCAGGGCCCCGACTTCGGCAAGGCGCTCGGCGACCGGGACACCGCACGCGCGTGCGTCCTGCTCGCCCACCAGCCGGTGCAGATCCACGACGCCGTCGAACACGGCGTCGACCTGCAGCTCTCCGGCCACACCCACGGCGGCCAGCTCTGGCCCGGCAACCTCCTCGCCGCCGCCGCGAACCCCACGGTGGCCGGCCTGGAGCGCTACGGCGACACCCAGCTGTACGTCAGCCGGGGCGCGGGCGCGTGGGGACCGCCGACCCGGGTGGGGGCGCCGTCCGACATCACGGTGGTGGAGCTGGCGTCAGCCCGGTGAGGCTGGAGGTGACCTCCACGACCAGGCGGAAGCAGGCCGGGTCATAGCAGTTTGCCCGTTCCGCCCCCTTCATCCGGAAATGGGTCACTGCCCCCGCCCCGGGTCCCCGGGGTCCGGCAGCACCCGCGTCATCCCCGGCAGGAAGTCCGTGAACAGCTCGTGGACCTCGCGCACCAGGGGGCGCAGGACGCGGAAGCGGGCCAGGTACACACCGCGCGCGGTGAGCCGGGCGCCGCGTTCGGCGAGGCGGTAGCTGCGCTCGCGGCCCTCGGTGCGGTCGAAGATCCAGTACAGGCACAGGCCCATCTGGGCCAGCCACATCAACTCGGGCAGGATCTCCCGCAGTTCCTCGGGGACCTTGGTCTTCGTGGCCCCGGCCAGCACCTGCCGGTGGACGCTGATGGCCTCCACGCGCGCGTGCTCCGACTCGGGGGAGAAGGGGCTGAGCGGGCTGTCCGGGTCGGCGGCGTTCTTGAAGAACTGCACCGCGAACTCGTGGTACGGCGTGGCCACGTCCAGCCACGCCTTCAGCACCCCCGCCAGCCGCGCCTCCAGGTCGGTCTCCCGCTCCAGGACGGGCCGGACCGCCGCCTGGTGGTCGGCGGCGATCCGGTCGTAGAAGCCCTGGATCAGGTGTTCCTTGCCGGCGAAGTAGTAGTAGGCGTTGCCGACGGAAACCCCGGCCTCCTGGGCGATGGCCCGCATCGTCGTCTTGTCGTAGCCGCGCTCCTGGAACAGCCGCATGGCCGTCTCCAGGATGAGCGCGCGGGTCTGCTCGGACTTGCTGGGCGCGTCGCCCGCACCGGGGCTGTCGTTCTTCGCAGGCACGCAAGGAGCCTAACCAGTGGGCGGGGTTGCTACGGACCGGTGGGGCAGGCCCCGCCGGCGCAGCCGGGCGGGTGGTACGACCAGCCGTGGCCCGGCTCGTACACCCAGCCGTCCGCACGGCGGTAGACCCTCCCGCCCCACTGCGCCCCGCCCCACTGCGCACCCCGCCACTTCGCCGCGGCCAGCACCGCGCCGCGGGCCAGCAGCCTCCCCGTCGGGGTGCTGAGGCGATGCGCGAGTCCCCGGTACTCGCGCAGCGCCCACAACGTCACGATCCACGCGGCCGGCCCCTGATACACCTGCCCGGCGTCCCCGACGACGGTGATCTCCTCCAGGGTGGCGCCGTGGTCCAGCGTGGGGTAGCGCCGCCGCGCCTCGGCCGACCCGGCGGGCAGCGGCTCCAGGGGGACCAGCTGGGGCCGGCGGACCAGCCAGTCGCGCAGGAAGGCGCACAGCGCGCACTCGGCGTCGTACAGCACGGTCAGCCGGCGGACCGGGACGCGCGCGGCGTCCCGGCCGGCGGCGGGGGCGCCCACCGCGTCCCCCGCGCCACCCGTGCCGCCCGCGCCCCCGGTCACGGCGGTCACCGCCGTCACGCCCCGGCCGTCGGAGCGGCCCAGCCCTGCGGCGCGACCGGCGGCACCTGCTCGCGCTCCATCACCCCGCGCCGCCGGATGCGGCTGAGCACGTACACGTTGCCCAGGTGCAGGACGCCCAGCACCAGCAGCACCACGCCGAGCTTGGTCGACAGCGTCTCGAAGATCCCGCGGGTGTCGGTGACGGTCTCGTCGCCGCCCAGGTAGAGCGCCACGAAGCCCAGGTTGACCAGGTAGAAGCCCACCACCAGCAGGTGGTTGACGGCGTCGGCGAGCTTTTCGTTGCCGTGCAGCACGTCGGCGAGGAAGACCCGCCCGTTGCGGCTCAGCGTGCGGGCCACCCAGACGGTCAGGGCGATGCTCACCAGCAGGTAGATGACGTAGGCGACGACCGTACGGTCCATGTCCCCCACCCTTTCTTGAACGCGTTCAAAACGCTGACAGGAGAGACTGTAGACCTGTTTTTGAACGTGTTCAATCAGTGCGGGCGGCCTGCCGGTGTGACCCCCGCCTCAGGGGCGGCGCCCCAGTTCCGGCCGCTTGGCGTAGTCCGTCAGGCCGATGACGTTGCCCCAGGGGTCGGCGATCTCGACCGTCCACCCGGTGGCCGTGGCGAAGGGCCCCTCCCAGGGGGTGATTCCCGCGCCCAGCAGCCACTCCGCCGCGACCCGCGCGTCCGGCACCTCCAGCCAGACGCGCGGCGACGGCCACGGCGGCGGCCGGTGTCCCAGACCCTCCTCCTGCCGCAGCAGGATGCCGGGCGTCTCCCCGCCGGCCTTCAGCAGCGCGATACCGGCCTCGTCGAGCCGGAACCCGACCGTGAACCCGGCCCGCTCGTAGAACGCCACCGCCTCGGCGAGGTCCCCGACGGGCAGCAGCACGTTGTCGAAACCGAGCAGCTCGTACGACTGGTCATCTGACATACCGTCAGAATAGGAGAGCGACCGAACATATCGGGTGATTGGCGCCCGGCCGGACACACGCGTGGGCCCCCGCTCCCAGGAGGGAACGGGGGCCCACGGTGCCGTGTGCCGGCCGAGCCGGCCCGCCGGGCTCAGTAGCGGCGCGTGATCAGCGCCCTCTTCACCTCGGCGATGGCCTTCGTGACCTCGATACCGCGCGGGCAGGCGTCCGTGCAGTTGAAGGTCGTACGGCAGCGCCAGACGCCGTCCTTGTCGTTCAGGATCTCCAGGCGCTGCTCACCCGCCTCGTCACGCGAGTCGAAGATGAAGCGGTGCGCGTTGACGATGGCGGCCGGGCCGAAGTACTGGCCGTCGTTCCAGAACACCGGGCAGGACGACGTGCACGCGGCGCACAGGATGCACTTGGTCGTGTCGTCGAAGCGCTCGCGGTCCTCGGCCGACTGCAGGCGCTCGCGCGTCGGCTCGTTGGTGTCCTTCGTGATCAGGAAGGGCATCACGTCCCGGTACGCCTGGAAGAACGGCTCCATGTCCACGACCAGGTCCTTCAGGACCGTCAGGCCCTTGATGGGCTCGATCGTGATCGGCTTCTCGGGGTTGATGTCCTTGATCAGCGTCTTGCAGGCCAGACGGTTCTTGCCGTTGATCCGCATGGCGTCCGAACCGCAGATGCCGTGGGCGCAGGAGCGGCGGAAGGTGAGCGTGCCGTCCAGGTCCCACTTGATCTTGTGCAGGCCGTCGAGGACGCGCTCCTTGGGGTCGATCTCCAGCTGGAAGTCTTCCCAGGTCGCCTCCGCCGAGACCTCCGGGTTGAACCGGCGGACCCGGAAGGTGACGGTGATGTAGGGGGAGGCGGCGGAGGCCGCTTCCGCCTTGTCCAGGACAGGGGTAGCCATCAGTACTTACGCTCCATCGGCTGGTAGCGGGTCTGGACGACCGGCTTGTAGTCGAGACGGACGGTTTCCGACCCGTCGGCGCCGACCTCGCGGTACGCCATGGTGTGGCGCATGAAGTTGACGTCGTCGCGGTTCGGGTAGTCCTCGCGGTAGTGGCCGCCGCGGGACTCCTTGCGGGCCAGGGCGGAGACCGCCATGACCTCGGCCAGATCGAGCAGGTTGCCCAGCTCGATGGCCTCCAGCAGGTCCGTGTTGAACCGCTTGCCCTTGTCCTGGATCGCCACGTTCTTGTAGCGCTCCTTGAGCTCGGCGATCTTCTCGACTGCCGTCTTGATCGTCTGCTCGGTGCGGAACACCATGACGTTGGCGTCCATGGTCTCCTGCAGCTCACGGCGCAGGGTGGAGACCCGCTCGTTGCCGGTGGAGGTGCGCAGCCGCTCGATCTGCTCGACGACGAACGCCTCCGGGTTCTCCGGCAGCTCGACGAAGTCCGCCTTCTGGGAGTACTCGGCGGCGGCGATGCCCGCCCGCTTGCCGAACACGTTGATGTCCAGCAGCGAGTTGGTGCCCAGGCGGTTGGCGCCGTGCACCGACACGCAGGCGACCTCGCCGGCGGCGTACAGACCCGGCACGACGGTGGTGTTGTCGGCCAGCACCTCGCCCTGGACGTTGGTCGGGATGCCGCCCATGGCGTAGTGCGCGGTGGGCTGGATCGGGATCGGGTCCGTGTACGGCTCGATGCCGAGGTACGTACGGGCGAACTCGGTGATGTCCGGGAGCTTGGCGTCCAGCTGCTCCGGCGGCAGGTGGGTGAGGTCCAGGTAGACGTGGTCGCCCTCGGGACCGCAGCCGCGGCCCTCCCGGATCTCGGTGTAGATGGAGCGGGAGACGACGTCACGGGACGCGAGGTCCTTCATGACCGGCGCGTACTTCTCCATGAAGCGCTCGCCGTCCTTGTTGCGCAGGATGCCGCCCTCACCGCGGGCACCCTCCGTCAGCAGGATGCCCATGCGCCAGATGCCGGTCGGGTGGAACTGGAAGAACTCCATGTCCTCCAGCGGGATGCCCCGCCGGTACACGGCGGCCTGGCCGTCACCGGTCAGCGTGTGCGCGTTGGACGTCACCTTGAAGAACTTGCCGCAGCCGCCGGAGGCGTAGATCACGGCCTTCGCCTGGAAGACGTGGATCTCGCCGGTCGCCAGCTCGTAGGCGACGACACCGGCGGAGCGCTTGACGCCGTTCTCCTCGGTGATCAGCTGGTCCAGGACGTAGAACTCGTTGAAGAACTCCACGCCGTGCTTGACGCAGTTCTGGTACAGCGTCTGGAGGATCATGTGGCCGGTGCGGTCGGCCGCGTAGCAGGACCGGCGGACCGGCGCCTCGCCGTGGTTGCGGGAGTGACCGCCGAAGCGGCGCTGGTCGATCGTCCCGTTGGGCGTCCGGTTGAACGGCAGGCCCATCTTCTCCAGGTCGAGGACCGAGTCGATGGCCTCCTTCGCCAGGATCTCGGCGGCGTCCTGGTCGACCAGGTAGTCACCGCCCTTGACCGTGTCGAAGGTGTGCCACTCCCAGTTGTCCTCCTCCACGTTGGCCAGCGCCGCGGCCATGCCGCCCTGCGCGGCGCCCGTGTGGGAGCGGGTGGGGTACAGCTTGGTCAGGACCGCGGTGCGGCTGCGCTTCGTCGACTCGATGGCCGCGCGCATACCGGCGCCACCGGCGCCGACGATGACGGTGTCGTACTTGTGGATCTTCATGATTCTCGCAGCCCCGTGCCTAGCGGATGTTCGGGTCGAAGGTGAAGATCACCAGCGTGCCCAGCAGGATGGTGAACACCGTGGCGGTGTAGAGCAGGCCCTTGAGCCACAGCCGGGTGTTCGCGCGTTCCGCGTAGTCGTTGATGACCGTGCGCAGGCCGTTGGCGCCGTGCAGCATCGCCAGCCACAGCATCAGCAGGTCCCAGACCTGCCAGAACGGCGAGGCCCAGCGGCCGGCCACGAAGGCGAAGCCGATCTTGGAGACGCCTCCGTCCAGCACGAGCTGGATCAGCAGGTGGCCGATGACCAGGACGACCAGCACCACGCCGGACAGGCGCATGAAGAGCCAGGCCGCCAGCTCGAAGTTGCCCCGCGTGGACTTCGGGGTCTTCTTGGTGCGCTTGCGCGGCGCCTCGATGTACGGCGCGGGGTTGTCGACGCTGTAGCCGCCCTCGACGGGGCCAACGCCGGAAGCGGTGGTCTCAGTGGTGGACATGGGCGTCAGCTCCCGAACAGTTCACGAGCGGCGTGGCCGAGGACGGGGTAGATCGCCCCGATCATCAGCACGACCCAGATGCCTACGACGGTCCAGAGCATGTGCTTCTGGTAGCGGGGTCCCTTCGACCAGAAGTCGACGGCGATGACGCGGAGGCCGTTGAGCGCGTGGAAGAGGATGGCGGCGACGAGGCCGTACTCCAGCACGGCGACGATCGGCGTCTTGTAGGTGGCTACGACCTTGTCGTACGCCTCGGGGGAGACACGGACGAGTGCGGTGTCCAGCACGTGCACGAACAGGAAGAAGAAAATGAGGACGCCGGTGACTCGGTGAGCCACCCAGGACCACATTCCTTCCCGTCCGCGGTACAGCGTTCCAGCCGGCACGGAAGAACCCTCCGGGAGCGGGATTGGGGCCTGCCGGCTTCGGTGTCGGACGGGCCCGGCCGGGTACGGTCCACCGGCCCCCAGCATCGTAGCGACGGTTGCCTGTGGCGCTTACACGGGGCCTGTCGGTGTGATCAAACTGGCACGCGGATGGGTGAGGTTCGGGGGGTCTGGGGTGATGGGCGCCGTTATGTGCCGGGTGCGGCACGTTGTGGCTGGTCGGGCCCACGTGGCGGCAGCCGCCTGCCGGTTACCGCCTCGCGCCGCTCAGGAGCTCGACCAGGCGTCCCTTCGCCAGGCGCCGGAGTTCGTCCACGACCAGGACCCGCTCCTCTTCCGGATCGTTCGCCAATCGTGACCGGATGGCCGTCAGGAGGTGATTGAGGGTTTCGTCCGCGGACGCGTTGTTCGCGTGGATGACAAATACGTGTCCGAATCGTGCCTCGTAAGCGGCGTACGCCGCGTTCAGGGCCGTGTGTGCCGCCTCGTACGTCCCCTCCGGGAGGACCGGCAGCGACTCCGTCGCCAGGGCCTCCGCCACCTCGCCCGGTGACAGGTCGTACGCCGCCTCGTCGGCCGCGGCCAGGAGGGAGTCCAGGTCGGGGTAGGGGCGGTGGGCGGTGACGCGGGTGGCCCAGTGGCGGCTGTGCAGGCAGGTGAGCAGGGTCTGCCGGGCGGATTCCGCGGGGGCGGTGTTGAAGGCGTCCAGCGGGGCACAGGTGCCGCGGGACTGTCCCGGTGGGGCGAGCCGGTCGGGGAGACGGGGCGCGGGCAGCGTGGGTCCTCGAAGGAAGGTGTGAAAGTTGTGCCCTCACGTTATCGAGAGTGGTCACTGTGTGTCCGACGGATGCCCGAATGTCACCCGGACGGGGAGGTTTAAGGGCCTCTCGTCGACGTACGCCGTCCGCTCCGGGCTTACGTTGGCGGCGTGAGCCAGCACAGGCGCCGCGTGTCGGCGACTCAGGCGAGGCGGAGGCGGGTGGCCGCGACGGCCGCCGGGGCCGCCGCCGTGGTGGCCCTGACCGGCGTGGGGCTGGGACTGTGGGCCGACGGGGGCGGCCAGAGCGGTGGCGGGGAGCCGGCGGGCTCGGCGGCCCGTACCCCGGCGGAGCGGCCCGCGGAGCGGGCGCCCGCCGCGCCGGAACACCGGCAGACCCCGAGCCCCGGCCGCAGTCATCCGCTCTCCTCCGCGCCGCGCACCATCCCCGCCGTACGGGCGCACACGCCGGCGCGCGGGCCCGGCTGGCGGCCCGAGCGCGGGCACCGGGTGGTGGTCAGCGACGCGGACCTCGCCGACGAGGGGCGGCTGATCGCCGGCGAGCTGGGGATGGCGTACGGCGGACAGAAGGCGGACCTGCGCGCCGGGGACGTCCGGCTGGCGCTCAACGACGACGAGGGCGCCGACCCGGAGTCGTACACCATGACCGTGCGCGGCGGCCGGGTCACCATCACCGCGCCCGACGACGCGGGCGTCTTCTACGGCACCCGCACCCTGAAGCAGGCCGTGCGCGGCGGCGGCAGCGCCCCGGAGGGCGTGGTGCGCGACGACCCGGCCAAGCCGCGCCGCGGGTTCATGCTGGACATCGCGCGCAAGCACTTCGACGCGGCCTGGATCGAGGACCGGGTGCGCGAGCTGGGCGACCTGAAGTTCAACGAGCTGGGCCTGCACTTCTCCGACGACCAGGGGTTCCGGATCGCGTCCGACACCCATCCGGAGGTCGTGTCGGAGGACCACCTGACCAAGGCCCAGGTGCGGCGCATCGTGAAGCTGGCCGAGAGCCGGCACATCACCGTCGTACCGGAGATCGACTCGCCCGGGCACCTCGGGGCCGTCATCGCCGCCCACCCCGGTCTCCAGCTGCGGAACGCGCAGGGGGTCGCGGCGGCCGGCGCGGTCGACATCTCGAACCCGGACGCCGCCGAGATCGTCGACGACCTGCTGAACGAGTACGCCGAGCTGTTCCCCGGCACCCCCTGGCATCTGGGCGGCGACGAGTACCGGGCGCTGACCGCGGCCGACCCCGAGGCGTCGTACCCGCGGCTGGCCGCCGCCGCGCGGCGGGCCTACGGCGAGGGCGGCACCGTCGCCGACCTCGCCACCGGCTGGCTCAACGACCGCGCGGAGACCGTCCGGGTGCGGGGCAAGTCCGCCCCGCGCGCGTGGAACGACGGCTTCTACCGGAACACCTCCGTGGGCGCCGACGAGCGGATCCAGGTCGCCTACTGGACCGGCAAGGAGATCGGGGCCCGGCCGCCGGCCGAGTACCTGAGCGCCGGACGCCAGGTGATCAACTACAACGACGAGTTCCTGTACTACGTGCTCGGACAGCCGCAGACCTTCGTCTACCCGACGGGGCAGCGGATCTACGAGCAGTGGACACCGCGGGTGCTGCGCGGGACGCAGGCCGTGCCCGCGCGCTACGACGGGCTAATCCTCGGCGGGGTGTTCGCCGTCTGGTGCGACCTCGCCGGGTCGCAGACCCAGGAGCAGGTCGCTGCGGGCATCCGGATGCCGCTGCGGGCCACCGTGCAGAAGCTCTGGAACCCGGGCGAGCCCTCGCTCTCCTGGTCCGAGTTCCGTGCACTGGCGGACAGGCTGGAGTGACCGGAGTGACCGGACCGATCGGCCTGGCCGCCGACTCCGATCCCCTGGCCGAAAACCTCTTCTCCCGGCCCCTCGGCCGGCTCGGTGGCGTGCCGCTGTGACACAACCGGGCGGTTGCACGCAGTAAGGGGAAGTGCGGGCTCCGTAGAGGTCGGCGCCCATCGCAGGCCTCGGCAGGCCTTGGAACAGGCCCGGACAGGGAGACGTGGATGAGCCTGGTGGAACTGATCGCGCAGGCCGACGAACGCGGACTGGCTGCCAGCGGACTGGCTTGTTTGGATCGGTGCGTGCCGCTGCTCGGCGGTGACGACGACGTGCTGCGCCCGCTGTGGGCGAACCTCGTGGAAGACGGGGACGCCGGCGCGTGGGGCGGACTGCTGGAGGGGGTGCGCGCCGAGCTGGGCGTCGCGGACGTCGTGGCCGCCGAGGACGCCGAGGACGAGGCCGCGCTGCTCGTGCGGCGCATGCTGGCCGCCGCCCCCGCCGTCCGCTCCGCCCCCGAGGCGCGGGTGTGGGCCGACGCCTGCTCCGTCGCCGCGCTCCAGGTCCACCGGCTGCTCGACCCCGGCGAGGACGCCGACTCCGTCGAGTCGCTGCGCGGCACCCTGCACTCCGTGCCGGCCGGCGGGACCCTGGTGACCAGCCGGACCGCCGGCATGTCCCCGCTCGTCGCCGCCGAACTGCGCCGCCAGATCACCGTGCTGGAACTCCTCGCCGAACACGGCGCCGGCGGTCTGCGCCGCGCGCTCGACGTCTCCACCGAGGGACGCCGGGTGCTGCGGGCGGTCGTCTCGCGCCGGGCCCGGCACGCGTGACCCGCGCGGGAGCGTGACCGCGCGGAAGCGGGGGCACGTGGGGGCGGGCGGCGGGCGCCTGGGGGTGCGGCGCGCGGCGTAAACCCGCGCGGGCGCGAGAATCCTGTGACCGTCTCGCGGGCAATGGGAAGTTCCTGCGCCGGTTCGGGGGAGCCGCCGGATCCGCGTGACGGTTCACCGGTCCGGCGCGCTCTACCCCATGTGACGACGACACAGCAGGAGAGCAGGCCCTCCGCCGCGAGCAGACCGGCGCGGTGGGCGGCGGACGCGGTCGCGGCGATGCGGGAGGGGGCGCGGATGCGCCTCGACTACTCGGCGCAGAGCCTGTGGCGCGTCGACCGGTTCATCGACGAGCTGCGCCGCGAGGACACCCCGTACCCGGCAGTGGAGCACGTGCTGCGCGGCTTCGGGGCGTACGCCGGTGAGGTGATCGTGCGCCAGAGCGGCGCCGAGTGGTGGGCGAGCGGCGGCGACCACTGGGTGCGCACCCCGGACGGCCGGCTGTGGGACCCCATCGACGAGGCCCGCCGCTGCTTCGCGGGCCACGGCTCGCTGCGCCTGCTCTGCCGGGACGCGACCGCGGACGCGCCCCGGCAGTGAGCGGGGCCGGTGCGGGCGTCACGGCGTCAGGGCCTGGCCCAGGCGGGCATCCGTGGGGGTGCCCAGGGTGATCTGCCGGTCCTCGGGGATGTTGTTGCGCACGCGGATCGGGAACGTGAGCCGCCTGTGTGCGAAGGGCCACACCCGTGGCCAGTGATGTTCCCGAGTGGCCGTCCGCTGGGTCATCCGGGGGCTGGCAGGGGCTTTCCCACTGGGGCGAAGGGACGGGCTCATGAACGGGGCGGACAACACCACGAGGCCGTGCGCGGGGGACATGCGCCCGTACGCCATGGCCTTCGTCGCGCGCGTCACCTCCCGCAGCCGGCTGCCGCTGGACTACTCCGTGGCCAGCCTGCGGGTGGTCGACTTCCTCATCGACGGGCTGCGCAAGGGCGGAGCCGAGCGCGAGCGGCTGCGCGAGACGCTGTTCGGGCTCGGCGCGTACGTCGGCGAGGTGCTGGTGCGCCGGGCCGGCGCGGTCTGGGTGGACTTCGACGCCGAGCAGCGGGCGTACTTCGGCCAGCCGCTCGGCGTACGGATGCCGGACGGCCCGGTCTGGAACCCGCTCGGCAAGGTGCACAACCGCTTCGACCCGGGCGGCCCCGAGGAGTCCCTGCAGACCTTCTACCTCACCCTGCACGGGCGGGCGCGGCGGGCGGCGGCCTGACCATGGGCCGGCGCCTCGCGGCGGCCGGGGTGCTGCCGCCGGGTCCGCCGGGCGTTCCTCCGGCCGCCTGTGACATTTCCGTGCGCCCTGGCGCAGATGACCTTGGGACACGCGGCAAGGGCGGTCGTGTCCCCGGTGCCGATCCGCCACAGACCGGTTTAGGGCGAGGACAGTTCTTGGGCCAGGGAGGGGAACCCCGCCGCGCGCAGGCGTACGACGGGGAACTGGGCGCGGCCGTCGCGCGGGCCCAGGAGGGTGACGAGGCCGCGTTCGCGGTCGCCTACCGGCTGGTGCAGCCCGGGCTGCTCGGCTATCTGCGCGGACTGGTCGGCGACGACGCCGAGGACGTGGCGTCCGACGCCTGGCTGGAGATCGCCCGCGACCTCGGACGGTTCAAGGGCGACGGGGCGGGCTTCCGCGGCTGGACCGCGACCATCGCCCGCCACCGGGCGCTGGACCACCTGCGCCGGCAGCGGGTACGGCCCCGCTCCTCCGCGCTGGAGCAGGACGTACTGGAGCTGCCCGCCGCGCACACCACCCACGACCAGGCCCTGGAGTCCCTCTCCACCGGGGAGGCCCTGGAGCTGGTCCGCGGGCTGCCCCGGGACCAGGCCGAGGCGGTGCTCCTGCGGGTCGTCGTCGGTCTCGACGGCCCCGCCGCCGCCCGCGTCCTCGGCAAGCGCCCCGGCGCGGTGCGCACCGCCGCGTACCGCGGGCTGAGGCGGCTCGCCCGCCAACTCGGCGACCGGGGTGTGACGGATGGCGGGTCCGGGACGCTGGGGGAGTCGAAATGAACGTCGGCGGCCGTGTCGGCGGCCACGTCGGCGCGAACGCCGGCGACGGTCGGCACGTAGGCCGGCACGACGGCAGGCACCAAGGCCGGCACGACGGCAGGCACCAAGGCCGGCACGAAGGCCGGAAAGAGCGGCGAAGCGGACGATGAACGCCGAACTGAACAGTGACGACGACGGCGAGAGCGACAGACCCGGCCGGACGCGCGGCAGGGGTCGGAGACGGAACGGGAAGCGGACATGGGTGAACTGCTGAGCGACGACGGGGCGCCCGGCCGCCGTCGGCACCCGCACCCCGCCGCCGCGGTCTCCGGCAGCCGCCACCAGGGCGCCGTGTCCGAGCCCGGCGGGCCGGGCGACCTCGACGAGACCGCGATGCGGGACCTGCTCGCCGCCGTGCTCCGCCCCGAGCGGGTGGACGCCGAGGGGGAGACCCGGGCCGTGGCCGCGTTCCGCGCCGCCCGGGACGCGGGGGCGCACCGGGCGCGGACCCGGCGGCGGGACGACTGGCGGCCGCGCGGGAAGCGCGGTCCGGCGCGGTCGCTCAAGGGCGTGCTCTCCCTGTTCGCGGTCAGCCTGACGCTGGGCGGGGTCGCCTTCGCGGCGATCGGCTCGGGCGGGTCCGGCCCGGAGGAGTCCGGCGAGGACCGGCGCCGCGGCGTTCCCACCCGCGGCACCCCGGCGCCGGACGCCGGCGGCACCACCGCCACCCCGCCGGCCGGCACCGTCCCGGCGCGGCCCGGACACCCGCTCACCGCGGCCGGCACCGAGGCCCACTGCCGGGCGTACGAGCGGGGCGAGGGCCGCGGCAACGCCATGGCGGCGCCGGCCTGGAAGCGGCTGACCGAGGCGGCGGGCGGCCCGGAGAAGGTCGCCGAGTACTGCGCACGGCAGCAGCAGCGGCGGCAGGGCGAGGGGGCGGGCGCACCGACCCGGACACGTGAGCCCAACGGCCGGGCGTACCCGAAGGCCCCGTCCCCGCCGGACACGGCGGCCACCCCGGAGGCCCGGCCGACCTCGCCCGAGGGCCGGTCGGGGCAGCGCGGGCGGGACAAGGCGACCGGCGGTCAGGGCGGCTCGTAGCGGGGCAGCGCCGGGCGCCGGGGCGCCGGGGCACGCGCGTGGTGCCGCGTTACGGGGCGTGGTGCCGCGTTACGGCGCGACAGGCACCCGCGCCAGGGGACCGCACCCCCACCCGAGGGACCGCACCCGCCCCCGAGCGCCCAGACCCGCGCCGGTCTTGAACGGCCGAGGCTCGGAGAGCCGCCCGGTGCGAGGGACGGGGCTCCACCGACGCCCGGCCGAGGCAACGGCCGGGGCCGCCACCCCCCACAGGAGAGGCCCCGGCCGTCGCGCGGCACGGGCCGCGCGGCGGCCCGTACTAGTTACAGCGCCGCCGGTGCGCTTCGTGTCACACCCCGGCACCCACCCCCGCGCACCCCGCTCGCGTCACGAGTTAGTTGCATCTTCTACGTATCTTCCGGGGACATGGACGGGGAGCGGTTTCAGGTCGTAACGTGCCATTCGCACCGGACCGCGGACAGGTGAAAGACAGAGCGAAGTGGCAGACGCCCGCGCGCAGGCGGCGCCGGTGAGGCGCAGAGGGAGTGCGGTGCTGGGGGACGACGCCGAGTTGACGGCAGCGGTGCTTGCGGCACAGGACGGGGACGAGACCGCGTTCCGTACTGTGTACCGCTCGGTGCACCCGCGGCTGCTCGGATACGTGCGGACGCTGGTCGGCGAACCCGACGCCGAGGACGTGGCGTCCGAGGCCTGGCTCCAGATAGCCCGGGACCTCGAACGGTTCAGCGGTGACGCGGACCGCTTCCGCGGCTGGGCCGCCCGCATAGCCCGCAACCGCGCCCTGGACCACATACGCATGCGCGGCCGCCGCCCCGCCATCGGCGGCGACGAGACGGAACTGACCGGCAAGCCCGCCGAGTCGGACACCGCCGGCGAGGCCATCGAGGCGCTGACCACCGACCGCACCCTCTCCCTGATCGCCCGGCTCCCGCAGGACCAGGCCGAGGCCGTCGTGCTGCGCGTGGTCGTCGGCCTGGACGCCAAGACCGCCGCCGAGACGCTCGGCAAGCGGGCCGGCGCGGTCCGCACGGCGGCGCACCGCGGGCTGAAGCGACTGGCCGAGCTCCTCGGCGAGAGCGGCGGCGATCCGGAATCCGCGGGCGTGCTCGACGCCGTGCCGCCCCCGCGAGAACCGCGCCGCCGCGCGGTGACGTCCGCGAGTGTGACGCATACGCGCCCGCGGACGCAGAAGGACATGTGATGGCCGACGAGCAGTACAGGTGGCTGGACCGTGAGACGGCGGAGCGTTTGCTGCGCGGGGAGTCACCGGACGCCGTCGGCCCGGACGCCCGCGACCAGGCCGAACGGCTCGCCCAAGCGCTCGGCGCGCTGGCCGCGACCCCCCCGCTGACCAGCGACGAACTGCCCGGTGAGGCCGCCGCGCTGGCCGCTTTCCGCAAGGCCCGCGCGGAGCGCGACGAACACCACGAGACGCTCGCCGGACCCGCCCGCACCCGCCCCTCGGACGCCGGCCTGTTCCGCATCGGCGCCCGCGCGGACGGCCGTACGACGGACGGCGCCCGCCCGCGCCGAGGCCGCCCGCTGCGCCTCGCGCTGGCCGCCACGCTGGCCGCCGGCATGGTCGGCGGGGTCGCCTTCGCGGCCGGAACCGGAGTCCTGCCGACGCCGTTCGGTGACACCGAGCCGCGACCCGCCGCCTCGGTGTCCGCCGCCACCCCGGACCGCCCGCTGCTCACGCCCACCCCGGACGGCACCCGCGGCGGCGCCGGTGCCGCGAAGCCGGGCACGGGCGCCGCCTCCGGGGAGCGGGGCGAGGGCGGCACGCAGAAGGGCCGGGACGGCGAGGACCGGGCCACCCCGTCCGGCGGTGCCGGGCGCTCGTGGAGCGAGATCGCCTCGGCGTGCCGGGTGGTGCGCGACGGCCGGAGCCTGGACGCCGGCCGCCGGCGGGTGCTGGAGGGCGTGGCGGGCGGCTCCTCGCGGGTGGGCCGGTACTGCGAGAACGTGCTGCGGGGCCAGGGCGGCGCGACCTCCGGGGGCGACACCGGCGGTTCCCTCGCCGGCGCCACGGGCGGTGCCCTCGCCGGGACCACCGGCTCCGGACAGGGCCAGGGCCAAGGCCAGGGCCAGGGCAACGGCGACTCCGCGAGCGGCGGCAACGACGCCGGCGGCAAGGGCAACGACGGCAAAGGCGACGGCAAGGGCGAGGGCAAGGGCGACGACGGCCATGGCACGGGCCGCCCCGGCGGCAACGGTCACGGCGGCGCCGGCGCGGGCGAGAACGGCTCCGGCCGGCAGGAGAGCCGGAGCCTGCGGGACCCGGAGCCCCTCCAGGACCCGGAGCACCGGTCGGACCCGCACGACTCCCGCGCCTCCGAGGACTCCTGGGGCGGCCGCGTCTCACCGACCCCCCAGCCCTCCCTCACTCCTCCCTACACAACCCGCTGACCTGCGGTTTTCCTAAGTCCCGAATTTTTTTCCGCGAGGGTGTGACACTTTCGGCCGCGACGGCGCAGTAAAGAGTGAGCCGACTGGTCATCGGCCGTCGCACGGAGCCGGGGTTCCCCCCGTACCCACGGCTCGTGCACACGGCGCGGGCGGGACACGTTCCCCCGGTCCCGCCCGCGCCCCGCAATCCCCCTCCCACCGCCCGGTACGCGCCCGGTGCCACGCGCCACGCGCGCTCCCGCGCGTCCCACCGGATCCCGCTAGATCCCACCGGATCCCACGGGAGGGCGCACCTCGTCTCACCAGTGGATGACGACCTTGTCGCCGGTCCGCACCTGAGCGAACACCTGCGCGATCGCCGCCTCGTCCCGCACGTTCACACAGCCGTGCGAGGAGCCCGCGTAGCCGCGGGCGGCGAAGTCCGCCGAGTAGTGCACGGCCTGGCCGCCGCTGAAGAACATCGCGTACGGCATCGGCGCGTCGTAGAGCGTGGAGTGGTGGTGCCGGGACTTCCAGTAGACCTCGAACGTGCCCTCGCGGGTCGGCGTGTACTCCGAGCCGAAGCGCACCGGCAGGGTCGTCACCGTCCGCCCGTCGGTCATCCAGCGCAGGGTGCGGCTGGACTTGCTGATGCACAGCACCCGGCCGGTCAGACAGCGGGGGTCGGGCGCGTCGGCGGGCTGGCCGCCCATCAGGTACAGCTCCCAGTGGCCCGGCTCGCGGGTCATCCGCAGCAGCCGCTCCCAGGTGACGGTGTCGGTCCGCCCGGTGCGCGGCAGTCCGCGCTTGCCCTGGAAGCCCTCGACGGCCCGCTCGGTCAGGTCGTCGTACGTCCCGGTCGGCCCGTCGTACAGCCAGGCCACCTGGCGCAGCCGGGCCTGCAGCTCGCGCACGTCCCGGCCGCTGTCGCCGCGCGACCACAGCACCGGGGCGGGCGGTGCGGCCGGTCCGGCGTCCCCGGGGGCGGCGGCACCGCCCGCCGGTGCGGAAGCGGGCGCGGAAGGGGGCGCGGGGGAGGGCGCCGGGGCCGTCGCGGTCACCTCGATGCGCACCGGCCCGCCGCCCGCGCCGCCCGCGCCGGTCGTCTGCGGCTCGCAGCCGGCGGCCCCCAGCAGCGCGGCCAGCGCGGCCAGCGGCGCGACCGCCCGCCGTCTCCCTGTCGTACGCATGACAGCCCCCCTCGGCGTTCCGGTACCCCTCCGGTGTCACCTGTCATGTTCCCCGCGCGTGACGCCTCGCGAACGGCGCGGCATCGTTGTGAGGAAGGTCCCAGCGTGGGGCCCTCCACCCGGCGCACCGGCCGCCGCTACAGTCCGTCGCGAGGGTCGATACGTACTGGCGAGTAACTGGCACACGAGCAACTGGCGATCAGAGCGCGCGAGCGCTCGGCGGGAGGCAACACCATGGCGCGCGAGTCGGAGTCCGGACTGCCCATCGAGCCGGTCTACGGACCGGACGCCCTGGAAGGCTGGGACCCCGCCGGGAAGCTGGGCGAGCCCGGCGCGTACCCGTTCACCCGCGGCGTCTACCCGACGATGTACACCGGCCGGCCCTGGACCATGCGCCAGTACGCCGGCTTCGGCACGGCCGTCGAGTCCAACGCCCGCTACAAGCAGCTCATCGCCAACGGCACCATGGGCCTGTCGGTCGCCTTCGACCTGCCCACCCAGATGGGCCACGACTCCGACGCGCCCATCGCGCACGGCGAGGTCGGCAAGGTCGGCGTCGCCATCGACTCGGTCGACGACATGCGGGTGCTGTTCGACGGCATCCCGCTGGACAAGGTGTCGACGTCGATGACGATCAACGCCCCGGCGGCCCTGCTGCTGCTCCTCTACCAACTCGTCGCCGAGGAGCAGGGCGTCAGCGCCGACAAGCTGACCGGCACCATCCAGAACGACGTGCTGAAGGAGTACATCGCGCGCGGGACGTACATCTTCCCGCCCAAGCCCTCCCTGCGCCTGATCGCCGACATCTTCAAGTACTGCAGGGCCGAGATCCCCAAGTGGAACACCATCTCGATCTCCGGCTACCACATGGCCGAGGCCGGCGCGTCCCCCGCCCAGGAGATCGCGTTCACCCTCGCCGACGGCATCGAGTACGTGCGCACCGCCGTCGCGGCCGGCATGGACGTCGACGACTTCGCGCCCCGCCTGTCCTTCTTCTTCGTCGCCCGCACGACGATCCTGGAGGAGGTCGCCAAGTTCCGCGCCGCCCGCCGGATCTGGGCCAGGGTGATGAAGGAGGAGTTCGGCGCGAAGAACCCCAAGTCGATGATGCTGCGCTTCCACACCCAGACCGCGGGCGTGCAGCTGACCGCCCAGCAGCCCGAGGTCAACCTGGTGCGCGTGGCCGTGCAGGGCCTCGCGGCCGTCCTCGGCGGCACCCAGTCCCTGCACACGAACTCCTTCGACGAGGCCATCGCGCTGCCCACGGACAAGAGCGCGCGGCTCGCCCTGCGCACCCAGCAGGTCCTCGCCTACGAGACGGACGTGACGGCGACCGTCGACCCCTTCGCGGGCTCCTACGTCATCGAGAAGATGACCGACGACGTCGAGGCGGCGGCGATCGAGCTGATGCGGAAGGTCGAGGACCTCGGCGGCGCGGTCGCCGCCATCGAGCACGGCTTCCAGAAGAACGAGATCGAGCGCAACGCCTACCGGATCGCCCAGGAGACCGACTCCGGCGAGCGGGTCGTGGTCGGCGTCAACCGCTTCCAGCTCGACGAGGAGGAGCCGTACGAGCCGCTGCGCGTCGACCCCGCCATCGAGGCCCAGCAGGCCGAACGCCTCGCCAAGCTGCGCGCCGAGCGCGACCAGCGCGCGGTGGACTCGGCCCTCGCCGCCCTGAAGAAGGCCGCCGAGGGCGAGGACAACGTCCTGTACCCGATGAAGGACGCCCTGAGGGCCCGCGCGACGGTCGGCGAGGTGTGCAACGCCCTGCGGGACGTGTGGGGGACGTACGTCCCGTCGGACGCGTTCTGACGTACGGAACGCGCGTGAGGAGTGTCGCACCCCCGTGCCACACTCCTCTCCATGTTCGGTGTCATCGACCTTCCCACCTACCTGGCAGGCCTGGTCCTGATCGTCCTGCTCCCCGGGCCCAACTCGCTCTACGTGCTGTCCGTGGCCGCGCGCAAGGGCGTGCGGACCGGCTACGCGGCGGCGGCCGGCGTCTTCACCGGCGACACGATCCTGATGACCCTGGCCGCGCTCGGCGCGGCCTCCGTGCTCACCACCACACCGCTGCTCTTCCTCGTGGTGAAGTACGCCGGTGCCGCCTATCTGGCCTGGATGGCGTACGGCATGCTGCGCTCGGCGTGGGCCCTGTGGAAGACGCGCGGTGAGCGGGCGGCCGCCGGCCCGCCCGCAGCCGTCCCCGCGGACGACGAGCGCCCCTACCGCCGCGCCCTGGTGGTCTCCCTGCTCAACCCGAAGGCGATCCTCTTCCTGATCTCCTTCTTCGTGCAGTTCGTCGACCCGGACTACGCCTACCCGGCGCTGTCCTTCCTGATCCTGGGCGCCCTGCTGCAGACGGCCAGCTTCCTCTACCTGTCGCTGCTGATCTTCGGCGGCACCCGGCTCGCCGACGCCTTCCGCCGCCGCCGTAGCCTGGCCGCGGGCGCCACCTCGGCGGCGGGCGCCCTGTTCCTCGGCTTCGCCGTGAAACTGTCCCTGGCGAGCCCCTGACCCGCGCGCCTCAGCGCGGCGTCCGCCCGCGCCTCAGCGCAGCGCCCGCCGCAGCCACGGCGTCGCCCGGTCCTCCACGTACCGGTTGAGCAGGCGGGCCAGCACCAGCATCGTCACCAGCGTGGCCGTCAGGGTCAGCCAGGACGGCAGGGCCAGCTCCTGGTGGAAGACCTCGACGGCCACCCAGCCCAGGTGCTCGTGGACGAGGTAGAAGGGATACGTCAGCGCGCCCGCCGTGGTCAGCCACGGCCAGTCCGCCCGGCGCAGCCACCCCAGCGCCACCGCCAGCACGGCGAGGAAGCCGAGCGTGACGATCAGGACGATCACCGAGGCCGAGCGGTAGGAGAACTGGCCGGGGCTCGGGCTGTGCCACAGCGCCGCCACGGCGTAGTGCTGCCCGGTCAGCCAGCTCACCGCCACGATGCCCCAGGCGAGCGCGTCCCGCCGGTCGCGGTGCAGCAGGTACAGGCCGATGCCGCCGATGAAGAACGGCGCGTGCTCGGGCATCAGCACCAGGTCCAGCAGCGGCTCGTCGGCGGCGTCGGCGATCGCCGCCGCGAGCGTCCACACCGCGCAGAACAGCACCACCCGCCGCCGGTTCGCGCCCGGCACCACCACGCACAGGGCGAACAGCGCGTAGAAGCGGATCTCCACCCACAGCGTCCAGCACACACCGAGCACCCGGTCCGCGCCGAGCGGCTGCTGAAGAAGCGTCAGGTTCAGCAGCGCGTCGCTCGGCGAGACCGCCGCGAACGCCACGCCCGGCAGCGCGAACACCACCGTCACCAGCACCACGGCCACCCAGTACGCGGGCATCAGCCGGGCCGCGCGGGAGGCGAAGAAGGAGCGCAGCGGCCGGCCCCAGCCGCTCATGCAGATGACGAAACCGCTGATCACGAAGAAGACCTGGACGCCGAGACAGCCGTAGGCGAACCACGAGTGCAGGGTCGGGAACTGCTGCTTCGGCGAGGAGCCCCACGCCTCGGCGATCTCGCCGCCCCGGCCGCCGTAGTGGTAGAGCGCGACCATCAGGGCGGCCACCAGGCGCAGCCCGTCCAGCGCCCGGAGCCGGCCGCGTGCGGCCGGCGGGTCCGTGAGCGCCGTGGTGCCCGGCCGGGCCGGGCGCACGATCGTCTCGGTCACCCTCACGCTCCTCGCTTCGTACGCACGCCGGTCACGCGGCGCGCAGATACGCCGACAGGGCGGCCTTCCCCAGGTAGGTGAAGCGCGTCTCGCCCGCCAGGTGCTTGTCCAGGGCCTCCTTGATGCCGGGCCACTTGGGGTCGCCGTAGTCGTCGAGGACGATCACGGCGCCCGGGGCGGCGATCCGCTCGGCCCACTGGAGGTCGGCGAGGACGCCCTCGGCGGAGTGGTCGCCGTCGACGACGATCACGCCGTAGGAGCGGTCCGAGACGGCCGCCCGGGTCTCGGGGTCCTCGGAGAAGCCGCGCTGGATCCGGGCGGCGGCGCCCGCCGGGCCGGCCAGGGCGAGGTTGGTGCGCACGGCGTGCTCGTCGACCGGCGCGCCGGTCGGGTCGGGGCGCTGCGGGGTGCCCGGCTGGAGCTGCACCCCGGCGAACGGGTCGACGATCGTCACACCGGGGCTGCGGCCGTCGCGCTCCATCATCCGGATCAGCCCGGTGGAGAACATGCCGTAGAGCGTGCCGATCTCGAGTATCTCGTCGTTGTCCGGCGGCGCGAGCAGGGGGATCGTGCCGAGCTTGCCGCAGATGTTCATGGTGCCGCCGGCGATCCGGCCGACGCCCAGCGACTCCAGCGCGACCAGCAGCCGGAACGCGGTGGCGACGTTGCGGACGGCGGCGTCCCGGTCCCCGACGAGGGCGGCCACCTCGTTCTGCAGCCGGTCCAGGGGGCCCTGGTGCACGATCCGCGACAGGCCGCGCGCCCGCGACCCGAGCAGCAGGTCGAGGGTGAGCTGATGCCGCTTCATCAGGTCCACGGCCTCCGCCAGTCGTTCTCTGTCGGCCGCGTCCCGGGCCGCCGCGGAGCGCAGCCGCCGTTCGATGCGCTGGTCGATGAGGTCGGCGACCGGCCGCAGCAGACGCCGGGAGGCCGGACTGGTGAGCAGGGAGCGGCTTTTCATGGAACCGAGAACCTCAATCCGTCGGGAGTCGGTCGGAGTGGTGCGGTCCGATCACGGGAGCCAGGCTAGGTCGGCGGCATCCGGGGCCAAGGCCCGCGGAGCGACCGCTCGGTGAACAACAGGCGAACGCGGTCAGCCGAGCAGGCGCCGCAGCCTCAGCCGGCCCCACAGCAGACTGGTGGCGAACGACAGGACCATCACCGTGATCACGAGACCGGCCAGCAGGAGTCCCGCCACCGGCCCGCTCAGGTCCGGCGACACCAGGGGCCGGACGATCTCCTCCACGAACAGCACGTGCACCATGTACGCGCCGAGCGCGGCGCCGGCCAGCCTCTTCAGCCGCGGCCGCCACGTCTCCGGCACCCGCACCCGGCTGACCAGGAGCAGCACACAGATGCTCATCACGGCGACGAACAGGTGCGCGTTGGGCATCACGTAGTGGACCTGCGTGTTGTACCAGAGGCTTCCGGCCATCGTCAGCGGCAGCAGCACCAGCAGCAGTCCGCGCCACCGCGCGCCGAGGCGCGGCAGGGAGAACAGCAGCGCCCCGCCGACCGCGTACACCAGCGAGTAGGTGCCGAAGCCCCAGGCGACGGAGGGCAGTTCCCGGCCGGTAACCTCGGAGAGGGTGGTCATCACGCTCGGCAGCACCGCGATGCCCAGGAGGACGGCGCCCAGCCGCCAGGGCCGCTGCCCGGCCCGGATCAGCATCGCGAAGGCCAGCAGCACGATGATGGGGATGTACGTGTACATGAACCACAGGTGGTACGCGGGCTGCACGGAGCCGAAGAGGGAGTCGGCCGCCAGCTCGGTCATGGGCTCGTCGTTGCGGTTCCGCAGCCAGGCCCACACCAGGTAGATCGCCGTCCACACGAACAGCGGCACGGTGTTGCGGACGATCCGCTTCCACATCCTGCCGGTGTCGCGCGGCGGCGCGCCGACCAGGACGGCCCAGCCGGCGATCGCGAAGTACATGGGGACGGCGTACGGGTTGACCGCCTCGGCCACATGCCCCGCCCAGTACGAGCCGGCGCCGTTGGCCGGGTCGTTGCGGGTCGCCAGGATGAACTGCGCGCCGACGTGCCCCAGCATGATGGTGGCGGAGCAGATCAGCCGCATCAGGTCCACGTCGTAGCGGTGCTCCCGCTCCCGCGCGGGCTGCTCGGAGGTGGCCTGTCTCTGCTGCGGCAGGAGTACGGCTGCTGTGTCGTTGCGCACCGCGCACCTTTCCTGGGGGATGGCTGAGGACGTCGGAACCGGGGCGACGGGCCCGCTACTTGCGGGCGCCGCCGCGGCGCATCGCCCGTCGCACGACGCGCCTGGCGCGCCGCACCCGGACCCGGGCGCGCGCCTGCGGGCGGCTGCCGGGCAGGCCCAGCTCGGCCAGCCGCAGCTCGGGGAAGTAGTGCGGAGGGCTGTCCGCCAGATGCTCGTGCAGCCAGGCGACCGTCGGCTCCCGCAGGCTCCGGTACGTCTCGGGCTGCATGCAGAAGCCGATGGCGCGCACCAGCGGCGGCAGCGACGCGGGGGCGGCGCCGAGCACGGCCGGTGTCCCGTCGCGCTCCAGGTCGGGCACCAGGTGGTCGACGACGGCCAGCGGCACCCGGTTGCTGTTGGCGTACGGCTTCAGGCGGTTCATCACCAGCGCGGTCCCCACCCGGCCGACGGGCACGCCGTAGTAGGCGGAGGCGGTCACCATGGCCGTCGAGAAGCAGCCGACGACCAGCTCGGGCCGGGCGTGGTGGTACAGCGTCTCGGCGAGCAGCGGCGCGTCCAGCACGGTGAGCCGGACACCCGCCTCCGCGGCCGCCTTGCTCAGCGCCGCCGAGTAACTCGCGGGAGCCGTCGGGTGCGGCTTGAAGACCACCGACCGGTGCCCGGCCCGGGCGGCCCCGGTGAGCATCCGGACGTGCAGGTCCTCCTCCTCGTCCGCGCTCAGGATGTCGATGGCCGCCAGATACTGGCCCAGCAGCACCGCCGTCGGCTTCTGCGCCAGGACGGGCGCCAGCCGCGGGTCGCCGGCCGCGTCCTCGGAGATCTCGTCGAGCACCCGGCGGAACGCGGCGTCCGGGACGACCTCGGGCTGGACCCCGAACTCCGACAGCAGCAGCGGCGTCAGACCGGGGATCAGGTCGAGGTGGAGCAGGCGCCGGATGCGCCAGCCGATGGTCAGCGGAAGCCTGTTGCGGGTCGGTCCGTAGCTCATCAGGCCGTCCGCGTACACGTGGACGGCGGCCTCGGAGAAGATCGCCGCCAGGGCGCGGCCCGGGCTGACCTGGATCGACTCCACGGCGAGATCGATGCGGTCCCGCTCGCCGATGCCCCAGGCGAGCCGGAACGCCCTCTGCCAGATCACCGTGTCGTTCCCGCGCGGGCCCCAGCTGCTGGGGTGGTACGGCCGGATCGCCTCGTTCCAGCTGACCACGCTGTCGAACCGGCCGGCTATGCGCGCGTAGCCGTGCATCTCGTCCAGCCGCAGCGCGGTCTCCGGTACCGCCGCGTTGTTGGAGACGAGCAGGATGCGCCGGGCCTCGCCCCGCGGCCCGAACAGGCCCGCGTCGAGCGCCGCGGCGAGGGTGGCCGCCCCGTACAGGGTCGACACCTGGAAGATCTGGGTGGTGTGGGGCATGGATCAGGCAGCCTTCCGCCCGTCACGCAGGCGGCTGAGCAACCTGCCACGAGTCCTGTCGATGGTTCGGAGGGTCTCCTCCAGGGCCTCTTCGGGCATCCGCCGGAGCGCGGCGGTCGCCTCGCGCCGCAGCCGCTGGGCCGCCACCGGCTCGTACTCGTCCGCCTTGCCCATGTGGAAGGCGATCATGGCGCAGTAGGTGCGCACGGCCTTGAGGAGGAAGCGGCCGGACTCAGGGTCGTCCATGACGTCCCGCAGCAGCATGTCGTAGGCCGGGAAGAAGTCCAGCTGCCGGTCGTCCTTGATCTGGGTGAGCGAGGTGGCCACGCCGCGCCGGTAGAAGACGCCGTGCAGGCCCACGGAGGCGTAACTGCGGGCCGTCAGGTGCAGCCGCCAGATCCACAACCGGTCCTCGGCGGTGCGCAGTTCGGTCGCGAAGCGCATCCGGCCGTCGTCGAAGAGGTGGCGCCGGTAGATCCCCGCCCAGACGAAGGGATAGTCGACCATGGTCTCCATGTCGGCCGGCGCGATGCCGTCCCGCGGGTCCATCACGGCCTCGCGCACCCGCGCCGGAGGCCGCCGGATCACCCGCTCCCTCCCGGTGACCTGCACATGGTCGGTGCGGGCGAAGTCGCAGCCCAGCTCCTCGATGGCGGACACCAGCGCGGCGAGATGGCCGGGGCCGTACCAGTCGTCGCCGTCGAGGAAGGTGAGGAACTCCCCGGTCGAGGCGTCGATTCCGCTGTTGCGGGCCTGGGCTATTCCCCGGTTCCGCTCGTGCCGTATCACCGTCACGTGCGGGAGTTTCGCCCTCCAGTGGTCGATCACCGACGGCGTGGAATCGGTGGAACAGTCGTCGACGATCACGAACTCCACGTCGTCGTCCGCGTTGTTGGCGAGACTCCGGAGCGTACTCTCGGCGAATTCCCCGACATTGTGCATGGGGACGACGACGGACAGCTTGGGCACGGGGCTCTCTCAGGGGTGAAGGGCGGCTATTAGAACAGGCTAGCTACGACTCCTGGGAAAGCGGTGTCGTGCGAGACGCGGAAAGGTGAATTCCCTTCTCGGAGCGCGTGAACTCTCGGTGTCTCACGCCTGTCCGAAGATCTCCCCGAGTTCCCGGAGGTTCGACCGGGTCGTCTCCCACAGCAGGTCCTGGGCGGCGTGCACGTCCGCCACGGCCGCCGGGTGCGCGTCGAGGACCGCGCCCGCCCGCTCGGCGAGCCGCGGGCCCAGCCACCGGTCGTGCACGGACAGGCCCCACTCCGGACGGCCGATGTCGGCCAGGAAATAGGCGAGTTTGGGGTGCGAGACCAGACTGAGGATCGGCGTGCCGCAGCCGAAGGGGATCATCCCCGCGTGGCCGCGCATCCCGATCACCAGCCGCGACCGGCCGTACAGGTCGCGGATCGCGTCGTTGGACAGGTCGTACAGCCGCTCCACGGGCAGCGCGACGCCGTGCTCCCGGCGCAGGTCGTGCACGAACCGCTCGTCGTCCGGCATGTGCGCCGCGTACCGCACGTCGGCCCGCTCGCGCAGGTCCCGCAGCGCGACGGCCATCTGGCCGAGGAAATGACCGTAGTCGTGGCCGAAGCGCAGGCCCGCGCGGTCGTAGGCGCAGTTGACCAGGACGGTGTCGGCGCGCGCCGCCGGGTCGGTCCAGCCCGGGACGAGCCGCCGGGCCACCGTCGTCGGGCAGGGCTGGTAGCGCACCCGGTCGCGCAGCGCGGCCGGCAGCAGGTCGCGGACCCGCTCGATGGAGCCGTGGTTGCGCAGCCCGAAGAACGCCGACCGCTCGACCAGGGCCCGCAGGCTCTCGGCGAACCGGCCGCGGCGGTAGCGCTGCCCGTCGAACACGTTGTAGCCCACCGCGAACACCGCCAGCGGCGCGGTGATCCGGGCCAGCACGTCGTCGGGGATGTTCCACTGCCAGTGGCTGTTGCCGTTGGGCGAGGTGTCCGGCAGGAAGAGCCCGCCGCCGCCCACGACCACCCCGCGGCGGGCGTTGAGCCGCGCCAGCGCCGCCTCGTCGACCAGCCGGTGGACCGGCTGCGGGTACCAGCGGCGCGGGCCGGTGTCCGGGCCGAAGCACAGCCGCACCGCCTCGGGCAGGACGCGGTCCCCGGCGTTCTCCCGGCCCTCCGCGAACAACGCCACGTGCGCCAGCTGCCCGCCGGCCGGGCCCGCGTCGGCCGGCTCCGGGCCGGCGGCCGGCCGGGTGCGGACGAACCAGGCGTGGCACCCGGCGTCCGTGGGGTCGGCCTCCAGGCCCTCGCGGGCGTAGCGGCGCGCGTCCTCGTCCCGGCCGAGGATCCAGGCCAGGCGGGCCAGCTGGGCGAAGGCGCGCGGCGCGACGTCGGGGGAGGCCGCCGCCAGCAGCAGGTGCGCCTCCGCCTCGTCGTAGCGGGACAGCGCCATCAGGCACAGGCCGAGCGTCTCCTGGCAGCGCGGCGCGTCCAGCCGGTCGCCCAGGACCGGGGCGAGCACGTCGACGGCCTCGTCGTACCGGCCCTGGCGGCGGTACCCGTCGGCGACGGTGCGGGCGAGGTCCAGGGAGGGACGGGCGCGCAGCAGCGGCGGCGCGAGGTGCGCGAGGAGATCCGGGTGCTTGGCGCCGGGCAGGGCGCGGTAGGCGGCCCGGAACTCGTCGTCGCCCATCGCGAAACGGCGCCGGGCCTCGGCCGCCGGGCCGGGTGCGTCCTCGCCGGACGGGCCGGTGAAGCGCAGGACGGCTACCCGCGGGGGCACGGGCAGGTCACCGTGGAGCCGGTGGGCGAGGAAGTCGTACCGGGGGTCGACGGGGACCAGGAGGTCACCGAGGACGGACTCCAGGCCGCCGGGGCCGCCGTGGCCGGTGTCGCCACCGCCACCGCTGCCGCTGCCGTCGCCGCCGTCACCGCGGTCGCCGAGGGCATCGGCCAACCGCGCCGCCAGGTCCTCGTCCACGTCGGCGCGCTGGAGGACCAGCAGCCCGTCAGGCCGGACGCACCACCGCTCGCCGGCCGCCCCGCCGTCCAGCACCTGCCGTACGGCGCCCACGCCGTGGCGCAGCCGCAGCAGCTCGCCGACGTCCCCCAGGACGACCATGGCCGGGGTGAGGGCGACGACGGTGTCGTAGCCCTCCAGCCGGACGACGTCCCCGCGGCCGTCCGCCCGGCGCGGGACGATCCGCGGGTGCAGCGCGCGCAGCGCGTCGAACGCGGAGGCGGGCAGGCCGGGGTGCAGGACCACCACGTCCTCGCACACGCCCGGATTGGTCAGCGTGAGGCTGCGGACCAGCGTGGCGACCTCGGGCAGGCGGTCCGCGCCGGTGTGCACGGCGAAGGCGATACGGCGCTTGCCGGTGACGGTACTGCTGTCGTCCGCGAAGGCACGCGCGGTGGCCGGGTGGGAGTGGGGCGGGTGGGTCATCGCAGGGCGATCCTCGTCTTGCTGTCGTCGGCACGCGTCGCACGGTCCATGACCCAGGCGGCCTCCCGCGGGCGCAGCGCGCCGGGCGACGCGAAGCCGAACAGGTCCAGGCGGGAACCGGCGTCCAGGAAGTCCAGGAGCCGCACCAGGGTGAAGGCGGTGGTCGTCCCGCCGTCCCAGCCGGCCTCGCCCAGCAGCGCGGGGTCGCTCAGCGGCCGGCGCAGCGAGGCGTCACCGATGTGCTCCTGCGCGCCGGGCGCCAGCCGCTGCCGGACGGCGCGGCGCCACGCGGGGGCCGGGTCGCCGAAGACCAGCCGGACGCCCGCGGCCTGCGTCCAGGCGGGTCCCTCCCACGGGGCGGCGCCGCGCAGCGAGACGGCGTGCACGTCGGTGCGTTCGCCGGTGCCCCGCGCGTGGAGGCGGAACGCGTCGCAGCGCATCACGACGTCGTAGCCGTCGATCTCGGCGCCCAGCGCGCTCGCGGCGACCTCCTCGGTGTTCGCGACCAGGCACACCGTGCGCCCCGCGACCAGCGCGCGCAGCCCGCTGACGTCGATCGGCGTGCCGCAGCCGGGCGGCGGCACGGCCGGGGCGTCGCGCTCCACGAGCCGCCGGTACGCGCCGTACAGCCCGAGCAGGCGCCGCACCCGCGGGTGGGCCATGCCGTACTGCGCGACGCGCGCCCGCACGAACGCGGCGACCTCGTCCGCCACCTGGGCGGTGGTGGCCGCGGTGGTGGCGGCCGGCGGGGTGGGGGCCGTCGTCGTGGCCGTGGTCGGCTCGCGCAGCGCGGACTCCGCGTCCGGGAACAGCGCGAGGGCCGCCTGCACGCACTCCCGCCGGCGCCGCAGCGTGGCCGTCCTGCGGACGACCTCCGCCGAGGCGCCGGCGCCGTCCCCCGCCAGCGCGAGGTGGCGCTCGTAGCACTCCAGTGCTTCCGCGTCGCGGCCGAGCGCGTCAAGGGCCAGGCCGCGCAGCCGCCAGGCGCCCTTGGAGCGCCGCCGGAGGCGCGTCGCCGCGTCCGTGATGGTCAGGGCGAGAGCGGGCCCGTCCTCGCCGCCGGCCTCCAGCGCGCGCTCGGCCGTCCGCAGCAGGGCGTCGAAGGGATCGGCACCGGAGGCGCCGGGGGAGTCCGGGGTGTCCGAAGCGGCCGGGGCGGCGAGGGAGGCCGCGAGGACGCCGACCGCCCGCACGAGCCGGGCGTGCGCGGGAGCGGCCTGGTCGCCGCGCGCTGTGAGGAAGTCCCCGCACGCACGGATGGTCCGGGCGTACAGGTCGAGCCCGGCGGTCTCCTTCTGCCGTGGCTTGAACAGTCCCGCCAGGGGGTTCGTCATGTGTTCCACCGTTCGCCCGGCAGCACACCGGATCGTTCGAAGGCCGGATCGCGCGGCGGGCCGGATGGGTTCGACAGGCCGGATCGCGCGACGGGCCGGACCGTTCGCCTCCTCCGAGCCGGAGGCCGAACCGTTCGGCCGGACGCCGAATGTGCCCCAAGGCACCCGGGCGCGGGTGCCTTTCCGGTGGCCGCCAGGTGAACACTCTCCACACGGTCAGACTCAGCGGCGCACGGCCTGCGAGGCCGGCGGCACAAGGCCCGCAAGGCTGACGGCGCAGGGCCTGCAAGGCTGACGGCGGCGGCTCGCAAGGCCGGTGACGCGTCGCCCGCACAGCCGGCGCCGCACGGCCCACGAGGTCGGCGCTGCGCGACTCGCAAGGCTGAGGGCGCGCGGGCCCGCGTGGCCGGTGCGTGTGGCCCCCGCGTGGCCGGTGGCGTGTGGCCTGCGAGGCCGGCGGCCCACGGCCCGCGAGGCTGACGGCGCGCGGCCCGCGTGGTCGGTGCGTGTGGCCCGCGAGGCCGGCGCCGCACGGCCCGCGGGGCCAGCGGCGCGCCGCCCACAAACTCAGCGGCGCGCCGCCCGCGAGGCCGGCGCCGCGTGGCCCGCGGGCTCAGCGTCGTACGGCCTTCAGGATCGCCCGCCCGCGGTGCGCCACCCGGCGGGCGGTGGCGTTGCGCGGCAGGAACGCCAGCCGCTGCGGCAGCCCGCCGGGCAGTCCCAGCGCGGTCAGCCGGCGCCGCTTGAAGTAGTGCTGGGTGCGCGGACCGAAGTGCTCGGCCAGGAACCGTTCGGCCGCGGGCCGCAGACCGGGGTGGATCTGCGGCTGCATCGCGAAACTCATGGCGGTGACGAGCCCTTGGAGCAGCTCGCGGGGGAGTGCCCGCTCCTCGTCCCGGCCGTCGGACTCCAGGTCCGGCAGCAGCGCGTGGGCGAGGGCGACGGGGACGCGGTTGCTGTTCTGGAACGGCGCCAGCCGGTCCAGGAGCATGCCGGTCCCGACGCGGGCGACGGGCAGCCGGTAGAACGCCGACGCGGTGAACAGGGCCGTCGAGAAGCAGCCGACGACCAGCGCGGGCGCCGCCTTCTCGAACAGCACCTCCGCCAGCACCGGCGTGTCCAGCACGGTCAGTTCCACGCCCAGCTTCTCCGCCTCGCGTTCCAGCGCGTGGCTGTGGCTCGCCGGGGCGGTCGGGTGCGGCTTGAAGACGATCGTGTGGTGCCCGCGCGCCACCGCCCCCCGCATCATCCGCACGTGCAGGTCCTCCTCCTCCTTCGGGGAGAGGATGTTCAGTGCGGACAGGTACTGCCCGAGCAGCAGCGCGGCGCCCTGCGGCACCTCGGGCAGCTCCCCGGCGGCGTCGGCGAGGCCGCCGAGCACCTTCAGGAACGCCTCCGCCGGCACCACCCGCGGCTCCACGCCGAACTCGGTCAGCAGCATCGGCGTCAGGCCCGCCACCAGGTCCAGGTGGAGCAGCCGCCGCACCCGCGTGCCGACCAGCGGGTCGAGTTTGTTGCGGGTGGGGCCGTAGCTCATCAGGCCGTCGGCGTAGACGTGGACGGGGGCGTCGGTGAAGATCTGCGCGAGGCCGAGCGCCGGGTTGACCTGGAGGGATTCCACGACCAGTTCGACGCGGTCCTCGCCCAGGTCCCACAGCTGCCGCAGATAGCGCTCGAACAGCGGCAGGTCGTCGGAGCGCGGCTGCCAGGCGCCGGGGTGGAAGGGGCGGATGGCCTCGTTGTACGACAGCACGTCGCCGAAGTGGTGGCGCAGCGCGGCGAAGCCCGGCATCTCGTCGACGGCCGGGGTGGTCTCCGGCGTCGCCGCGTTGTTGAACACCAGCAGCACCCGCCGGTCCGGCTCCGCGAAGCAGCCGGAGTCCAGGGCGGCGGCGAGGGTGGCCGCGCCGTACAGCGTGGAGACGCAGAAGATCTGGGTGGTACGGGACATCAGGCCGCCGCCTTCGCTGTGGTGATCCGCCGCCGCAGGCGCCGCAGCCTGGAGGCGCGCTGGAAGTCCATGGTGTCGAGCACGTCGCCGAGCGCGTCCTGCGGCATCCGCCGGATCGCCGCCGCGCTCATCGCGCGCAGCTGCCTGGCCACGGACGGCTCGAACTTCTCGATCTCCGACAGGTGGTGGGCGATGATCGCGCAGTAGGTGCGCACCGCCTTCGGCAGCAGCCGGTCCGCGTCACGGTCCGCGGCGGTCTCCCCGATCACCTGGTCGAAGGCGCGGATGAAGTCCAGCTGGCGCACGTCACCGATCTGGGTGAGCGACCCGGCGACCCCGCGCCGGTAGAACACGCCGAGCAGCCCGACCACGGCGAACGACTCGGCCTCGCGGTGCAGCTTCCAGATCCAGGGGCGGTCCTCGGCGGTGCGCAGCCCGTCGGTGAAGTGCAGCAGGCCCTTGTCGAGCAGCCGCCGGTGGAAGACGCCCGCCCAGGCGTACGGGTAGTCCACCGAGGTGGTCCGGTCGGCGGGCAGGATCGCCTCGCGCGGGTTCAGCACCTCGCCGCGCCGCCCGACCGGCACCCGGTGCACGGAGCGGGCGCGCGCGGTGGCCTGCACGTGGTCGGTGCGCACGAAGTCGCAGCCCAGCTCCTCGATGGCCGCGACCAGCTCGCTCAGATACCCGGGGGCGAGCCAGTCGTCACCGTCCAGGAAGGCCACGTACTCGCCGGTCGCCGCGTCCAGCCCGGTGTTGCGCGCGGTGGCGAGCCCGCCGTTCTCCTCCCGGTGGATGCAGCGCACCCGCGCGACCTCGGAGAGGTCCCCGGCCGCGCGTTCGAGAATGGCCGGTGTCTCGTCCTTCGATTTGTCGTCGACCAGGACGAACTCGAAGTCGGGCCGGGCATTCGCGCGAAGGCTCCTGAGGTTGTCCGGGGCGTATTGCTGCACGTTGTAGAACGGCACGATCACGGAAAGCTTTGGCACTCGAGAAACCCTAGGAGGCGGCCCGGCCGCGGGCCTTTCCGGTGGCCGTACCAGGGGTGAACTCCATGTGTCGGAACGGTGCATGCCGTGTACTTTCCCGCCCGCCACAAGCCAGTTCGGCTCTCGGTGGGGCGCTGTTAACTTTTTGTTGAGTCCCGGTTGGGCCACAACACGGAATCGCTTCCTAGCGTCTTGGACGTGCCACCACGTACAACGAAGCCCCCACGCGTAGCGGTGCTCGCGGACTCGGACACCCGCTGGAAATGGGGTGCGCTGACCGCGCACCGCATCGCCGCGGGCCCGCCCGCGGAAACCGCCCCCGGGGAAGGGGAGCCGGCCGCGCCCGTCCTCGACGGGTTCCTGCTGCGCGGCCGGGCCACCCCGACCCCGCGCCAGCTCGCCGAGGTGGGCGTGCGCGCCGACTCCCTGCGGGAGGTGACCGCCGTCGAGTTCCTGCGCACCATGGCGCGCGAACCGTACGACGTGCTCGTCCTCGCCCTGGTCGGCGGCGGCGTGCAGGCGATGCTGCACGGCCTCAAGCGCGTGTGGGAGGACCGCCCGAAGCGGCCCGTCGTCGTCACCGGCTACGTCGGCGTCGTCTACGAGAAGCTCGCCGACGGCCTGCTGCTGCGGCACGGCGCGGACCTCGTCCTCGCCAACTCCCGCCAGGACGCCGACCGTTTCCGGGCCGTCTACGACGGGGTCGGCGCGGACTCCTCCGCCGTGACCGAGGTGGCACTCCCGTTCCTCGGCGGAGCCCCGTACGCCGGTGAACACGACCCGTACACGGTCGTCTTCGCCGCCCAGCCGTCCGTCCCGGACCGCCGCGCGGACCGCGCCTACCTGCTGGAACGGCTCGTCCGGCACGCCCGGCTGCACCCCGGCCGCGAGGTGCTGCTCAAGCTGCGCTCCAAGCCCGGCGAGCACACCACGCACATCGAGGAGCTGCCCTACCAGAAGCTCGCCCAGAAGCTCGACCTGCCGCCCAACTTCCGGCTGGTCTACGGCAACATGGGCGAGGTCCTGGACCGCACCGACCTGCTGGTCACGGTCAGCTCGACCGCCGCGCTGGAGTCCCTGCACCGCCGCATCCCCACCGTCGTCCTCACCGACCTCGGCGTGCGCGAGGTGCTGGGCAACCACCACTTCGTCGGCTCCGGCTGCCTCGCCTCCTGGGACCAGCTCGACGCCGGCCACCGGCCCGACCCGGACCCCGAGTGGGTGGCCCGGCAGGGCGTCGCCGCGGACGGCGAGTACGCGACCGCCTTCGACGCGGCCCGCGCCCGCATCGCGGCGCTGCTCGCCGCGGACGCGCTGCCGCCGCTCACCCCCTACTACACCCCGGCGACCGCCCCCGGCTACCTGCCCGGCATCCTCGCCCGCCACCACCTCGGCCCGGACGGCACCCCGCTGCCCGGCGCCCCCGCCCACGACAGGGAACCCGGCCCGGTCCGGCAGATCGTCCGCCGGGCCGCCCGCGGCGCCTACCGGCACGGCGTCCAGCGCGTGGCGCCCGTGATCCGGCGGATGGGCGAGCTGTGAGCGGGCGCCTCGCCGGGAGGGACGCGCGGCGACGTCCGTCTCACGCGGCGCCGTCGAGGCCGGCCGTGCAAGCCCCCGCGCCCCCAGGGGCGCGCCCGTCACTCACCTCTGCCCAAGGAGTGCAAGCCATGTCCGACTCGCAGGCCGACGCGGCCGACGCGGGTGCCGCGATGCGCCGGGTGCTCGCGGTGATCCCCGCGCGCGGCGGCTCCAAGGGCGTGCCCGCGAAGAACCTCGCCCCGGTCGGCGGCGTACCGCTGGTCGCCCGCGCGGTCCGCGAGTGCCGCGCCGCCCGCCTGGTCACCGACGTCGTCGTCTCGACGGACGACCAGGCCATCGCCGAGGCCGCCCGCGTGGCCGGCGCCGAGGTCGTGCTGCGCCCCGCCGCCATCGCCGGCGACACCGCGACCTCCGAGGCGGCCGTCCTGCACGCCCTGGACGCCCACGAGGCCCAGCACGGCTCCCCGGTCGACGTGGTCCTCCTCGTCCAGTGCACCAGCCCCTTCCTCACCCGCGAGGACGTCGACGGGGTCGCCGCGGCCGTCGCCGAGAACGGCGCCGACACCGCCGTCACGGTGGCGCCCTTCCACGGCTTCGTCTGGCGCGACGGCGACACGCAGGAGGACGGCGGCCACGGCGTCAACCACGACAAGGCGTACCGCCCCCGCCGCCAGGACCGCCCCCAGGACCTGCTGGAGACCGGCGCCGCCTACGCCATGGACGCGCCCGGCTTCCGCGAGCACCGGCACCGCTTCTTCGGCCGCACCGAACTGGTGCGCACCGACCCCGCGCGCGTGCTGGAGATCGACGACCCGCACGACCTCGCCCGCGCCCGCGCCCTCGCCCCGCTCTTCGACGCGGACAGGCCCGGCGCCCTCCCGACCGCCGGTGACATCGACGCGGTCGTCCTCGACTTCGACGGCACCCAGACCGACGACCGGGTGCTGATCGACTCCGACGGACGGGAGTTCGTCTCCGTGCACCGCGGCGACGGACTCGGCATCGCGGCCCTGCGCAAGGCGGGCCTGAAGCTGCTGATCCTGTCCACGGAACAGAACCCGGTCGTCGCCGCCCGCGCCCGGAAGCTGCGGCTCCCGGTGCTGCACGGCATCGACCGCAAGGACCTCGCGCTCAAGCAGTGGTGCGAGGAACAGGGCATCGCGCCGGAGCGCGTGCTCTACGTCGGCAACGACGTCAACGACCTCGGCTGCTTCGCCCTCGTCGGCTGGCCGGTCGCGGTCGCGAGCGCCCATGACGTCGTCCGCGGCGCCGCACGCGCGGTCACCGCCCTCCCCGGCGGTGACGGCGCGATCCGAGAGATCGCCGGCTGGATCCTCGGACCCTCTCTCGACTCTCCTGCCCCCCTCACCAAGTAAGGAACGTCCTGTCATGAGCACCAACTCCCGCCTGCGCACCCTCGGCACCCGCGAGGTCGGCCCCGGCCGACCCGTCTACATCACCGGCGAGATCGGCATCAACCACAACGGCGACCTCGAGAACGCCTTCCGGCTGATCGACGCCGCCGCCGAGGCGGGCTGCGACGCGGTCAAGTTCCAAAAGCGCACCCCCGAGATCT